>DATMNN010000053.1:0-4197 GCA_035569025.1 Terriglobales bacterium
ACCAGCCCCAGCGGGTGCCGCCGCAGTACGTCCGCCCGACGAGAATGGCTTTCTTTGGATCGATCAAGATGGTTTCGCAAAAGCATTTGCCGCCGACGCAGATCCGGTCGAAGCCCGCGTTATGGCTGCGGTGCAAAAGCCGCTGAGCATCAACTCGTTCATCGCAAAATCCGGACCACCAGCCTGGAAACATCTGCCGTCGTGGTACATGGTTGCGACCGAAGACCAGATGATTCCGCCGCAAGCCGAAGAATTTATGGCCAAGAGAATGGGTGCCACGGTCCGCAAGGTAGCTGCGAGTCATGCAGCCATGGTCTCGCACCCCAGGGAGGTTGCAGAACTCATCACCTCGGCGGCCCAGTCAATCAGTTGACGAGCAATTAAACAAACCAATGCAACTCAGGAGGACCCGATGAACGCCGATGTTCTGACGACAAGAGCCGCCGATGGAATTGCGGTGATCATGCTTGGTAGCGGAAAACGCATCTACTTCGACGCGGAGATGGGCGAGGCGCTCACCGAACCGTTGGACGGATTCGCGGGAGACCCCAACGTTTGCGTTGTCATCGTGACTGGCGGCGCACCCGGTTATCTCAGTCGTCATTTTAATATCCCTGCGCTTATCCAAAAGAAGGGAGAAACATATGGCCAATGCTAGTTCTGCGCCGCACGTGCGCGTGATCGAAGAAACGCCTGCGTACTGGAGGGTGGTGTTCGATTACCCGCCTTTCAACATCGTAGACGCCAGCATATTCGAAGCCCTACAGGATCTGCTCGCGCGAATGAACGCCAGCCCGAGCCTGCGGGTCGTCGTATTCGAAAGCGCAAACCCCGCGTTTTACCTTGCCCACTTTGATTTGACCGGCAAGATAGGGAACATCATGACTGCTGTCGGGGCTTCGGGCCTCCCGATCCTGATGGATACGTTCGTGCGTCTCACCAAGTCCCCGGTGGTCACCATCGCGAAGATCCGAGGCTGCGTGCGGGGCGTGAGCAGCGAGTTCGTCCTCGCCTGCGATATGCGCTTCGCGTCGCGCGAGAACACGCGACTCGGCCAACCCGAAGTCGGGGTGGGATTGCATCCCGGCGGCGGCGGTACGGAACGTCTTCCACATCTGGTCGGGCGCGGTCGGGCGCTCGAAATCATTCTCGGCGCGAACGATTTCGACGGCGACACCGCGGAACGATACGGATACGTCAACCGGGCACTTCCAAACGCCGAACTGGATGGCTTCGTCGACGCGCTCGCGCGCCGGATCGCCTCCTTCGACCGGCGCGCCATCGCCGCCGCGAAGAGTCTTGTCAACCATGTCTCGTTGCCGTCCGCCGACCGGCTCCTCGCCGCCATCACTTCTTTTGAGACCGCGCTGACTTGGCCTGAAACGCAGCAGCGAATCCAGGCTCTACTAGAGCGCGGACTCCAAAAGGACCACGACTTCGAGCATCGGTGGCCCGCAGTGCTCGAAACATTGCTCGAGACCCGGTCAGCTCGTGGCGATGCGTAGCCCTCGCCGAGCCCACATAGCCGTTCCGTGCCCGAGATATCAGAAGCCGCACTCGAAGCCGAGAGGAGACCAGCCATGCCGCACAGCATATCGACCTTGCTGATCCGCAATCTTCGTGAGGTCTTCGGTGAAAACGATCCCGCTCGCCGGCGCGCCGCCATCGACGAGCTTTACACTGAAGATTGCGTTTTCTACGACCCCAGCAAGGGAGTCTATCGTGGCCGTGACGAAATCGACCGCATCGCGGGCGTGATCAAAGCTACGCACCCTGAATTCCGCTATCAGCCAACTACCGAGCCCGCAGAATCGGGCAATGGCGGGCTGGTCCGCTGGGTATCGGGCTGCCCGGGTGACGCGCCAGCATACGCTGGTACTGATTTCATCATTGCCAGGGACGGCCGGATTGCCGCCATGTATCTCTTTTTCGACAAGCTACCGTGAGTTGGACTCCGCCGTGCGACGTCCTAAGCGTGGGATTGGCAAACGGGCGCGAGGAATGATCTTAGGAGAGCTTTTCGATGGAATCGCCGCGGCGGATCACTCCGCCGTCTAGTACCCGGCACAACATGCCCCGCCGGCCCCAGAGCTCTTTGCGCAGCCCGGGCCGAATCCCCTCCATTTGATTACAAGGAGTGCACACCGCGCTGACTTCCAAACGTGCCTCGCCGACGCGCAAGAGTTGGCCAACCTCGAGGCTGTTCACGTTCAGGCCATCCGTGGTGATGTTCTCGCGAATAGTCCCTGGCTGCAGATCCATGGCTTCCAGGGTCTCGCGATCCACGAGCAAAACTTGGCGCTTGCTGCCGGACCGCCCATGAGCACAGCCTTCAAAGCCCCGGTCCCCCACGGCACGGACTTCGGATAGTTCCTCCATGGGCAGTCGCTTCCTTGGGGCGCGGAAGAGATTTTGCACTCTACCCACAGTTCTAATCTCCCGCTGCCTTGACGTGCGTTGCGTGAGCTCCGATGTCGTGCCGATAGTGCATTCCCTCAAAGTGAATCTTCGACGCAGCTCTGTAGGCGGATGCCAGCGCCTCGTCCAGGGTCGCGGCAGCGGCGGTAACTCCAAGAACTCTTCCGCCGCTTGTGACCACCGTCTCTCCGACGAGCTTCGTGCCAGCGTGCAAGACCTTCACACCAGTAAAGTGGTTCACAATGGTTAGCCCATCAATACGCTTGCCGCTGTCAAACTTCCCGGGATATCCGTCCGAAGTCAGTACCACGCAAGCGCTAGCACCGGGCTTCCACCGCAGTTTTGACGGTTCGAGGCGCCCTTCAGCCACATCGGTCAGGACCTCCGCCAAGTCAAAGTCCAGCCGCGCCAGAATTGCCTGCGCTTCAGGGTCTCCCAAGCGACAATTGAACTCGAGGACCGTAGGTCCAGACTTCGTCAGCATCAGCCCGATATACAGGAAACCTTGATAGCGGATACCGTCTGAGGCCAGGCCACGCAAGGTTGGCTCAATGATCTTTAGACGGATGGTTTCCCCAAGGCTTACCGGCAACAACTCGTCAGTGGAGTACGCCCCCATGCCACCGGTGTTCGGTCCTTGATTTCCATCGAAGACGCGCTTGTGATCGCGCGTTGGTACCAGTGGAGCGTAGCGGCTTCCATCGGTGAGAATGATGAACGACAACTCTTCGCCTTCCAGCGTTTCCTCGAGCAGGATTCGCTTTCCTCCATGCCCCAGTTCGTTCCTTTCCATCACCCGCTCGATGAAATCTTTCGCGGCGGCGAAATCCGGCGCAAGAAAGACACCTTTGCCGGCGCACAATCCATCCGCTTTGATCACCACCGGCCAATCCACCGAATTCAGCGCTCTGAAGGCCTCAGCAGGTGTGTCGAACCTACCGTGCATCTTGGCGGTAGGAATGCCGTGACGCACCAGAAATTCTTTGGAAAAAATCTTGCTTCCTTCGAGCTGCGCCGCTTGTTGCGAAGGCCCCACGACAGCCCAATTCCGCTGCCGGAAAGCATCGGTCAGCCCGCTCACCAGAGGCAGTTCTGGTCCCACGATGGTGAGATCAGGATGAACCTTTTCAGCAAACGCAACGATCGCGCCGACGTCACCTGCGTCGACGGAGACGCATTCCGCTTCTGCTGCAATCCCGCCATTTCCTGGCGCGCACCAGATTTTCTCGACGAGCGGGCTCTCTCGTAATTTCCATACTAGAGCGTGTTCGCGTCCACCGCCGCCCAGCACAAGAATCTTCATCCGCAATCCCTCGTCAACGACTCCCTCGAACGATAGACGCCCCTCATAAACGTGTCAACCTGACGGTGCCGTAGGTGGTCGGTCATTTTCCGGTTAGCCTTGTCAACCGGGAGCAAGCGGGCTATTTGGAACCTGACCTACCACCGCGCCGTAACTCTCATAAAATTTGATTACCAGCGACTCGGCGGTTCCTTGAAAGCAACGCGTTTAGAAATGCAGTGGCGTTAATCAATTGGCTATACCCTGTCCCAACGACCAGTTATCACCTCGCGAACGCGGCTTCTAGACTTGACGCAGCAATTCCTCTCAATTGTTTCGATATCGGGAAGGGGTCGACCGATGCTGATTCCGTTGCGCCATGACAACCTGGAGGGCCGCCGCTGGCCCGTGATTACGATCGCCGTGGTCATACTCAACTTCGGCATCTTCCTCGCCACTCGCGGGCAGATCGACAACGAGAATCCGCAGCGCACCGA
>DATMNN010000054.1:0-33878 GCA_035569025.1 Terriglobales bacterium
TTCAACGTGACTTTACCGGTTACGGCACCAGCAGCCACGGTCGCCGTCACCTGGGTATCGGAGTTCACTACAAACGAAGCCGCCTTTTTGCCGATGGTGACACTGCTCGTTTGCTTCAGACTCATACCCGTGATCACGACCTGCGTTCCCACGGGGCCGCTCTTGGGACTAAACCCGGAGATCGTGGGAATGATTTTGAACTTCTGCGGCGTGGCGAGGTTGCCGCCAGGTTCGAGAACCGTGATTACGCCGGTGGTTGCTCCCGCGTCGACAGTCGCCGTCATGAAGGAGTCGGTGCCGGCGACGAATGTCCCCGCCCCGGTTCCGAACTTGACGCCCGTTGCATTGGAGAAGCCCTGACCGAGGACGCTGATCGAGTCACCAACCTTGCCCGAATAGATCACAAACTGGGAGGCAAACGGGTTCAGGCCGGCGTCAAAGCTATAGATCGCGCCATAGGCAGTGTGGCTGCCGCCATGGAATGCGATGCCGTAGATCTTTCCGTTAGTGTGGAGTAGCGGCGTGGAGAGCGGAGTATCGCCAGTGGCGGTGCCAAAATCGTGCAGAACGGCGAATCCAGTGCCCTTGGTGCTGACCTTGAACAGTGTGCCCAAGCCATTCGCGCCGCCCACGGAAGCGACGCCGTAGAGAAAGCCGTCGCTTCCCTGCACCACGCCGGCAAAAGGAGTGGCTCCGTTTGCTTCATGCACGGTGTCGAAGTTAACGAGTACGACCGTCTTGCCGGCGGTGCTCATCTGGAACAGCACGCCACCCGAGGAAGTGCCGCCCGCTGAGGTCGTGCCATACAATTTTCCGTCAACGCCCTGCATTAGCGGCCCGGTTGGCGACGACCCGTCCGTTGCGAACTCGAAGTTGTGGATGATTTTCAACTTCTTCTTTGTGGGAGAAAATTGGAAGGCCGTGCCGCGGTTGAAAGTCCCCCCGAAGAGCGTCGTTCCATAGAGGTTACCGTCCGTGCCCACCAGCAGCGGCGAATAGCTCTGGGCGGGCAGATTGACGACTACGCTGAACGTTCCGGACGGAGTGATCTTGTAGAGCGTGGCGACGGTGCCGTTTCCGGTCGTACCGTAGAGGTTGCCATCCGGCGCCTGCACGGGAGGAACTTTTGGGAAACCGCCGTCGGTGGTGTTCATGAAGTTATAGAGGACGGTCTGTGTACCTGAGGACGTGATCTTGAAAACCGTGCCTGCGGCGTTGGTTCCGCCCTGGTAGGTGGTGCCGTAAAAGTTGCCGTCGAAGCCCAGGCTGAGCCCGCCCTGCGGCCCCCGTCCGTTGGTGCCATTGAAATTGAACAGGTTGTTGAACGTACCTGTTGGAGTGATCTCGAAGATGTTTCCCGCTCCTGCGCCTCCCGAAGTGGTAGCCCCGTAGATGTTTCCATCCTCCCCTTGGGCGAGCAGGCTGGGATAACTGGCGCAACAGCCATCAGTATTGATGAAGTCGTGTATGTCGGTGTAGGTCTGTGCGCGGAGCAGTGGGCTAACCACGAACAGGATCAGCGCAGAAACGATGCTGAGAAGGCGATACGGCGTTTTCATGTTGGTGCTCCTGAAATCTGGGAAATGGGTTCATCGCTCTGAACGACGGTTCCCAACTTGTCTGGACCGAGCCCACTCCGGGTGCAAGCGGCCCTCCCCTGGACCGCCCACACCCGAAAGAGCATTTGTTTCGTTCCGACTGAACAACATTCAGTGGGACCTGTCGCCAGATCGAGAGAAGCAGCCGTCTCCAGCAACTTCTCTAGTCAGTAATGTGAGAAACGGAACGGAATTGGCTCACGAATCTCGGGAATTCCGGCCAATAACCAGAGTCTAGGGTTAAATCCTGTGTTTTCAGCGCATTGACTAAACAATTTAGAAAAGATATTCTTGCCCGCACACGGCGCCTCCCCCCGGCGCCCGGGGCCCTTTCTTGCATCGTGACCCTTCCAGTCCGGTAACCGAGCTACTCGTTCGTTGGAGGGAGGGAGACCGCGAAGCTCTCGAAGCACTCATGCCGCTGGTGTACGACGAGTTGCGGCGCCTTGCGCATCACTATCTTCGACAGGAACGCGGCGATCACACTCTGCAAAGTACTGCCCTGGTGCACGAGGCGTACCTGCGGCTGGCGGGACAGAATCCACCGCAATGGCAAAATCGCGCGCACTTTTTCGGAATTGCAGCGCACATCATGCGGCAAATTCTGGTGGAGTACGCGCGCGGACGCGGCGCGGCCAAGCGGGGCGGGAACGCTTGCCGGTTGACGCTTGATGAAGCGGTCACGCTTCCGCGGCAAACCGAAGTGGACGTTGTGGAGTTGGATCGAGCCCTAACCGAACTTGCCGAATTGGATAACCAGCAAAGCCGCATCGTCGAATTGCGCTTCTTTGCGGGACTCACTATCGAGGACACTTCCGAAGTGTTGGGAATTTCTCCCGCGACCGTCAAGCGAGACTGGGTCACCGCGCGCGCCTGGTTATATCGCGCCATGACCGGAGAAGCGCCGGCATGAACTCGGAACGCTGGCAGCGCGTCAAGCAGTTGCTCGAACAAGCCATCGCACTTGATGCTGACGACCGCGCCGCTTTTCTGGATCGCGCTTGTGTCGGCGACACGGAGCTTCGACGCGAGGTCGATTCCCTTCTCTCCTCCCACGATCAGGCAGGCACCGGCTTTCTCAAGAATCCCGCGGTGAACCTGAAGGCCGCTGCCGCGGAGTCGACCACGCGTGCCGGTCGACGCATCGGCGTGTACCAGATCGTCGAAGAGATCGGCCACGGCGGCATGGGAGACGTTTATCGCGCCATCCGCGCCGATGGACAGTACACCAAAGAGGTTGCGGTCAAGTTAGTGCGCGGCGGATTCGATTCCGCTGCGGTTCAGGAACGCTTCCGCAACGAGCGCCAGATTCTGGCCTCGCTGGATCATCCCAACATCGCCCGCCTGCTTGACGGCGGCTCCACCGACGACGGCGTTCCCTATCTGGTCATGGAACTCATCGAGGGCACCCGCATCGATTCCTATTGCGACGAACACAAGCTTTCGATCACCGACAGGCTGCGATTGTTTCGAAGCGTTTGCGCGGCCGTTCAGTTCGCGCACCAGCGCCTGGTGATTCATCGCGACATCAAGCCGGGCAATATTCTCGTTACACAAGAGGGCGCACCCAAACTGCTGGATTTTGGGATTGCAAAAATCCTGGACCCGGCCGCGTCCGGTGACGAAACCGTCACCATAGCCCGGGCGCTCACACCCGAGTACGCAAGCCCGGAACAGATTCGCGGCGAGCCGATTACGACCGCGTCCGACGTGTATTCCCTGGGAGTCGTGCTGTACCAGCTCCTGACCGGGCGTTCGCCGTATCCCGGAGAAACGCGCACGTCGCTCGAAATCGCGCGCGCTGTGTGCGACACCGACCCTGGCCGGCCAAGCACCGCCGTCCTCAAACCGCAAACCATACGCACCGGCGAGCACGTAGAGCAGATCGCGCCCGACCTGATCAGCAGTTCGCGTGAAGGTACGCCTGCGAAGTTACAGCGACGGCTGGCCGGCGATCTCGACAATATCGTGCTCATGGCTCTGCGCAAGGAGCCGAATCGCCGCTATCCATCGGCCGAGCAGTTTTCCGAAGACATTCGCCGCCATCTCGAAGCACTGCCGGTTACGGCTACCAAAGGCTCGTGGAAATATCGGGCGGGAAAATTCGGGCTACGCCACAAGGCGAGCGTCGCGGCCAGCGCGGTAGTGGTACTGGCGCTGGTTGCCGGAGTGGGCGCCACGGTACGCGCCGCGCGCATCGCACGCCAGCAAGCCGAGATCGCGCGCTCCGAACGGGTCCGCGCTGAAAAACGTTTCAACGATGTCCGCAAGCTGGCGAACTCGCTGATCTTCGAAATTCACGATTCGATTCAAGACCTTCCCGGCGCAACACCGTCCCGCAAACTGCTGCTCGACCGCGCCGTGGAATATCTCGACAAACTCGATCAGGATGCGACCGGCGACGCTGACCTTCAGCGCGAACTGGCCACGGGCTACCAGCGTTTGGCGGCGGTGCAGGGCGACACTTCGCAATCCAATCTGGGCGAGATCAGCGCCGCGGAAGTCAGTATTCGTAAGTCGATCGGATTGTTCGAGGCCGTAGCCAGGGCGAATCCGCACAATGTAACGGATCAATTGAACCTCGCGATGGCCTATCGCAGAAGGGCCTTCACCGATATCTTCGAAAAGAACGGCCGTGAGGAGATTGACCAGGCTCTGAAGATTACCGAACCGCTAATGCAATCCGATGGAGCCAAAGTGGAAGTACGCAACGAACGCGCACTCGAACTCCAGATTCTAGCCAACGTGCAGGACGCCACCGGCGAGCGTCTTAAGGCCATCGATACATTTCGCCAGCACCTCACTCTGCGTCAGGACATCGAGCGCACGAATCCCGACTACAAGGGAATTCACCAGGGTGTAGTACACGCTACCATCCAATTGGCTTTTCAGATCGGACGGTTTGGCAACAAGGACGAAGCCCTGGATCTACTGAATCATGGCATCGCGCAATACGAGGCGATGGCGAACGAGTCGAAAAATCAGGACGTCGCTCGCAACCTTGCAGCTTCGGTTGTGCGCCGGGGCATGGTGTATCTGATGCGCGGCGATACAGCCGCCGCCCTCGCTGATATCCGGAGCGCGAGAGAGACCACAGCGCGTCTGGCTAAACGAGATCCTAAGAATGCCATGCTCCAATCCGACATGTGCGACTTTGACTTCGAGGAAGGTCGGGCTCTGACCGCGAGCGGCAAGCCAGCCGCTGGCTTGGCCTTGCTGCAAAAATCATCGGTATGCTACCGCGACCTGCATCTCGAAGCCGATACCGGGCCGGGCATCGGCTTGATGGAATCGTGGATCGCTGAAGCCCTCACTGACCTGCACAAACTTCCCGAGGCTTTGCAGCACTACCAGGCTGCAGCCAAGGCCCTGGCGACCGATGTCGAAAAATATGATGACGCGCGTTGCGATCTCGCCATGGTACATACCAAAATCGGGGACACGCTTTGGGCGATGGGAAAGACCAGTGAGGCATCCGCCGAATACACCCTAGCGTTGGACACCGCAAAACTAGACTTTTCCCGCCAAAGAAACGATTACCCTGCGCTCAACGCAGCCGCAGACGCCTATGCCGGCTTGGGTGATGTGGCCGCACTGCAGGCGCGAAATGCACGAGACTCCACCGCTCGAATTCGGCTCTCAACTGAAGCGCGCGCCAAATATGAAAAGAGCCGGAGCGTATGGAAGGAGATTCCGAATCCGTCGAGCATCAATGGCAGCGGATACCGGACGGAGGAACCGAAAGACGTGACCCAACGCCTGGCGCAGCGTTCGAGCCATTAGCGCTGGCAGCGAGATCAATTCTAAAACGCCCGTCCGATATAAGTCTGGACGGGCATCTTCGACGGCAGTCGATGCCGACTCAGTTAACAGTGAACTTGAGTGTACTCATGGCCGTGCCGTTCGGAGTTGTGACCGCGACTTTTCCAGTCTTCGCCCCGGCGGGCACGATGGCCTGAATTAGAGTCGGATTGACCACGGTGAAGCTGGTCGCTTTCACGCCGCCGAACGTCACCTTCTTCGTTCCGGTAAAGCCACCGCCGACGATGCCAACATGAGTGCCAACCGGACCACTGCCCGGATCAAGGTTGGTGATGACCGGCAAGATCCGCATCGCCATCTGGCTGTTAATCTGCGCGCCAGTCGACAACGCAACTACGATGTTTCCGTCCAACGCAGCACTGGGAACGTGCGCCTGGAGATGCGTCTCAGTACCCAGTTGGAACTGCGCAGCAACCCCGCCGAACGTCACATTGACGGCCTCGCTCAGATTGTTTCCCAGGATTTCCACTGGATCACCCGGCTTAAGCCAGACTGGACCCTCGATGATGACCGTGGAGATTCGGCTGAGGGGAGTCAGGCTATAAAAATTTCCCGTTCCGTCCGAAACAAAACCAGCGTTGGTGAGTCCGTAATACGTGCCATTGGTGTGTTGCATGAGCGTTGCGTAAGGCGACGGACCTGATTCGAGCGATGCGCCAAAATCATATAGCTTTGTGAAGGACCCTCCCGTCGTCATCTGGAATAAAGTCCCGTTGCCGAGGGTTCCGCCCAACGAATTCCCGCCATAAAGGTGCCCATCGGACGCGGCCAGTAACCCCGCGACCGGACCGCCGCCGTCATTGTTCGTCGAAAAAGAACCACTGTATGCGTCGAAGCTGTGCAGTGTTGTGAACGTTCCCGTCAGCGTCATCTTAAAAACTTCTCCGGAGTTGTTGGCGCCTCCATCGTGCGTAGTGCCATATAAGTTGCCATCGGAAGCTTGTACCAGAGGGCTGTCGGGAAAGGAGCCGTCCCCGCCTGTGCCGGTAAAGTTGTGCATGGTTTTGATAGCGCCCGCAGTGGTCATGCGGAAGATGGTACCGGGTCCGGATCCGCCCGGCCCGCCGTTAAACGTGGTTCCGTACAGATTTCCGTCTGACGCCAGAATGAGTGGATCGAAGGTAAATCCAGGAGTGCTGTTGGGCAATTCCTTGAAGGTTCCGGCGGGAAGTTTGATTCGGTAGGTCTTGCCCGAGTAAGTCGCTCCGTAAAGATTTCCATCCTTCGCTTCTACCGGAGGAGCCTCCGGAGTGTCGCCATCGGTGAAATTAAAGGTGTGCAAAACCTTGAGAGTGGACGGCGGAGTGAATCGAAACACCGTCCCATAGGCTGTTCCTCCGGACGATGCTGTGCCGTAAAAGTTGCCGTCGGACGCCAGAGTGAGGCCTCCGAGCGGTCTCGCACCATTGATTCCGTTGAACTGTACCAGGTCGGTATACACACCCGCAGGCGTCACCATGAAAATCGTGCCGAAGCCGGACGAATTGTCGCCGGTGGTAGTGCCGTACAGGTTGCCGTCGGGACCCTGTGTCAATTGGCCCGAGTCAAACGGATTACATCCGCCAGTGCTGCAGTTGAAATCGTATAGATCCTGGTACGTTTGGGCGTGAATTGGAGTGGATGCGAGGGCGAGGAGAAGTGCGCCGGCGGGAGCCAGTCGAGTCCAACAACTGATTCGTTTCAGAACTTGGAAGCTTTTCGCGAACAACATAATCCTGTCTCCTGAGTGCCGTACTGCGTTTTAAACACTCGGGATTATGGTCCGCATCGCTACGAACGTCCATGAAGAGAGCCTGAACTCGCCTCAATTGATCTGAAGAATTTAAGAGGACAAGGCAATGGTGCACTACTCAGCCTTGCGCTCTCCTTGTTTGGGTGGACGAACGTCGTACTCCGGGTGCGGCACTTCCATCAAATATCGGTCGAACCACCCAACAATGTGTTCGAGCCGTTCGATACGGTGCCAGGGTTCTCCGGAGCGCGAAAGTTCGTGCGTCTCTCGCGGAAATACCACCATGGCAGTGGGCCGCTTCAAATACTTCAGCGCACGGAATAGTTGTTCACCGCCGGAATCCTGCGGCGTCCGGTAGTCGGCTTCTCCGAGCACAAACAGGATCGGAGTGTGAATGTTCTTCACGTAGGTAATCGCCGACCGATTCGCGTAGTCCGACGGATCCTCAAACGGGGGCGCCTTGAACCACTCCGGCTGGAAGAGCGTGAAGTCTGCCGTATACCACCACGACGCCCAGTTGGAGATATCGCGCTGCGAGACCGCAGCAGCGAAACGGTCGGTGTGCGTCACCGTCCAATTGGTAAGCACACCGCCACCACTGCCGCCCGTCACCGCGAGCTTGGTGGAATCGATATAGCCGCGTTTTATCAGTTCATCGACACCGACCATGAGATCCCGATAATCGTCCCCAGGGTAGTGATACTGGATGATGTTGCCGAATTCCTGCCCATAGCTGGTGGATCCACGCGGATTCGGGTAGAAGACAACGTACCCCTTCGCCGCCATCCACTGAAATTCGTGATCGAACACCCAGCCGTATGCCGCGTGCGGACCACCGTGGATGTCGAGGATGAGCGGATATTTTTTGTGCGGATCAAAGTCGGGCGGCTTCTGAATCCATCCCTGAATGTTTCGCCCGTCGAAACTCTTGTAGTTGATCTCCTCCGGCGTGGTCAGGTTGAATTGCGACCAGAGGTTCTTATTTGGATCGGTGAGGCGCGCCTGGCTGCCGTCGGCGGCGATTGCAAACAGGTCACCGATCATGGTCGGCGTGGAAACCAGAGCAACGGTTGTGCGGGCATCCGGCGTGACCGAATAGTCGAGCACAGCCTGGTCGCCATGTGTGATTTCCGTGACCGACCCTGATTGTGCATCTACGCGAACGATCGGCGTACGGCCCTGTTTAGCTACCACGTCGAAGATCGAGCGCCCGTCCGGAGACCAGTAGAGCGTGCGCCCATTGCCGCCGCGCGGGGCGGCGTTGTCTCCGCCTACCGAGTCGCCCATGTCGAAATCATAGTCCGCGGTAAGATTGCGCGGCTGGGCGTTCGGAAAGAGGTCCATCACCCACAGATCGGGTTGCGAGTAGGATCGGACCGGCTGCGCAACCGCGCCATGAAAAGCGGCGCGCCGGCCGTCTGGACTGATCGTGAAATCGCCAATGCCCATGGCAATCGTCGCGAGCTTTTCAGGTATACCGCCGCTTGATGCGATCGAGTAAACATCGGTTGTAGGTCGTTCGTAGTAAGGCTCGTCGACGTGCGAAGTCAAAAAATAGATGCGCGCGCCATCGCTAGTCCAGTGCAAGTCGCCTTCATCGTAGTCGCCGCTCGTAAGTTGCACCGGCTTGGACAATTCATCGGAGGCGGCCGAAACGTCGACAACCCAGATGTGCTCGTGCCGCTTGGGATCGAGATACCCTTCGTCGTTGTCACGGTAAACCGCGCGGCTGATGATGTGAACATCGGACTCGTGCTCGGCATCAGGCGGCATAGTACTCTTCTGTGGCTCACTTGATTTGACCGGTTTCTCGGATGCTTTCTTTTGCGCCTTCTCGATGTCCTCCGGCGTAGTCGAACTCAAAAACGCGATGCGCTTGCTGTCGGGCGACCACACCGGCCCGGCCGCTCCCTTGGGAAGGTCGGTCACGATGCGGGCTTCGCCGCCCTCCAGGGATAGAACCGCAATCTGCGGAGGTTTGGGTTTGCCTGCATCGTCTTTCTCTCCGCCGCGGACAAAAGCCAGCCGTTTGCCGTCAAGCGACCAGCGCGGCTGGGAATCGTGTTTACCGTTGGTCAGGCGCAAAGGAGATTCGTTCCCTGAGGTCGCCACGCTCCAGATCGAAGTCTCGTAGCCTGTGCGTTTCTCATCGACAACGACCCGCGTGAACGCCACTCGCGAGCCATCAGGCGCCAGCTGCGGGTTGGCGATCCAAACGAAGTCGAACAGGTCTTTCTCTGTGATGGAACGCTTGGTTGTTTGGGCAGCGAGCGAAATGACAAGGGTGAGAACGATGACGAAAGCGGCAAGGCGAACTTTCATAGGCTTTTCCAGGGCTTGGTGAATCGTCATTGTGCGGTTTGAAAAGAAGAGTGTCAAACGCAATGACAATCATAATGATGATCAGGCGAAGCGCGCGGGGATAGCACGCTGCAGCTTCACAGTGGCAGCCACGCCCCGATTCCCTTTTCCAGCGCGCGCTGATAAATCAGCGGCGCGGTAGCTATGTCATCGAGGGCGAGACCGAGGTTACACGCGATCGTCCTCTCCCCTGGCTTCTCGCGGCCGGGCTTTCGCCCCGTCGCTAGTTCGCCAAGGTCCGCGTGGATCGGAGGAATGTCCTGAAAGTACCCGATGTCGCGGTAGTAGTCGAGTTGCGGGATGTCGTCAGTACAGAACTTGTCCGCTTCGTGCAAAGCCGCTGAATGCCAGTAGGAATCGAAGTCCACCAGCGACGCAAACGCGCCTTCCTGCAACCATCCCCGCTGGATGGTCGCATGCGGCGTCCGCAAAATCGGCCCCGCGGTGATCACGAGGTCGCTGTTCACCACCGCTTGCTTTGGCTCAGCAACTGGAATTGCTTCCACGCCGAACTGGGCGCTCACCTCCTGTGCGTATCGTGTCGCGCGATCGGCGTGCGTGTCGTAGGCAAACACTTTCTTCAAGGGAAAAAGCACCTGCAATGCTTCCAGATTGCTGCGTCCCTGAACACCGCAGCCGAGAATACCCACGTTCGCTGAGTCAGTACGCGCCAGGTATTTCGCAGACAGAGCTGTGGCGGCACCCGTGCGCTGGCCAGTAATCCAAGTGGCATCCATGAGTGCGATCGGCAACCCGGTTTCGTAGTCATTCAGAATCAACACGCCGCTGATGTAGGGAAGTCCGCGCTTGCTGTTCTGCGGAAATCCGCCGACCCATTTCATGCCGGCAGCCTTCTGGGCGGGAATAGCGGCGGGCATGGCGTGAATAAAAGCGTCGGGTGCAGCGTGGATACCAATCTTCGGCGGCATCTCAACCCGGCCTTCGCCTTTTTCGCGGAACATCGTCTCCAAAGCCGCGATGATCTCGGCCATGGTCAGTCCCACCGAAGCCACGTCTGCGCGCGAAAGATAGAGAAGATCCCTGCCCAGGTGTTCATTCATCGCGTGACTTGCCGGCTTTCTTCTCGGCGACGGACGCAGCCTCATCAAGCACTTTCGCGAGGCGCCTCGCCCGTGACTCCGGAGTACGGTAATAGAAAATGGCCAGCAACAGTGCACGCCGTCGCACCTCTGACATCTGCTCCCATCCCTCGCGCGCCCGCGGATTCCGCGCAAACGCGAGTTGTAGAATCGGCGGCAGTTCGCGTTCGGCTTCCATAGTGGACAGGAGTTGTTCGGCCACCTGTTCCGATCGACGCACGCGCGCTTCGGGACTCTTCACGTTCGTGATCCAGTCGGTGATCCATTTCCGTATCGAGTAGCTCAGCTTGTCGTACCAGCGGAGAAATGTACGGTCTTCCGTCAGAATGTGCTGCAACTCGGGCGGAGTGGAGACCGTGCGCTCATCGGTGTCGAGTTCGAGGCGGAACCTGGCTGTCGTTCCGGCGACTGCATGCGCCCCTTTCTGCATGCGCTTGTTGATCAGTAAAAAATGCCTTCCGTCGCGCGCAGAAAAAAGCGACGTGCGAAAGGCGAACCCATTGATCTCGCCCTTGACCCTGAGTTTGCCGCGGCGGCCCCATACGGTTTCCGCGTCGAATGGCAAATAGGCAACCACCCAACCCAGTCCCGAGCGTAATCGCTCGAGAGGCGCCGAGTACGACTTCACCGCGGTGCTGGTCTTTTTTGGAGCCTTCGCCATAGGTTGCACGAGTCGTAAAATTCTCGTGAAATTCTAATATGGATCGCGCGTTCTTCCCTCATGAACTCTCGATCCCGAACAACCGGATTGAGGACTGGGGCATCTTCTCAGCGTTGGAGATGTTCAGTTGGACATGGTTCAGAGGTACACTCTAGAAAGCACAGCCGGAGGATGCCCAGTGATTTGTCCGAAATGCGGCGAGGTCAACTCCAGCAATTTTCTGTTTTGCGGGATGTGCGGCACGATCCTTGAGCCAGCGCGGAGAGCAACATCAGCAGTCCCTGCGGCCCCAGCGCCGCCGCGGGCTGCGGAGAGTCATCCTGCTGCCAGCGTGATCGTCGCAGCACCTCCTCCGAAACCGCCCGTGACGCCGCCCGCGCCCACCAAGGCAGTGCCTCCGATTGGCGGCCCTTCGCTACTCGGCCTGGATCAGACGAACGACTCGGCCCCTGGCAATATCGACGATCTTCGGGAGCGGGCTTTTTCTGGGTTGGCCTCATACGGCCATCCGGAAGAGCCGAGAAGAGCTGGCAAAGAAGTTTTGCTGACAATTCTCTTGCTGGCCGCTCTCGGCGGAGCGGGCTGGTGGACCTACAAGAACTACATCAGCGTCGTTGGCGGCACCAAACCAGCTGTCGCGGCGCCAGCTAGCGAGACCACTAACGCGCCTCCAGAAAATCCCGCACCGAAGCCGATCGAAAAGCCTGACGTGACAAATTCTCCGACAGCCGCTTTGGAGCCGTCCACCGAGAACAGCAGCGCAGCCGCGACGAAACCTGCGGTCGAAAGCCACTCGCCGGCCGAAGCCAAGGAAGCCGCAAAGGCCGAACCGGAAAGTACCGCGAAGGCCGCGACTCCTGCGCCGATTCCCGTCAGAAACGAAGTAAGCGCCACGCACATCCCTGCCGCCAAACCCGCCCCGGCTGAGGATTCCGGGGATGCGCTATTCCGCCGCGGCGAGAGCTATCTCTACGGACGCAATGGAACTGAGGACTGTGTGAACGCACTCAAGTATCTAAAGATGGCGTCCGACAAACAGCATGCCAAGGCGCGCAGCATGATGGGAACTATGTATGCCACTGGACACTGTGTTCCCCGCGACCTTCCCAATTCCTATCGATGGTTCGCCCTGGCGCTGCGCGTAGATCCGAACAATTCGGTGCTGGAAAAAGATTTGAGCGCGGTGTGGAATCAGATGACGCCACCCGAGCGTCAGATGGCGACCAAAAGCCAATGAAGTAGCGCGGACACTCCTGTCCGCCTGCTCACAGCATCGAAGAATTCTCGATGAATTTTTTCAGCGCGGCTGTTGGCGGACAGGAGTATCCGCCGTACACGAGCGTTACACTTCAGCCGGGACTAAGTTAAGCGCCTTCTTGATCGTCCCACGCTCGATCATGATCTTCTGCTGAAGCAGCGTAATGGCGTAGATGAGTTGCTCGGGCCGCGGCGGGCATCCGGGCACATAAATGTCGACCGGGATCACCTGATTCACGCTCTGCACCAGCGCGTAGTTGTTGAACACGCCACCGGACGTCGCACACGCCCCCATCGAGATCACCCACTTCGGCTCCGGCATCTGCTCCCAGAGCTGGCGGATCACCGGGGCCATTTTGTTGGAAACGCGTCCCGCGATAATCATCAGGTCAGACTGTCGAGGCGAAGGTCGAAAAACTTCCGCTCCAAAACGGGCAATATCGAACCGCGAGGCGCCCATCGACATCATCTCAATTGCGCAGCACGCCAACCCAAACGTCATTGGCCAGATCGAATTCTTGCGCATCCAGTTGATGGCCGAATCGAGCGTGGTCAGGACTAGGCCTTCGGGAACGGCGTCCCCGAAAGTCAGTTCCTTGACGATCTTTTTGCCGTTTTCGATGTCGACGTACGGGCCGTAGCTGATCTCTCGCGCCATACGGATATTCTAACAAATGCCTTCGCCGCCGGTCGCTGACTCGGCATCTCGGCGGTGAAGACCTACACATTCAGCACGATCTTGCCGAACATCTGGCTCTTCTCGAGGTATTCGTGGGCCAGTCGCACATCTTTCAGCGGAACAACATGGTCAATCACTGGTTTGAGCCGTCCAGCGAACACGTGGCCGAGCACTTCATTGAGTTCGCTCATGGTTCCCATGTACGAACCAAGCAGCGAGAGCTGGCGGGAAAACAGAAATCGCAGATCCACTTCGGCTTTCGGTCCGGTGGTGGCTCCGCAGGTCACAAGCGTACCCGCGGCTTTTAGTGACTTCACGCTCTCGTTCCACGTTGCCGCGCCAACATGTTCGAGAACAATATCCGCACCTTCAAAGTTCGTGATCTTGCGCACTTCCTGCGAGATCTTCTGCTGGTAGTGATTGATCACATGATCAGCGCCCAGTTCAATGGCGGCAGCCATCTTGCGCTCATCACCTGCGGTTGTGATCACGCGCGCGTGAAACATTTTCGCGATCTGAATGGCCGCAATTCCGACTCCAGAGTTGGCGCCAAGAATCAGCACCGTCTGCCCCGGTCGCATGGCGGCGCGCCCCGTGAGCATGTGCCAGGCAGTCAGAAATACGAGAGGCACGCTGGCTGCCTGATTGAAATCAAGCGAGTCCGGGATCGGAATTACGCTCACGCCCGGCACGGCGATCAGTTCGCAATTGCCGCCATCCACCCCATTCCCCAGGACCGTGAACTCTCGACATTGGTTCTGCAACCCGGCGACGCATTTCGGGCAGTGATTGCAGAAATGCATCGGCGCTACAATCACCCGCTGGCCAGATTTCAGGCGGGGGACATACTCGCCAACTTCAACGACCTCCCCGGCAATGTCGCTTCCCAGAATATGCGGCAGGTTCACTCCCGGAAGCCCCTGGCGGACGAAGATATCCAGATGGTTCATCGCGCAAGCCCGCACGCGAATCAATACCTGGTCCTTGCGAGGCTTGGGATCGGGGACGTCCTCGTGCGTGAGAACCTCGGGTCCACCGAACTGATGAATGCGCACAGCTTTCATGGAAACTCCTGGAATCTTTCAAGCTAGCACAAACGACCAACTTAACCGCGAAGTCCACCGACCCGACAATTGACCTATCCCTGTTGCCCAATCATAATCACCCTGTGGACATCTACGAAGAGATCGTGCAACTACGGCGGTCGGGGCATCGCGGAGCGGTGGCAACGATCGTCAATGTGCGCGGATCGATTCCCTCCTTCAAGACCGCCAAGATGCTGGTCCGGGACGACGGATCCATTGCAGGCACCATCGGCGGAGGATGTGTTGAGGCGGAAGTCTGGCAGGCCGCCCGCGAGGTCATGGAGTCGGAGAGACCCCGCACCCTGACCTTCGATCTGAATCAGGATCCGAAGTACGACACGGGATTGGTATGTGGGGGCACACTCGAGATCTTCATTGAACCAATCCTGCCTCCAGCAGAACTTTATATATTCGGTGCAGGTCACGTAGCCACAAGCCTTTACAAGGTTGCGACTATCGCTGGTTTTGACATCACCCTGGTCGATGATCGTGAGGCGTATGCCAACCGCGAACGATTTCCCGACGCGCACGAGGTGATCGCCGAGGATTTCGACCGGGTCACGTCCCGGCTGCAACTCTCAGAATCTTCATACATCGTGATTGTCACACGCGGTCATCACGACGACATGCGCGTGCTGCGCTGGGCAGTTCAGACTCCGGCACGTTACATTGGAATGATCGGGTCGAAACGCAAGACCATCGCGATCTTCAAAGAGCTTCAGCAGGCAGGACTCGCTCAAGAGCTCTTTGATCGGGTACACGCACCCGTGGGGCTGGATATCGGGGCCATTACTCCGGAAGAAATTGCGGTGGCCATTGCCGCGGAATTGATTGCTAACCGGCGAAACGTCGAGCGTGAGTTGCCGCACATGAGCTGGTTTCCGCGCCCCAAGCAAGTGGCCGATACGGAGTCCAAAGCTCAACCCGATAGGCGGACCTGAATCTCGGATGAAGTCCAATCGCAATGAGGTCGAAATCAAGTTCGCCATTTCTGACGCGCGGAAATTGACGCGCGCCCTAAAGCAGGCGGGATTCCGCGAAATCACTCCCTCCACCCATGAGATGAACACTCTGTACGACCTTCCCGGCGAGAAATTGCGCGAGCGCGGCGAATTGATACGCCTCCGCCAGTACGGGCAAAAATGGGTTCTCACGCACAAAGCGAAGAGCGTCACGGGACGACACAAAGTCCGGGTGGAGTTTGAAACCGTTGTTGAAAATGGGAAACAGATGGATAGCATCCTGCGCGCGCTGGGTTTCGCACCGACTTTCCGTTATGAAAAATACCGGGCCGAATGGAGCGACGGAAAAGGCCTTGTCGTCGTGGACAAGACTCCAATCGGAAACTTTGGCGAGATCGAGGGCCCCGCGCGATGGATTGACCGCACCGCAAAAGCTCTGCGGATCTCGCCGAAAAACTACATCACGCAAACCTACGCGCCGATGTTTTTCGAATGGAAGCGCCGGACCCGCAGTCCCGCTATGGAGATGACCTTCCGCGCCGTGAAGTAGGAAGAACCGCGGAGATCGCCGAGCACGCAGAGTTTGGACAGCCTTTTCCCAAGCCTTTTCTGCGATCTCTGCGCACTCTGCGGTAAATCGCTTCTGCGGCGGCCCACAAGAGTGTCAGCCCTAAAAAAATCAGGCTCCGTGGCATTTCTTGTATTTCTTGCCACTACCGCAGGGGCATGGGTCGTTGCGGCCGATTTTGTCGCCGCCGCGCACCACTTGCTGGACTGTCTGCATATCACCGGCGCCAGCCATCCGGGCCTGTTCGAGTTCCCGCTTCTTCTTGCGCTGGAACGCTTCTTCAATGTCATCGACGGAAGTCGCGAGCTGGCGCGGGGGCCGACCATTGCCGCCGCGGCCGCCAGTGATTAGTGACGGCACACCGGCATCTGGCCCCTGACTGGACGGCCGTTCAGAAGAGGCCACGGGCGCCGTACCGGAATCAGGCGGTCGTTCCAGTATCTGCATCAGGTACAGAATACGGACCGTCTCTTCCTGAAACCGCTGCATCATCTCTTCGAACATGTCGAAGGATTCCTTCTTGTACTCGACCAGCGGATCATGCTGCCCGTAGCCACGCAGGCCAATGCCTTCTTTCAAGTGGTCCATGCTGAGGAGATGATCTTTCCACTGTGCATCGATCACGCTCAGCATGATGGTCCGCTCGTGGTAGCGCATGGCGTCCGGGCCGATGAGCTTTTCCTTGGCGTCGTAGCGCTCTTTGAGTTTGTCGAAGATCGCATCGCCCAATTCCTGCCGACTCATTTCTTCCGGCTTCAAGCCCTCGGCGTAGATATCGACTCCGAACTTCGTGAAGACGGCTTCCTTCAAGCCCTTAAGGTCCCAGTCATCGGCATGGGCCTTTTCCGGACAGTACTGCGCCAGAATGTCTCCCAGAATGCCGGAGACGTAGTCCTCAATAATCAGATCTTTCTGGTCGAGTCCTTCGAGCAGCCGGCGGCGCAAGCCGTAGACGGCGACGCGCTGCTTGTTCATCACATCGTCGTACTCAAGCAAGTGTTTGCGGGATTCGAAATTCTGGCCTTCGACCGCCTTCTGCGCAGCTTCAATGCGGCGAGTGATCATGCGCGATTCGATCGGGATGCCCTCTTCCATCCCCAGCCGCTGCAAGAGTGTCGAGACCCATTCCTTTGCGAAAATCCGCATCAGGTCGTCTTCCAGCGAAAGATAGAAGCGCGACGACCCGGGATCACCCTGTCGGCCGGCGCGTCCACGCAACTGGTGATCGATGCGGCGGGCCTCGTGTCGCTCCGTACCAAGGATGTGTAACCCTCCGGCGGCGGTGACTTCATTGTGATCGCGATCAGTGTCTTCTTCGTATCGCGAAAGAATCTCCGTCCACTGATCGGTTGGCACCGCGTATTCGTTGCCCGCGTAGTACCAGAGCGTGCGGTTCGAATCGTCGACATCAGCGCCAACTTTCCCCTGGGCGGCGCGCAGCGGCTGCGCAATTCCCTTCTTCACGCACTCCTGCTTCGCCATGAATTCCGGATTGCCGCCGAGCAGGATGTCCGTACCGCGGCCCGCCATATTGGTCGCGATCGTCACCATGCCCTTGCGTCCAGCCTGGGCGACGATTTCCGCTTCGCGCTCGTGATACTTGGCGTTGAGCACCACGTGCTTGATGCCCTTTTTCTTAAGCATCTCCGAAAGGCGCTCGGACTTTTCGATCGAAGTCGTGCCCACCAGCACGGGCTGGCCGGTTTCGTGAAGCCGCTGAATCTCGTCTGCAGCGGCGAAATACTTTTCCTTTTCCGTCCGGTAGACCACGTCGGCGTTCTCGATGCGCAGCAGTGCGCGATTCGTCGGAATCACGGTCACTTCAAGCCGATAAATTTTGTCGAATTCGGGAGCTTCGGTTTCCGCCGTACCGGTCATGCCGGCCAGTTTTCGATACATGCGGAAGTAATTCTGAAACGTAATGGTCGCGAGCGTCTGGTTCTCGCGCTCGATCTTGACGTTCTCTTTCGCTTCGATGGATTGATGCAAACCGTCCGACCACCGGCGCCCCGGCATGAGGCGTCCCGTGAACTCGTCGACGATGATAACTTCGCCGTCCTTCACCACGTATTCCACGTCTCTCCGGTACAGCGCGTGCGCTTTGATCGCGGTATCGACGTGGTGCTTCAGCGCCCAGTTTTCCGGATCGGCAATGTTGCCGATCCCGAGCAGTTTTTCGACCTTCTCCCAGCCTTCTTCGGTGACTGTGATGTTTCTGTGCTTCTCGTCGACTACGAAATCGCCGGTAAGAATTTTCGGCTCGCCGGGAGCGGTATCGACTTCCTCGCCCTTTTCAAGCTTGGGGATGATCCGGTTCACCTTGTAGTACTTGTCGGTCGACTCCTCGCTCGCGCCTGAGATGATCAGCGGGGTCCGGGCCTCGTCGATCAGGATGGAATCCACTTCGTCGACGATTGCGAAGTTATGCACTCTCTGCACACAGTCGCGCAGGTCGAACTTCATGTTGTCGCGTAGATAGTCGAAGCCAAATTCGTTATTGGTTCCATAGGTGACGTCGGCCGCATAAGCCTCGCGGCGTTCTTCGTCGTCGAGTTCATGAACGATAACCCCAACGCTCAAGCCAAGAAATTTGTAGAGCTTGCCCATCCACTCTGAGTCGCGTTTGGCGAGATAGTCATTGACGGTCACGACATGAACGCCCCGTCCGCCCAGCGCGTTGAGATAAACCGGAAGAGTCGCGACCAGCGTCTTGCCTTCGCCGGTCTTCATTTCGGCGATCTTGCCTTCGTGCAACACCATCCCGCCAATGAGTTGCACGTCAAAATGCCGCATGTTGAGAACGCGGCGTCCAGCTTCGCGAACCACCGCGAAGGCTTCAACCAGCAATTCGTCGAGCACTTCTCTGATCGCCTGAAGGCGGTCGTCATCGATCTGCTTCTGCCGATCCGGGTCGGCGTCCGGTTCGTCCACGATGTGGCTCAGCCGGTCCGTGATACGGGCGCGAAATTCCTCCGTCTTGCCACGCAGTTGCTCGTCGGAGAGGCTCTTGATCTCCGGTTCGAGCGCATTGATGGCCTCGACACGAGGCAGCATCCGCTTCACCTCACGCTCGTTCCGGGTACCAAATACTTTGCCTAACAGGGTGTTGATCAAACCGAATTCCTTTGGAGGACACTGGTCCTAAGTCTATGAATTCAAGCCTAGCACATTAGATGCGGGAGGAATGTTGGAGGCTCCTACAGCCTCTCTAGAGAAAGGGGTTCTCGATGACCAAGTCACCGAAGCGCTGGCCGTGTTGCATGTCTTCGCTATAGAGAAGCTTGCAATCACGCTCTAAAGCGGCCGCCACAATCAGGGCGTCGTACCAATTCAACCTATCCCTGGCTTGTAGACGAAGACCTTCCAGAAAGAGAGGCGCGGAGGACGAAACCCTCATCATCGGCAAGAGAACGCGAAAAAAATACCGTTCCAATTCGAGCGTGCTCATCGTCGCCTGGAACTGGCGTAAAGCCACGTTGACGAACTCCTGCACAACTTGATAGCTGATCACTCCCAGTCCCGAAGTAACCGCCCGCGTTACCAACTTTTGAGCGATTTGCTCTTTCCGCGGTTCTTTAGGATCTAACGAGTAAACCAGGATATTGGTATCGAGAAAGTATTTATCGCTCATTCATTTCGTCACGTGTAAATTTGCGACCCGCGTTCACATGACGGAGACTGCGGTAGAGATCTTCAATGTCCGCAGCTGTGACACGGCGTGAACCATACTGCATCAGCCACTCCCGGAAGGCGTCGTTGAGGGTCTTGTGCTCACTTCTCGCAACTTCGCGGGCGCGTTCCAAGGCTTCTTCGTCGGCGCTAAATGTTACGTTTCTCACTGTTCCAGTGTACACGATTGCAGTGTGCACATCAAGATTTCTCGGCGTGAAATTCCAAACCAGTTTGGATTAGTCTACCCCCGCCCTGTATCATTTCGCCGTTAGCAGCCCATGCCCACCTTTTACGAGCGTTTTCAAGAGTCCGCCGGCAAGTTTCCCGACAAGATCGCTCTCGAAATCCAGCGCCAGGACCGCACCGAGAGTCTCACTTTCGCTGAACTGAAAGGAATGGCCGAAAGCGTGGGCGCCTGGCTCGATGGCAAAGTGGAACGTGACGCAAGAGTAGGCATTTTGGCAGCGAACCATCCCCGCTGGGTGGCGGCTTACCTGGGAATCATCTGTGCCGGGCGGACCGCCGTGCCGCTCGACACCGCCTTCCACGCCGACCAGGTGGCGAAGCTTCTGAAGGATAGCGGGGCCACCGTCCTTTTCTGCGATTACAAGCACCTGGCAGTCTCGCAACAGGCTGCCGAAGGACTGCCGGTCACCCTGGTTATGACGTCTCCCCCTAACGAACGGACGCCCACCACTCCTCCCGCCGGGCCGCAACTGCAATCCGATCTGGATTCGATATTTGCAGCAGGCATTGGCACATTCAAGCCGATCCTTCCCACCGAGAACGATCTGGCTGCACTGCTTTATACCTCCGGCACCACGGCTGATCCTAAAGGCGTCATGCTGACCCACGGAAACCTCGTCGGCGAGGCCAACGCAGTGCTACAGGTCATCCACATCGGGACCGAAGACGCGCTCCTCGGCATTCTCCCGATGTTTCACGTTCTGGCGCAGATGGCGAATCTGTTCTTGCCATTGTTTAACGGCGCGCGCGTGGTTTATCTGGAAACACTGAACACCACCGAGTTGCTGCGCGCTCTTCAGGAGCGCGGCATCACGGCATTCTGCGTTGTGCCGCAATTTTTCTATCTGATTCACGAGAAGATTTTCAAGGAACTCAACAAGCGCGGCAAACTGACTGTCCGGATTGTGCGCACACTGATGCGACTCAACCGCGCTCTCCGGGGAGTCGGCCTCAACGCCGGCAAGATTTTCTTCGGCAAAATCCACTCTACCTTCGGCAAGCGGATGCGCTATCTGGTGACCGGCGGCTCTCGCTTCGATCCTGCGATCTGGCAGGATTTCCAGGATTTTGGGATTGATCTGCTGAACGCCTACGGTCTGACGGAAACAACCGGCGGAGCCTTCATCAACCGGCCTGGAAAGGTCGTGATCGGCTCGGTCGGACCGCCCTTCCCCACCGTCGAAGTCAGGATTATCGATCCCCAACCGGTGTACGGAGAAGATGGCGGAGTTGCAGCCGGCGAGATCGCGTTACGTGGACCGATCGTGATGAAGGGCTACTGGAAACGGCCAGAGCCGACGGCCGAAGTTCTGCGCGATGGATGGTTTTACACTGGAGACCTTGGCTATCTCGATGAAGGCGGCAATCTTTTCATCACTGGGCGCCGAAAGGAAGTGATCGTTCTCTCGAACGGAAAGAATGTTTATCCGGAAGAGATCGAGTCGCACTATCAGAAGTCGCCGTTCATCAAGGATATCTGCGTGATGGCGCTGGAGGCGCGTCCCGGCGACCCAACATCCGAACGCCTCTATGCGGTGATCGTGCCGAACTTTGAAGTGCTGCGCGAACGCAAGATCGTCAATTCAAAAGAAGCCATTCGATTCGACATCGAGAGCCTCTCGCACAAGATCGCCACCACCAAGCGCCTGGGCGGATACGAAATCTGGCAGGACGATTTACCGCGCACCACCACCCGCAAACTGAAGCGCTTCCAGATCGAAAAGAAAGTGCGCGAACTCCAGAAAGGAGGCGGCCCCGGCGAAGGCGAAATCGGCACAGAGAAACCCCTCACCGACGAAGAACGCGCGTGGCTGGAGCGCGAAGACGTGAAGGGTGCCCTGGAAGTCGTGCGCGAGTCGTCACGAAACAAACTCGCCGAAATTCATCCCACGCACAACCTGGAGTTGGATCTGGGCCTCGACTCCATGCAGCGAGTGGAGCTGCTGACGGCACTCGAACAGAAACTCGGTGGCGATGTCCCCGAAGCACAACTTGCCGAGATCTACAGCGTACGCGACCTGGTCGACGCGGTTCTGGAAAGCGCCAGTCGCGGCGAGGGAGGAACGAAAGCGGACGCTCCGGCGTGGTCCACAATCCTGGCGGATCCAGTCACGGATCCGGACGTGCTCAGCCTGGCCCATCACCATTGGTTCTCCAATCTTTTCTTCTTCTTACTAGGCCGCTTTCTTCGGTTGATCTGGCTCGATTTCTTTCAATTGAAATTCAAGGGACTGGAAAACCTTCCGGAAAAAGGCCCGTACCTGCTCTGTTCGAACCATCAGAGCTACATCGATCCTGTGGTGATGGGATCAGTCCTGCCCTGGCGACTCTTCGGCCGCACATTCGCGTTGGGCACAAGCGATATCTTTGGCAAGGGATTCATGCGCCGCCTGGCCCGCTGGATTCGCGTCGTCGTGCTCGATCCCGACGCCAACCTCGTTCCAGCCATGCGCGCTGGGGCATTCGGCCTCAGCCAGGAACGCATCCTGGTCCTTTATCCGGAGGGTGAGCGATCCGACACAGGCAAGCCCAGAGTCTTTCGCAAAGGCGCGGCGATTCTCTCCATTCACGAACAGGCGCCGATCGTTCCGGTTGCGATCGAAGGCTTCTACGACGCATGGCCCCGCCATCAGGCGTGGCCGAAGCGTGCGCCCCTGCGACTGGTCTTCGGCAAGCCCATCGTTCCGCCGCCGATCAGCGAGGCCAGCGAAGCCGCTTACGACAAGCTGACCGCCGAATTGAAAGCGCGCGTTGTACAAATGTGGCAGGAGTTGCGGCGGCAAGAAGGCAAGTCGATAGAGTTCTAGTTTGGGGGCCTCTGCGCCAGAAGTACCCTGAAACATATGTTTGGCCTGTTCAAGTCAGCGACCTATCGGGACGAGCAACTCGGGGAACTCCGACGATCGGGCAAATATTGGAAGGGTGAAATTGCTGTAGAACCTTGCGGAACATTCCGCTTGATTCTAGGGGGGAGCCGTGAGACGCCGGACCCGGTCGCGCTAGGGTTAGCCAAAGAATTGCCCCACCGATTCAAGTCGCTGATGCCAGAGATCCAGATCGGCCTTTTTGAACACTACAAACCCTACAAAGAAACGACGGACGCTGGCGAAGACACCGGCAGTCCCTGCCCAATCATCGTGCGACCAGACGCAGTCTGGCCGCACGTCACTCCAGCTCTCGTTCGAGTCTATGAGCTTGAGGGCGTTACGACTGTGGAAGTCGGTTTGAAGGTCGCATGGGATGTCGAGCACACCCTGGGCGTGCGGTTTCAGAACTGGCAACTCATCGAGCTAAACGGAAGCGTTTAGACCGGCAGATTCCGTCCTTGCCCAGTCGCAAGGAGTACTGACCTACATCAACTCTTCCATGCACTGCGCCAGCACTTCCCTGCTCGGTCGGACGACCGATTCGGGTAATGTCGCCAGCGGCTCGTCGGTGACGTTCAGCATATCGACAAAGCTCGGAGCGGTGGCATTGATGTAAAACACTCCTGTCAAGACTTCGCCCTTGGCGTTCGCTTCCATCAGTCGCGTCATCGCCTGAATTCTGTCGGTCGGATTGTATTCCTCCTCCAGTTTGCGAAGCCGCAAGTGCGAGCCGTCGTGCATCGTGACCTGAAAAGCGGTGCCGGGATCGTAGTCGACGCTGATGTTCTCAAACGAAGGCACGAAGTCCAATTCATGGAGCCGCTCTTCGTGCTCCAGCACATACTTGTAGGACTTCGTGGAACCTTCATGATCGTTGAAAGTCACGCAAGGCGAGATAACGTCGAGCATCACTGTCCCGCGATGGGCAATCGCCGCCTTCAGCATCGCGTGCAGTTGCTTCTTGTCTCCCGAGAACGACCGCCCCACAAAAGTCGCACCTAGTTGAATCGCCATCTGGCAAGTATCGACTGGAGGAAGATCGTTGACCACACCGCTCTTCAGCGTCGAGCCAAGATCAGCGGTGGCCGAGAACTGTCCCTTGGTAAGGCCGTAGCAGCCGTTGTTTTCGATGACGTAAATCAGCGGCATATTGCGCCGCATGAGATGCACAAACTGTCCGGCGCCGATGGAAACGGTGTCGCCATCGCCAGTTACACCGAGAGCGTGCATCGTCTTGTTGGCGAGCAGTGCGCCGGTAGCCACCGAGGGCATTCGCCCGTGCACGGAGTTGAAAGCGAATGCACGGCTCATGAAGTACGCGGGAGTCTTCGACGAGCATCCGATGCCGCTGAATTTCAGCAGCCGCTCCGGCTGGATCCCCATCTCATACATCGCGTCGATAATGCGTTCCGAAATCGCATTGTGCCCGCAGCCCGCGCACAGCGTAGTCTTGCCGCCACGATAATCGAGAATCTGGAGGCCGATGCGGTTCACTTTCGGCGACGGCGTGCTGGTAGATGTGGTGGCCATTACTTGCCCTCCATAGTCATGAGTTCGTCGGTTACGGATCGCGCGTCGATCGGCAGGCCGTGGATGTGGCAGATCGACCGCAAGCGAGGCGTCAATTCAGCCTTAATGTCGAGTTTCAGCAGCGTCGACATCTGCGCGTCGCGATTCTGTTCCACCACGTAAACGCGGTCGTGCTGCTCGATGAAGTCATGCACCTCCCGCGTGAACGGATAAGAACGCAACCGCAGGTAATCGGTCTCGACCTGGTATTCATCGCGCAACTGGTCGCGGGTCTCGACGATCGCCCAATGCGTTGTGCCAAACGCGATAATGCCGATCTTCGATTTGCCGTTCGCAACCGCTTCAGCCCGCGGGACAAACGATCGCGCCGTCTCAAATTTCTTATTGAGGCGCTCCATATTCCGTTCGAAGTCGTCGGGACGCTCCGTGTACTGCGCCTTTTCGTTGTGCCCGCTGCCACGGGTGAAATACGCCGCGGCGGGATGATCGGTGCCCGGAAGCGTGCGGTACGGAATACCGTCGCCATCTACGTCCTGATAACGCTGCCAGCTGCCCAATTTTGCCAGATCTTCCTTGCCCAGAACTTTGCCTCGCTTGATCGGCTTTTCCGGATATGTAAACGGATCGGCCATCCAGTTGTTCATTCCAAGATCAAGATCCGACATGACGAACACCGGCGTCTGAAATTGCTCTGCCAGATCAAATGCATCGTGCGCCATCTCGAAACATTCCGCCGGTGAAGTCGGAAACAGCATGATGTGCTTGGTGTCGCCGTGCCCAAGGAAGGCGGTAAAGAGTAGGTCGCCCTGTGAAGTGCGCGTGGGCAAACCGGTCGATGGCCCAACGCGCTGGATGTCCCAGATCACAGCAGGAACCTCGGCGTAATAGGCCAAACCGGTGAACTCTGCCATCAACGAGATGCCGGGACCTGCCGTTGCGGTCATGGCCCGCGCTCCCGCCCAACTGGCGCCGATTACCATGCCGATTGCGGCCAACTCATCTTCGGCCTGCACGATTGCGAAGGTCGCCTTTCCATCCGCGCCAACGCGATGTTCTTTCATGTACTCGATCATCGTCTCCACCAGCGACGACGACGGAGTAATCGGATACCACGTCACCACCGTACAACCAGCAAACATGCAGCCCAGAGCCGCGGCGGAATTGCCGTCGATGATGATCTTGCCCCGCGTCTTGTCCATGCGGGAAATCAGGAACGGATCGCGCTTGACCAGGTTCGTTTTCGCATACTCGTAGCCTGCCTGCACCGCTGCCCAGTTGAGATTCGCAGCCTTGACCTTCTTCGCAAACTGGCGGCGAAGGGCTTTTTCCACTTCCGCCATGTCGATATCGAGCAACTGCGCCACGACGCCGACATAAATCATGTTCTTGACGAGCTTGCGCAATTTCGCTTCCGGACACACCGGCGCAACCAGCTTGTCGTAGGGAACGGAGTAGAACGTAAGGTCGTCGCGGACTTTGTCGAGCGCAAGTGGCTGATCAAAAAGTACGCACGCGCCGGGCGCGAGCGACTTGACGTCGTCCTGCGCCGTCTCCGGATTCATCGAAACCAGAAAATCAATTTCCTTTTTGCGCGCAATGTATCCATTCTTGTTGGCGCGAATCGTAAACCAGGTCGGCAGGCCGGCGATATTCGAGGGAAACAGATTTTTTCCCGAAACCGGCACGCCCATTTGAAAAATGCTTCGCAGCAGAACGTTATTGGAACTCTGCGAGCCCGAACCGTTGACGGTCGCAACCTGAATACTCATGTCGTTGACGACGCGCTTCGGCCCCAGCTGGCCAGTCGACTCCTGGGGCACGACATCCGTGGTAGCCATCCTCGAACCTTTCTGATCGTAGCCGACGACCATCGCCGGCAGCTTCGCGAAATGAAGTGTGAAAACCCTTAATTATACAGCTAGTCTGAAGGCCCGGTGGCGATGCCGTGGACTCGATATATACTGCTGCGCAAACCCACACGAGGAGAGACAGATGCGACGGATTGTCTGGTTGTTTGCCACGTTCGTGGTGCTCACAATAGGATTGGCTTCCGCGCAGGAAGCCGCGTTGAAGGCCGACAAGTCCGACTGGATTCAGCTATTCAACGGCAAGAACCTCGACGGATGGACAGTCAAGATCGCCAAGCACAAAGTAGGCGACAATTTCGGCGACACCTTTCGAGTGGAAAAGGGACTGCTGAAAGTTGCCTACGACAAGTACACCACTCTTGACGGCCAATTCGGCCACCTCTTCTACAAAGACAAGTTCTCGTACTACCTGGTCGCGGTGGAGTACCGCTTCGTGGGCGAGCAGGTCAAAGGCGGCCCCGAGTGGGGATACAAGAACAACGGCATCATGGTCCACTCACAATCGGCTGAGAGCATGGGATTCGATCAGGATTTCCCCACTTCGATTGAAGTCCAACTGCTCGGCGGCGACGGAACTCACGACCGTCCGAACGGCAACGTCTGCACACCGGGAACAAACATTGTGATCGATGGTTTCCTCTACACGCCGCACTGCTACGAGAAATTCGTAGCCAAAACGTTTCACGGAGAGCAGTGGGTACGGGTCGTTGCGGAAGTTCTAGGCTCCGAACGAATCACCCATTTTGTCGAGGGAACTAAGGTCCTGACCTATACTCAGCCTCAGTTAGGTGGCGAATTGAAGAATCCTATTTTTAAAGGGCGCGATGGAGAACTCCTCAGCGAAGGCTACATCGCATTGCAGGCCGAAAGCCATCCGACGGAGTTTCGCAAGGTCGAAGTTTTGAATCTGGTGGGTTGTATGGACAAAAAGGCGGCGAACTATAAGGCGTACTTTGTGAAGGCGGACAACAAACTTTGCAGGTACTACCTCGATTGATTTCGCCGTTACCCTTCCACCTGAAAGAACTGCGCCATATTGCGGAACTTCGCGTACCGCGCATTCAGCATTTCATTTACCGGCAAGCGTTTGATTTCAGCAAGTTTGTCGCGCAACACGCCCGCCAGTAACTCCGCCGCCTGCGCGTGGTCGGTGTGAGCCCCGCCCGGAGGTTCGGTCACGATTCCGTCGATAATGCCTAACTCTGTCAGGTCCTTCGGCGTGATCTTCATCGCCGCCGCCGCAATGTCGCGCTTCGTGGCGTCGCGCCACATGATCGAGGCGCAACCTTCCGGCGAGATCACCGAGTAAATCGAGTTTTCCATCATCAGGACTCGGTCCGCCACGGCGATCGCCAGCGCTCCACCGCTGCCGCCTTCGCCGGTGATCGTCGTGATGATCGGTACTTCCAGGCGCACCATTTCTCGCAGGTTGTAGGCAATGGCTTCGGCCTGTCCGCGCTCTTCCGCGCCTAGGCCGGGATAGGCGCCCGGCGTATCGACAAAAGTGAAAATCGGCCGACGGAATTTCGCCGCGATCTGCATCGCGCGGAGCGCCTTGCGATAGCCCTCCGGATTCGGCATGCCAAAATTTCGATAGACTTTCTGCTTTGTGTCGCGCGCCTTCTGATGGCCGACGATCAGAACATCTTCTCCCTGAAAGCGCGCCATGCCGCAAACAATCGCCGGATCGTCAGCAAAGCTGCGATCCCCATGGATCTCGCTCCAGTCGCTGAAAATCAGTTCGATGTAATCAAGCGTATACGGGCGCTGCGGATGCCGCGCCATCTCAGCGCGTTCCCAGGCATTCAGATGAGACGAAACCTCCCGCCGCAAATCGTCGACGCGATCGTGCAACAGTTGCACCTGCCGGCGCGTCTCCTCGTTCTGACCTTCGAGCGCTTGCAGACGCTCGATCTGCTGCTCAATCTTGGTCAATTCCTGTTGCGCTTTGAGTCCGGAATCCATCGTGACTGCATTTCCATTCTTGCGAACGTGATGTGTTTCCACAATCGACAGCAAAAAATCAGTTCCCACAATCGCCGGATGACCGGCGGTGATCTCGACTGGCTCCGCTCGAGTTATTTTCTCTCGAATCAATACCGAACCTGTTAACGGGCAGGGATCAACTGATAATGCGCACACTGCCGCGTCCGCACAGCTCTTCCACGCGGCCAATGAAGTTCCGGTCCGGCATCACATTATAGCCTTCGGCCTCCATGACCACCATGAAATCGCCCTGCCGCTCCACATCAAACAGCACTTTGGCCTGTCCCGGCCGGTCGTGGAAAAGGGCATGCAGCGCGCCTACGGTGTCCGCGGACGCACTCTCGAGCGGGACTCGAATACGAAGCGCCTTGGGCAGTGGAACTTTGGCATCATCGAGCGCCGTGATTTCGTTGACCGTCAACTTTGCATTCGCCCCGTCTTCCACGCGAACGCCCCCGCGAATCAACACCGGAACTTCGAGTTTGACTTTGTCGCCGAGCTTGCGGAAAGACTCGGGGAAGATCAGCAATTCCACCTTCCCGAACATATCTTCGAGCCCGCCCTGAGCCCACAATTCGCCGCGTTTGGATTTCGCCACCCGCAGGCCCGTGATCAGTCCGGCGGTCGTGATGTTTTCATCTTTGCCAGTCGAGCGCTTCATCGCATTGATGTCTTCAGTAGAGAGCGCGCTCAGGTCTTGCAGCTTGTCTTTGTATTTTTCAAGCGGATGGCCGGTGATGAAAAATCCGAGGATTTCTTTTTCGGCAGCCAGGCGCGTGTGCTCATCCCAATCCGGAGTGTCAGGGAGAGCGTTGTTGTCATGATGCACAACTTCGTCAGCGAAGATTCCGAAGAGACCGTGCTGGCCAGACTCGGCGTCGCGCTGCGACTTCTGCGCGCGGTCGATAGCCTTGTCGAGCGTCTGCATCAAGGGAGCGCGGCGGCCGAGAGAATCCATGGCGCCACTCTTGATCAGGGACTCCAGCACACGCTTGTTGAGTAACCGCAAATCCACTTCTTCGCAGAATTCAAAAATAGAACGGAAGTTGCGGCCCATCTTCTTGCGTGCCGCAACGATCGACTCAATCGCATTGCCGCCAACGTTCTTTACGGCGGCCAGTCCAAAGCGGATCGCAGGCCCGTGCGGTGTGAAGTTCGCGTCGCTCACATTGATGTCCGGCGGCTCAACCGCGATGCCCATCTCCCGACACTCGTTGATGTACTTCACGACATCGTCCGTGCTTCCCGTGACCGACGTAAGAAGCGCCGCCATGAACTCAACCGGGTAGTGTGTCTTCAAATAAGCGGTGTGATACGCCAGCAATGCGTAAGCAGCCGAGTGCGACTTGTTAAAGCCATAGCCGGCAAACTGCGCCATCAAATCGAAAATCTTTTCGATCTTTTTCGGCGGATATCCGTTCTTCACTGCACCGCTCACAAATCGCTCGCGCTGCGCCGCCATCTCCTCGGCTTTCTTCTTGCCCATCGCCCGGCGCAGCAGATCGGCATCGCCGAGCGAATATCCAGCGAGGCGGTTGGCGATCTGCATCACCTGTTCCTGATAGACGATTACACCGAGTGTCTCTTCAAGAATTTCCTTCAGCTCCGGCAGTTCGTACTCGACTTTCCGGCGCCCATGCTTGCGTTCGACGAAGTCGTCGATCATTCCGCCCTGAATCGGCCCGGGACGGTACAACGCATTCAACGCAGTGAGGTCTTCTATTGAGTTTGGACGGTAGCGCCTCAGCACATCCCGCATGCCATGCGATTCAAACTGGAACACGCCCGACGTCAGCCCACTGTGAAAGACCTTCTCGTACGTCTGCTGATCTTCGAGAGGAATATCTTCGAGAGTGAACGCTGGACGGTCACCCGCGCCAACTTCTACGCTGTGTCCCTGCGCAATCAACTTAACCGTGTCGTCGAGAATCGTCAGCGTAGTCAGCCCAAGAAAATCCATCTTGAGCAGTCCCATCTTCTCGATCGCCACCATGTCAAAGGCGGTGACAATTTCGTCGTTCTTGGTCTTGTGCAGGGGAACCAGTTCGATAAGAGGCCGCGGCGAAATCACCACGCCAGCGGCGTGCACGCCGGAGTTACGCACCAATCCCTCCAGCTTGCGCGCCGTATCCAGCAACTGTCGCACTTGCGGATCCTTGTCGTAGGCCTCCTGCATCTGCGTCGATTCTTTGAGGGCGTCGTCCAACTGAATGTTCAGCGTGGCCGGCACCATCTTCGCGATGCGATCCACGTCGGTGTAAGGCATGTCCATCGCGCGTCCGACGTCCTTGATCGCAGCTTTCGCGGCCATCGTCCCGAAGGTGATGATCTGCGCAACGTTCTCACGGCCATATTTCTCGGTGACGTACTGGATCACTTCGCCCCGCCGGTTCATGCAAAAGTCGATGTCGATGTCAGGCATCGAAATACGTTCGGGATTGAGGAAGCGTTCAAACAAGAGCGCGTGCTGGAGAGGATCAATGTCGGTGATGCCGAGCGAATACGCAACCAGAGCACCCGCAGCCGATCCGCGCCCCGGTCCAACGGGAATGTGGCGCTCCCGTGCGTAGCGAATAAAGTCCCAGACAATAAGGAAATATCCTGAAAACTTCATCTGTTGGATGATGGCTAATTCGCGCGCGAGGCGTTGCTCGTACTCCGCCAGGGAGTGTTTCAGCCGGCCCTGGTTCGCAGGCTTGCGCAACGCTTCCAACCGCCGCGCAAAGCCCTGGCGCGTGATGTGCTCAAAATAACTGTCGATCGTGAATCCGTCCGGCACTTCGAAGTGCGGAAATGGCGTGGGGACTTTCTCCAGTTTCAGATTGCAGCGCTCGGCGATATCCAGCGTGCGCCGGAGTACATCCGGCGTGTCTTTGAACACGCGATACATTTCATCGTGACTCTTCACGAAGAACTGCGTGCCCTCGAACTTCATCCGGTTGGTTTCCTGGATGGACTTCCCAGTCTGAATGCACAGCATCACATCCTGGGCATGAGCGTCTTCTTCGCAAAGATAGTGGCTGTCGTTCGTTGCCACCATCGGCAGCGCGAGATCTTTTTCGAGCTGAAGCAGTCCGGCACGGATGCGATGTTCCTGCTCGAGTCCCTGGTCCTGAATCTCAAGAAAGAAACTGTCTTTGCCAAACAGGTCGCGATACGACGCGGCCGCCAGGCGCGCGGCGTCGTAGTTGTTCTCCATCAACCGTTCAGCCACTTCGCCCTTCAGGCAACCCGAGAGTGCGATCAGCCCTTTGGAGTGTTCCGCCAGAAATTTCTTGCTGACGCGCGGCTTGTAGTAAAAACCGTGCAACGACGCTTCCGACGTGATCTTGACCAGATTGCGGTAGCCTTCTTCGTTCTCGGCCAGCACCAGCAAGTGATTGTAAGTATCGCCCTCGGGCGGAGTGCGCTGGATGTTGTGGTCGTCCTTCTTGCAGATGTACAACTCACAGCCAATGATCGGCTTGATGCCCTCTTTGTGCGCTGCGTTCACGAAATGGACGGCGCCAAAAATATTGCCGTGGTCGGTCATGGCCACGGCCGGCATGCCGAGCTCTTTCGCTCGATGGGCAAGCTTTTCGACGTCGCACGCGCCGTCGAGCAGCGAGTAATCGGTATGCAGGTGCAGGTGAACGAATTGATCGCTCATGCGGGAACAGGACCAGAGCCAGACATTGCGTCTATTCTATCGGCTCGCGGCGGATGCGCCAACGCCGCAAAACAGTGCAGTATCAGCCCGGTGATACGATATCCGGAATGAAATTAACTCCGCAAAGTCGCGCCGCCATGGCGCGCCGAAGAGCCAAGGCGGGCACATCCGCCGCGGGTCACACCGGGCCAAAGAAGCGCAAACCGCGTTTCGTAATGTGCGTGCGCAATGATTCGAATCCCGCGGCGCTCAAGCTGCGCAAGACCTACGAAGTCATTCCGGACGGCAAAGCAGCGGCCAATCATTTCATCAGAGTCGTCGACGAGCTCGGCGAGGATTATCTCTACCCGGAAAATTACTTCGTGGCCGTGAAGTCGGATCGATAGGGCACCGAGTGCGCGTTGGCATTGGTGCGAAAAAACACGGATTCGAGCGCTTTTGGGAAGGGCACGAGTTCCACTCGTGCCGATAGTTGCTGAGAATGAGTCAGCGCTTTAGCGCCTGAGGGCAATTCCGGTGCCCTCTAGACTTTTCCCGCAACCTCGCAAGCCGTGGGCTTTATTCTTTCGTCGCTTTGCGGCTCGAGTTCACGGCTATTTTTTTTTCTTTGGCTGCGGCTTGCCTTTTGCTTTTGCGGGCGTGTTGGTCGGCTTACTCGCGACTTTCTTGGCCGCCGCTTTTTCTGGTTTCGGCGGAGTCTTGTCCGTCTTACCTTTGGCGACTTCCGCCACTTTTTTTGCGGGTACTGCTTTCGGTGCAACGGCGGTCTTCCCTGCAACTTCCGGCCTCTCAGCGACTGCGACCGGCGCAGCCGCTGGGGCAGTCTTTCCTTTGCCCTTGGCCCCAGGCTTCACCGGAGCCGCCTGAACTACAGCTGCGGCCGCCGCCGCTTTTCCCCGTCCGCGTTTTGCCGGAGGCGGTGGCGGTGGCGGCGGTGGCGGCGGCGCCAGCGGCTTAAGAAATTTAAGAATCTCAGTTCGCGACCGCAGCTTGCCGTCCAGCAGCAGCAGGAAAACATCGTGGGCAATCTTCGGATACGCCGGCAGCTGCGGCGTGATGTGCAGTTCCGTCATCTCGAGTAGCGGAACCTTCTGCTGTACCTGACGCCACTTGGTAAAGAAATTCTTGATTTTCTGTACTACCCCTTGCTGGCGAGCCGTTATAGCCAGGAACAGGATCATTTCTGGACGGGCCGAAGACAGCAATTGCCACGTACGCGATGGCGTCGCGGCTTCCTTACCCTGCAGGCGTTTCGCCAGATCCTTGGCGTTGTCTTGCAGATCCTTCCACGCAGCAACCAGATCCTTGCGAGGAATCGCCTTGCGAATCTCCGCAACATCCTTGTCGCCCAGTCGCGAGGTCAGGAAATACAGCACGGCCGGAGCGACATCCGGGGTGTATCCCAACTCATTCATCTGCTGGCGCGTCTTCATCAGTGCGCCCAGGCCGGCGGTGTCGGCCTTGGCCGAACTCCAGTGCTCGTTCAGAACCTTGAGCCAGCCCTCTTTTTCATAAACCTTGAGGATGTGAACCGGATCGTCTTCGTAGGCGATCTGCTCGATCTCATGACCAATCGCCGAATGACGCAGATACTCGATGTATCCATTTTCCTTGGCGGCGTCATAGCGTTGCTGGGTGCGCTCTTCCATCGGCCAATGAAAACGCGCCGCAAACCGCGTAGCCCGGATGAGCCGCGAAGGGTCTTCCAGAAATGCGTAATTGTGCAGCGTCCGCAGGAGCTTGGCTTCGATATCGGCCGCTCCGTTGAACGGATCCATCAGCAAACCGCGGGAGCCTTCATTCAACGAAAGGGCCATCGCGTTGACGGTGAAATCGCGCCGCCGCAGATCCTCAATAATGGTCGCCGGCAGAATGTGAGGGGCTTTGCCGGTCTTCTCGTAGCGCTCCGAGCGCGCCATCGCGATCTCGGCACGCACGTTGCCTGGCAAAGTCACCAGGAGCGACTTGGTTTCCTCGTCGGCATGCCCGATCACCGCGCCAATGCGTTCCAGGTCTTTCTGGAGCTTGAGTGCGTTGCCCTGCACCGTGAAATCCAGGTCACGGATAGGAAAACCGGTAATAATGTCGCGGATGGCGCCACCGGTGAGATACAGGTTCATGTCCGCCGCTTTGGCGGCTTCCTGTACCAGGGTGACAGCTTTTTGCTGGTCCGGCAGAAGCCGGGTCTCCAGGGTATAGATGTAATCGGCCATGCCTTCCTAGTCGCCGTGCCGC
>DATMNN010000055.1:0-46875 GCA_035569025.1 Terriglobales bacterium
CAAGGGATATCGTCCGCAGTTTTACCTGCGAACGACGGACGTGACAGGGATTGCGGAGTTGCCGGCGGGCACCGAGATGGTGATGCCGGGCGACAACGTTTCACTCGTTATTGAACTGATTACTCCGGTAGCGATGGAAAATGGCCTGCGGTTCGCGATCCGCGAAGGCGGACACACGGTGGGCGCCGGCACGATTGCGGAGATTGTTGCGTAACTGTAGCGCGGACACTCTTGTCCGCGTTGCACGTTGAATTAGCAAATTGGCAGGAAGTAAAAGATGCCGACGACGGACTACAGCTGGATTGTTGCGATTGGTTTGTTTGTATTGTTGTGGCTGCCGTGGTCAATGGTGTTTAAGGGGCTGGGTGAGCTGCGGCGGACCTGGACTGGTAAGCGCCAGAAGTGAGCAGGATCGGTTCGGACACGAGTGTCCGGCACAGAAGACAGGAGTGAGTCATGCCCCGAGAGATTATTACGTTGCAGTGTGGCGAGTGCAAAGAGCGGAACTACTCAACCACCAAGAACCGTAAGACGACACCGGACCGCATCGAATTGAAGAAGTTCTGTGCCCGCTGCCGGAAGCACCAGGCACATAAAGAAGTGAAATAAGTGGAACGCGGGCGATGGCGCCCGCGCTACACGAACGTAGGGGCGTAAGCTCAACGGTTAAACTGTCGGTCTCCAAAACCGAACTTGGGGGTTCGAATCCCTCCGCCCCTGCCAGAATTTTGAGGCGGAAAGTCAGGTCAGGAAGTGAGTGATGGGAGTCGAGGCAAAGAAGGTCGAGGGTAAGAAGATGTCGAGTTCGATCGCAGCAGCCGGCGACAATTTCGGAGACCGGATTAAGTCCTGGCCGGATCGCATCAAGAGTTTTTATAGCGATGTGCGCACCGAAATGCGGAAGGTCAGTTCGCCTTCGCGCAAGGAAGTGCAGGCCACGACTACCGTCGTCATCATCACCGTGTTCCTGTTTGCATTTTATTTCTGGATTGTGGATCTGGCGATCAGCAGCAGTCTGGATCGTCTGCTCCATTATTTCTCGCGTCACTAGTTTTAGTTTTCTCGCGCCATCAGGCCGAGCGAAAGAAGTCATCTATGCCGGACGAAGAAAAACACCAGGCCGCAGCGGGCGACGGAAATCCGCCACCGCTGTTGGACGCAACCGCGGCTGGGGAGCCCCCCAAGAATCCGAATATGAAGTGGTACATCATCCACGCGTATTCCGGATTCGAACGCAAGGTGAAAGAGTCGCTCGAATCGCGCGTGCAGGCGTTCGGGCTTCAGGAAAAGATCGGCAAAGTGCTGATCCCGACCGAGTCGGTCACCGAAGTTCGAGGCGGTAAGAAGTACACCTCCGAGCGCATGTTTTATCCCGGCTATGTGCTGGTGGAAATGGATATGGACGACCATGTCTGGCACGTGGTCAAGGCGACGCCCCGGGTTACGGGATTTGTCGGCACCGGGCAGCAGCCGACTCCGCTCTCGGTGGATGAAGTGAACCACATCGTTTACAAAGTCGCCGATAGCCGCGAAAAACCGAAGCTGAAAGTTAAGTTCGAGAAAAACGAAACCGTGCGCATCAGCGAAGGGCCGTTTGCGACGTTTACGGGTGTGGTCGATGAAGTCAACGAAGATCGCGAGACTTTGAAAGTCATGGTCACGATTTTCGGCCGCTCGACTCCGGTGGAGTTGGAGTTTGGGCAAGTGGAGAAGGTGGCGTAAGTCTGCAGCATGACCTCAGGGGCTAAAGCCCTGAATGATGAGCAGCCTTATCGCAGCGGTAAACCGCTGCGCCACCCAAAAGCGAAAGCATCGGAAGTATTGAGATTTAAAGCGCTGAGCCGAAAATCCTAGACTCAGGGCTGACACTGAATAAGGTATTGGAAAGGCATCATGGCAAAGAAAGCTACAGGTTCAGTAAAACTCCAGATCGCGGCGGGCAAGGCAACTCCGGCGCCGCCAGTGGGTCCGGCGCTGGGACAGGCGCAGGTCAACATCATGGAGTTCTGCAAGCAGTTCAACGCGCGGACTTCACAGAAGGAACTCGAAGGACTGATCATCCCGGTCGTAATCACGGTGTTCAGCGATCGAACGTTCACGTTCATCACCAAGACGCCTCCGGCTTCGATCCTGCTGAAGCGCGCGGCTGGCATTGCCAAGGGATCGGGCGCTCCGAACAAAGATAAAGTCGGCAAAGTTACGGCGAAACAGATCGAGGACATCGCGAAGCAGAAGATGCCGGATCTGAACGCCGCGACGGTCGACAGCGCGATCAAGAGTATTCGTGGGACGGCGCGGTCGATGGGGATTGAAGTGGTTGGATAGTTTTTTGTCGAAAATTACCACGGCTCATCAGGGCAATGTTGAGCGGTGGGAGACGAGGAAAGCATGAAAAAGTCAGGAAAGAATATCGAGAAGGCGCGCAAGGGGGTTGAAGCGCGCGCTTATACCTTGCAGGATGCGGTTCCACTCCTGCAAAAAGTGAAATACGCAAAATTTGACGAGACCGTCGAAATCACCATGCGGCTGGGAGTCGATCCCAAGCACGCCGACCAGATGGTGCGCGGGACAGTGGTTCTTCCGCATGGATTGGGCAAGTCGAAAAAAGTCCTCGTGATTGCCAGCGGCGACAAAGTTCGTGAAGCCGAAGCGGCGGGCGCGGATTTCGTCGGCGGCGAAGATATGGTCGAGAAAATCACCAAGGAAAACTGGACCGATTTCGACGCGCTGATCGCGACCCCCGACATGATGAAGTCGGTGGGCCGTCTGGGTAAGGTACTCGGTCCGAAGGGGCTGATGCCGAATCCAAAGACTGGCACGGTTACGCTCGACGTTGCCAAGGCCGTCCAGGAAGTGAAGGCCGGCAAAGTGGAGTTCCGTACCGACAAGACCGCGCTCGTGCACGTTCCGGTCGGCAAGATTTCATTTACGCCCGACAAGTTGATCGACAACGCGACCACACTGATTACGAGCGTGATCAAGGCCAAGCCGGCGGTAGCGAAGGGCAAGTACATCAAGGGCTGCTATCTGAGTTCCTCGATGGGGCCCGGGATCTCGCTCGACACTTCGGCGATTGAGACGGCTTCGAAGGCATAAGAAATTCTGCCGGGCTTTGCCCGGCTGGACAGCCGAGGGCGGCTGTCCCTACGTGAGAAAGGGATCGATATGGCGGTTACCAGAGCGAAGAAAAAAGAGTTGGTTGAGAGCCTGAGCGGCGATTTGAAGAACGTGTCGAGCGTGATTGTCGCCACCTACACCAAGCAGACGGTCGAGAAGGACTTCGAGCTGCGCAAGACGCTGCGGACCACGGGCGCGAAGTATCGCGTCGTCAAGAACACGCTGGCGGAGCGCGCCAGCAAGGGCACGAAGGTCGAGCAGGCGCTGACGAATCTTACGGGAGTCACTTCGATCGCGTACACAGAAGGCGACCCGGTCGCGCTGGCGAAAGTGCTGGCGAAGTACGCCAAGGAAAACCCGGAGTTTACCTTCAAGGCGGGAGTCGTCGAAGGCCGAGTGGTCACGGTGAAGGACATCGAAGCCCTCGCCACCATGCCGTCGAAAGAAGAACTGTATTCGAAGTTGCTCTACATGCTGAGCGCTCCGGCGCAGCGCCTGGTCACGGTCATGAATGCGACCGGCCGGGATCTCGCGGTGGTCGTGAATCAAGGCGTGCAGGAGAAGAAGTTCAAAGAGGCATAGGGCAGCTACTGGCTTCTGGCTGCTAGCTAGTAGCCAGAAGCGAGAAGCCTTCAAGTTTCGATCGGCGCAAGCTGGTCAGAAAAAGATTTGGCTATCGCTAGCGGGGGTTGCGCGGCTGAGACTTGGCGTTGTCTGGCGCCGAGAGGTAAGCCTGGTCGCACTGGAAACCCGGCGACGCGATGGCGAAATCAAAAATCTGAAAAAAGCGGAGAACACTATGACGGATCTAGCGCAGTTGGAAGAGTCAATCGTTGGCCTGTCGTTGCTGGAAGCGGCGGACCTGGTCAAGAAACTGGAAGCACGTTTGGGCGTATCGGCGGCGGCAGCTGCTCCGGTGATGATGGCCGGTGGCGGAGCGGCGGCGGGTGGAGCGGCTCCGGCGGAAGAAAAGACGGAATTCACTGTCGTCTTGAAGGAAGTCGGCGCCAATAAGATCAACGTTATCAAGGCGGTACGTGAGGTCACCAGCCTCGGTCTCAAGGAAGCCAAGGACCTGGTCGATGGCGCTCCCAAGAGCATCAAGGAAGGTGTCTCGAAGGATGAGGCGGAGACCATCAAGAAGAAATTCACCGAAGCGGGCGCAGTTGTCGAAGTGAAATAGCGTTCGCCGGAGCGGAAGGGCTGTGTTTTCCACAGCTTTGCACAGGCGTCCACGTAACGAAAAAGTAGATGAATCCCGGGTGAGGGTGTTAGTATCTATATACTCACCCGGGAATCTGCACGTCGAGGTGGTAGCGACCCTGTTCTCCGAGCACACCAGAAATACCAGGAAGCGGATCGCTCAATCGAGTTTGGCAGCCGGTCCCGCGGGCGGCGGGACGGAACAGGCCTTTTGAACTGGCGCGGAATTTTACAACAGGATTAGCAACAAGCGTCGAGCGTGGCGCCGGGGGACAGACTTGTCCCTGCCGGTGCCCGCATTTATTTTCCGTGAAGTCCGTCCACGAGTAGTCTTTGGCGGCGCTGAGATGCGCCCTTGTAGTTGCGCGTTGCGCGGCAGCCCCCAGGCTGCCTGAAAGCAGGAGTCCTAGAGAATGGCAAAGCATACCACCTTCCGCAAGCGTTTTGATTTTTCAAAAATTCCGGCCACCATCCAGATCCCGAACCTGATCGAGGTTCAGAAGCGCTCGTATGAACGCTTCCTGCAGATGGACAAGCTGCCCAGCGAACGTGAAGACGGCGGCCTCCAGGCCGTGTTTCAGTCGGTGTTTCCGATTACCGACTTCCGCAACGTGTCGCAGCTCGAATTCGTCGACTACTCGATCGGCAACTGGGAGTGCAAGTGCGGCCACCTGAAGGGCCTGCATCACCTGCGCACGACTTGTAAGAATTGCGGATCGACGGTCATCACCGATCCGTTTCATCCGGGCGACGTGCTCTGCCACAAGTGCGGCACGTACAACGCCAATACGCCCGACTTCTGCAACAAGTGCGGCGACCCGGTTGGATTGCAGTTGAAATACGACGTGGCCGAGTGCGAAGAGCGTGGCATGACTTACTCCGCGCCCCTCAAGGTCACGATGCGATTGACCATCTGGGACAAGGATCCCGAGACGGGCAACCGCTCCATTCGCGATATTAAAGAGCAGGAAGTATTTTTCGGCGACGTTCCGCTGATGACGCAGAACGGGACTTTCATCATCAACGGTACCGAACGCGTCATCGTCAGCCAGTTGCACCGCTCGCCGGGCGTGTTCTTCGAGACCGCGAACAACCGCACCTACTTCCTGGGCAAGATTATTCCCTACCGCGGTTCGTGGGTCGAGTTTGAATACGACCAGAAGAACGTGCTGTACGTGCGTATCGACCGCAAGCGCAAATTCCTGGGCACCATTTTTCTGCGGGCTTTGGGCCTGCGAGCAGGCGAGGACATTCTGCGCACGTTCTACACCGTCGACCGCCTGGCGGTTCGGGATAACAAGCTGTTTTGGACGCTTGATCCGGCCAGCGACAAGGCGACCAACCTGCTCGGCATGAAGCTCGCGCACAGCGTAAAGTCGAAGTCGGGCGAGGAAGTCGCGCACTCCGGACGCAAGATCAGTGCGGCGATTCTGAAGGAAATTCAGAAAGCGAAAATCACCGAGATCGAAGTTGATACCACTGATCTCGAAGGCGCGTGGGCGGCCAGCGACATCGTCGACACCACGACCGGCGAGGTGTTACTCGAAGCGAACACGGAAGTCACGGCCGACAAGGTTGCCAAGATTCTGGAATCGGGCGGCGTGGTCGAAATGTCCGTGTTCTTCCCCGAGCGCGATGACGTGGGCACGGTGATCAGCCAGACACTGCGGCGCGATTCGGTCAAGACGCCTTCGGAAGCGCTGATCGAGATCTACCGTAAGCTGCGCCCGGGCGATCCGCCGACTTTGGACACAGCCACTGCTCTCTTCCAGGGCATGTTCTTCGATCCGCGCAAGTACGACTTCGCGCGCGTGGGCCGCCTGAAGTTCAACATCAAGCTGTTCGAAAACCAGGAAGCAACCAGCCTGGAACAGCGGACGCTTGATCCCACGGATTTCTACGCGACCATCAAATACCTGCTGAAGCTGCGCAAGAACATCGGAGCCGTCGATGACATCGATCACCTTGGCAACCGGCGCGTGCGCGCGGTTGGCGAGTTGCTCGAAAACCAGTTTCGCATCGGACTGGTTCGCATGGAACGGGCGATCAAAGAAAAAATGTCCGTGTACCAGGAAATGTCGACGGCCATGCCGCACGACCTGGTCAATGCGAAGCCGGTGATGGCTGCGATCCGCGAATTTTTCGGATCGTCGCAGCTTTCGCAGTTCATGGATCAGACGAACCCGCTGTCGGAAATCACGCACAAGCGGCGTTTGTCGGCGCTTGGGCCGGGCGGCCTTTCCCGCGAACGCGCGGGATTCGAAGTCCGCGACGTGCACCCGACGCATTATGGACGTATCTGCCCGATTGAGACGCCGGAAGGTCCGAACATCGGACTGATTTCGTCGCTGAGTTGTTTTGCGCGCATCAACGATTACGGATTCATTGAGTCGCCCTACCGCAAGATCAAGAATTCGCGGGTGGTGGACTACGTGACCGTGGTGAACGCCGGAGACAGCGAATACAAGGTCAACGATCACATCGAGAAAAGCGAGATCGAGAAGATCAATGCGGACCTGAAAGAGCGCCGCAAGAAGCCGATCGAGATCGAGCCGTTCTCGTTCTACCTGTCCGCGTGGGAAGAAGACCGGCACACCATCGCCCAGGCCAACATCGAACTGGACGACAAGGGCCGCATCGCTTCTGAGCTGGTGAATGCCCGTAAAGCCGGCAACTTCGTGCTCGTTAACCGCGAGGAAGTCGACTACGTCGACGTCAGCCCGAAGCAGCTTGTCTCGGTCGCAGCATCGCTCGTTCCGTTCCTGGAGCACGACGACGCGAACCGCGCGCTGATGGGCGCGAACATGCAACGCCAGTCCGTTCCTCTGCTTCGTGCGCAGGCTCCGATTGTCGGAACCGGCATGGAAGGCGTGACGGCGCGTGACTCGGGCGCGGTGATTCTCGCCAAGCGTAACGGCATCATCGACTCGGTCGATTCCGAGCGCATCATCGTGCGCGTGGAAGGCGAACATCATCCGATGCAGCTTTCGCGCGAAGTGGGCAGCGACATCTATCAGCTCACTAAGTTCAAGCGCTCGAACCAGAACACATGTATCAACCAGAAGCCGATCGTCAAGAAAGGCCAGCGGGTTGTGAAGGGGCAGGTCATCGCCGACGGTCCGTGCACTGAGTTCGGCGAGTTGGCTCTGGGACGCAACGTGCTCGTCGCGTTCATGCCGTGGCGCGGCTACAACTTCGAAGACGCAATCCTCGTTTCCGAAAAGATGGTGAAGGAGGACTACTACACCTCCGTTCACATCGAGGAATTCGAACTCGAAGCTCGCGACACGAAGCTTGGGCCCGAGGAAGTGACGCGCGACATCCCGAACGTCAGCGAAACCACGCTGCGCAATCTGGATGAGGCCGGCGTGATCCGCATCGGCGCTTCAATCAAGCAGGGCGACATTATCGTGGGCAAAGTAACGCCCAAGGGTGAAACCCAGCTCACGCCGGAAGAAAAATTGTTGCGCGCGATCTTCGGCGAAAAGGCCGGCGACGTCCGCGACGCTTCGCTCTACTGCCCGCCAGGAATTGAAGGCGTGGTCGTCGATGTGAAGATCTTCTCGCGCAAGGGCCAGGAAAAGGACGAGCGCGCGAAGGCGATTGAAGGCGAGCAGATCGCAAAATTGGAAAAGAACCTTTCGGACGAAATCCGAATTCTTACCGACGAGCGTCTGAAGCGTCTGGAAGCCATCCTGGGCGGAAAAGAAGTGCAGGCTGACCTGCACGACGAGCGCACCAACAAACGCCTTCTGACCAAGGGTGGCCTACTCGACCGCGACACCATCGAGCGCATCTCGACGCGCAATTTGAAGCGCATCAAGTACGCCGACAAGGATCCGCGAGTCAACGAGCAGATCGACGAGATCGAGGAAATGACCTCGCGCCAGATCGATGTGCTCAAGAAGATCGTCAACGAGCGCAAAGACAAACTGACCAAGGGCGATGAACTGCCGCCGGGCGTGATCAAGCTGGTCAAGGTTTACATCGCGATGAAGCGCAAGCTGAGCGTGGGCGACAAGATGGCCGGACGCCACGGCAACAAGGGCGTGATCGCGCGCATCCTGCCCGAGGAAGATATGCCGTACCTCGAGAATGGGACGCCGGTGGAAATCGTCCTGAACCCGCTTGGCGTGCCAAGCCGTATGAACGTGGGACAGATTCTGGAAACCCACCTCGGCTGGGCTGGTCACGAACTGGGCGAAAAGATCACCGAACTGCTCAAGAACAACACTCGTGCGGAGGCGATTCGCCGCGATCTGAAAGCCTTGTTCAAAGACACCGTGCTGGCGGAAACCATCGCGGACATGAGCGAGGACGAACTGGAGGCGGTTGCTCCTACTCTCGCAAAGGGCGTGTTCATGGGCTCGGCCGTGTTTGACGGCGCTCGCGAATCGGAAATCAAAGCGCTGCTGTCGAGCGCTGGATTGCCGACATCGGGCAAGACCAGCCTACGCGACGGCATGACGGGCGAGAAGTTCGAACAGCCGGTCACGGTCGGGTACATCTACATGTTGAAGCTGTCGCACCTGGTGGACGACAAGATTCACGCTCGCTCCATTGGTCCGTACTCGCTGATCACCCAGCAGCCGCTGGGCGGCAAGGCGCAGTTTGGCGGTCAGCGCTTCGGAGAAATGGAAGTCTGGGCTCTCGAAGCGTATGGCGCGGCGTTCATCCTGCAGGAGTTGCTCACCGCGAAGTCGGATGACGTGTACGGACGCACCAAAATCTACGAGGCCATTGTTAAAGGCGAGGCCGCGATGGAGCCGGGCGTTCCGGAATCGTTCAACGTGCTGATTCGCGAATTGCAGTCGCTCTGCCTGGATGTGGAATTGATCAAGGCCACGGAGAAGAAGCCGGTGGCGGTAGCAGCGGACTAGTTCTCAGTTCCCGGTTCTCAGTTCTCAGTGAAAACTTGGGGATTGAGACGGGGCTGACGACACGCGAGATTTTAAGAATAGCCATCGTGGCACGCGCTCTCAGTGCCGCGAAAATTGGCGAAGACTCAACCGGTTTTCACTGAGAATTGAGAACCGGAAACTGAGAACTGCAGTCGAGAGCCGCTGGCGGTTGCGTTAGATCGCAGGAAAGCGGAGGCACATGTTTCGTTCGAGCCCGTTTGACATGGCAAACCCTGTGGCTGACTTCGATGCCATTCGAATCAGTCTGGCATCGCCCGAGAAGATCCGGAGCTGGTCGCATGGGGAAGTAACCAAGCCCGAAACCATCAACTATCGCACCTTTAAACCAGAGCGCGATGGACTGTTCTGCGCTCGCATCTTTGGCCCGGTCACCGACTGGGAGTGTCTCTGCGGCAAATACAAGCGCATGAAGCATCGCGGAGTGATCTGCGACAAATGCGGCGTGGAAGTTACGTTGTCGAAAGTCCGGCGCGAGCGGCTCGGCCACATCGAACTGGCTTCGCCCTGTTCGCACGTCTGGTTCTTCAAGGGACTGCCGAGTCGCATCGGGCACCTGCTCGATATCTCGCTCCGCGACCTTGAGGCGATTCTCTACTTTGAAGCTTACGTGACCATTGAGCCGGGCGATTCGGGCGTGAAGGATCACGAGGTCATCAAAGACGAGACCAAATACCGCGAACTCGATCAGCAGTTCCGTCCCACCGGCTTCAAGGCCATGATGGGCGCGGAAGCAATCAAGGAACTTCTCAAGCGGGTCGAAGTCGACGGGCTCTCGGTCGAACTGCGCGAGAAGATGAAGCACGAGACTTCGCTTCAGAAACGACTGAAGTATGCCAAGCGTCTGAAGGTGGTCGAAGCGTTCCGCCGGAGCGGCAACAAGCCGCAGTGGATGATTCTCGACGTGATACCGGTGATTCCACCAGAGCTTCGTCCCCTGGTTCCACTGGACGGCGGCCGCTTTGCCACGTCGGATTTGAACGATCTGTACCGTCGCGTGATCAACCGTAACAACCGGTTGAAGAAGCTGATGGATCTGCACGCTCCTGAAGTGATCGTGCGCAACGAAAAGCGCATGCTGCAGGAAGCGGTGGACGCGCTGTTCGATAACGGACGCCGTGGACGGGTTCTGCGTGGCGCCAACAATCGCCCGCTGAAGTCGTTGTCCGACACGCTGAAAGGCAAGCAAGGTCGCTTCCGCCAGAACCTGCTCGGGAAGCGCGTGGACTACTCGGGACGTTCGGTCATTGTGGTCGGCCCCGAACTCAAGTTGCACCAGTGCGGTTTGCCGAAGAAGATGGCGCTCGAATTGTTCAAGCCGTTCATCTATCACCGGCTCGAGCAAACGGGCCACTGCACCACCATCAAGCAAGCCAAGGAAATGGTCGAGCAGCAGGATGCGATTGTCTGGGACATTCTTGAAGAAGTCATCAAAGACCATCCCGTCATGCTGAACCGCGCTCCTACACTACACCGTCTCGGCATCCAGGCGTTTGAGCCGGTGCTGGTGGAAGGCAAGGCGATCAAGATTCACCCGCTCGTCTGCACGGCGTTCAACGCCGACTTCGACGGCGATCAGATGGCGGTTCACATTCCGCTGTCGCCGGAAGCGCAGGTGGAAGCCAGCGTATTGATGCTGTCATCGCACAACATTCTGTCGCCGGCCTCCGGACAGCCCATCACCGTGCCCACCCAGGACATGGTGCTTGGCCTCTATTACCTGACCAAAGGCAAGCCCGGGGCAAAGGGCGAAGGCCGCGCCTTCGCGAACATTGACGAAGTGGTGATCGCACTTGAGATGGGCGAAGTGGAAACGCTCTCTCCGATTCGGCTGCGCTACACCGGCGAAGTCATGGACCTCACCGCTGCCTACGACGATCAGGACGTAACGCACACCGAGCCGATTCACGCTGAGCGCGAGTTCCTCAATACGACCGTTGGACGCGCGATTCTGAACGATCACTTGCCCGAGGGCATGCCTTACATCAACGGCCTGCTCAAGAAGAAGGGCATTGGTCAGTTGGTGAACTACACCTACTTGCGGTTTGGGCTTGAGACCACGGTCAAGATGCTCGACGAGATCAAGTCGCTTGGGTTCCGTTATGCGACCCGAGCAGGTCTTTCGATCGGCATCGACGACATGGTCATACCGGACAACAAGAAGATCCTTGTTCGCGACGCCGACAAGCAGGTTATCGCCGTTCAGCAGCAGTATCTGGACGGAGCCATCACCAACGGCGAACGCTACAACAAGGTCATTGAAATCTGGTCGGCCATCACCGAAAAAGTTGCGGACGAAATGTTCGGCCAGATGCAGCAGGCCGACAAAGTAGGCGCGCTCAACCCGATTTACGTCATGGCCGACTCGGGTGCTCGCGGATCGAAACAGCAGATCCGTCAGCTCTCCGGCATGCGCGGTTTGATGGCGAAGCCGACCGGCGAAATCATCGAGACTCCGATTACCGCTAACTTCCGCGAGGGATTGACGGTGTTGGAATACTTCATCTCGACGCACGGCGCCCGCAAGGGTCTGGCCGATACGGCGCTCAAGACCGCCGACTCGGGCTATCTGACGCGGCGTCTGGTTGACGTGGCGCAGGACGTAATCATCAGCGAGTACGACTGCGGCACCGTGGACGGCATCTTCGTCTCCGGCATTGTGGAAGCCGGCGAGATCATCGAGCCGTTGCGCGACCGCATCATTGGCCGCGTTTCACTCGAGAAGATCAAGGACTACGACGGTAACGTGATCGTCGACATCAACCAGGAAATCACCGAAGAACTGGCCGGAGCGATTCAGGCAGCCGGGATCGAGCGGGTGAAAATCCGTTCGGTGCTGACGTGCGAATCGAAGCGCGGCGTCTGTGTTATGTGCTACGGACGCAACCTGGCATCGGGACGCCTGGTCGAACTGGGCGAGGCAACCGGCGTCATTGCGGCGCAGTCGATCGGCGAACCGGGAACGCAGCTCACGATGCGTACCTTCCACATCGGTGGAACGGCGTCGCGAGTTTCGGAACAGTCGCGGCTGGATGCGAAGAGCAACGGCTCGGTCCGCTTCATCGGACTGCAGACCGTCAAATCGAAGACCGGCGACTTCGTTGTCATGAACCGCCAGGGCTCGATCGCAATCGTGGACGACAAGAACCGCGAACGCGAGCGCTATGCGGTCGTGTACGGCGCGAAGCTGAAGGTGAACGATGGCGATCAGGTTCAACTCGGGCAGGTACTGGTCGAGTGGGATCCGTATACCTTCGCGATCCTCACGGAAATCGGCGGCACGGCGCAGTTCAAGGACTTGCAGGAAGGTGTCACGCTTCACGAAGAAGTGGACGAAGTCACCGGCCTGTCGCGTCACGTTGTTGCCGACGCACCGGATGAGAAGCGCCAGCCGGCCCTGGTCATCAAGGGCAAGGCCAGCAAACGCTACCTCATGCCGTCGCGCGCGCATTTGATGGTGCAGGACGGAGACACGGTGTTTCCGGGAGACGTGCTGGCGAAGATCCCGCGCGAAACCACCAAGACCAAGGACATCACCGGTGGTCTGCCGCGTGTGGTCGAATTGTTCGAAGCCCGCAAGCCGCGCGAAACGGCCGTCATCAGCGAAATCGACGGCGTGGTGCGGTTCGGTGAGGTTTCGAAAGGCCAGCGCAAACTTTACGTGGCCGCCGATAACGGCACGGAAAAGGAATACTCCGTACCGCGCGGCGTTCACATCAATGTGCAGGAAGGCGAGCGCGTGAAGGCGGGCGAACCACTCATGGACGGCCCACTCAACCCGCATGACATCCTGGCCGTACTCGGAGAAAAGGAACTACAGTCTTACCTGGTGAACGAAATCCAGGAAGTCTACCGGCTCCAGGGCGTGAACATCTCCGACAAGCACATCGAAGTCATCGTGCGCCAGATGATGCGCTGGGTGAAAGTCGAGGACGTGGGTGACACGACGTTCCTGCTCGAACAGCAGGTCGACAAGTTCCGCTTCCGCGAGGAAAACGAACGCGTCATTCGCGACGGCGGCAAGCCGGCCACGGGGCGTCCGTTGCTGCTCGGCATCACTAAGGCATCGCTCTCCACCGATTCGTTCATCTCGGCCGCGTCGTTCCAGGAGACCACCAGGGTACTCACCGAAGCCTCGATTCAAGGCGCGGTGGACCACCTGCGCGGTCTGAAGGAAAACGTGATCGTAGGACGCCTGATTCCCGCCGGCACCGGCATGGAGTACTATCGCAACGTGCGGCTCTCTCCTGAGATGGAAGAGGCTGCGCAAAAGGTGCAGGAGGAAGTCTCGCAAGCCTACGAGGAGGCCGAGCGTGCGCTCGAACTCATGCGTCACGAAGGCGAAACGGAAGAACTCGCTGCGGAGTAGTCCGAGCTTTCACGATCTCAGGGGGCGACGAAAAGTCGCCCCTTATCTTTGTGAAGAACATCTGTGAACAACCATGGCATTTGCGGTGAATCCACAACATCTGCTGGAGCCTGAGGATCGCAAAGCGAAGCCGGAGCCCTTTCCCGGCCAGCTGATCGTGGCTCCGGCTCTGGGGCGATTCTGGCGCCTGTTGCGGATTTCCGTGTGGCGGGCTTTTGAGCACGACGCGTTCGCGACCGCGAAGGCTTCCGCTTATTCTTCCATCCTCACGTTCTTCCCGGCGCTTCTGGTTCTCGGGTCCGTGCTGGCCACGATGCGCCGCGGCGAAGTCTATCTGCGGGAAATTTCTTACGCCCTCGGGCGGATCCTGCCGGCGGGCGCGACCACGGCGCTGGCTTACCTTAAGGGAGCGACCCATCGGCCAGTGGGCCTTCTGATTTCCACCTCCCTGCTTACCATCTGGACAGCTTCCGGCGTGATCATCTCTTGGATGGAAGGGTTCCGCCGCGCTTACCAACTGCCCAAGACCTGGGGGCTGACGAAGGAGCGGCTGATTGCCATCTCTTTGGTCCTGATGGCGGGATTGCCGATGACCTTCTCGACCATTCTCGTCGCGTTTGGTACGCGGATCGAGACGCGCATCCTGTTTCACATCGACCATGAACTCGGCCCGGTCGTTTTTGTGGCTTGGGTATTGATGCGATGGACTATCGCGATCCTGACCAGTATTGCCGTGATCGCGCTGATCTACCACAATGCCGTACCCCGCACGCAGCCCTGGCACACCGTGATTCCGGGCGCTGTGCTGGCCACGGGGCTGTGGCTCGGAGCTACCGCTCTTTTTGGATGGTACTTACAGAGTTACGCCGACTACAGCATCATCTACGGGTCGCTGGGCGTGAGCATCGCTCTATTGGTCTGGATGTACCTGATTTCGCTGGTTGTTCTCATCGGTTCTGAATTTAATGCCATGCTGTTCCCGCGCGGGATTACGAAAAGCATCACCCCTCCGGTTGACGATCCCGATCAATGACTGTGAGATTATAGAGATTCACAGAGCACAATTGGTCTTGAATTCACTGCAAAGGAATCTGCCCGCTTGGATTCACGTAAGCCCGATCTCGTGGCTGGTGTTTTACCCGCAGTCCCGGTTTCCGAGGCGGCTGCTCCGCGTTCTCGTCGCGCAAAAATCATCTGCACGATTGGTCCGGCTTCGGATTCAGAGGCCTGCATCCGTGACCTGATGCTGATCGGCATGGACGTGGCGCGCCTGAATTTTTCCCATGGCACGCACGCCGAGCACGCTCGCCGGATCAAGCGGTTGCGCACTGCGGCGCGCCGGCTGAAGCGAACGATTTGTATTCTTCAGGACCTGCAAGGTCCCAAGATACGCACCGGACGACTGAAGGGCGGCGAAAAGGTCATGCTCGAATCCGGCGCCCGCCTGACCATCACGCCTCGCGAAGTGGCCGGGACCGCGTCCCTGCTCTCGACGGATTTTCCTGGCCTGGCGCGAGAGGTCGAGCCCGGCGCGCGGGTGTTGCTCTCCGATGGACGCATTGAGTTGAAGGTCATTGCCATCCGCGGCAACGATGTGGAATGTGAAATCGTGAATGGCGGATTGCTCGCCGAACAGCAGGGCATCAATCTGCCGGGCGTCGCTCTTTCGATTCCGGCGCTCACGGAGAAGGACAAGGTCGATCTCAAGTTTGGATTGCAACAGGGCGTCGACGCGGTGGCGTTGTCATTCGTGCGATCGGCGGATGATATCCGCTTGGCCAAGGAATTGATGCGGAAGTATGGGAAGTCCGTGCCGATCATTGCCAAGTTGGAAAAGCCGCAGGCGATTGAACGCCTGGAAGAGATACTCGAAATTGCCAATGCGGTGATGATCGCCCGCGGAGACCTGGGAGTCGAATTGCCGCCCGAGCAGGTGCCGGTTATTCAGAAACGCGTGATCCAGCGGGCCAGCGTCTGGCGCAAGCCGGTAATTACAGCCACACAGATGCTGGAGTCGATGACGCATAGTCCGCGCCCGACGCGGGCCGAAGCCAGCGACGTCGCGAACGCAGTTTTCGACGGCACGGATGTGGTCATGCTTTCCGGAGAAACCGCCAGCGGCGAATATCCGCGCGAAACTGTCGCCATGATGGCGCGCATTATTCTCGAAGCGGAAGCGAGCATGGCACAGTTGCCGCAGGCGCCCCGGCGACGGCGGGAAAACCAGACCTACTCGGTGGCAGAAACGATTTGCGAATCGATCGCTCATGCTGCGGAAGAATTGCATATGGGAGCGATTGCGGTTTTCACCGAAAGCGGCAATACGGCGCGCATGCTCTCCAAACACCGCCCGAAGGCGTGTATTTATGCGTTCAGCCGGAAGCCGGAAGTGTGCAACCGCATGAACTCGCTCTGGGGCGTAACGCCCATTCACAAGATGCAATGGAATTCCGCCGAAGACATGGTGAAGACCGCGGAGAGAGAACTGTTGCCGAGGGGAATCATCCGCAAGGGAGACGTGCTCGGACTGGTCGCAGGGACGCGGCTTACTTCCGGCGCGACGAACTTCATGCGTTTGCACACGGTGGGAGAAAGCGAGCGGACTCCGCCAGGGAAAACGAAGAAGCGGCCGCGATCCGGAAAGTAGTGACGATTCTTAAGTAGGAAGTGCGGTCTGCCTCGCCGTCGGTACGAGTATGACTCAGAAACAATCCTCCGCAGCCTTTACTGACGCCACCTCTTCTCCTGCCGTTCGCGGTTTTCTCCATTCGCCTGCGAATCCGAACGGCGACGTGCTCATCCTCAGCCATGGCGCCGGGTCCAACTACAATGCTCCACTTCTCCTCGCGCTAGCGGAAACATTTGCGGAGCAGAACTACACTGTGCTCCGGTGCGATCTGCCGTTCCGTCAGGACCGTCCGACTGGACCGCCCTTTCCCGGCAAAGCCGCAAGAGATCGCGACGGACTGCGCAATGCGGTGGTTGCAATGCGAAAACTGGCGGCTGGGAGAATCGTCCTCGGTGGCCATTCTTACGGAGGACGACAATCGACCATGCTCTCCGCCGAAGAACCGGATCTCGTCGCGGGGCTTTTGTTGCTCTCCTATCCGCTGCACCCGCCGCGTAAGCCCGAGCAGCTGCGGACCCAACATCTGCCGGATTTGCGAACGGCGAGCCTGTTTGTGCATGGCACGCGGGATCCGTTTGGAACTGTTGAGGAAATGGAAGCTGCCCTGCAACTGATTCCTGCGCGCAAGGAACTCATGGCAGTCGAAGGCGCGGGGCACGATTTGGGGTTCAAGGGGAAGGCGATGGATCAGGAACTGCCAGCGCACGTGTTTGGAGCTTGGAAGCGAATGTTTCCAATCGACGACAGCGCCGGGGGCTAAAGAGTTTGCTGAAAAAGTCTGCGGCGTGTACCGCTGGGGCTAAAGCCCAGGTCAAAACAAAACGATTCATCGCAATGGTGAACCGCTGCGCCACCCAAAATCGGAGTTTTCCCGCAAGCTGCATAGCCCATGGGGCACAACCGAAATCGCCTCCCGCTGCACTCTCATTACTTCAGAAAATCAAACAGACTCAGCTGCGAAATCTTTCCGATGGCGGAGAGGGTGGCATTGGTTGCGGCTTGGGAATTAACGAGGCGGCTGGCGGCCGATTCGATGTCGGCGGATGCCAGTGTGTTTTCCTGCTGGGCGAGCTGCACTTTGACGTTACCGAGATTGGTCGTCTGCGTCTGCGCCTGATTCAGAGTGTTGCCGTAGAAGACGCGTTGCGTCGAAATGTAGTCAAACGAATCGCGGACTGTGTTGACGGCCGTGTCGATTCCGGTGTTGGACTGCACTGCCGTGATCAAGCCGGTGATGGCCTGGAACACGTCGTGGCCGGCGGCGGTGAAGAGTTGCGAGCCTGGTTTGTTGGACGCGAGGGTGTAGCCGTCCCCGATTTGAACGTGGTTGATGTTGTCGTTGCCGTCGTAGCGGACACCGGAGGGCACCGTGTTATCGAGCACGTATGGTGGCGAGCCGGTGTTGGTCCCCGCGAACAGCGGAGTGCCCTCGAACGAGGTGTTGCCGAGCGAAACCAGCTGGTCGCGAATTCCCGTCAGTTCTGTGGCGATGGCTGCGCGGTCGGCATCGGAGAGCGGTCCGTTCGCTGCTTCCACGCCGAGCGTAATGGCTTGCGTCAGAGAGGAAATCACGGAACTGATCGCGGAGTCGGCCGTCTGGAACTGGCCGGTGATGGAACTCAGTGTCTGCACATAGCGATTGGTAAAAGTGGTCTGATCGTGATTGTCGACCAGCACGGCGGCGGCAGCAGGGTCGTCGGATGGCTGATTCACTCTGCGTCCACTGGCCAGTTGCAGCAGCGCGTCCTGCGTGGTTTGCCGCGTCAGATTGAGTGCCGCGAGCAAGTCGGACGTTGGGTTTGGATTGACGCGCATGAATGTCTAGTCCTTCCCCAGATTGACGGCAAGATCGAGCAGGGTGCTGACCGTCGTCACGATTCGCGCGGAAGCCTGGTAGGCGGCCTGGTACTTGATGATGTTCGAAGCTTCCTCGTCAAGAGAAACACCGGAAATGGAGGCCCGCTGGTCTCCAAGCTGGGATAAGACGAGCGCCGAGGCCTCGGAATCCGCGGAAGCGTGGGCGGTGCTGTTGCCGGCCTGGAAGACCAGGCTCGAATAGAAATCGAGCGGCTTCTGTCCGTTCACGATTGCCTGATCGTGGACAGCCGAGAGGACGGCCAGGTTTCCGTTGCTGCCCGCAGTTCCGTCGGAACTGGCCGCGATCAATGCTGGATCGGTGATCGCCACGGCAAGCGAAGCGGCAGCGCCGGGGCCGCCCGCTGCGGGAGGAACAAAGATGTCGGTGCCGGCGGCTCCGTTGAGGTCAAAACCCGCCCGGTTGGCCGTGTTCAGAGCGTTCGCCAGGCTGGCGGCGAGCTGGTCAAGGTTGTTGAGGAAGCCGGGGATCGTCGTGTCGCGCAAGTTCAGCAACCCGCCCAACTTTCCGGACGTGATCGCTCCCGTGATATCCACCGTACCGGCGAAGACCTGGTGAACGCCGGGAGTGCCGACCTGCGTTGTGAGCTGGAAACTCTGATCGCCTGCGACCAGCGCGGTGCCGTTGGAAGTCGTGAGCGTAATGCTGCTTTCGGTTTTGGTAACCGAGACGTCGACCAGGCTGGAAAGATGCCGGATGGCTTCATTGCGCTGATCGACAAAAATGCCGGCATCCTCATGCACATTTTCGAGGGATGCGATCTGCTTGTTGAGGCCGGCGATCTGCGTGGTCAGCGTGTTGACCTGATTGACGGTCTGTACGACGTTCAGATCGAGGTTGCTGCGCTGCGCCTGCAGACTGTGCGCCTCGGTGTTGAATCCGGTGGCAAGATTTCCGGCGGCGGTCAGCACGGCCTGCCGCAACGAGAGGTTGGTTGGATCGGTGGAGAGTTGCTGAAGGCTGTCAAAGAATTTGGTGATGGAATCGCCGATGCCGGAATCGGTACCGCTGAATCCGACTTGAAGTTGCTGGAGCGCTCCCAGCGTGGTGTCCACGCGACCCTGGTTCTGGGTCTCCTGCTGGATACCGAGAATCGGGTCGCGGAGGCTCTCGACTTTTTGCAAGTCCACTCCGCTTCCGATACTCAGGTTCCCGATCTCTACTGGATCGCCGGGAACCAGGTCGGGCCGCTGGCGGGAAAAACCGGGCGTGTTGGCATTCGCGACGTTGTTAGCGGACGTCTCCAGTTCCTGTTGGCTGACGAGCAGGGAGCTCAAGGCGATGGACAGGGAGCCACTGAGTCCGGACATAACTAGCCTCCTGCCTGGGGACGAGGGTCGATGCGCAGCGCGTGCGGGGCCGGCGTGTACGTGGGAGCACAGCTCGCCGCAACGTGCGCCACGATCGCGAGACTACGCTGCAAATGACGAAGCAGAGAGCAGTGCACGCGTGTCAGGTGGCGGATGCGTGCCGTGAGAACAAGAAATTCTTTTTCAATCTCAGATGAGCCATGGACGCTCGCAAGGGACACCAGCGAAGGCGGCGCCTTCTCGGATGCCAGGTGGCGGAGTTGGTCTTCGAGCAGGCTCCACTGCCGGCACAATTCCGCCTGACGGGCAGCGCCTCGCGCGATCATTTCCGCGTCATTTCTGGTGAGCGCAACCTGGCTGAGTTCCAGACTGTGAGCCAGGTCGCGCAATAACAGGAGCCGGGTCGAGAGGAGGTCGGCAGGCGAGGTTGAGAGTGCTTCCATATCATGCCAAGTCGTCAAGCTGATGCGTATTCGGTTCCGTACTCTCTTCGGCAGCCGGCTTCTTTTCGGGTGCTGGCCGCCGGCGGCGCGGAAGAGATTCCTGCTCAGCGCCGCGTCGGTCTGTGATGCGCATCGCCGGATCCAGCCGGTTTGTGGCGATTGGATCCACGGTTTACCCCGTCGCCTGATCCGCGCTGCTGCCGGTCACATCGGCGATGATGGCGTCGGCAATCTGCGTATCGCTGACCGAGTACTCCCCTTTGCCGAGCGCTTGCCGCAGCAAATCCACACGTTGCTGCCGGACTTCCGGTTGCGCCAGCACCTGAGTCGTGAGCGCCCGCACCCGGTTATGGCTGAACGAAAAATTGGTCTGGTCCGGCACTGCTGTTTCACTAGCGTGCTCAATGGGTGATGGAGCAGGACGCGCCCGTTCTGGCTTGCTCGTCTCCACCGACTCCGTTCCATAATTCTTAAGATCCACTCTCATGTTGCTCACCGATCCCCTTCTGCTGATTCATCGGCAGATTCTTGGCAAACCTTAATGCCCCGGCGTACTTACAGGCACGTAAGGCTAAGGGAGGGATCGGCAAACGCTTCCCATGCTTTAGGTTGCGGAAGTCACCTCGCGCCCGCTCAATTCGGGTACTTTCGTTTGGTGCCACTGGCGCAGAATCATGCGCGCGATGCCGATGCCGCCATTCGCTGAGATCGTGGAAGCCAGCGACTGGATGCCCATGGCACCATAATTGTCGCTGCCGGCGGGCGCGTCGGACGAGCTGTCGGCGAAGCTCTTTTGCAATGCGTCCAGCACCGAGGTCAGCAATACGGCCTCGAAATCCTGCGCCGCCTTGATTGCTTTCGCCTTTCCTGCGGGCATGGACGGGGGCAGGTTCGATGGGTCCAACGTCAGCGGGAGATTCATCAGATGACCTCCAGATCGGCGTCGAGCGCTCCGGCTGCTTTGATGGCCTGGAGGATCGAGATTACGTCGCGGGCAGTCGCGCCCATATTTTGCAATCCGTTGACGAGTTGTTCGACCTTTGCGCCTTCGGTTATTTCCACGCGGCGAACGGGAGCTTCTTTGGCTTGCACATCCTGCTGTCCGACGACCGTGGTCTTGCCCTGCGAGAGCGGCTCGGGTTGCGAGACCTGGAGTTCCGTCGTGATCTGAACGGAGAATCCGCCGTGAAGAATCGAGACGGCACCCAGTCGAACGTCCTGTCCCATGACGACTGTGCCGGTGCGTTCGTTGACGACCACGCGGGCTCGACGGTGGACGATCACGGTGAGGTTTTCAATCTTCGCCATCACGTTGGTCAGGTTGGGAATGCCGGTATCGCCGGGATTGATCTCGACCCGGCCACCGTCCCGCGCGACTGCGACGTTGTGTCCGAAAGCAAGATTGATGGCATCGCTGATTTCGCCGGCGGTGGTGAAGTCCGGCTCGCGTAGAACCAGGTTGAGTGGTTGCAGACGATCGAACGTGAAGGGCGAAACGCGTTCCACGCGGCCGCCGGCGGGAATGCGACCGACGGTGGGGTGATTCACCTGCTTGCCGTTGCCGGAACCGCCGACTGAGTAGCCACCAACAGCTAAAGGCCCCTGGGCCGCGGCGTAAACCTGTCCATCGGCGCCGTAGAGCGCGGTGAGCAGAAGCATGCCGCCTTCCAGACTCTTGGCGTCGCCGATGGAGGCGACGGTGACGTCGACCGGCGTGCCCGGCCGCGCAAAGGGCGGCAGGTTCGCGGTGACAAAGACCGATGCGATATTCTTCACGCGCACGGCGTTCGCCGGAATCTGTACGCCCATGCGCTGCATGATTCCCGCGAGGGTCTGGACGGCGAATACGGTCTGCTGCTTGTCGCCCGTGCCGTTCAGTCCGACGATCATGCCGTAGCCTATCAACGGATTTTCGCGCACGCCTTCGATCGCCGCGAGATCGCGAATTTTGATCTGCACGGGCTCGGGAGTGGCGGCCCGACCAGCCGGCGGCAAGAAAATCATCCCGAGCAATGTCACCAGCAGTTGCGCCGCGCGATTTCGTCTGAGTACGACTTTCATAGTGCTCCTAGAAATTCAGAATGCGCAGGATCGCGCGCAAAATGGAAACTGGTGGCCGCGTACCATCCGAAATTACGCCCTTGCCCTTGATTTCCAGTTCCAGATTGCCAAGCAGGTTCGAAACGATAGTATTGTCGGAACTGACATCGCCGGGGCGCACGACTCCGCGCACGATCACGTTCTGGTGCTCGTTGTTCATCACGATGGATCGCTCGGCTTCGATCACGAGATTGCCGCTGGGCAGGACGGCGACCACCCGTCCCGCAAGGCTGGTGCGGAGTTTCGAAGTGGAATTTGCTGCGCCCTTTCCTGCCAGGGTTTCAGCGGAATGAAGGCCGAACAGGTTGGCGATTCCGGAAGTCTTGAGTCGTCCGGGCAGCGAGTCAATTCCAGAGCTGGCTGTGAACGTGCGACCAGTGGTGACGTCTCCCGTGTTGGTGGAACTCAGGTCATGCACGACAAGTACGGTAATGAGATCGCCGGCTGCGCGCGCTTTGTAGTCGGTGGTGAGCGACGCCATGCGTCCGTTGTCGATCCACAGGCTGCCCAGCGTAGCGGCCTGTGCCGGGGCCTCGGCCGACTGCACGTGCGCGAGATAGTTGGCCAGGTTGTTTTCCGGCGCCTTGTGGCGCGAGGCATTCAGCCAGACTGCGTTCGCCAGAAGCAAACAACAGAAAATAATCCTCATGGTGTTCTCCACATTTGCTCCGCAAGACCTCTTCTGAGCTACGGCGTAAGGGCTTCAAGACGCGCGGGAGCCGAAACTCGCGCGCGAAACACTTGTCCGTCTTCATTGCGCACGCGGACGATCGCGCCTTCGGTTCCGCGCTCAAGACAGGTTACGGCCGCGGTCAGGTTCAGCCGGCTTCCACGAAACACGACGGTCGCCCGATCCCCGACGCGAATCATGTCTTTGTGCCCTGTCGTTGCGATGTTCCGGGGCCGGGAACCCGAACGGCAGGCGCTGCCTGCGATTTTCTGGGAACCCATGGCGGTCGACCGCGCCGCATCGGCGTAAGCGAGAAAAGGAACGCATTGTCCGGGCTGGCGGCACTCCAGTTGGAACTGAGCGCGTTCCAGATCGGCGTCCCAGCAGACCATCGAAACGCGCAGCGTCCGACTCGCAGCGGCGGGAACAGCCGCTGGAAGATCGATTTCGTCGACCTGCAACAACTGCTCTTCGCGGACGCCGCGCTGGCGCAGTTCTCCAGTGACGGCCTGCCATACTTCGTCGCGCGTTACGGGTGTGAGCACGGGACGTGAGACCTGTCCCCAGGCGTACGGGGTCAACGCGAACACGATAAAAATTCCTGCAACAAACGGGAGCCGCGCCAGGCGGAAGATTCCACGGGCGAAGAATCTGGCAACCGGACTGTAACGTACGAGGGTGTGGATCATCTTCATGGTCTGCCTCTACCTTCCGAGATTGTTGACGTCCTGGAACATTTCATCCGCGGCTTTTACGACTCGCGAGTTCGCTTCATAGGAACGCTGGGCCACGATCATCTGGATAAATTCATCGACCACGCTTACGTTGGAGCCTTCCAGATAGCCCTGCTGAATTTCTCCGATCCCGTCTGTGCCGCCGGGCGTGCCGACAGTGGGATCGCCGGAAGCTGTCGTCGTCAGAAACAGATTCTTGCCGATGCTGTTCAGTCCGCCCGGATTGGCGAAGATGGCGAGCTGAATGGTTCCTACCTGCTGTGCTGCTGACTGGCCTACGAGCGTAGCGGAAACTGTGCCGTCGGAGCCGATGGTGATCGAAGTGGCTCCTTGTGGAACTGTGATCGCAGGTTCCATTGGATTTCCATCGGCAGTGACGACATTGCCTTGCGCGTCGAGATGAAACGTTCCGCTGCGGGTGTATCCAATATCGCCGCTCGGCAGTGTGACCTGAAAAAACCCCTGCCCTTCGATGGCGAGGTCTAGAGGATTACCGGTCGCGGTCATATCGCCCTGCAGCTGGATAATCTCTGACGCGGCGGAGCGGGTGCCAAGACCGATCTGCAGGCCCGCTGCGACGGTGGTTTGCTGGGTCGCCGCCGTCCCCGGCATGACCAGGTTCTGGTAGATGAGGTCCTGGAACTGCAGGCGGCGCCGCCGGAAGCCGGCCGTGCTCGAGTTCGCCAGGTTGTTGGCGATCGTGTCCAGATTGAACTGCTGCGCCTGCATGCCACTCGATGCGGTGTAGAGAGACCGGATCATTCATCCTCCTGCATTTCAAAAGCAAAACATGCGAGCCCTATACGTGCGGCAGATCGTTGGCCGCGATGCGGTTGAACTCGGTGTGAAACAAAGTCAGCGCGCGCTGCATCATCTCGGCTTCGCGTTGCACGGTCATCAGCATCATCACTCCGTCGATGGCATTGACGTTGGAGGATTCCAACGTTCCCTGCCGCACGGATACCGACTGTGCCGGTTGCACACTCTCACTTGGCGCACTCACCATGGCGTTGCCTTCGGACACCAGTTTTGCGCCGGGAGCAAAATCGACCAGTTTGATTTTCCCGGCTACCGCGCTGTTCACCGAAATCGTTCCATCCGAACTCACAGAGACGGCGCCCGCCGGAACACGGATCACTCCGTTGTCGCCCAGCACGGGGTCCCCGTTGGCTGTGGTCAATTCGCCCGCCCGCGAGACACGGAAATTACCGTTGCGCGTATAGCGCGTCCCTTGCGCGGTTTGGACGGCAAAGAACCCGCTGCCCTCAATCCCCACATCAAGGGGATTGCCGGTGGCCTGCAAGCTTCCAGACTTGAGATCGAGATGAGTGCCTTCGAGCACTCCAAAATTGTTGGTCGCCACATTCAGGACATTCGCCAAGGTGGGACGAGCGCTGGCCACCAGACTCTGAAATGTCGTTTGCTGGCCACGGAATCCAGTGGTATTCAGGTTGGCGAGGTTATGGGCGGCCACTTCGAGTGCCTGACTCTGCGCTCGAAACCCGGCGCAGGCTGCATAGAATCCGCTGTCCAAAGTGAGTCTCCTGGTTTGCCAGATACTGGTTTGCTGGATACCGCTTTGTCAGAAGCACGCCCAGTGCCACGTAGCTCGCGCTACGTTCTTCCGGATCACGTGACTTGCAATACCTGAGCTTGGCGGGTACGAGGAGAGAATGGAAGGCTGGCTCTTGAGTGTGACGGCAAAGATTGCTGGATACTCGCGGCCGTTCCGGCAAAGTTTTCCGGCCCGGAATGCTCACTAGTTGTGGATGTCGAGCCGAACAACCAGAGGGGATCCGTCCAGCAAGAGAATGGTTTGTATCGACTCGTCACCGGCCATGGTACGAAAGCGATAGGAATTTCCTGCCACTACGGCAGGCACGCTTAAGACGCAGGGTTTGTCGAGGCCGGTAAGCTTGTTCTTAAAATTTCCGGCGACCATGTTGCAGATTTCTCCGATCGCATCACAAACCTGGTCTTCGGTACAGGTGACACTGAGCCCCAGCATCGTGGCTGCAATCTTCTCGGCCGAAGTTGCTTCGCAAGAAAAAATGACGACACCCCGAAGCGAACCGGCCAACCCTACCATGGCCGTAAAATTCTCCCCACGCGGAACATCCGCGGTCTCCGCCGTCCTCAGGAAACTGCCAAGCATAATCTCGAACACTTCCTGCGCCGCCAGGGTAAGCAGTGGCCGCCATTCCAGATCGCGAGATGAGGTGGCTGCCTCGGTGTGTGCCGTCATGAAGTGTGCCCTGCCTCTTGTCCCCACCGGTTCGACGGCCCCCTGTGGCGCAAGGCTACCGTGTTCTCTCTTATCGGCAGAACAATAAGCGGGCTTTAAAGGGCAGCGGGAACTTTTTCAGGGGCTCCGGAATCCGATATGCTTAGACCATGACCCTGCTCGACGCTCAGCAGTTCGATCCCGCGAAGGAGAAACGCCGCAAGGTTAGAGTCTTTTTAACCGTGGTGAGCGTGCTGGTTCTCGCCTTACTCGGCTGGATGTACCGGAACTGGCCGGAGGAACACGCCGTGAGCCGCTTCTTCTCGGCGCTCCAGAAGCAGAACTACGAAGACGCCTATGGCATCTACTTCCACGATCCCGACTGGCGACAGCATGCGCAGAAGTACTCCCAGTACACTTATTCGGATTTCTATCGCGATTGGGGCCCCGGCGGCGAGTGGGGATTGGTCAAGAGCCATCGCATCGATTGTCCCGTGCTCTTACGTTTGATTGGCTGCCCGGTTTCCACCAAGGGCGGAGTGCTGGTGGAGGTGATCGTCAACGACCGGGCTGATCGCGCCCGCATATTCGTGCAGAAGTCGGATGGCACCCTGACCATCTATCCGTACTAGGTGAGAAGCGGCGGCGAGTTTCAGTTCGACGTGTCCGAGAACTGTGACAGCGTTTTCTGAAGAGATGCTTCGTCGCCAACCGTGAGGCAGGTTTTTGAGCGGTCAATCTGCCGCATCAGTCCCCACAGCACTTTTCCTGGACCTACCTCGACAAAAAGGTTAACGCCCTTGCCGATCAACAGGCGGATCGACGGGTCCCACTTTACCGCGCCGGTCACCTGTCGAATCAGCGCATCGCGAGCGGGCGCAGCTTCAGTGACGGGGGCTGCGTCCACGTTGCAGATCACGGGGCATGCTGGATTCTGAAAATTCACCGCCTTCAGATCGCTGGCCATACGGTCTTGCGCGGGTTGCATCAGCGTGCAATGGAAGGGTGCGCTGACGGGAAGGCTCACGGCCTTCTTCGCGCCGCGGTCGATGGCAAGTTTGATGGCGTGGGCGACAGCGTGGGCGTGTCCTGAAATGACCACCTGCTCGGGCGAATTGAGGTTCGCAGGTTGGCAGACTTGTTCGCGCGCAGATTCGCGGCAGATTTCCACGACCTGGTCGAGGGGCAGGCCGAGGATGGCGGCCATCGCGCCCACCCCGACCGGAACTGCTTCCTGCATGTACTGTCCGCGGTTACGCACGGCGCGGACTGCGTCTGTAAACTTCAGCGTGCCGGCAGCAACGTGCGCGGAGTATTCGCCGAGACTGTGTCCGGCGACGAAAGCCGGCTTTGGGCCCCGTTCGATCAAAACCCGATAAGCTGCGATCGACGCGGTCAGAATCGCGGGCTGTGTGATCTCGGTGAGTTTCAGCTTTTCTTCAGGGCCGTCAAAGCAGAGTTGCGAAAGCTTATAGCGAAGCGCGTCGTCAGCTTCCTCGAAGGTCTGGCGTGCGACTGGATAGTTCGCGGCCAGTTCTTTGCCCATCCCGACGGACTGCGAGCCTTGTCCGGGAAACAGGAGCGCGATGGTCGATTTGGTCATAGTTTCAGATACGGTTTCGGACTAACCCTTCCAGATTCTCTTCGCGTCCTTGGCGGTTAAAGTCTTGGTATAGGCGGCCGAAGAGCTCTTAACCGCGAAGGGCGCAGAGAAAGCTAAGTGCTATGGAAGCGTAGCGTGCAATCCCGCCAACTCGCGCGCGATGGTTTCATTCACCTGGCCTTCGGCGAACTCCGCGGCCACGCGGATCGCGTTCTTGATCGCGTTGGTGTTCGACGATCCGTGCGTGATGATGCACACGCCTTTTACGCCCAACAGAGGCGCTCCGCCGTACTCGGTGTGATCGAGGCGCTTCTTGAAATCCGTAAACGCGTTGCGCGAGAGCAGCGCGCCCACTTGCCGCGTGATCGTACTCTTCAGGGTTTCTTTCAGAACCGCACGCACCAGTCGTGCGACGCCTTCGGAGCTTTTCAGAGCCACGTTGCCGACAAACCCATCGGCGACGATCAGGTCGACTTCGCCGTTATAAAGGTCGCGGCCTTCCACGTTGCCGATGAAATTCAGCGGCAATTGCTTCAACAGCTTGAACGCCTCGCGCGTCAGTTCGTTGCCCTTGGATTCTTCTTCACCGATGGAGAGCAGTCCCACGCGCGGGCGCTTCTTGCCGAAGATCGCGCGGCAGTAAATGTCTCCCATGACCGCGAACTGCTCGAGATTATGAGGCTCGCAATCCACATTAGCGCCTACGTCGATCAAAACAGCGGCAGTATTCAACACGGTGGGAAACGCGGCCGCGAGCGCGGGACGATCGACGCCGGGCAAAGTTCCGAGCACCATGCGGGCCGTGGCCATGGCGGCGCCGGTGTTGCCGGCGGTGACGAAGCCATTGGCTTTGCCGTCGCGCACCAGTCGCAGGCCGACGCGGATCGAAGAGTCACGCTTGGCGCGAATGGCTTCCACCTTATCGTCCATGGTGATGGCTTCACTGGCGTGGACTACGTCGATGGCAAGCCGCCGCGCGCCGGGATAGCGCGCCAGTTCCGCCTTAAGGGATTGCTCGGGACCGACCAAAAGCACGCGCGCTCCGTGATGGCGTGCAGCCTGCAAGGCGCCTTCAATCTCAGGCTTCGGCGCCTTGTCGGACCCCATCGCATCCAGAGCGATTACGCTAGGCATAGTGCGCTAAGCATTGAAGGAGAAAACTAGGACTTCTCTTTAACCTCGAGGACTTCGCGGCCCTTGTAGTATCCGCACTTCGCGCAGGCGCGATGCGGCATCTTCCGCTCGTGACAGTTCGGGCACTCGGACAAAGAATGCGTGGAGAGAGCGTCGTGAGCGCGGCGAGTCGAGGTGCGCTTTTGAGAATGTCGGCGTTTTGGATTTGGCATTGGTAAAAGTTCTCAGTTCTCAGTTCTCGGTTCTCAGTAGCTCGAGTTCTCATCGAAAATTTGACTTTTCTGAGAACTGGGAACTGGGAACTGAGAACTGCTTTATTGATTCAGTTTATCCCGTATTTCCTTGAGCGCCGACCAGCGCAGATCCTGCATCGGCGGCACACAGGCGCAAGCGCCCTCGTTAAAATTCTGGCCACACTGCGGACAGAGGCCTTTGCAATCCTCGCGGCAGATCATCTTCAGGGGCAGCGCCAGCAGCACTTGCTCGCGGACCGCGTCTTCGAGCAGCAATCCTTCGCCCGAGTAGTAACCGATCTCCGCTTCCGCGTCCGTTACCGATAGCTCGTCCCGGCCAGCGTCTGAACCCAGCGGCCGGTACAGCAGGTCAAACTCCCGGTTCAACTGGTGAATTACCGGCTCCACGCAGCGGGCGCAATCGGCTTCGACGCTCGTGTCCAGCTTGCCCCGGAGTCGAATGTCCTGAATGATCTGGTGCTTGCCGTGATGCTCCTCGACCAGGTCGGCCCGTCCCTCGGCGTGCAGATTCGAATGTTGCCGTAACTCGGGTCCGAAGTCGATCGCGCCGGGCTTATAGTCTTCCCGGAAATCGATCGGGTTCGTCTCCAAGTCCTTGATTTCGATGAACATCGGACCCTCCGCCGCCCCCACTCCATACCGCAAAGGCCTGCGGAAGTGCGTACAGAGACGTAAGTCTCGCAGGGAGCAATACTTAAGAATAAAGGCCTGAAATCAGGGTGTCAAGGCGAGGGACCCGCCTCCGGAGATGCTACGATTTAAGCGCTTCGAGCCGTGGGAGATTAGGTCCTGCATGTTTTTCCTCATCTTAACCATCAATGTCGTGATGGTCCTGTTCGCCCTGGGGATCGGGAGCGGGATACTGCCTTCGAAGGTGTTCAGCGGGGCGGTCACGGTACTGCATAAGACGGTGGGTATCACGCTTCCAACCGCGGACAAAGAGCGGACGGTGGCTGTCATCTGGCTCGGGTCCATGATCGTGATCGGTGATGGGATTCTGTTTCTACTCGTTGCGTTGACCGGCGCCGTGTTCAAAGGGTGAAGGCGCGGCTTTCCCAGGAAAGCCGAGTGCGGTGTTAATCTTAAGAGACAATTACCCCATAAGGTTGTCACCTTCCATGTCCGATCCCAACGTCCCAGAAGCCCAGATTGCCGCCGAGTCCACCGAATCATTTGCTGACGCATTTTCGCAGTACGAGAAGAGTCATTCCCGCAAGCCAGGGGATTCCTCCAATCCACGCGAAGGCACGGTCGTTGCCCTGACCGCAGATTCCGTACTCGTCGATATCGGTTACAAGAGCGAAGGAATCATTTTGCTCACGGCGTTCGAGAATGATCGCGAGCAGCCCAAGCCAGGCGACAAGCTGCTGATTTCGGTCAAGGGACGCAACCCAGAGGGCTACTACGAACTCACTCGTGGAAAGGTCACGCGTCCCGCGGACTGGGATTCTCTCGAAAAGGCATTCAACGAGAAGACAACGATCGTCGGCACGGTGACCGGCGTGGTCAAGGGCGGCGTGACCGTGGATGTGGGGGTGCGCGCGTTCATGCCTGCATCACGCACCGGAACACGCGAAGCCGCCGAGATGGAGAAGCTGGTAGGACAGGAAATTCGCTGTCGCATCACCAAGCTCGATGTCACGGAAGAAGATGTCGTCGTCGATCGCCGCGTGATTGCGGAAGAAGAAGAAAGCGCAGCCAAGCAGCGCCGGTTTTCAGAACTCAGCGAAGGAGACACCGTGCGGGGCACGGTTCGCAGCCTGGCGGACTACGGCGCGTTCGTCGATATCGGCGGTGTCGATGGTCTGCTGCACGTCGGAGAAATTTCGTGGCAGCGCGTCAACAAGCCGTCGGACGTCCTCTCAGTAGGCGATGAGGTCGAGGCGCGAGTCCTGAAGATCGATCCGGACAAGCGACGTATTTCTCTCAGCACGAAACAGCTTCAAGCGCATCCCTGGGACGTGGTTCCTGGCAAGTACACGGTCGGGGAACGGGTGCGGGGCACGGTAACACGCGTGATGGACTTCGGCGCGTTTGTGGAACTGGAGCCCGGAATCGAAGGGCTGATCCACATCTCGGAGATGTCGTGGGCGAAACGTGTGCGGACTGCCAGCGACGTCGTAAAGCCGGGCGAGACCGTTGAAGCGGTGATTCTGGGAATCAACCCGGCTGAGCGCCGCATCGCGCTGGGCCTGAAGCAGGCGCTGGGAGATCCGTGGGCGGAGATCGCCCGGAAACTCGCGCCCGGCTCAGTGGTCGAGGGTCCCGTGACCAACATCACCAAGTTTGGCGCGTTCGTGCAGATTGCCGAAGGCGCCGAGGGAATGATCCACATCAGCGAAATCAGTGCGGAGAAACGGATCAATCATCCGCAGGAAGTCTTGCGGGTAGGACAGGTCGTCAAGGCGCAAGTGCTCGCCATCGACCTTGAGAAACGCAACCTGCGGCTGAGCATGAAACAGCTGGTGCCGTCCGGGCTGGACGAGTACATTGTCGAGCACAAGGTCGGCGATGTGGTTACGGGCCGCCTGGTTGAGGTCACCGGCGAGCAGGCGAAGGTGGAACTTGGCGAAGGAGTCGTGGCCGCGTGTCGCATGAACGTGAAGAAGCCCGCCCAGGCTGAGACCGTGCCGGCCGCTGCGTCATCCGCGAAGGCCGATCTCTCCTCGCTAGGATCGATGTTGCAGGCACGCTGGAAGAGCGGCGCCCCGGCGGCCGAAGCCAAGCCCGAAGCCGCTCGCAGCGGTGAAATCCGCAAATTCCGGATTGCCCGGCTCGACAAAGACGCGAAGAAGATTGAGTTGGAGCCGGCGTAGAGCGGGGCCAGTGTTTAGCTTTCTTTTTCGATTTGCGATGTTTCCCTGGTATCGCTAACATCCTTCATTGCGGACTTGAAACCGCGAATCCCATCGCCAATTCCCTTGCCGAGTTCGGGAAGCTTTTTTGGCCCGAACACGAGCAGTGCAATCCCGAATATCACCAATAGATGCGTGGGTTCAAATAGTCCTTCAAACATTGAATGCTCCTTGTGGCTGGTCCCAAGTGCGCGGTTGAAAAGCCCAAACCGCTGATGGAATAATCGGCGCCACGGTGGTTTATTCCATCATGGCGCCGCAGTTTGTTGATTACCGCTACTGGCGCAACGCCAGATCGGCCTCGATGGCCAGCGTTCGCATGAACTTGAAGAAGTCCTTCGACTGGCCGATGAAGAGGCCGTCCGCCGTTAGAGCCTTCAATGCGCCCATCGCTGCGCCTTTAGTTGCGGTAGGACGAATGATCGAGCATGCGGGAAGCTTCCTGCTCAGGAACGCAGTTGGTTCGGGCATGATCAGGTTGGTCTGAAAATCTTCACCGCCGAGGGGAGAAGAATTCAGATCCGGGAAGGTTACCGTCAAGCCGGTCACAGGATCGACGACGCTGAGGGGCGGCGCGTTGCCCGCTTTATCGTGCCACGTCTGGAAATGACAGATTTCAGTTCCGCCAATGCTGAGTACGATGCGCAGCACTTCCAGGCTCGTGACTCGCTGCGCGAGCATCGGGTAAAGGCTGCTGCCGCCCTGCTCGATGGTGGCAAAGTGAAAGCCCGCGGTATTTGCGATGGCCTGCGTGAGGTCGGAAATGTGGTGAGGCTTGGAGGGATCGGGCTGCACATCGTCATCCGTTCGCGGAATCGCGGGGTGCTGTCCCATGGCGATGCTCGGGATCGCCTGCGGCAACGTGTCGCCGAGGTCGGGATTAAGGGTGCGGCTGCGATAGCGCGTATACCAGGTCGTGTCGACCGAGAGCTGCATCAGGTTGGTGAGACGGCCAATCTGCTGCGCTCCGGTTGCCTGGCTGCTGGGCAGGTTGCGGAATGCCTCCAGGCTGACTGGCTCCGCTCCTCGCGATTCCAGATAGGCGTTGATGAAGACTTCGTGAGTCATTTCGTCTTCGGTGTTGTCGTGGATGTACTGCGGCATATCGCCATCGAGAACTTCGAGGGCCTTGATGTAGAGGGGGCTGCCGCTGCCGCCCGGGACTTCGCTGTCCTGAATGCCACCGAATTCGTTGTACTGCTGCCAAAGGTCCGTTTCGAGAATTTCCGCCGCTGCCAAGAATCGTAGGATGGCGACGTCGCCCACGGTGATGATGTCCTTGGGGCTCTGGGCCTCTGAAATGGTGGTCAACAGAGAACTGGTCGACAGAGCTGCGCCGACCACGCCCAGACCCTTCAGAAAAGACCGCCGCCGGGCGCTCGGGAAGGAATGTTCGTTTTCGTTCGGCGACGAAACAGCCGTCGCGGACAACTTGCTGGCTGGGAGAATTTCGTGTGCCATGATGTACTCCGATCGTCTTACAGAAAGTGAGGGTGCATTCCTGCGGTTTCCGCAGGTTTCGATCCTGCTGGCAGCTTACGTCGGCGACGGTCGCCAAAATGTCATCTGCAAGTCAAAGGTGTGTAAAAATCTGTGTCGGAAGTTTTCCTCTGTCGTGCGCACGCCGTTGCAGAGATTTCACTTTCAATTCATCTGCGCCTAACAATGCTGTCCTAGGGTTTTCCTGGTAGTCCGAGACTTCCCAAATCAATAAGAGGACGAAAATGAAGACCCGTTTCGCAGCAGTCGTTTTGTCGTTCGCTACGTTGTCCGTGGCTTCGGGCATGGCCCAGACCGGAGCCGGGAACGGAAACGCGATCGCCCTGGCTAAAAAATCTCCCGCGGTGCAGACGGCCTATAACTACCTGATCTCCCAGGCCCAGACCTTGCAGGACGACAGCTTGCGCAGCCAGACATTGGACGCGATTTCCAACCCCACCACCTGCGTGAAACACCGCGTCAACGTCAGTCCCGCGATGCAGCAGGCGATCGTGCAGCAGTTGCTGGCAGCCGGTCTCGCCGATCCGAACGATAACAATACGTTTCCTGGAGGCCTGCTCGCCGGCATCTATCCGCCGATCGTCAACGACGGCGGCGCGTGCCCGCAGTTGCCGCAGGCGTTCTTTTCCGCGCCCGGCAGTGTGTTCGGCGGACACCACTCTTATCCGGGCGGCCTACCGATCCATGAATCCAACAACGATACGTCCGATGTGTTTCTCGCCAATCAATACCGCGCCGTCTACGGACACTCTGCACACGGTTTTCCCTCTCTCGATCCTAAAGTTGTGGACAAGAAGCCGGGCGAAAAAGGCGAGGTGTTCATCGATCAGGACATCATCGTGGGCGCTCCCATCTGGCATGACTGGGGCAAGAGCATCGTATTCCAGTGGAATGCCGATGGATCGGAGTTCCCCGAGTTGAACTTTGGTGGCAACGGAGTGACGGACGGCTTGGGCGGAACGGCGGGCAATTCCAAGACCGGAGCTCACCACATCATCAGCGTGGCGGAAGCGATGGCGCGCGGACTCTCTCCTGCATTTGTTATTACCCAGGCGAGCGCACATTCCAATCCGACGTCCGGCAACGAGTACAAAGTCGTGAATTGGATTCGCGCGGCCGCGATCATGGCGCAGATCGATCCGGTTGCGACTGGCTACTTGATGCTGGATGCGCACGGTATCTTGCGGTTGCCGGCCTTGCGCAAGCTCGGCGACATTGACCTAGCGGATCTCGGACAGACCAACGTGCTGGCCGAATACACGCTGCACAACCTTTCCGACGCGGATTTCACCTACTCCGGACCGGCAGTGGCGGCCGCGCAGACCATCCTGCAAGACCTGGCGTCTCGTTATGGATACGATCCGTCGAACACGTCGGTTTACAACAACGGCTTCCGTAATCCGGTGCTGAGCTTCCTGACCGGAGAGCGTATCCTCATGCTCTATAGTGAGCAGGGCCTCGCTGGCGTGCAGGGCGAAATCGACAAGCTGAAAAAGAGCCACATCATCTAGAGCTAGTAGCGAGGTTAGTAACAAGCTTCACCACCCACAACCCTCCACACACGCCTGACCGCCTGAGGCCCGGAGCCATCCGGGCCTCGTTTTGTGGGGCGATTCAGTACCTTGGGATATGCTAGACTGTCCCTATGCCTACCCTATACGTAGAAAACGTGCCCAAGGAGCGCTACGAGGCCCTGCGTGCCCGGGCCCGCAAGAATCGTAGCTCGATTGCGTCCGAAGTGATCGGGTTGCTGGAGCAGTTCGTGCCTACCCCGGCGGAGCTACGCCGCCGCAAGTCGGCGTTTACGGCTCTGATGCGCATGCAGGCCTCGATTCCACCCGGTCCAGGTCCTTTTCCAAGCACCGAGGAGATGATTCGCGAGGATCGCAAGCGGTGACCGCTTGTGTGGTCGACGCAAGCGTCGCCGCCAAGTGGCTGCTGCCAGCGCCAAATGAGAGCTTGATCGATCAGGCCAACCATTTGCTGGAACGGTACGTTGCACGCAACTTGCAATTGTTGGCCCCCGATCTGCTTGGCGCGGAGCTGGGCAACGTCCTTTGGAAGGCTGTACAGCGGAAAAGAATCAGCCCGGCAAGCGCTGAGAAATCTCTACGTCGTTTTGCGGACCTTTCGGTACCGGTTGTTCCGTGTGCTGAATTGCAGTTTCAAGCGCTGGAAGTCTCGCTGACCGGCGACCGAAGCTTCTATGACTGCCTTTACATCGCCTTGGCGCTCGCTACCCATACGCAGATGATTACCGCCGACGAACGCCTGGTGAACGCTATCGGCAGCCGTTTCCCGGTCCGCTGGCTGGGCGCCCTGTAGAGCCCGCCGCCAACGATCGTCCGGGAATAAGGGTTCCGCTATACTTGTTCGCGCAGGCGATGGGGTTCGCCATTAACCGCCCTCGGGGCTGATAACTTCTACAGATGAGCACACACACTCTGCGGGAGGACTCCATCTTGAACTTTTTTTCGACCTATCTCTGGATCGCGGTTGGCGCAGTTCTGGGAGCAAGCAGCCGATACTTTCTGAGCGGTCTCGTCGCACGAAACGTCTCTTCCGCATTTCCGTATGGCACTCTGCTGATCAATGTCACAGGCAGTCTTGTGCTGGGTTTCTTTCTGACCTATTCGACAGATCGCGTGCTTCTCGATCCGCGCTGGCGACTCTTCATCGCGATCGGTTTCTGCGGGTCCTATACGACCTTTTCCAGTTACGCATTCGAGAGCTTTGCCCTGATGGAACAAAGCCAATGGCTGCTGGCGAGTGTCAATGTTCTGGCCAGCAATGCGCTTTGCCTGGCCGCTGTGCTGGCCGGTGCCGCGCTGGCTCGCGGGCTGTAGAATGGCAGGCAATATGGCCGTGCAAGTCACCATCTACCTGACGGAAGGGGACTCCTGGCAGCACCGGCCCCTGCACATGGAGATTCTGAAATATCTGAGGCAAGAGGACGTCTTCGGAGCGGTCGTCTTCCATGCTGTCGCAGGTTTTCTTGGACGGAGTAAGGTGCACACCGCTCATCTGGTCGAAGCCGGCGGGGAGTTGCCGGTAGTCCTTACATTCGTGGACACGGACGAGCACGTGAGCCGGGTTCTGCCGCGCTTGCGCGAAATGGCCGCGCACCGGCTTATTGTCCGTGAAAATGTTGTGATCGAGCAAGGGAGTTTGGGCTGAGGTCCCCTTGTGGATTGCTTTTGAATACGGGTAAAATACACGAACCTCGACGGAATTACTCCCAAGGTCCGCCGACCCGCGAAGGTTCTTACGATGCCTGACCGCCTCTAATTCGCCAGCTTTCTGATCCGCCTACGCGGAGTTTCTTTCCTCACATTTTTCAAGCCACGCAGTCCCGTAGAATCGCTGTTCATTGGCGACGCGTAGAGAGCATTTAGATATTTATGGAATCCATATCGACAATCAATACTCCATCCCCTTCACCCCCGCGCGGTTTGTGGGAGTCGTTGTGGGAAGCGGTTCGAGGCTCGCATCAGGATTACACCACGGGCAGTTTGAACCGCGCCATTCTGCTGCTCGCCGTCCCGATGGTTCTGGAGATGGTGTTGGAATCGCTCTTTGCCGTGGTGGACGTTTTCTGGGTAGGGCGGCTGGGAGCGAACGCGGTAGCGACGGTCGGGCTCACCGAATCGCTGTTGAGCCTGATCTTTGCGGTCGGCATTGGGCTGAGCTTGTCGACCACCGCGATGGTAGCGCGCCGCATCGGTGAGAAAGATCCGGAAGGCGCCGCGGTGGCGGGCGTGCAGGCGATCGTGTTGGGACTGATTACGTCGGTTGCGGTTGGCATCCCTTGCTTCATCTACGCGCCCAACCTGCTGCGGTTGATGGGCGCTTCCCCTGATATCGTCGCGACGGGCGGTGGCTATGCTCGCATCGCGCTTGGGGGCAGCGGCGCCATCCTCATGTTGTTTTTGAATAACGCGATCTTCCGTGGCGCTGGCGATGCGGCCATCGCCATGCGGCTGCTGTGGGTCTCGAACATCATCAATCTGATTTTGGATCCCTGTCTGATTTTCGGCTGGGGACCTTTTCCGCGCCTGGGCGTGACAGGCGCAGCGCTCGCCACTTTCACGGGACGCAGCATCGGTGTTGCCTACCAGTTCTATCGCCTCTTGCGCGGCAGCGAGCGCATCCGCATTCTCGCGCGACAACTCCGTGTCGACTTTGGCGTGCTGTTGCGATTGGTGCGCGTCTCGCTGACTGGAATCCTGCAGTTCACGATTGCGCATACCAGTTGGATTGGCATGGTGCGCATCGTGAGTGTATTCGGCGCGGCGGCATTAGCGGGGTACACGATCGCGATTCGCATCGTCATTTTTATCATTCTTCCCTCTTGGGGACTGAGCAACGCGGCCGCGACCTTGGTAGGGCAGAATCTGGGTGCGCAGAAGCCCGAGCGCGCCGAGCAGGCCGTTTGGCGCACCGGCTTTTACAACATGCTGTTTCTGGGATCGGTCGGGCTGTTCTTTGTCTTCTTTGCTGAGCCGATCGTGCGGCTGTTTACCCAGGATGCGGTCGTGATTCCGCTGGCGGCAAAGTGCCTGCGGATCGTCAGCTACGGCAACATCGGATACGCCTACGGTATGGTCATGCTCCAGGCCTTCAACGGCGCGGGAGACACGATCACCCCGACCATCGTAAATTTCTTTGGCTTCTGGCTGTTGGAAATCCCGCTTGCCTATTGGCTGGCGATCCATCAACGCGTGGGCCCAGACGGCGCCTTCTGGGCGATCGTGATCGCGGAGGCAGCCATTGCGGCAGCCAGCGCAGTGTTGTTCAAGCGCGGGAAGTGGAAGGGGCAGAAGATTTGACGCGCAACGGATTTATTTCAGTCCGAGCGCCCCCAGGACACTTTCATCCGCGACGGCCTTCCCGTCCTTCTTCGTGACCACGCCGAACGATCCTGAATAATCCCACATCGTCCAGCCGATGTGGTTGTGTTCGAGGGCGACGCGGACGTCGTGAATCCAGGCGGCGCGGTCTTGCGGATCGGCCATGCGGTATACGCCGAACTCATTGCAGATGAGCGGCACTCCGTGCCGCTCGGCCCAGGCGGCGGCCTGTTTCATCTCGGATTCCATGCGGTCGGCGTCCCAGTGATCGCGGCCATAGCGGATCACCTTCAGACGATCAACATCGTCCGGCACAAGCGCAGCGACCTGCTCCGCCGACGCGGGCGTTGACGGATAGTGGAGTCCCTTGACCCAGTGCCAGTAATATTCGCCCCAAGTCGCGCCCTGGTGCGTGAAGATATGCGGGTCGTAGAAATGAAAGTTGTAAATCACATTGGGATCGCGCATTGGCTCTTGAAAAACTAAGTCGTCGTCGTCAGACCAGCGCGCCCCGGCGGCGATGATGGTGTGGCGCGGCGCACCCTCGCGGATTGCGGCTGCAGCCTTGGTCTGCACCCCGACCCATCGATAGCGATCGCTCACCTCCGGCTCGTTCATAACTTCGAAAAACACGCGGTCGGGATCCCACGTGGAATAGTGCTGTGCCAGAGCGCGCCAGAAATCGGCGAACTGTTGTACGAAGGAGTCGTCTTTCAGCCGCTGCTTGAAGTCGCCTTCGGGATGCAGATCGATGACGACCACCAGGCCGTGATCGAGAATCATTTTCACGGCGGCATCGAGATAGCTGAGATACTCCGGCGGAAGTTTCTGCGGCTGGTTCATCGTGAACAGCGGCTGCGGATTCACGCTCAGGCGCACGTGATCGAAGCCCATCGACTTGATGAGCGCGATGTCGTCGGCGGTGGTCCAGGTTTCGAGATGCTCGCGGGTGTAGCCGCGCTTATCCCAGACCTGCGCGAACCATTCGCTCAGGTTAATGCCGCGTTTCAGATGCTGAGCGCGTTGCAATGCCAATGAAGAGAGGGCGCGGCCATCCTGGGCGAATACACTCGTGGTAAACATAACAGCAGCTAGCAGAACGAACGCGAATCGGAATTCCCTTACTCTGCACATGTCGCATGTCCTCTGAGGATTGGTACACTAAGGCTTCACAGACTAGCTCATGATTCCCAACCAGCGCCATCTTTTTGACATTCCTGACGACGTCGCGTACTTGAACTGTGCCTACATGTCGCCCCTGATGCGGGGTGCGGCCGAGGCGGGGAATGCGGGGCTCGCCCGCAAACTGCATCCCTGGGAAATTACCTCCGACAAGTTTTTCACCGGGGCGGACGAGTTCCGCGCGACCGCAGCGCGACTGATCGATGCGTCCGCCGACTGTATGGCGATTGTTTCGTCGGCGAGTTATGGCGTCGCCACGGCGGCATTGAATTTGCCGGTTCGCAAGGGACAACAGATCCTTGTGCTCGATGAGCAGTTCCCGTCGAATTACTACCCGTGGCAGCGACTGGCGGAAGAACGAGGGGCCGCGCTCAAGGTCGTTCGGTGGCCGAGTGACGACGATTGGACCGCCGCAGTACTCGATGCGCTTACGGACGATGTTGCGATCGCAGCGCTTCCCAATGTGCAGTGGACGAGTGGCGGCAGGCTAGATCTGGTTCGCATCGGAGAAGCTTGCCGCAAGGCAGGTACCGCGCTCGCGCTTGACCTCACGCAGTCTCTGGGTGTGTTGCCTTTCAGCGTGCGCGACGTGCAGCCCGACTTCGCAGTCGCGGCGAATTACAAATGGTTGATGGGACCCTATACGACGGGGATTCTGTATGTCGCTCCGAAGTGGCATGGTGGGCGGTCACTAGAAGAAAACTGGATCGTGCGCGCCAATGCCCGCGATTTCTCCAGCCTGATTCTGTACACGCGCGACTACGACGAGGGAGCGCGCCGCTTCGACATGGGCGAACGCTCAAATTTTGGACTGCTGCCAGCGGCCACGCACGCAATGAATCAGTTGATGGAGTGGGGCATTGCAGAAATTTCGGAGACGGCTGGAGCCCTCAACCGCCAACTTGCGTCCGAAGCCGCTGAGGTTGGCTTTTCGTCTCCGGCGGAACGCCTTCGTGCTCCGCATTATCTGTGCTTGCGAAGAAAAGCCGGGGTTCCGGCTGGACTGCTGGAAATTCTGGCGCGCCAGAAAGTTTTTGTCAGTGTGCGCGGAGCTTCCGTTCGGGTCACGCCACATGTGTATAACTCTGCGCAGGATGCCGAGCGGCTCATTGCGTGCCTGCGCCAGATTGCGGGAGTGTAGTTCGCAGCCGGTTCTATTTCAGTTTTCCAGCACGCTGCTGAGCCAGTTGCGCCGCTTCGGTCGCAGGGTTTTCCTTCTGGATTTGATCGTAGATGCGTTTCGCCTCGTCGGGTTTCTGCCGGCCTTCATAGAAACTCGCCAACGCCAGCTGCGCCGCAACCTTATTCACAGAGATCGTGGGTTTGTCGATCAGCTGTTTGTAGTAATCGATGGCCTGCGAATCTTTGTTCTCAGACTGAAACACGGAAGCCAGAGCCAGCTTGGCTAGCGCCGCGACATCCTTATTGGACGCGTTAGCCGCGTCCTGAAGATTGCGTTCGGCGGCCGCGTTATCGCCCAGCTGTGAGGAAGTCAGGCCTACGAAATAGCGCGCCATATCGGCGGTACGTGTGTGCGGATACTTGTCGACGATCGCCTGGAACTGCTTGCGCGCGTCGGTGGCACGCTCCTGCGACGACGCGGAGCTCGGGTAGCCGGGCTGGGCCGGAACTCCGGCGGGACGAACGGGCTGTTCCAGCGTGCGGCCCGCGGCACCAAGTTCGAGACTCGCTTTTTCGTCCTGCAAGTTCATGTAGTACCAGCCGCCAAATCCAATCAACGCGGCGATGGCCACCACAATGCCCGCGATGATCAGTTTCGACCGGTGCTCGACTGTCCAGTCAACAGTCTGCTCTGCGGCATGGAACGTGGCCTTGCTAAAACGGTCTTCCTTCAGTTGATGACGGGTTTCTGCGCGCACGAGTTCCTTCTTCGCTCAAGAATGACGTGACAATCCTTTAGTTTAGCAGGGCGGTTTTGGCAGCGTCAAAAAGCGGTTGAAGCCTTCCCCACGCAGACACGAAGGCCCCGCGTAGACGCTTTGCTTCGGCGTCTCGCAGGGCGCTCGTTTCCCTGTTGAAGGAATGACAGGTTATTGCTGCGAAGTCTGGTCAGAACCGGTTTGGGGCGTGGCGCCGGGCCTCTGGTGATGATGTCCTCCAGCGTTTGTTCTATGGTTCGGCAGCATTTCCTTCTGCTCCGGAGTCAGAATCTCGTCGATTTGTGATCGGGACGCCATTCGAATCTCACGCGTCTTCTTGTGTTTCTGCTGCGGAGTGAGCGTGGTGTCGCTATCCAGATCGGCAGTCTGTTTTTCTTCGTTCTGCAGGATCGGTCGGACTTTTTCTTTCTGATCGTCCGTCAGGTTCACTTTCTTGCTCAGTCGCTTCAGTCGCTGTTCGGCGCGATCAGGGCGCGCCCCGCTGTGTTTGGAGTGGGCAGGAGCGGACGTCGCTCCAGTTACGGGCGGGGTTTGTGCGGAATCCTGCGCGAAGGCGGTACAGGTGAGTAAGGCACTGGCCAATAAGATTGCAAACTTCGACATCTGTTCTTTCTCCTTGGGAACCAGCTCCTTGGGAACCAGTCGTGCCGCTCCGAGGGCGTGGTAACTCTTGCGGCTACTCTCGATTCTAACCCTCGAACCATGGAAAAGTTCCGGACCCATCGGCGAAAGAAAACGGGCATGAGGTGCACCCCATGCCCGTTGGCGTGTCGTGGAGCGTGGCTGTTATTTCGTTCCGGTCGCCGGGTTCAGGATGAGAGTCCCGTTGTTCCGGATCTTGTTGAAGTTGAACATCTGCGAGATCGAGGTGGCGATGCCATCAAACGAGCCTGCGCCGATGCGTTGTCCGCCGAGCCAGTTGTCTTCGACAAAGCGGATGACCGAAGTCTGGTCGGTGACGGAGTGGTCGACGAAATTCTGCCGGGCCCAGGGCGACACGACCAGGAAAGGCTGACGCATGCCGTAGCCGCAGCGCCCGAGAGCGTGCTGGTTGGCGGGGTTGAGTCCTGGAAGGGCGGTAGCGCCGCTACCGCAAGCTCCGGGGCCGGTGAGAGCATCCGCAGCTCCGTTGGAGGTGTTGACGACGGGTGCGATCTGATGATCGTACCAACCGTCGGAGTCGTCGTACATGATGACGACGGCCGTGCTGTTCCATGCGGGCTGCACCTGAAGGAAATTGATCAGGTTCACGACGAAGTTCTGCTCGTCTAGAGGATCGGAGTAGCCGGCATGGCCATCCTGATAAGCCGGCGCCTTGATGAAACTCACGGACGGGAAGTTGCCGGCCGAGACGGCGGCGAAGAAGTCTTTCGTGTCGTAATTGTGGTTGGCGGGCCCATCGTGTCCTATTTCAGCGATGCTGGCCGGACGGGTGTGAGCCGGGTTGGCGGTCGAAGTGTGATAGTTGAAGAATGCGTGGTGCGGGATGTAATCACCGGTGGTGCCTGCCAGGCCTGCCGAGCTCCTGTGGCAGCCAGTTGTGCCGTTCGGATTGGTGATCGTGAGGTCGAATCCGCCCATGAATCCGCCCCAGCTGATGCCGGCCGCGCTGAGCAGGTCGCCGATATTCTTGCCGCCCATGGTGACCTGGTTGCGTGTGGGATTGGAGCAAACGTCGCCGATGGGATCGGGATCACCTATGACGGTGAGCGAACCATCGCTGCCGCCACTGGTTTCGTCACCCGTTCCGTTCAGGAAAGCTGAAACACCGTTGGTCTGCCCGGAAACCAGGTTGATGACTCCGGGGGTTGAGGGCCCGAACGTCGTGCTGTAGGAGTTATCGCTCATGGCGAAGAACTGCGCGTAGTTCCACAGGGCCGTGACGGTATTGCCGTCGTAGTAGCCCATCACCAGGTTGCCGCCGGAACTGGTAAATTCCGGAAACAGATCCATCACGCCGGCGTCGGATGCCTGCTGTTCCGCGGTGTAGTCGTGATCCTGATCCGCTGTGACGGCCTGCGAGCGATCGAGGCGGAACGGGTTAGAAGCGCCGGCGCCGTTCGCGGGGTTCAGGTTGGGATTGAAATTCAAAAGAGCATTCGTGAAACCGTTGATCGCGGGAGTATTCGATGCGCCTTTGAATTTCGGCTCACCCGGAGGATTGGTCGCGTGCGGATAGGTTCCGAAATAGTGGTCGAAAGAAACGTTTTCCTGGAAGATCACAACCAGATGCTGGATGGGAGTTGCAATCGCGCCAGTCGGTTTAGGTTTGGAGGCAGCAAATGCCGGCGTGATTGCCGGACCGAGGGCGATCAGGAACGTGAGCGGCGATGCCATCACCTTCTTGGGTGTGGCGGAAACGTGATGCGAGTCGAACATTTTAGATGCTCCTTAAAGTTCTTGGGTATGGGAGACTCCCAAACAGAAAAACCCGAGTACCAAAGAGCGTAGGGACAGGATGTGTCGAGCGTGTGACTGCCAAGTTAACGCGACGTAAAATCCACAGCCGGGCTGTGGTCAAGATTTGTAAACGCGAGGAGAGGTGAAAGGCAGGGTTATTAGAGGTGAGAGGTCAGATTGCAGAGATAGACCCCTATGATCGCCGCCCGTTTGGCCTCATAAGATTTTACCTCTGCAATCTGACCTCTCACCTCTGATCTCTAGTGCGTGGTTTCGAGCAGTCCCTGCTCCGCCTTTTCCTGGCACTCGATGCAGTGGCGGGTCCAAGGCACAGCTTCCAGGCGCTTGGCGTTGATTTCTTTACCGCACGAGACACACTCGCCAAAGGTGCCTTCGCGCAGGCGCGCGAGCGCGCCATCGACCATCAGGAGCAACTGCCGGTCGTTGTTGCTTTGGCTGAAGAGAAACTCTTTGTTGTAGGAACTGGCGGCGCGATCAGCCACGTCCTGGGTGGCTTCTTCATCGGCGCTGCGCCCGTCCTGCTGGTTGCGGGTAACCATGTGACGGAGTTCTTTCTGCCGCGTTTCCAGCTTCTTTCTGAAATACTCCAACTTCTTCTTATCCATGATGGCCGCTTTCAAAGCCTCGAACCAAACGAATATGGTAAGCGTGGGAATGAGAAGCGTCAACCGCAGGGCAGAGGTGAGAGGTTCGATTGCAGAGGTAGAGACGCGGGCCAGAGGTGAGAGATTGCAGAGGTTAAAATCCCGCAAGGCACAAAGTGACGTGCGTCCGTAGGGTTTTCACCTCTGCAATCTGACCTCACACCTCTAACCTGCTCTTCTACCTCTGACCTATCTCTGCAACGGTTCCGGCATTGCCGCGAGCGCGTATCCCATCACGGCCATGGCGGCCGCGTTCTCGCGCAGTTCCTGCGGATCGACTTTATCGAGCGTGTCTGCCGGAGTGTGGTGGTAATCGAAATATTTGCGGCCATCCTGAATAATGCCAAGGCCGGGGACCCCCGCATCGACCAGCGGTTCAATGTCCGATCCGGGGCTCACCGTCGTGGGGCGAATCACCGTCGCTCCTACCGGCTGTAGTACTTCTATGATGGACCGCAGCGAGGCCGTGGCGGCTGTGGAGGCCTTTACCGAGAAACCAAGCGGATGGCCGGCGCCCGCGTCGCTCTCGATGGCTGCGATGTGATTCGGCATTTCCGATGCATGCGATTTGCCGTAGGCATCGTGACCTCCCCCGCCATTTTCTTCATCCATCCATGCAATCACGCGCAGCGTACGGCGCGGACGAATGTGCAGACGCTGGAGAATTTCGGCAGTCGCCATCGAGATGACGACGCCGGCTCCGTCGTCGATTGCGCCGCGTCCTAAATCCCACGAATCGAGATGGCCCGAGACGACGACGATCTGCTCGGGATGCTCGGTGCCTTTAATATCGGCGACGACGTTGAAGCCCGTCGTATCGGGCAATCGCTGCGGCGTAAGAGTGAGGTGCATCCGCACCCGTCCTTGCGCCGCAAGGTGGTCGATCAGGTCCGCATCTTCGGCGGCCAGTGCGGCGGCGGGAACATTGGCGGGATAACTGAATCCCGTGTGTGGCAGGCGATACTCCGCACCACCTACCGAGCGGACCAGAGATGCGCTTCCGCCCAATGCGGCCACCGCCTCGCCACCCTTGGCGCGATAAACAACGGCGTCGCCGTAGGCGTCGAACGCATATCCTGCCGCAGCTTTCCGCGAGTCGTACCGGACGTTGAAGAGCACGATCCGCCCGGCAACTTTGTCGTGGCCGAGAGCAGTAAGCTCGGCGAAGTTGTGCACGACAATCACGTCGCCCGTGATGCCTTCGGCGGGGGTCGCGGCGCCTCCGCTGAGCGCAGTGAGAATAATTTTCTGGCGTGCCTGTGCCAGCTGGCCGGGAAATTCCACGAGTTCGGCCTTCTCTTCGCCGCGCACCCAGTGGGAGACGGTTGCTTCTTCCAGGTGAACGTCCAGTCCGAGTTTGCGCAGTTCGGCAGCCACGTACTCGGACGCTGCCTGCGCTTGCGGCGATCCCGCGGGACGAGGGCCAATGTTTTCGGTCAGGTGCGCGAGCTGCTGCCAGGCGTAGTCGCTCGAGAGCGCTGCGTCGCGGATCGCCTGCAATTGCTCGCTCAGTTCTTTCGGCAGCGTCGGCGCCGGCGTAACCAGCAAGGTCGATGATTTCGGTTGAGTCCAGGCCGATGGAATGGCGCAGCCGAGCAAAACGAGAGTGAGGGCTAGTTTTTTCATGTCAGGTTCACCCGAGAGGATACAGGAATCATCCGGAATTGTGGGGTGGCGATGCGATTCGCTGCCGGGTGAGATCCATCGTTACCAAAAAAAAGCGGCCCCTTTTCGGGGCCACCCTTTTCAAAGAGGCAAAGTGGCAGGAAGTCAGAAATGACTGGATTGGCGCCGCTTGGGGGACGTCCAGCAGCGGCAATGTGAGTTGTCGAGAACGTTGAAGAAAGTGACGTGGCTCAAAACGGTTGCGGCCTCTTCGCTTGGTTTATGAATGTGCACTTGCTGAACCAAAATGGCAAACAAGGAGGGCTGCGTCGTACCATTGTCGGAATCTCTGCAAAATCAGTTATTTAGGGTGAATACCCTAGGGTCCCGCTATTCCAGGATGGTCTCGCCAGGGCCATTGCATACATGCAGAAACCTGCACATTGGCTGCAGCGACCTACGCGGCACCAAGCCCCAAAAGAAAAGCCCCCTCTGTGAGGGGGCCCTGCGAAACCTGTTGATTGTTAGCTGTTTCCGGCGACTGTCCTGAGCTTTTCAGGCAGGAAATGGTAGGGCGGCCACGGGCCGGTCACGACCAATTCACAGTTTTTCAACTGCTTGGCGGCCGTGCTGTAGCGGTTCTGATACTTCTCAATGTGCTTGGTATCAATCAGGTGAGCGATGTCAAGCAGCATTCCCTCGGCATTGACTTTTTTGCAGCTGACTTCTTCTTCGAGCGGATTGAAAAGCTTGTGAACCTGAACCGAGATCGCGCGGGCCTTAGTCTGGCGTTCGCGGTCACGGGAAGCCTTCTCGCGAAGCTTGGCCAGGTACTCGCGTCCGACTGTGTCCGGCAGGACAATCTCTTCCATGGCGCCCTTGTAGGTGCCGTCGCGGACAACCAGCTTAATCCGCATTTCGGACTTGCCGCGCAACCGGGCGACGCTCTCGCAGAAGGTGCGGCGGTTGGAACGTACGGCCTGGCGAATGGCATCTTCGGTATCGAAGATCGTGCCAAAGCGGAAGGGAAGGACGGTTGAGGTGCGGAAAGCCATGCTGACCACGCGTGCGTGCTCCAGCACAGATTTTTCTTCAAGTTTGGTGGTTGCGCGGTCAAATTCGCTGACAACGACTGCGAATTCTCCGCTGGGATAACTCATGATGGGGGCGCCACCAACTCCCTGGATACCCTCGATAACGAAAGGACGACGGGCTCGAACACCATTAGCTAGGGTCTGGTGTTCCGTGAGGCAGTACGCGTACCACGCCATGCATTCTCTCCGAATTGCACCGGGGCTCTGGGCACCCCTTTAGATTTTTTAGCTTAGGGCT
>DATMNN010000056.1:0-4300 GCA_035569025.1 Terriglobales bacterium
GCACCACCACTTCCGGGGCGACGGCGATTGGCCATGAGCGCGCTCACGAGAGGATTGGGTTGATAACCGAGTTCGTCTGCGGCGACGCGCACACGTTTCCGCAGTTCTAGGCTGATTCGAGGGTCGTTCCGCAAAGCACGCGAGATGGTGGAGGAAGCGACGCCTAGGCGCTGAGCGATTTCCACCATGCGTACTGTCTCGATTTGTATTTGTGGCATATTTTCCCTCAGGACGAAGCGACCCTCCGGAAAAAGGCCACAGGCCGCATCCCGAGCTGCGCAACGATAGGCACAAAAAAGCGCCCTCAAGAAGTCCTCCCGGACCGACCACGGTTCAAGGTGTGCTTTTATCAGCGCCAACATGACGAACCGTTCTGGTTCGTCCCGTCCAGCAACTGTTTAACGCAACAATACTCATGCCAAAAGTCGAAAAAGAACTGCATAAAGCCGGCGACTTTCTCGTGGATTACGAAGAGAAAGTGTTTCCAGACGTCAAAGCCGATCCCGGTGAAAAGGCTCTCGTCACGTTTCATACCGTTGCCTTTGAAGGTTCGATCGGTATTGTGAACACCCTCGTGGCTACGCGCCTGCTGCGCAAAGGATACGAGACAACGATTCTACTCTACGGCCCGGGAGTCACACTCGGCTTCCAGCGCGGTTTTCCGACCCTCGGTGATGAGGCATTCCCAGGACATCTGTTCGTCAATCAACGCCTGGCAAAGTTTATGGAGGAAGGTGGCAAAATCTATAGCTGCCGGTTCTCCACCCAGGCGCTTTATGGACAGACAGAAAAAGCCTTCATTGCCGGCATTATCCCGATCAACCCGCTTGACGTTCTGGACTGCATCCTTCTGCACAAAAAGGCGGGAGCAACGATTATCGACACCTGGACTTTGTAACTATGAAGCGGTTGAAGGCGGCAGCGGTGCAGATTGCACCCGATCTCACGACCGGCACTGGCACGATCGACCGCGTATGTGATGCGATCGATCGAGCGGCTTCGCAGGGCGTCGAGTTGGCCGTGTTTCCTGAGACGTTCATTCCCTATTATCCCTATTTTTCGTTTGTCGCCCCCGCAGTTCTGATGGGGAAGGATCATCTGCGTCTTTACGAGTGGGCAGTCGAAGTCCCGGGCCCTGTCACCGCGCGTTTGTCGAAAGTGGCAGCGCAACATGGAATGGTGCTGGTGGTTGGTGTGAATGAGCGCGATGGCGGCTCCCTCTACAATACACAACTGATTTTCGACAATGATGGTCGCTTGTTGCTGAAACGGCGGAAAATTACGCCAACCTACCATGAGCGCATGGTCTGGGGACAAGGCGATGGCGCGGGTATTCGCGCCGTTGAAACAGCCGTTGGTCGCGTCGGCGCACTCGCGTGCTGGGAGCATTACAATCCGCTGGCGCGTTTCGCGCTGATGGAGGAGCGCGAGGAGATTCACTGTGCGCAATTTCCTGGCTCAATGGTCGGGCAGATCTTCGCTGATCAAATCGAGGTCACCATCAGGCACCATGCGCTGGAATCCGGCTGCTTCGTCGTTAACGCAACTGGTTGGTTGACCGACGAGCAGATTAATTCGATCACGGAAGACGATAAACTCCGCAAGGCACTGCGCGGCGGTTGCCACACCGCGATCATCTCGCCGGAAGGAGTGCCGTTGTGCGCGACAGTCACAGAAGGCGAAGGCATGGCCATCGCTGAACTGGATCCCGCTCTAATAACAAAACGCAAGAGGATGATGGACTCCGTGGGTCACTACTCACGACCGGACATCTTCACGCTGCACATTGACCGTTCCGCAAACCCCCAGGTGCGGAACAAGAATGCCGAATTGTTCGATCAACCTTATGGTGGACTTCCCATTAGCTCTCCTGACGAAGAAGCAATTCCTGCTCTCTGAGTTGCAGACGCAAGGCTTGCGATTGCTCGACACGAATGCCGGCGCTCCCAGCAGGCGGGGAGGCGCGGGCCCCACAGATCATAAGGCGGTCACCGTGCTCGGCACCACGATCATGGTGCCTGTGCACACGCGCGGCGCAACAAAATCAAACTATGTCGTTACGCCGCCGGATCGACGAGGTGTTTCCATCCTTCGAGACGGGGAGGAAGTGGTGTGCGAAATTTCCTTTCCTCCACCGCCGCTCTTCTACGGACTAACGACGGCTGACGGCGTTCCGTACTGGAAAATAGCTCTGCTCCACTCCCGCGATACGCTCGCGACAACCGTGCTTCAAACCTGTGTTCGATACGGAAACAACGCGACAAAATGCCAGTTCTGCGCAATCGGCGAATCGCTCAAAGCCGGACGAACAATCGCCAAGAAAACGCCGAAACAACTGGCAGAGGTTGCGGCGGCAGCACAACGGCTGGACGGAATCGCCAACGTTGTCATGACGACCGGAACGCCTCCGACGGATGATCGGGGCGCGGCGGTGCTCTCGGAATGTGCGATCGCCATTAAAAGCTCCACTGCTTTGCCTATTCAGGCTCAATGCGAACCTCCATCCGACTTCGGATGGTTTGCGCGGATGCGCAACGCCGGTGTCGACTCATTAGGGATGCATCTTGAGGCCTGGGATGAAAGGGTGCGCCGGCACATCATGCCGGGAAAAGCGGAGGTGACGCGGGCGTTCTATCTGGAAGCCTTTAGCGCTGCCGTAACGGTTTTCGGCCGAGGACAGGTTAGCACCTATCTGCTGGCGGGACTCGGCGATACCGCGCAATCGCTCCACGAGGCCGCCCGGGTTCTCATCGATCTCGGCGTGTATCCGTTTATTGTTCCTTTCGTACCGGTGAGCGGCACGCCGCTGGCTGCGTATCGACCGCCGTCGGCGGAGTTCCTGCGCAGCGTCCTCGGGCCGGTCGGGCAATGGCTGAGCGAAGCAGGGATGACTTCCGACACGGTGAAAGCCGGCTGCGCGAAATGCGCAGCCTGCTCGACTCTTTCCACCTTTGAAGCGCAGTCTGCCTGCGCCGTCTGAGATGCCCGAGGTAATTTTCACCATTCAGCTTCCCGATGGATTGACGAAGAAGTGCTATTCACCTTCCACCGTTGTTCTCGACCATTTTCGCCGAGGAGAGGAGATGTCGGTCGCGGAATTTGTTGCCCGCAGTCGGAAAGCCTTCCCGGCGGCCAGCGAGCGTGTGCGCGCGAAGTTTGGTTTTGCGTGCAGCTCCGCTGCAGCTCAACTCGCGAATATCGAGGAATGGACTCGCACCTATGCGAACGATGCTAAAATTCGCATCCTTCCTATCTAAACCAAAACCCGTTCCGTGAGTACCAACAACCAAACCGTCGTGAAACCGCTCATTGCTGAGCCGTCCCAAAAGCACTTCTCCGTCCTAGTGATTGGTGGCGGACAGGCAGGCCTCTCCGCCAGTTACCTGCTTAAAGAGCGGGGAATTGACCACCTCGTCTTCGAAAAGAACAGACTGGCAGAATCCTGGCGATCGAAGCGATGGGACAGCTTTTGTCTGGTAACGCCGAACTGGCAGTGCCAGCTGCCCGGCCATCCCTATTCCGGACCTGATCCACACGGATTTATGGTCAAGGACGAGATTGTTGCTTACATTGAATCGTACGCGCATTCCTTCCAGCCACCGATTTATGAAGGAGTAACGGTCTCCCGGCTCCGACGGGATGACGCCGAGACCTTTGAAATCACCGCGGATATCGGCATTTTCACAGCCGATCAGGTCATCGTGGCCACAGGCGGTTATCAGGATGCAACCATTCCGCGGATGGCGGAGCGCATCTCCAGCGAGATCCACCAGATCCATTCATCCGACTATAAAAATGGAGAGTTGCTCCCGCCCGGCGAGGTGTTGGTGGTTGGTTCGGGCCAATCCGGTTGTCAAATCGCCGAGGACCTGCATCTTGCCGGACGGCGCGTCCATTTGTGCGTGGGCGGCGCACCGCGCACCGCGCGGCGCTATCGCGGGAAAGATGTGGTCGATTGGTTAGACGACATGGGCTACTACGACAAGCCGATCCACGAGCATCCACAAAAGGAGCGAGTTCGGACGAAGTCGAATCATTACGTGACGGGCCGCGACGGCGGACGCGATATCGATCTGCGCAAGTTCGCGGTGGAAGGAATGCGTTTATACGGCCGCTTAAAGGAAATTCGCGGTTTGAAGTTATACTTTTCCGCTGATCTGAAACAAAATCTCGATCAGGCCGACGCGGTCGCGGAGAGCATTAAGAACACGATCGACAAGTATATTGATGCTAATGGAATTAGCGCGCCCGTCGAACCGCGTTACCAACCGTTTTGGCAGCCTGATGCGCAGGTTCCGGA
>DATMNN010000057.1:0-17759 GCA_035569025.1 Terriglobales bacterium
TCCGGCTTGGAGCGACTGGATCAACAGCAGGTTTATTGGAAAGCCTGGGCTGGCTCGGGCCTGGCGATCGCAGCCTGCATATTGCTGCGACCGGATGGCGGGATTCTCCTGGCGGCAATCGGACTCTATCTCGCATGTCGGATGGTTAAGGCCTGGCGGCAGAGTTCAAGTGGTGCCCCTGCCATTCAGGCGGCAGTCCTGCTCTCTGTGTGCGCGCTGGCTCCGCTGGCGCCGTGGACAATTCGCAATCTGCGCACCCTCCATCACTTTCAGCCTCTTGCTCCGCGTTACGCCACAGCGAACGATGAACTGGCTGAGCGCGGATTCAATCGCTGGGTCAGGACCTGGATCGCAGACTACGCCTCGGTGGAAGAAATCTACTGGAACGTTCCCGGCGACAAAATTGATGCGGACAAACTACCCTCGCGCGCTTTCGATTCTGCGTCTGAGACCGAAACCACACGGGCGCTGATCGACGACTATAATCAGTCCGCAATAATGACAGCCGAACTCGACGCCCGCTTCGGCGCCCTCGCTGCCCAGCGCATTCAGGAACATCCGATTCGCTATTATGTCTGGTTGCCTGCGCTGCGCATTGCGGATATGTGTTTGCGTCCGCGCACGGAGCTTTTGCCTCCCGACGTTCGTTGGTGGGAATTTAACGACGATACCAAGGCGTCGGTTCTGGCTGTGACGCTCGGCCTTCTGAATCTTGCCTATGTTGGCGCTGCTTTATTCGTGTTGATCTGGCGATTTTCCGCGATTCGCTGGGTTGGCCTTTTGCTCGGCTTTGTTCTGCTACGCACTGCGTTCCTGGGGACGCTTGAAAATCCCGAGCCTCGCTATACGCTGGAGTGCTACCCCGTGGTGATTGTGCTCGCCGCTAGCTTGATATCCGGCTTCCGGTCACGGTCTTTGCAATCCGCGAGCCGCGATTCTTCTTGAACGGAGACGCGGCCACCCGCGTCGTATTCACGGAGGGCTTCAACGCGACCCTACCCGTGCCCGTTCCGCCGACGCCTTGGCCGTCTCTCCCAACTGCTCGTAGGCGTCGGCGAGAAAAAGATGGCCCTCGCGCGAATCGGGTTGCACTTCGACGGCCTTCTGAAGATTCGGTAGCGCCTCGGCTGCATGATGTTGCAATGTCAGAATCCGTCCGCGCAACAGGTTCGCCCGATAGTGCCGCGGATCCAGTCCGAGACAAATGTCCAGATGATCCATGGCGTCGGGCACTCGGTCGGTGCGGGCGTAGACCGAGGCCAGTGAGAACTGCGCGTCCGCCCACTTCGGCGCGTGTTCTACGGCGGCCTCGAAATGGGTTGCGGCGCCTTTCCAGTCTCCAGTTTCGAACAATGCGAGTCCGAGTTCGTAGCGCCCGAGTCCATTGTCGGGCATGAACCCGACCGCCTTCTGCAGTGCGCCGACGGCCTCGGAGTAGTTCTTCAGCCGTGCCTGCGCGATGCCATACTGCATGTTCGCGACCGGCAGCTCCGGTTGTTCGGCGAGCGCTTTCTTCAAAAGAGGAATCGCCTCTTCGTAACGCGCATCTTCCACGTCAAACATCGCGTCATGCAGCAGGTTCGAGACTTGAATTTTTGTTTTCGGATCGGCGCCGGTGAGTTTCTCGCTGTCCTTCGTTTCGCTTGCATCCGAAGCTACGTAGCCCAGCGCCTGCAATTTCTGCGTCTGCTCAGCATCGGGCTTCGCCAGATCGACCAGAGTCTGACTGGTCTTGGCGCGAAAATCGTCTAATTGAGACCCGACCGTGTCGGCGACGGCCTTGGCGGTGGCTGCCAGATTGTGTTCGGATGACGGATCAGCTTCCTGGTTATACAACTCGCGCTCCGGCGCACGGATGTAGAGATACTTTCCTGTACGCAAAGCGCGCAAAGAACTCCATCCAAAACCACGGTGCGGATAGTCCGTCTCTGCGTAGGCGGAGCGGTCTTCTTGTGATGGAGCCACGGAAGATTCCTTGCCGGCCGTCTTCTTTGCTATCACCATCAATGCGGTGAGCGATTCGCCCTGCATCTCTTTCGGCACAGCGATTCCCGCTTCCTGCAGGATCGTCGGCGCAACGTCCACCAGGCGGGCACGCGTCTCGATGCGGCGTCCCGCAGCGCGGCTGGCAGGTAGCTTGAAGACCAGCGGTACATGCAAAGTTTCGTCGTAGAGAAAAATTCCGTGCGTGTTCTCGCCGTGTGCGCCGAGTGATTCGCCGTGGTCCGCCATGACAGCAATCAGAGTCTCGTCATAGAGGCCATGTTTGCGAATCTCGTCGAACAACCGGCCCACGGCGGAGTCCGCGTAGGCAATCTCTCCGTCATAAGGCTGCGAGGCAAAACGAGCCTTGAATGGCGCCGGGGGATCGTAAGGATCGTGCGCATCGTAAAGATGCACCCAGAGAAAAAACGGCCCATTCGGCAACTGGCTCAACCATGCGAGAGCGTGATTCACGACATCGTCGGCGCGCCGTTCCACGGACTTGTAACGATCCGCGCCGTGACGCCGCAGGTGAAACCCGGCGTCGTAGACTTCGAATCCGCGGTCGAATCCGGGCGCCGTGCCGTCCAGTGGATCAAGGATCAGCGACCCGACGAACGCGCCCGTGTGGTATCCCTGCGCACGCAACAGATCAGGCAGGTAGGGCAATCGGGAGGAGAGCGGGATTCCAAAATCGTTGACGTGATTGAACTGAGGATAAGTACCAGTAAGGATCGTCGTGTGCGACGCCGTGGTGATAGGCACATGGGCATAGGCTCTGGTGAAAACGATGCCCTGCTGCGCCATCGCGTCGAGATGCGGCGTGAGACCGCGCTTGGATCCGAGAAATCCCATGCGGTCGGCGCGCGTGGTGTCGAGGGTGATGAGGATGATGTTGGGATGAGTCGTGTCGATCGGGTGAGCGACGGGTCGAGGTGCGGCAGGAGGCAGATCGGCGGCCAGAACAGAGCCAACACAAAACAAAACGAAGCACAGCCGTCCAGGAAACCGCATAGAAAAAGGGAGTCTACCATAGGCAGACTCCCGAAAAAGTTTGCTATTCCGACTAGAAAGAAATCTTGAGCGAGAAGTTCATGTTTCTGGGACCGCCTTGAGCAATAACCGGATTCCCAGCGGCAACATCGGGGGTTTCCGAGAGTGCACCGAAACCGTTTCCGAGGTCTTGAAGGCCGTTGTCGAGGCTGAAACGCGAGAAATTCGCGCGATTGAGGACGTTGTACACCTCCCAACGTATTTGCACGTTGAGTTTCTCACCGATTTTTGTGCTCTTCGCCAGAGTCAGATCCCATTGGCTCAACCCCGGTCCGATCAAGAAATCGCGCGGAGTATTCCCCACGGTTCCTGCGGCCGGCCCCATGAAGCTCGGCGAAACATATTGGCTTGGGTTGCGGCTCTGGATGACCACGGGTTCCCCGTTGAAACTGCCGCGGAGACTCGATCCTGCAAGTCCCTGCCCTGAGGGATCAGGGCCACCGTTCCTGAACACGCTAAACGGATGTCCACTCAGCGCCGTGTACACGGTGCTGAACTGCCAACCTCTGCCGGCCCACTTGCCCAGGTAGGGCAGATTAGGCACGTCGTACACTCCGCTGACATTGAAGTTAAGACGGACGTCCTGATCGCAAAGACCGTGGCCATCCTGAAAATTCGGATGAGCGAGCGCGGTACTACCCACAGGATTGTCATTGTTGATCTGTGGATAGTTTCCTTGTCCGCCACGGTTCACGGAATTGAGATCGAAACATTTGCTCCAGGTAAGGTTGTACGCCGTGTCCAGGCCGTGCCACCCACGCTGGTTATATGACACCTGCATGCTGTCATACTTGGATGTGCCTTCATTGGTTGCGGTGATCACGTGCCTGATGTCCGGAAATGTCAGAGCAAGTGGCCGGAATTCGTCACAACTAGCGGCCGACGAGCAGGGGCTTCCCAGCGGCGACGCGTTCGCGTCGTAATAAATAAGCAGGTCTCGCCCCCGCTGGCCGGAATACCCTATCGTCAGGACGTTGTTGCGAAGTAGTTCTCTTTGAACGCTGACATTGAAGTTGTGGTACCGGGGCGTCAGAAAATTCTTCACGATGTTAAAGGCATTGAACGGTGGGACAGGCGTAACGCTGAAGAGAGAGCCATTGATGGCGGAATCAAAACAGACATAGTCTCCGGTTCTCGCAGCAGGATCGAAGCACGACGCTGTCGGATCCGTAGGCGGAAGGAAAGAACCTCCTCCCTGACCCACGTCGGAGAAATTGGTCACATTAAAAACTCCCAGGCTTGCCTGCGTGAATACTCCTGTAGAGGCGTGCGCGAACGAATAAGGATCAGCGAAGGCACCAAAATTTGGAATGTCAAATGACAACGAATAGCCTGCCCGTAGGGCCGTTTTGCCGTTGCCAAAAACGTCCCACGCAACGCCAGCGTGAGGGCCGAAATCTTTGTAGTCAACGTTATGAATTCCGCCAATGTCCGTCCCAACCTTTTGAGGACCGCGCACGGGGTCGAACACCGCTTCGTTGTTGTGGGTATCCCGCATTGTCCCGTTGATTTCATACCGAAGCCCATAGCTCAGCGTCAGGCGGGGCCTGATCTTCCAGTCATCCTGCGCATAGAAGCCGACACTATTCTGCGTGATGTGACGGTGGGTGTCACCGAAGCTGCGATCGGCAAGGTCCGCCTTCCCCAGCAGCAATTGCTCGACGTCGTTCTGGAGTGCCTTCGTATTGTAGGGGTACGGAAAAGCATCGGAGGGCTGAACAATGGAAGCATAATAGCTGAAATACCCGACCGCCATGCCTGTCCGAGCTGAGTTTCGAATACTATCAGTAACAGCTCGCTGGAAATTGCCACCGAGCTTGATGCTGTGATTCCCTTTTACCCAAGAGAAGTGTTCCGACCAGTCATAGGTTCCGTCTGGCCGCGTCGATAGAGGATAGCCTTGCACCCCGCCAATGTAACCGCCATATCCAAGGTGGTACATATAAACGTATGGGATACCGAAATCGGCGGCACCCAGTGGACCAGTGTCGATGCCGAGACTCTTCGGGTCGATCTTATTGTTGACATCGATCAGTTGCGAGAACCGAGTGTAGCCGAAACGGCTCTCCAGGATCTTATTGTTGCTGATGTTCCAGGTCCAACTCAGTCCCAGCATCTGGGCTCGCGACGGTGCAATTGAGTTGAAGAGATTCTGCGGGAGTGTTGAATTTGGGGGCAGACCGGCAAAAGGAGGTCCATTTTGAAGACTATCGCCGAAGATGTAACGGGCTGCCAATGATTGGTGCGAGGTCACCTTGTAATCGAACTTTACTCCGAACTCATTGTTGCTCGCAGTACTCGGGGTGCGCTGTGTTATCAATCCTTTGCCTAAGTAGCCTGGAAGGTTTGGATCGAACATATTCTGGTCCGAGGGATTGGTGTCAATCGGGAAAAAATTCAGCAGCGTTTGCCCCACCGGATCGATCGTTAGACCATTGGCGGTGATGTCGGCCACTGCCGCATCGACCGCTGCCTGCGTCGGTACCGCCCTTGCCTTGACGGACTCCGAAACATTCCGCTGCCCTTCGTAGAACAAGAAGAAGAAAGCTTTGTCCTTGACAATCGGCCCGCCGATATTCGCGTGGAACTGGTTATTGTGAATTTTCGTCGGCTTGCATTCGCCCACGCCGCTGCAATCACCGCTCGTATTGGCGAAGAAATTGTCGGCGTCGCCGAATCCGCTGTGATTGACCCAAGTGGTTCCGCCATGCCAGGTGTTAGTACCGCTCTTCATGCTCAGCAGGATTGGCGCTCCGCCCTTGACTCCAAATTCCGCGGAGGGCGTCTCCTGCACGCTCAATTCTTCGATTGCGTCTGGCGGGAATGTAACCGCTGGAATACCGAGAATTCCGGTCTGATTGATGGCTGAGTCGCCGTAGTAGCGGTCATTGTTGTACATGCCATCGATGAAATAGTTATTCGACGTCGTACGCGAACCGTTGATGCTGACAGCCAGAAATCCGCCACCCGGATCGCGTTGCACTCCCGGCGTGATTGCCAGGAGAGAATTGAAATCGCGGCCATTAATGGGCACGTTCGCAATTTTCTCGGCGTCCACGTAGTTGTTGTTGTTCGGCGAGAGGTCCACCAGCGGCGCGCTGCCTTCGACTTCGACCATCTCGGTGCGTTGTCCGACTTGCATGACGAAGTCGGAATGCGTGACGGCGCCGGTGGCAACTTCCGCAGTCCGAACAATCGATTTGAATCCCTGCGCTGTGGCCGTCATTTTGTACTTGCCGATTGCGAGATCGGGGAGTCGGTAACTTCCGGTGCTGGTGGTGGTTGCGGTGCGCGTCTCGCCCGTGCCGATGTTTTGAGCGGTGACGGTGGCGCCTCCAACGACTGCGCCTGTACTGTCGGTCACATCGCCGGAAATGGTTCCTGTGATGGTCTGCGCCAGCAAGGAAGAGCAGACGACGAAGGCCATAAACACAAAGAGTAGAGCGGACGAAAACCGCGATGAACCCATGAATGTCCCCCTCTGAACGTGCCCGAAGCACGAAGATGCATTCGCAGCACTTGTGTGCGGCTAGTGTATTGGGCTTTGCGTGAAAGTCAATACTGAGGGATCACAAATAATTCAAATTCGCACGAACTGACTGCGAGTCAGCTCAATAAACATCGCTTACAGGAAGCGCAGCGCTGTGCGTTGTTGATGATATGAAATAGTGTTGATGGATATGTGAAAGTGGAAGGCTCATCGTTCTGAAAAACTTTCCGGCGCGTACCGCAGGGGCTAAAGCCAAAGTCAAATAATAAGGATCATCGCAGCCGTGAACGGCTGCACCACCCAAAAGCAAAATTTTTCAGGAAACTGTCTAGCCGAGTGGCGAGTCGCTCATACGGAATTTCGTGCGCACGTGTTCGGAGAGGAGTTCGATCGCGGAACGATTCGCGTTCTTGTCCGACTGCGCGAGATACTTCATGGCTTCGACCAGCATCTTCTGGCCGTCGACGTAACGGCTGTCAGAAGTACGCTCGCGTTTTTTTCTGCCCAAGTCAGGCGGCACCGGAATCGTAAAAACTTTAGCCATAGATTAGCCGTCAGAGTTCAGCCGTCAGCTTAAAATCTTTCGTTCAGACCCAACGTCCGCAGTTCCTGCTTCGGCTGAGTGCTGACGGCTGAGTGCTGAATACTGTTTGCAGTATATCGTCCGCTCTTCCCTTTTTCACTTTCATTCTGTGGTTCGGGTGATTACTGATTTAAGGCCGGTTCTACCTAGCCTTGTGGGGATATAAACTTGGTTTTACCGGTTGTTTTCAGTTTAAAGGCGCCGTCGGGCAGCTTTTGATTGAGTTGGATATCGGAATATTTCGCCAGCCGGTAATCCCCGCTCGGCTCAAAGAACTGCTGCTGCACCGAGACTCCCCTGGCTGGATCGATCCAGAGCGTAATTTTGGCGATGTTGTTCCGCAGCTTGGCGGACTTGGGAACCAACTCCAGTTTCGCTGTCTGCGTACCGTTGATAGTCTCGGCTCCTACATACTTCACGTCGTAGGACTTGAGCAGATCCTGTCCACTGCCCCCGAAGCCCAGCACCAGAAAGCCTTCCAGATCGCTGCGGTTCTTGCCAGCGTTGTATTCCGTCACTTGATCGATCTTCGGTTGGTACACCTGTACTTTGCCGCCGTTATACAGGACATACTTTATGTCCGGCTGGGTGAAATCAGCCGCCATCTGAATTTCGCGATCCTGGCGGCGGAAATAGACCTTTCCCTTTTGCGTATCCGTTTCGTCGATCACCTTCTGATACTGATCCGAGACAAGACTGGCTTCCGCACTCCGGAAGTTCTTCGCCGCCGTATCCATCTGGGCGAGGACGCGGTCCAGTCCCGCATCGCCCTGCGCCCACGCGACTGCGGTCAACACTGTCACGATGGTGATTCGGGATGTGGCGAGCGCGATTCTCATTGCCTAACCTGGCTATTCCTTCACCACCCAAACCTTGTAACTTTGCACGTGCCCGGCGCCATCTTTCACCGTTTCATACCTGGTGACGCTCACAGCGCCGGAAATCGGTTCCACGATGCGCTGCAATTGCTGGCGAATATCAATTCCGTCCCCGACGCTGATCGCGGCTCCTGGGATCTGATAAATCAATCCGCCATGTTCGTCCGGCAAAACCACTACGCCTGTAGGATGCGGATTGCGCTCTACCGGTTTGTCGTTAAAGTTGATGTAAATTGGCGAAACAAAGACGAACAGCAGAATCAGCGTGACCATGATGTCGTAATGCAGGCTGCCACGCTCATAGGACCAGAGGATGTATCCGCGAATTGTGCGCCAGATCGCGCCCATGTATGAGATGTCGGCAGGCTGCGCCGTCAGCGACTCGGAACGTTGCCAGTCTATTGGGGAATTCATGTGATAGCAAATACCTGTTCCTGGATCGGGCTCGCTTGGTTTGCTCTGGTTCCTTATGTCACTTACTTCGCGGTGTGATGCGGTCGGTCCCCATATACGTTTGCAGCGCCTCCGGTATCCGCACGCTGCCGTCGGCCTGTTGATAGTTTTCCACGATCGCCACCCACGTGCGACCGACTGCCAGCGCGCTACCGTTCAGCGTATGGACAAGCTCAGTCTTGTTCTTGCCCTCTGGACGAAACCGAATATTCGCACGCCGCGCCTGGAACGACTCGAAATTCGAACAGGACGAAATTTCGCGAAATAATCCCTGCCCCGGCAGCCAGACTTCAATGTCGTAGGTTTTCGCGGACGAGAATCCCATGTCGCCGGTACATAGGCTCATCACGCGGTAGTGCAGGCCGAGCTTCTGTAATACCGTCTCGGCGTCGCGGGTTAGTTTCTCCAGTTCGTCGTAGGACGACTCGGGTTTCGAAAACTTCACCAGCTCGACTTTCTGAAACTGATGCTGGCGGATGATGCCACGCACGTCTTTTCCGTAGGATCCGGCTTCGCTTCGAAAGCACGGGGTGTAGGCGGTCAGTGAAATCGGCAGACGACCGGAGTCGAGGACTTCGTCGCGATAAAGATTTGTAACTGGCACTTCGGCTGTAGGTATCAGCCAGAGGTCCTTCTCGCCGTGCGGAACCCTGAATGAGTCCTCCGCGAACTTCGGCAGCTGGCCGGTGCCATACATCGACTCGGAATTCACCAGATACGGCGGCAGGACCTCCGTATATCCGTGTTCGCGCGTGTGCAGATCAAGCATGAAATTGGCAAGGGCACGCTCGAGCCGCGCACCCAGATCCCAGTAGACGGCAAAACGGGCACCGGAGATCTTCGCAGCTGTTTCCAGATCCAGGATGCCCATCTGCTCGCCGAGTTCCCAATGCGGTTTTGGTTTGAAGTCGAATTGCGGCAGCGTACCCCAGCGACGCGCTTCGACATTGTCGTCGGCACTCTTGCCCACGGGCACGCTGGCGTGCGGTAGATTGGGGATCGCCGTCAGGATTTCGCGCAGCCGCGCATCGGCTTCGGCGGCCCTTTTCTCGGCTTCCTGAATCTGCTCGCGCAAATCTTTCGTTTCCTGGATGAGCGCGCTGGCATCCTGCCCGCTCTTTTTCAGCTTGGCGATTTCCTCGGACGCGCGGTTGCGCCGCGCCTGCAGCGTCTCATTCTGTGTGATCGCCTGGCGGCGTTCGGTGTCGATCGAGCCGAAGTCCTTCAACGCTTCGGCAGGATTCATTCCACGCTGGCGCAGCTTCTCCTCTACCAGCGCAAGGTTGTCGCGGACAAAACTCAGATCAAGCATTGCACTTAACTTTAGCTGAAAACACTGAGGCTGAAAACTTTAACCGCGGAGACGCCGAGAACGCGGAGGCACCTCTGCGGTGAAAACCTCTTCTCCTGTAAACTATGTCGCGTGAGACTCCCCCGCCCCTGGTTGCTCGTACTCGCGTTACTGCTTTGGATTCCCTCAGCGTGGGCCGCCGCCTACAACGCTCGTCCCAAGCTGATCGTCGTCATTGTCATCGACCAATTCCGCGGGGACTACCTCGAACGTTACCGCGACCAGTTCGGCGACGGCGGATTCCGTCTCTTTCTCGACCACGGCGCCTACTTCACCGATTGCAACTACGACTACGCCAACACCCACACTGCACCGGGACACTCCACGCTCTTCACCGGCACATACACCAGCGGACACGGCATCGTCTCCAATGAGTGGTGGGACCCAGTCAAGAAGAAGCGAGTCACCTCGGTGCAGGACGACGCGACCAAACTCGTGGGAGTGAGTGGTTCCGCCACGGGATCTTCCCCTCACAATCTGCAAGCCGACACTCTCGGCGACGAACTGAAGCTGGCGACCGGCGGTAAGGCGCGAGTGTTTGCGCTCTCGCTCAAGGATCGGGCGGCCGTTCTGCCAGGAGGCTTTTCTGCCGACGGCGCCTATTGGATCGACGGAAAGTCCGGTGCGTGGGTCACGTCCACCTATTACCATCAGACTCTGCCTGATTGGGTAAGCAACTTCAATGGCAGCAATCGTACTGAAAAATACTGGAACCGGGAGTGGAAGGACAGTTCCGACAAAGTCCTCGGCTCGACCGCCCTGCGCAAGGGAAAAGATGGCAAACCCGCGGGATTCTACGAAGTCATTGGGGCGACTCCGTTCGCGAATGACTACCAATTCGAGTTCGCTAAAGAGTTGGTCGTTTACGAAAAACTCGGCGCCGGATCGGCGACCGACTTGCTCACCATCAGCCTATCCGCCAACGACATCCTCGGACACCAGGTTGGACCCGACTCTCCGCAGATGCGCGGCATGGCGCTCGAACTCGACCGTCAGATCGCTGAATTCATAGGCTTCCTGGGGCATCAAGTCGGTCTGGCGAATATCTGGATGGCGCTCTCCGCGGACCACGGCATCGCTCCCCTCCCCGAATTCGCAAAGACGCTGCGCCTGCCCGCCGCGAACCTGAATGATGACGATCTGCGGAAACAGATCAATTCCCTGCTCTCAAAAAAATATTCGAAGGCCGCGGATTATGTTCTGGCTGTCGACTATCCGATGGCTTGGCTGAATGACGAAGCGTTCGCCGGGCATAAGGAAGCTGACGCCGAAGCCGATACAGGTGAGGCCATGAAGCAGGCCGGTTTCCGCGGTTACTACACCAAGTCACAACTTGCCCGCGGAGAAACTCCCGACACGGAGATGGGGCGACGTTATGCTCACAGCTACTCACCGCTCGGGGGATGGTATGTGATGGGCGTCCCCAGCCCGTTTCAAGTAGGAAGTGCATCGGGCACGGATCATGCGACTCCCTTTTCGTACGATACTCATGTGCCTCTCGCGTTCTACGGATTAGCGTTTCAGCCTGGCGTGTACCGCAACCATGCGGAACCGGTCGACCTTGCGGTGACGCTTGCCTCGCTGCTTGGGATCAATGCGCCGACACACGCCACGGGACGAGTGTTGATCGAAGCCATCCAGTCACAGCGCCGGACGCCAAGTCCGTCATCCAACGGTCCGGCACCCAATGGCCCCGCATCGAACGCACCGGTCTCGAACGGACCGTCTTCAAACGGGCCAGGAGCAGTGCAATGACTCCGACCTCTGGCATGCCCGATCTGAGCGTCAGCTTCGCCGGGATTGAACTGAAGAATCCGATCATTGCTGCGTCGGGCACATTTGGTTATGGGATCGAGTTCGACGACATCGTCCATCTGGATAAGCTCGGCGGATTCGTCGTAAAAGGGCTGTCGAAAGAACCAATGACGGGCAATCCTCCACCGCGGCTGTTTGAGACGCCGGCTGGAATGTTGAACGCGATCGGATTGCAGAACATCGGTGCGCGCGCGTTCCTGGACGAAAAGCTTCCGGCGCTCCGGCAGAAAAAAGACATTGTCGTCTTCGCCAACGTGTTCGGGTACACACGTCCCGACTACGAACGGGTGATCGAGATTCTGAATGAGGGCGAAGGCATCGCCGCCTATGAGTTAAACGTCTCATGCCCTAACACCGCGCACGGAGGCATTCAGTTCGGCAGCGATCCGCATACGCTTGACGAAGTGGTGCGCTATTGCAAGCGCATCGCAAAGCGTCCGCTGATCGTGAAGCTGTCGCCGAACGTCACCAGCATCGCGCAGATGGCGCACGTGGCGCAGGAAGCGGGCGCCGACGCGATCTCGCTGGTGAACACGTTTCTGGCGATGGCCATCGACGCCGACACGCGGCGTCCGCGGATCGCCAACGTCACTGCCGGACTCTCCGGCCCCGCGATCAAGCCAATCGCCCTGCGCATGGTCTACGACGCAGCCCACTCGGTGAAAATTCCCGTCATCGGCATGGGCGGAATCACCACCGCCGTGGACGTCATTGAATTCATGCTTGCGGGCGCGAGCGCCGTCCAGATGGGCACTGCCAGCTATTTCGATCCAGTGGCGACGGAGAAACTGGTGGAAGAACTGTCTCATTACTGCCGCGAACATCGCATCGCGAAGATTCGTGAGATTACGGGCGGAATGCTGACGGATTGAGCCGGCTGCCTCGGCTGTAGAAGTCTACTCCCCCAAAATTACCGTCCGGCGGCGTACCAGATCGACCCTGGACTCTGATAGTTCATGCCTTCGCCCCAGACGACGTGCGTGCCGTCGTGATTGTCGATGGCCAGGCCGAAATAGTCTCCGAAGGGAAAACGGAATCCTTTTTTGCCGATGTAGCGATAGCCGGGGACATAGTTCGATAGGCGAGATTCGGGCGACCAGGTGGCTCCGCCGTTGTTGGAGCTGCGGTAATAGGTGTTCCACTGTCGCGCGGCGAGTGGGTCGTTGTCGTTGGCATTGCGCGTGTCCATCCAGGCGATGCGTACGTCGCCGGTCGCGCCGGCTACTATTGCCGGGAAGGCATGTTCGACTCCGCTGGCCGCCTGCGAAACGCTCGCGCGCGGCAGCCAACTGTCGCCGCCGTTGGTGGAGGATGAGAAGTACAGGCGCTGCGGACCGAGGCGCTTGCTGCCAGAACTCCAGAGCGCATACAGCGTGCCGCCCGCGTCGGAAGTAATGGAAACCTGCGCGCCGAGGTAGGCTTCGCCGCAGTCCTCGTAATGGCATCCTGGAGCGGCGGCGGAAACGTCCAGGCGAGTTGCGGTCCAGGTTGCCTTGCCGGCTTCGGGCGACTTCGACACGAAGAGGTCAACGTGGTCGCGCGCTCCAGCCGCTTTGGAGTAGGAGGTCCAGGCAAGGTAGGCGTTGCCGGCTGGATCGATCGTGGCTCCGCCCAGCAGAGACCATCCGGGACGGGCGTCGTTATTGACGCGGGCGTTGGTGAAGGTGCGGCCGGCGTCCTGAGAGGTCGCAATCCAGACTTCCTCTTCGTGATTGAATCCCAGGACTACGCGCGGTCCGCGCACGGCCAGAGCGGGCTTGTCGAGTTCCACTTGGCCGCGGACGGCGACTCCCAGACTCCAGTTCGCGCCACCGTCGACTGATTTGGCCAATATCACGACGCGCTTCTTGTTCTGCAACCACGCGGCATACACGGTACGGCGGTCGACGGGATCGACGACGATCTGCGGGTCGAATTGTCCAGAGCCCGATTCGAGCATCACGCGCGGCGCCTGCCAGGTCTTGCCGTTGTCGTTGCTGACGACCAGCAGCATAGTGGGCGCAACGCAGTCTGGTTCTTTGCAGTCGGGCACGGCGCCATAGTGGGGATAGAGAACGAAAAGATGGCCCGCGCCGTCGGCCGACAGGGCAGGCTCCCATTGGTCACCGGCCGTCAGGGCGATGCGCTTCTGGACAGAGAATTGTCCGGGAGCGGCCCAAGCCAAGGCAGACAGGGCTACCATCACAACGACTTTGGAAAATGCAGAGCGCACAAAGGTCAAGCGGGGAGGGAAAGTCTTAATCCTTTGCCACTTTACCCTGAAGGAAGGGTGGGGTCAACGCCGGAGCAGGCGGGCCGGGAGTAGAAGGGGCGGGCCGTTGGTAACGGGCCCGCGAGCGTTTGAAATGGGCTGACAGGGCAGATCCCAACTGGCCATCGATCGCCGCAGGGCTACCCCCTTCCGTTTCAGAATCAATCCCCTCTATTTCTTCATCGGCACTTTCCCGTTGGGGATGGAGTCCGTTCGCAGTCCCTTGGCATATAGTGCCACTTGAGCGAGTTCGGAGCCCGCTTCCGGCGTGTCGTAAAAGAACGCCTGCGTGGTTTCCGTTTCACGTTCAACTTTCCAGACGCGAGTGTTGGTCACGTAGTCGGGCTTCTCCTTGAACGGCGTCACGAAGGCCGGACAGAACCATTGCACGCGGTTGTTCGGTTGCGCGGCAAAGTTGCCGTCATCGAGCGCGATCACGTGCGCGCACTTGTGACCGCCGTCGCCAGCTTCTTCGGCGTCCTCACTCTCGTACCAATCGAGCGTGAACATATACTGTCCGCCTTCCCAGCTGCGGTCCTTGAGTTGCACGCGAACGCGGCTGTCCTGCAGGCGTTCGAAGGTAGTGCAAACCACCTCGTAACTGAAGCAGTCCCAAAACTGCAGCCAGTCCAACGGAACATTGGGAGCGTCGGGCTTGTGACAGAAAGCGTGGAGGGGAAGCCTCCAAATGACCGCGCCATTCTCCGTCAAGATGTGGAAACCCAGCGCTCTACCATGAAGGGAAGCAGCGCCGAACACGCAAACCTTGAGCAGCTCTCCGTGATGGGATTGCCCGTCATAGAGAAACTCCTTACGCAGCAGGCAATAGAACCTCGGTATGTTCACGTTCAAAGTGGGCAACTCATGATCTCCTTTGTCGTCTTAAATATTTACTTTCTTATGCGCATAGTAGCGCGCAGCGTGCGCGATGCAAGTGAATTATTCGCCTTGGAGGCAAAACGAAAATTACGCTGCGGCGAAAGCCGGGGAATCGAAAATCAAACCGGTTTTGGATCGAAGTGGACCAGGAGGGCATATCTGCGGGGGCGTGTAACAGACGTTGGGGCAGGAGGCGTTAACAGTCGCGACCGACACTCGTCTCTGATTATCGGGCCCCACCCTGCGACAGGCGGGGCCAGAACAGAAGCAGGAGAGCAACGCTGCCGACGTAGTAGGGCCAGACTTGCAGGAGGTTGAATCCCATGATGCGGAGCACCAGGCCGAACAGAGCCAGGGCCTCGCAAAATACGTAGCAAACGATGTATCCGGTTCTCCAGCGCGCCACGATAGCGGCGTCTCCGGGTTTCTCGCGTAATTCCGCCTCGGACTGCAAAACCATCGTTTTTCGTACGACGAGAATCGCGCCCACCAGACTGATGGAAGCGAACGAAATAGCATACAGCGTGTTGGTATTGGTGGTGAGACGTCCCCCGACCACCTCTCCTACAACCGCGCAAATCACAACGCTCACCAGCATGGCCCCTTGAATCAGGCGTACGGTGCGGAGGGCTGCTCCCATGGCCCTAGATAATGCGCTCTTTGCGGCTACTCACAAAGAAGAAAGTGAAACGAGAATCTCCGGCAGTAACGCCGCCAGTGTGACGGTTAGTGGTGATGGCCGGACGCCGGACGTATCCGGAGAAACACCTGGAACGATACGGGATGGTCGCCATAGGAGGCGTTCAGAGCGTCTGGCTTGGAGTAAAAGGTTACGTCGGCGCCCAGGGCCAGTTGCCAGAGCCTGTCCCGGATCAGGTCGCGCGCGCCGCCCAGCGTGTAGGCGGCGATTCGGAAGTTTGGTTGTGCAGGATCGTCCGGAAAAAGTTCATCTTTGTCGACCAGTTCGAGACGGGAAAAGGCATAATTTCGCGACTGAAAGTTAACGGTTGACTCCAGCAGATAGCTGTTCAGATTGTGGTTGTTGAGTTCTTTATGTTTCCGTCCCCAGATCGCCGTGGTGGCCCACGAGCCGTTCGTGAACGGGCGCACATATTCGACCGATGCCGATTGGCGGCGCTCGCTGCCCGGTTCCAGCGCTTCGGGATGCTCCAGGCGTCCATAACTGTACTGCGCAGTCCAGCGGGATGACGGAGCTACACTCGCACGCGCCGACCAGGAATCCAGCGCGGCTAACTGGATGCCGTAGCGTTGCTCATTCGGCTCACGGCCGTTGAATACCGAACCTTCAAATTTAAATCGATCTACGATCAGGCCTGTGGTTACAACTCCAAAGCTGGTGTGAGTCGAATCCTGCAGGTGGTGTGACAGAGGAGCCATGGGTAACTCGGCGGCCGACGCGCGATGCATGAAGGCCACCGGGCCGAGCGCAGGATCTCCCACCGGTCCGCCATAGAACAGCCAGGAGACTTTGTCGCTGATCGGGCGGGTGTAATAAAGCGCCAACTCGGCAAACACGTTGTGCGGATGCTGGTGGTCGACCAGCGGCTGTCCGTGATAGGTCTCACCGGTCTGAAAGATCTGAGGGAATCCGGGGTGCGGCGAGGTCAGCGACTCGGCCGAAAACATCTCGCGGAAGAGGATCGTGCCGCGGCCGAGTGGGTGCTGTTCCATCAGCATCAGCCAGTTGACTGACTCCGCCTTCCCTGCTCCGCGCGGGCCGCCCTGCTGGTTGTAGTCGACGAAGACTACGCCATGGGCCATCAGATCCCAGCCGTGGAGCGACTTCATCCACAAATTCGCGGGCGTCGTGGCCGGCTGCCAGCCTGTGCCCGAGGAGGCGTGCGGCGACGGCAACCAGTCTGGCGTGGAGGAAGATGAACCCATGTCCATGCCTTCCATGGACGCGCTCGCTTGCGCAGGGTGGTCGTGACCGGCCATGCTGTGGTCTTTGTCTTTGTCTTTGTCCGTGTCTTGCGAGGTAGCTGGTACGGCCCAAATGCAGATCGCGAGAATGTACAAAATGAAAACGCGCACGTCAGACTCCCCAATCGAAAATAACGCTGAGTAGAGACGCGGCTTGCCGCGTCTGCGCCGACGGAAGAGACAGGGCAATCCCTATCTCTTTCCTGGATTTTCGAATGGAGGCTAGATCCGGAGAGGACTTGCACCCGGCGGGTCGCCGGAAGAAATCGCGCGTTCGTCGGACGGAACACAATCCTGCACCGACGGTACCATTTCGCTACTCAACACGCGGCGAAGTTGGAGAAGCATCGGTTCCGGATACGTTGCTTGCGGAACGGCCGTGCTGTGGCCAGTCAGGCAACACTGATAACCCGCAGGACTCGGCGATGGAACCGGATGGCCGAGGCCGTTGCCATGGCAACCCGATGGACGATCAGCAGGCTGAGCGGGAAAAAGAAGGGACTGGGCTCCGACAGCGCTTATCCCCAGCGCCACCATTACGACAACTCCGACAATTGCAGGTAGGCGGCCCATCGTTACCCGATTGGATGCACGAGATACGTCGAAGAGTCCTACGACCCGGTAATTTTCATACGCAACTCTTCTGGCAGTTTCTCGCGGATTTCGGCAGGCAGACGGTCATGCACGCGCCGTGCTCCAAGACGGGCAACGTCCACCACCGCCATCGGCGCGGGAGTGGCCACCGCAACCGCCAGCCAGATCAGCGCGGACAGCGCGAATCCCGCGAGCGCGGCCACTTCGAGCCAGAACGCATGGCGCGGGCCAAAATAGCGGATCACACCAAAGGCCAGCAGAAACATAGCTGCGGAAACCGATGCCAGCACGATGAGGGAGATATCGATAATGCGGTGGAGGCGCTGGCGGCTGCGACAGTGCGGACAATCGGCAAAGTGCGCTTCGTAGTCGCCGCGCATCTCCGCCGCCAGGCCGGAGATGTCGTACCGCCATCCCGCTAGAATTTTCCCAACGATGGGTTCGACGCACTCACTCATAGGTGCTACAGCCGGATCGGGTCCAGA
>DATMNN010000058.1:0-15190 GCA_035569025.1 Terriglobales bacterium
AATCTAGTGGCAAACTGCCTGCGGAGCAGAGAACGTGTTCAGGAACGTGTACCAGCCGTTCACGGAGGTGGACGGGCTGATGCGGGCGAACCACGGGAAGAAAACCAGATCTTCCGGGTGGTAAGTGAACGGGAACGTTCCGCCAACCGACGCGGTGAAGGCGATACCCGTCACCGGATCGCCAACTTCCAGATTGCCCTGGCATCCGCTGACCTGGCCAACATGGCCCCATGCCGGCACGGCGTTGCCGGAAGGGATGAGTGGATCGTCCATCCACTCGCCGACTTCGTGGCTGAGAGCGTGAATGTCTTCAATCGGCACGCTGAAGATTCCGGGGTCGCTGTAGGCTGCGACGGCATAGGCCTGCGTCCCGGCGTTGTTGGTGCTGTGATAGCCGAGGATGCAGCATCCGCCTGAGGTCAGGAAAGTGTTGTAGTCCAGGAACAGGGGCAGTGTGTTCGCGGGAATGTTCAGGCTGGTGAGCAGGCCCATCGCGATGTTGTCGAAGAAGTTGATGTCCACTTCGCCGATTCTTGCGCAGGGGCCGGCCACTGTTTTGCCATCCGCTACGGGTACGTTTATGGTCTGGATGGGCTTTGTCGTGACCCCTTTCAGCAGGACGTGGTAGTTCGGCGATACGGTGCTCACCGAGCTCCAGAAATTGGCGCGCTGGAATGCGTCAATGTACTGCGTCTTGCCGACATTAGTCCCGCCCGGACTGAAGGTGTTGCCCGTCTTGACTATCGGAGAATTCTTCACCCGGTAGATCGTGTTCTTCACGTCGCCGCAAATCATCTGGTTCGCCCCGAGGCTGGTACCGTCCGAGAAAACGAATTTGAGAGGCACGATCACGAGCGGGACATTGGACGTCGCCGAACCGGCCGACGGATCCGTTCCCACCATGTGAAACGTGTAGGTCGTAGTGCCGAACTTGAAGGTTCCAGTCCAGATCGGAACCTGGACGTCGGGTTGGGTCACTGCAGCCGTTTCATTGACGCGCGGGACCACCGCGAACATCGGCTTTGCGCCTTTGATGTAAGGCGATTCACCCTGCACCACCTGAAGCTTGGTTAGCTTCTGTGCAAAGCTCACACTGGCCAACAGTGTCAGACAGAGAGATGCCACTGCCAACTTCTGAAATTTGCTCACTGCTTCCTCCTGGGAGTTTGGTTCGATTTGCCCTAGTTTTGATACGTATGTCCCTAAATACCGGAGGGACGCCGGGGGGACTGAGGGGTGACAAAAACGCTGCAGACATTTTGTTCAGAGATGGCGCGCCTGTCAAGCGATTTGCACTAGTGGATGGCAAATACTATTCAAAATAGTAGGCACCGGCAAGAAAGGGGGCTGGATCCTGCTCTTCATGTTGCGCAACTATTTACCTATGTCCGTCGAGCACTTGTGGTCACTGGGGTTTAACGCAGGGAAATGCCAGCCGAGTCGCCCGGCAGCTTACTCCGCCACGGCGGAGCGTTTGTCCAGCAACGACCGCGCCTTGCTGGCCAGATTCTTGAGCGAGAACGGTTTCTGCAGCACCTCGGCATGTTCGGCCAAGTCTCCGGTGCGCCGCACCGCAAAGTCGGGATAACCCGACATAAACAGGATCTTGGCCTGGGGATATAGGCGGCTAACGTTTGCGGCTAGTTCTTCCCCTCCCATATTCGGCATCACGATGTCGGTGACCACCAGATCGATCCTTTGGTCGTGCGTCTCGGCAATCTTTAACGCGGCCTCGCCATCGGGAGCGGCCAATACGTTGTAGCCCAAACCCATCAGATACACGCTCGCCACCTCGCGAATCGCAACCTGATCTTCCACCAGCAGGATCGTCTCGCTGCCGCTGACTCCTGCCGCTGCGGGCGGTTTCGGATCCGCAGAGGCTTCGGCTTCGCATTGCGGGAAAAAGATCTTGAACGTCGTGCCCTGGCCGGCCTCACTGTAAACCGAAATTGCCCCGCCACTCTGTTTGACTACTCCATACACCATGGGCAGACCGAGCCCCGTGCCCTTGCCCAGTGCTTTCGTAGTGAAGAACGGTTCGAAAATTCGCGCCTGTGTCGCCGCGTCCATTCCGGTACCGGTATCGCTGACGGCAATCATCACATACGCACCCGGCTGCACCGTGGAGTGCCGCCAGTTCTGCGCTTCATCGAACTGTACACTCTGCGCCTGGATGCTCAGAGTTCCTCCATCCGGCATGGCATCCCTCGCGTTCAGGGCGAGATTCAGGAGAGCCTGCTCGAGTTGGCCCTGATCGACTTTCACGCGCGCCAGATTGTTTTCGCTCTCGATTTTCAATTGGATGTTTTCCGGCAGCAGGCGAGCTAGCATCCTCGAGACACCGTTGAGCACAGACGAAATGTCGAGCACCCGCGGCTGGAGAAATTGTTTCCGGCTGAACGCCAGCAGTTGACTCGTCAGCGCCGCTGCCCGCTGCACCGCATTGTGAACTTCGGCCGCGTCCGCGCTCAAAGGATCATTGGGAGGCAGGCGATCCCGAATCCGGTCAATGTGCGCGCCCATCACCATCAGCAGATTATTGAAGTCATGCGCCACACCGCCGGCGAGCTGCCCCACCGCTTCCATCTTCTGTGCCTGGCGCAGCCGGTCTTCCATTCGCCGATGCTCGGTAATGTCGTACAACACGCCCTGCATTACCGGCTTTGTCCCCGGAACTCCTTCGAGCAGATTGGCTTCGTCGCGGAACCAGAGAACCCGGCCGTCGCGGGCGTGCATCCTATATTCAGCTTTGTACAACTCGCCCGTTTGCTGGACGCGATTTTCCGCAGCTATTGCAATCTCACGATCCTCTTCATGAATTCGGCTGATCCAGAGCCCCGGATCCGCCGTCCATTCCTCGGCAGAAAAACCAAGCATCGATTCGATCTGCGGACTCACAAACTGCCACCGTCCCTCGATGCCTACTTCCGCGATATAGGTAATCGCCGGCAGCCGCTCGACCAACGTCCGGTAGCGCGTCTCAGCTGCGCGCAACTCGGTCTTCGCCCGACGATGCTCAATGGCAATCCCCGCCAGATGCGAGGCGCGATCAATCAATTGAAGATGATGAGGATCGGGCGCCCGCGGCTCACGGTAATAGCACGCGAATGTTCCCAGCACTGCGCCATCATGCGACGTTACCGGCATCGACCAGCAAGCTCGGAGTCCATGCGGCAAAGCGACCTTTTTGCAATCCGCCCATAGGGGATCGGTGGCAATATCAGTGACCACCACCGGCTGCTGCCGGTAAGCGGCGGTCCCGCACGATCCGGCCCGCGGACCGATTGTTACGCCGTCGATTGCCGCACGATAGCTCGCCGGAAGACTGGGCGCGGCTCCTTCGCGAAGCGTAGTGCCGTCGGCGTCAAGCAAGAGCACCGAGCACAGCAGCCCCGGCGACCGTTCTTCAATCTTCAAGCACAGTGATTCCAATATCCGCGACAACGGCTGTTGCGCTCGGATCATCTCCAATACGGCCTTGTCCAGAAGGGACAATGCTTCGGCAACCTTGTTCGGATCGCCATCGGACATGCGAGCTACGGGTGACATTCTTCGGTCTCAGGCCGGCGCCACGATTCAGATCGCGGCACCCGGAAAAAATCCAACACGCTGGGGTGTGATGTCCATTATCGCGGTCGAAGGCACCGAACGGACAGTTACCACAGTAACCAAAGAGCGCAAGGAAAGGCGAATGAGGAAGGTCAGGGGTGAGAGGTCAGATTGCTGAGGTAGGGGCCGCCAGCATTGCGAGCCTTTACCTCTTCAATCTGACCTCTCACCTCTGGCCTTATTGCACCATCTCAGCCACGAACGCGACGAATTCCCGTATGTCTTCCTCTGTCGTATCGAGCGAACACATCCACCGCACGACCGACTGCTCCTCGATCCACGGGTAAAAAAAGTATCGTTCCTGAATCTTCTTGATCGCCGGCCGCGGAATCTGCGCGAACACTCCATTCGCCTCCACCGGATACACGATCTTCACCTGCGGAATCTTCCTGACCTCCGCCTCCAGCACCTTGGCCATCCGGTTGGAATGTTCCGCGTTCCGCCGCCACAGGTCATTGGTCAGCAGCGTCTCCATCTGCACCGCCAGAAACCGCATCTTGGACGCGAGCTGCATCCCCTGCTTGCGCACGAACAGAAAATCCCGCGCCAGTTCCGGACGAAAAAACACCACGGCTTCCACTCCCATCAGCCCATTCTTGGTTCCGCCAAACGAAAGCACATCCACGCCCAGATCGCGTGTCGCCTGCCGCAACGTCAGCCCTTGTGCAACCACACCGTTCGAAATTCGCGCGCCGTCCATGTGCAGGAACATGTCCCGCTCGTGGGCAAAGCGTGCCAGTGCCTCGACCTCGGCACGCTGGTACACCCCTCCCGTTTCCGTCGACTGAGTAATGGAAATAACTTTCGGCTGCACATGGTGCTGGTCGCCAATCCCGTGATAAGCCTGCGCCACGGTCTCAACCGTCAACTTGCCCAGCGGCGCTGCCAGTGGAATCAGTTTGCAGCCTGTCATTCTTTCAGGAGCCCCGCACTCGTCCGTGTAGATGTGCGACATTTCGGAACACAGCACAGCGTGATAAGGACGCGTCAAGGCGTCCAGGCTCAGGACGTTAGCGGCGGTTCCGTTGAAGACAAAGAAAACTTCAGCGTCCTCCCCGAAATGCTCCCGGAATTTCCGAACGGCGGACTCGGTGAAACGGTCGTCACCGTACCCGACGACGTGCCCATGGTTGGCGCGTGCCAGAGCCTCCAGCACCTCTGGATGCACCACGGCGTTGTTGTCGCTGGCAAAGCTGCGGATCGGTTTCATGACCCAACAGCCTAGCAGACCCAATAAATTCTTAGGAGCCTCCGGCCATCCCCTGAATCTGAAACGTTCTACAATTGTTTCGCCGTGCTCCCCGGACTGGGCGGAAGCTTCGCTCAGCGGCATCTTTTTCATAGCAGATTGATAGAAAGATGGATGACATGAACACACTTTCCGTTCGATCGCGTTCCTTTTCTGTGCTTTTCCTGAGTGCTCTTTTTCTATTCACCACCGCCTGCACCGACAAGAAGAACGCACAGGCGGGCCCTCCCCAGGCGATGCCCGTACAGGTAAAGACCGCCGCGCCCGCGAAAGTGAACGAGACCACGGATTACGTGGCGACTCTCAAGTCGCGCGAAACAGCCGTGATCATGCCCCAGGTGGAAGGAATCATCACGCAGATCTTCGTTCATTCTGGCCAACGCGTTGCCGTGGGCGCGCCGCTGATCCAGATCGATCCGGCCAAGCAGCAGGCGACGGTCAAGAGTCAGGAAGATGCGCGCGCCGCGCAGGAAGCGCAGGTTGTGTGGGCGCAGCAGAACTATGAGCGCGTCAGCGGACTGGCCAACGCCGGAGTAGTGAGCCGCCAGGATCTCGATCAGGCAAGAGCCACTGTCGATGCCGCGAAGTCGCAGTTGCAAAGCCTCGGCGCGCAGGTACGCGAGCAGCAGGTGCAGCTTCACTACTATCAGGTGGTAGCGTCCCGTGCGGGGATCGTCGGCGACATCCCGGTCCGCGTGGGCGATCGTGTTCAGACCACCACGCAGCTCACCACCGTCGACCGTCCCGGCACACTCGAAGCCTATATCTACGTTCCCATCGAGAAGAGCGCGCAGCTGAAGATGAATCTTCCGGTTGAATTGGTGGATGCCGCCGGTAAGGTGCTCGCCTCCAGCCGTGTCTCGTTCATTTCGCCGCAAGTTGATAACGCGACCCAGACCATCCTCGCCAAAGCGCAAGTACCGAATGGAAACGACGCCCTACGCAACGCGCAGTTCATCCGCGCCCGCGTTGTCTGGTCGAGCGAACAACGTCCGGTGATCCCCATCGTTGCCGTTTCAAGAATCGGCGGCCTCTATTTCGCCTTCGTGGCGGAACCCGACTCCAAAGGCGGATACGTCGTCCACCAGAAGGCGCTGCAAGTAGGACAAATCGTGGGCAACGACTATGTGGTACTCGACGGAATCAAAGCCGGCGATAAAGTTGTCGTAACCGGAACCCAATTTCTGATCGATGGAATTCCCGTAGCCCCGCAAGAAACCAAAGGCTGATCGTCAATTACCGGTATTTTCCCAACAACAACAGCAACAACAACGAGGAAGGCTCAAAACTGGCGACCGGCAACTGACTACTGGCAACGGATCTTATGGTTGATTTTTTCATTCATCGTCCCGTTTTTTCTACCGTCTGCGCCCTGCTCATTATCCTGGCGGGCGGTGCCGTCATCCCCACGTTGCCGATCGCTCAGTTCCCGGACCTTGCGCCGCCGCAAGTCAGCGTCACCAGTGTCTACGTCGGCGCCAGCGCGCAAACGGTCGAGTCGGCCGTCACCACGCCGCTCGAGCAGCAGATCAACGGCGCCGAGGGCATGAAGTACCTCACGTCCTCCTCGACCAACGACGGCGTCAGTTCCATCACCGCGACCTTCGACCTGAACCGCAATCCCGACCTCGCGTCGGTGGATATTCAGAACCGCGTCAACACCGCCCAGGGTCGCCTCCCCAATGCCGTTAAGCAAGTCGGCATCACGGTCCAGAAGAGTTCGCAGAATTTCGTGTTCGGCGCCGCCGTCTTCTCACCCGACCGGCGCTATACGCCGCTCTTCATGAGCAACTACCTTGACGTCTATGTGCGCGATGCCCTCAAGCGTGTGCCGGGCGTCGCCGACGTGCTCATCTTCGGTGAACGCAAATACTCGATGCGCCTCTGGCTCGATCCCGTCAGAATGGCGAGCCGGAGCCTGACCGCGCCCGATGTCGTGAGCGCTCTCAGCGAACAGAACGTCGAAGTCGCCGCTGGACAAGTCGGCTCGCAACCCGCCATGCCAGGCCAGCAATACCAGATTAGCGTCCGCGCCGTCGGCCGCCTCTCCGAGGCCGCGCAGTTCGACAACATCATCCTCAAGAGCAATAGCGACGGTACTCTGGTCCGCCTGAAAGATGTCGGCCACGCCGAGCTGGGCGCTGAAGACTACGGCTCCGATCTTGATTACAACGGCGGCGAGGCTGTGGGTCTGGGCGTGACCCAGCTCTCCACCGCCAACGCTCTCGACGTTCATCGCCGATGCCTGGTCGAACTCGATCGCCTGGCGCAGCGCTTCCCGCCGGGCATGAAAGTCGAGGTCGCCTTTGACACCACGGACGCCGTCAGCGAATCCATTCGCGATGTGGTCTCGACGCTGGGCGAAGCCATCTTCCTGGTCATCCTAGTCATCTTCATCTTCCTGCAGGACTGGCGTTCGACCATCATTCCAGCGGTCACCATCCCGGTTTCGCTGATCGGTACCTTTGCTTTCGTTAAACTCCTCGGTTTTTCGATCAACACTCTGACCCTGTTCGGCATCACGCTCGCCACCGGCCTGGTGGTCGACGACGCCATCGTCGTCATCGAAAACATCGAGCGCCACTTGCAGGAAGGCGAGTCCGATCCGACCCGCGCCGCTTCCGACGCCATGCACGAGGTCACCGGCGCCGTCATTGCGACCTCGCTCGTGCTCGTCGCCGTGTTTATCCCGGTCGCTTTCTTTCCCGGCACCACGGGAATTCTCTTCCGCCAATTCGCGCTGACGATCGCATTTTCCATCGCGATTTCAGCTTTCAACGCGTTGACATTGACGCCCGCTCTCTCCGCCCTTCTGCTGGGCCGCAGCCATGGCGAGAAGAACCGCCTGTTCCGCGCCATCGACCACGTCATTGAAAAAATCACCAACGGATACGTTCACGCACTGCGCGTTTTCCTCCGCTACGAACCGATCGCGTTGGTGCTGTTCGCAGGCGGACTGGGACTCGCTTTCTTCGTATTTCAAAGAGTCCCGAAGGGCTTTGTCCCGAACGAAGATCAGGGATACCTGATTGTGATCGTCCAGTCTCCTTCGGGCGCGTCGCTGGAATACACGCGCAAAATTGGCGACCAGATCTCGGCGATCACCAGCAAAGTTCCTGAAATTCGCGGCACCTTTGCGGTCGCCGGTTTTAGCTTTGGCGGCGCCGCTCCAAACCGTGGCATAACCTTTCTTACCCTTCAGCCCTACAGCAAGCGCACTCGCAAAGATCAGACTGCCTCCGCCATCCTGAATCGCATTCGCGGTCCGATGTTCGGTATCTCGGGAGCTTTGGTCATTGCTGTCGAACCTCCCGCAGTTCAGGGCCTAGGCGCCTTCGGAGGCTTCCAGTTCGAAATACAGGATCAGGCCAACCACTCGTTGCAGGATCTCGATAAAGTCAACCAGGAAATGATCCGCGAGGGCGGCGCGCGCAAAGAAAAAGACCTGGTCAGTCTCTTTTCCACCTATACCGCCAATGACCCGCAATTCATCGTAACCATTGACCGCGAAAAGGCGAAGAGCCTGCACGTTCCGCTCAGCCAGATTACCGACACGCTGAGTGTTTACATGGGTTCGGCCTACATCAACGATTTCGATTTCAACAACCGTTCCTATCGCGTGTACGTGCAGGCTGACAAACAATTTCGAGCACGACCGCAGGACATCAACCAGTACTACGTCCGCGCCGATTCCGGGGCAATGATCCCGCTCGAAAACCTGCTCGCCATCAGTCAGACCGCCGCACCCCAGGTTATCGACCACTACAACCTGTTCCGCTCCACGGAAATCACCGGCGTCGCCGCTCCTGGCTTCAGTTCCGGGCAAGCCATCGACGCCATGCAGCAAACCGCCGCCAAGGTCATGCCCCGTGGGTATTCCTATGAATGGTCGGGAATCTCGCTGGAAGAATTACAGTCCGGCAGCGTCACATTGATCCTATTTGGTCTCGGCGTGGTCGTCGTCTACCTCACGCTGTCGGCACAATATGAAAGCTTTGTACTTCCGTTCATCATCCTCTTGGCGGTTCCCATGGCCTTGCTGGGCGCGCTCTCCGCTCAGTGGTTGCGCGGGCAGGAGAACGACGTCTTCTGCCAGGTTGGGCTCGTCATGCTCGTCGGCCTGTCTTCCAAGAACGCCATTCTGATCGTGGAATTCGCCGAGCAACTTCGCAAACGCGGCATGACGATTCTCGATTCCGCCGTCGAAGCCGCCAGGATTCGACTACGCCCGATTCTCATGACGTCCTTCGCCTTCATTCTCGGCGTAGTGCCACTCGTTACCGCCAACGGCGCCGGCGAAAACGGACGCCATTCCGTCGGCACCACCGTCTTCGGCGGCATGATCATGAGCACGATCCTGAACCTGTTCTTCATTCCCGTGCTCTATCTGCTGATCGAAGGTTTCCGCGAAAGGCGCAAAACCAAACCCGAATAAGAAATGAAGATGTAGGTCGGACGCTCCTGTCCCACTTCTCAAAACCGAGGATCAGGCTGCAAGGCGGGAGAACCGCGGCCCTAAGCACTCGCAAGTTGTGAACACACCAGCACGCAAGTAGCGCTCAAGGGTAAAATGTTCCCGGCTAAGGTTGCCAAGTCACCGACGGGGCTTTGAAGGGGCGCGGCTTCAGCCGCGCCGCAAGTGCACAAAATTAACGCGGCTTTAGCCGCTGGGGCGCAGGAAGAGTTGCTCCCGCCAAAATCCATCTGTGCGAGGTTCACCATGAAAAAATTCCTCTTGCTCGCCGTTCTCGTCTCCGCACTGGCCTTATCGATGCAGGGGCAGGATAATCGCGACGCCCTGAGCCAAAAAGGCGTCGATCGTATCGTGAAAGAAGTGCGCCACGAGCTAGTCATGCTGCCGTACTACGGCGTCTTCGACAATCTCTCCTACAAAGTCGATCCCGACGGCACCGTGACCCTGCTGGGCCAGGTCGCTCGTCCCACGCTGAAGTCCGACGCCGAAAACTCCGTCAAGCGCATTGAAGGCGTGGAAAAAGTTGTCAACAACATCGAAGTCCTGCCCACCTCGATCAACGACGACCGCATCCGCCGCGCCGTGTATCGCGCCATCTTCGGAAACTCGGTTCTGAGCCAATATCAACTCCGCGCTGTGCCGCCCATCCACATCATCGTCAAAAACGGTAACGTGACTTTGGAAGGCGTAGTCGCTCGCTCCATGGACAAGCAGATCGCGGGCGTCCAGGCCAACCAGGTCTCCGGCGTTTTCTCCGTTGCCAATAACCTGCAGGTAGAAGAACAAGACAAGAAAAAGGACGACAAGAAGAAGTAGCGCAGCAGCGTGTAAAACGGACACTCCTGTCCGTCCCTGTGTGCAACTGCAGGAACGCAGAAAAGTCTGCAAAGGCTCCGCCCACCCCGGGAATCTGGCGAGAGTGGGCGAACTGCGGTTGTCCGCGCTGGGATTTGGCCCTGTCGGTAGTTAGCGCTACTGACGGGGCTTATGACCTTCGAGGGAAGACCCGCAGGACTGGAGTCGAACGGGTCTACCCAAGAAAAGAAGTCTTGCGTGTGGTGGTGGGCGTGGTAGGATGTGAATGAAACCGTGCACCGCTGAAACGGTGTTCATATTGCCTCTCGCTAGGGCTTTGGTTTCAACGGGTTGAATGGTTCCAGCCATTCAACCCATCGTTCTTTAAAGACTATACCCAATATCCTCATAATCCGCAATAGTCTTCCCTTAAATATTTACGTTTCTCCTTTTTGATGTATACTGATCTTGCCTAGCGAAGACAAGGAGGCCACATACTATGGCTTTGAACATCGATCCCACCGTGCAAGCAGAAATCCGTGGACGCTCGACTATCGAATTTCCCTACCTCGATCTTGATGATGCGGTACAGATCGCGAAAACAATGAAAGAGCGCGCTGGCACTAGCTGCCTGAGAGAGCAACTGGCGGGATATTTAGGGGTGTCTCCGACTGGCGGCGGTTTTAACTTGAGGTTGGGTACAGCGAAAATGTTTGGCGTCGTCACCTATGAGCGCGGGGGCATCGAACTAACCCCGCTCGGTATTCGCATCGTCGATGCGCAACAAGAGAGAGCCGCACGAGTCGAAGCGTTTTTAAAAATCCCTTTGTATTCCAAGCTCTATGACAAGTTCAAGAGCACATCCCTCCCCCCCGCGCAGGGACTTGAGGAGCAAATTGCGAGTCTGGGCGTAGCCCCGAAACAGAAGGACAAAGCCCGCCAGGTATTTCTCAGATCAGCAAAGCAGGCGGGGTTTTTTGAGGTCGCGAACGACAGGCTTATTCTTCCGGCCTTGGGAATCGTTCCGACTCTCAAGATAGAAGAGGCCGCACAAGGGAAAATCCCCGAACCGATTAAACAGCAACAGCAACCTCCAATTTACCCGTACTTCATTCAAGGATTGCTGGAGAAACTCCCGCCGGAAGGAGCGACTTGGCCTAAAGAGGAACGCAAGAGATGGCTAAATTTGGCGGAACTCGCTTTCGATGTGATGTACCGGGATGGCGAGAAAGCGCAGGTGAAATAGATGGGAAAGACCGGACTAGCACTTGCGCGAGAACGCGAAAAGAACATGCTGTCCCGAATGGCCGAAATATTGGACTGGGACGATGAAGGCGAGGTGAAGCAGGCTCTAAAAAGACTCGGGTTGATTCCCGGTTCGGATGAATTCGAGGAGGCCCTGTCTATTTGGCGCGATTTGCGCTGACTGCATCCACGTATTCTACAAAACTCTGAACACGTGCGTTCTTTTTGGCGTCAGACAATCCGTCTCGCTCCATGCGTTTTTCTGCAAGCTGGGCGAGTCTCTTGGCGGCTTCGCGCTTCGTCAATTTCTTCCGAGGCTCTACAGGACAAATTGCTCTGAGCGATGACATGGTGTTTAGTTTTTGGCGTCCGCCGGACATATCAATATACTCTAACCTTCGTGGCGGCAGGGCAAATAACGTCGGTAATATAGTACTGGGTTAGATTCGCCGTATCCCCCATTGGATGCACCTTTCGCAAGTCTCGCCAGAACGTTGATTTAGATCAGTACCTGAAATTCATGTGAATTCGCCGTCACCTGCGACAATGGATCCATGCCCTCAACTTCGGCCGACATCGAACACGCAGCACAACTCCTGCGTGCCGGACGCCTGGTCGCTTTCCCCACCGAAACTGTGTACGGACTGGGTGCGAACGCGCTCGACCCGGAGGCTGTCGCTCGTATTTATGAAGTCAAAGGCCGCCCGGCGACCAGTCCCCTTATCGTGCACGTCGCCTCTGTTGAGATGGCGAAGTCCCTTGTCACGAATTGGCCCGACCAAGCCGAACGCCTGGCCCAAAAATTCTGGCCCGGCCCGTTGACGCTGGTTCTGGAAAAACGTCCGGCCATTTCCCCAATCGTCACCGCCGGACTAACCACCGTAGGCCTGCGCATGCCAAACCACCCGGTCGCGCTGGCCCTGATCCAAGTCGCCGGAGTTCCTCTGGCCGCCCCCAGCGCCAACCGCTTCACGCAGCTTTCTCCAACCACCGCCGACCACGTCCGCCAAAGCCTGGGCGGAGACGTAGACTTCATTCTCGACGGCGGCCCCTGCGAAGTCGGCATCGAATCGACTGTCTTGTCGCTAGCCGGACCGCAAGCGGTCCTGCTCCGCCCCGGTGGCATTTCACGATCCGAGATTGAATCCATAATCGGCCCGATGACCACCGCGACAGAAACTCCCGAAGGCGCACACCCCGCGCCCGGAATGCACCCGCGCCACTACAGCCCGCGCACTCGATTGTTATTGGTGAAAAATGGAGAGGTACCCAGCCAGGGGAGCGGGATTTACCTGCAACACCAGCACCCGCCGTCAAGGGCCGACATCGAAGTCATCGTCATAGCCATGCCCGCGACCGCGACCGGCTATGCCGCCGCGCTCTACGACAAACTCCACCAAGCCGACACGCACGCGCCCGATTGGATCGCAGTGGACTGTCCGCCCCACACACCCGATTGGGAAGCAGTGCATGACCGCCTCACCCGCGCGTCGTCGTGACGGTAATGGTCCAGTTAGAAAGAGATTTGTATCTGGTCATGCCTTCAGGCATGCCAAGAAAGCAACCAACCGGACGGCTTTACCGATTGCGAGAAACTCTGCTTTTGTGTGGCGCAGCTTTTCGCCGCTGCGACATGGCCGCTTGTCTTGGCTTGGGCTTACGGCCCCGAGGTAGGCGTGGCAAACTCTTTCAGCAATTCGTTTAGCCGCTCCATACACTGGAGATGCCACTTGTTACTTCTAAGGCTCGCGCTCCGTTCCGCGACAGAATCACAATTGGTAAATACCTGGGATGGTTTTCCCACTCGACCGCCCAATTACTCCTTGGGCAAATATCTGACGGCGTCCTCTTGCCCCAAATTGGGGAGGAATGTCCACTTTTTACTCTGTTGATTCCAGTCAGAGAAAAACCCGATCAGATTACTTCCCTTTCAACATTCCCACAACGCGGTCAAAATCCTCCAAAGTCCCGTACTCGATCGTGATTTTCCCCTTGCCCTTGCGGTCCCGGATACGCACCCGCATCCCGAGTACAGTCTCAAGCGACCGTTGCGCCGCCCGCACATTCGGATCCACCCAGCGCGCTCCGCCTCCCGGACCGCGGTCTTCCGGTGACCGTTCCAACGGCATGTTCAGCTCCAGGATGGCTTCCTCCAACAGCAGCACCGACATCTTTTTCTGCACCGCCATCGCCGCCACTTTCGAGACCTGCGACTGGTCGTCCAGCACCAGCAGCTCGCGCGCGTGGCTATACGAAAGGTCACCCTGCCTCACCAGATAGCGCACGTCGTCGGGCAACTTCAGCAGCCGCAGATAATTCGACACCGTTTCCCGCGACGCTCCCACGCGCTTGCCAATTTCCTCCTGCGTCAATCCGAATTCCGTGCTCAGATTCGCGAAAGCCTCCGCCTGGTCCATGCAATCCAGATCCTCGCGCTGCAGGTTCTCGACGATGGTCATCTCCGCCGCCTGCTGCTCCGACACGCGCTTGACGATCGCCGGAATCGTCGTCTTCCCCGCCAGCTTCGACGCCCGCAACCGCCGTTCGCCCAAAATCAGCACATAGCGCCCATCCGCCCCCGGACGCACCACAATCGGTTGAAGTACTCCCTGCACCTGGATTGACCGCGCCAGTTCCTTCAACAGATCATCATCAAATTCCGAGCGTGTCTGATGGGGATTGTCCTCGATCGCCTCCAGCGCCAGATCGAGAACCGGCACGCCGTCCGGCCGCCGAGCCGCCATAGCCTGTAGGTCCACAACGCCTGCCTCGAGCGGCGCCGATGCCGCGGTCGGCGACTCGTTGGAGGGTGCCCCATCCTTGCGCGTGCCATCCTTGGTTGAAACCTGCGCGAGGGTGGGGTCGTTCGCTGGGACGACCCGAGGCCCCGGCAGCAACGACTCCAGCCCCCTCCCAAGCGCCCGCCGCTTCTCTACGATCTTGTCCGCTACCTTCTCACTCTGCTCTGCCGGAATTGCCATCATTTCCCTCACTCAATATATTTATCTATGTAAATATAGATATACATCAATCTAAGCCGCCCCCGCTTGATCCCGCCCGGCCGCCATCCGGTCGAGTAGCTCCTTGGCCAGGCGGATATAGCTCTCCGCGCCGCGCGACCGGACGTCATAAAGCAGAGCCGGCTTCCCGTAGCTGGGCGCCTCCGCAAGCCGGATATTCCGCGGGATCGTGGTCTTACACAACTTCTCTCCAAAATATTTCTTAAGCTCCTCAGCCACCTGCTGCGCCAGGTTAGTACGCTCATCGAACATAGTCAGCACCACCCCATCCACACCCAGCGAAGGATTCAACGCCGCACGAATCCTCTCGATCGTGTCCAGCAACTCGCTGACGCCTTCCAAGGCAAAGTACTCCGCCTGCATAGGAATGAGCACCCCATCGGCAGCGACAAGACCGTTGAGCGTGAGCAGGTCCAACGCCGGAGGACAATCCAGCACAATGAACTGAAACCGGTCCCGCACCTGAGCAAGAGCGTCGCGGAGTCGAAACTCCCGGCGGTCCGCGTCAACCAGTTCAAGATTCGCGCCAATAAGGTTCTTATGCGAAGGGATCACCCACAGCTGCTCTAACTCTGTAAGCTGCAGCGCCTCTTCAGCCGAAGCCATTCCCATGATGACATCATAGGTGCTGATTCGATCCGGATCTTTGCGCAGACCCAGGCCGCTGCTGGCGTTCGATTGCGGATCGCAATCCACCAGCAGCGTGTTCACCTCAGCTGCAGCAAGAGAAGAAGCAAGGTTGATGGCAGTCGTCGTCTTACCAACGCCACCCTTCTGGTTGGCAATCGCGATAATACG
>DATMNN010000059.1:0-2826 GCA_035569025.1 Terriglobales bacterium
GGCTTTTCGACCACGCCGTTCGATCTCGCAAACGATTTCTCGGCTGCCAACGCTGCGGTCGACCGTGCCGCCGAAATATACAGGCTCGGGCATGACCAGGACGTCATTTCCGTGCATCCCGTTCACAAAGCAGTCCACCAATGCGTCCTTCATCAAGCGCATCGGGCCGTAGCCGTGAGGCTGAAACATCAGCAGCAGGCGGCCGGGAAACGCGTGCATGGTTTCGAGCGTAGCCGATATCTTGTCTGGGTTGTGGGCAAAATCGTCGATCACCGTTATTTCATTTGCGGTGCCTACGACATCTAGTCGCCGACGGATGCCGCTGAACTTACCCAGATGGGCCGCGGCATCTGCGAGGGCCACGCCACATGTCTGCGCGGCGCTCAGAGCGGCGAGTGCGTTGGCAACATTGTGCAGCCCCGGAACTTTCAGGTTCACCTCGACTACCTCACCGGAATCTCGCGCCTTCACTAGAAACCTGATTCCGGCGAGCGACCGGATCGGCGAAGACGCGAGGAGATGGGCTTGCGCAGCAACCAGACTGTAAGTTACCGCTTGGCCCGGCCTCAAATCGGGCAAGAGTGCCGCGGTTTCCGGGTTGTCAAGGTTCAGCACCACCGTCTCCGCCTTGGCGATGAAACCTCGGAATAAGCTGCGCAGTTCGTCCAGCGATTTATGATCCAGGGAGATGTTGTTCACAACCGCGACACGCGGCTCAAAAAACGCAATCGAGCCATCGCTTTCGTCCACTTCGCATACGAACGGCTCGCCCTGGCCGATCATGGCGCTAGCGAAGGGTGAGTCCGCTGAGACGAAATTCTTCATATCAGCGCCGTTCATGATCGTAGGGCTCTTTCCCGCGCTATGCAGAATCCAGCCGATCATGCCGACCGTGGTGGACTTTCCGCTTGTGCCGGCAACACCAACGCCCAAGGCGGAAGCGTTAAAGAGTTCGGCGAGAAGCCTCGCGCGGGTGGTAACTACGGCGCCAATGCGACGTGCGGCTTGCACATCGTGAACCGTCTCCTCGACGGCGGTGGAGGAAACAAGGATCTGACCGGCCCGGCGAACGCCACTGCCATCCTGCGGATGAAGCAGCACACCACGCGCACGCAGAAAATCAAATCTTTCGGCATTGCGCCCCTGGTCGAGCGCGCGGTCAGAACCCTCAACCCGTCCACCCCTGGCTTTGATGATCAGAGCGAGGGGGGTCATGCCACTACCGCCGACGCCGCAGAAAAAGTAATCTCCAAGTTGGGACATCGGCGGAATCTACACGCGTTGCCGATGAAGTGCAACGAAGGCGAGGCGCTGGGATGAGCAACGAGAAGTGCAGGATCGGTGTAGTCGCGCCAGCTTCGCGCATGTCTCCGGAAGTAGCTGAGAGAGTGTGGACGTTGGCCGGATCGCTGTATCCAGACAGGACGCCAGAGATCTTCTTCCATCCCCAGTGCTTCGCTTCCCACGGGCATTTCGCGGGCGATGACGAGACACGCGCGCAGGCCTTCCTCGATATCGCTAATGACGAAAGCTACGACGCGGTGTGGTTTGCCCGCGGCGGTTACGGCTCCTGCCGCGTGGTGGAGGCGATCATGTGTGGGTTGACGGAGCCGTCCAGACGAAAAACCTACGTGGGATATAGTGATGCAGGCGTGCTGCTTGCCGCCTTATATCGATCTGGTTTCGAGGCCGTCGCACACGGTCCAGTGGCGCAGGACGTCCTCCGAGACGCGGGGAACACAGCGATTGGGCGGGCACTCGCCTGGATGGTCGATCGGGCGCCTGAGGCGTTGGAGCCGACGGTCTGGAGCGCGAAGAAGACAGCGGCATTTAACATGTCGATCCTAAGCCAACTGCTTGGCACGCCGTTGCAACCTGACCTCGACGGACATGTTCTTATGCTAGAGGAGGTGGGGGAGGCAATGTACAAAATTGATAGATTACTATTTCACATCACCAGTAACTCCGAGATCAGACGGGTGACGGGCATCATGCTTGGTCGTTGCAGCCACATCACTCCGAACGAACCGGACTTTGGAATGAACGAAGAGGAAGTCGCCCGCTACTGGTGCCTGAGGTCCGGCATTCCATGGTTGGGCCGCGCAGACATTGGGCACGACGTTAACAACAAGATCGTGCCCTTTGGTAGTACCGTGAAAACGGCGCAAGCCCTAACTACTCAGGGCTGCCATTCATCGGCTTAGGCGCGACCAACAATATAAACATATCGACTTCCGCCGCTTCGCCGGTCGGCGATCAGCGCGCGGCGCCTGGCACTTTAGGATCGGCCAACGAGCAAAGGATCCTTCTATTGGCGCGGTCTCTGCCGCGAAAAATCCCCTTCCAGACTGGGTGGAGACTCGTTTCGATGACTGCGTGGCGGCAGCCAGTTTCGATCCATCCCGTCTCCACCAAGCAGTCTTCGCAAACCGCGCGTTTCCAAGACGACCCTCATTCGGGCGCTTTCTGCCGGGATCTGCGGCTTTCATCCGTTGATTTTTTTCTCTACAGGTCTCCAGATGCCTGAGATGTGATTTTTGGTGTCCGGTATCCGGGTCCCAAAGTTCCGTTCCCCGCGGCTGGTTTTCCACTGCTGCAATTCGTTTCATAGTACAACGATCCAAAAGGGGACGCAGAATGTCACATGCTTACCAGCCAAACGACGAAGTCCTTCATCGCGGTCAAGGACCGCAGGGGCGGGTGCAGGTCGAGGCGCCACAGATTTACACCATCGTTCAATGTATGCCGGTCGAGACGGACGGACGTCTTAGATACCGCATCAAGTCTGACAAGATAGAGCGTGTAGTGACGGAAGATGAGCTTTCG
>DATMNN010000060.1:0-3474 GCA_035569025.1 Terriglobales bacterium
ACCTGAAAAATGTGACCGCTCTTCTGCCTGCGCATTACCGGTATAGCGGCACGCGTTGTGTAGACCACGCCGTATAAACACGTGTCCACAATGGCCTGGAAATCCTCCGCGCTTATCTGCTCGAACGGCGCAATCTTTCCAAAACCCGCATTGTTGACCAGCACATCCAGCCGCCCGAAGGCGTCTATCGCCAACTGCACGGCTGCCTTTGCTGCCGTCTCTTCGCGCACTTCCAACCTAACGGGCTTCACCCGCTCGCCGTACTGCGCCACCAGCGATGCCAGCTCTTCCGTGCGACGCGCTCCGGCTACAACGTTGTCACCTGCCTTCAGTGCTGCTTCGGCGATGTTCCGCCCCAATCCATTCCCGCTTCCCGTAATCAACCATGTCTTCTGTGTCATTTTCTGGGTCCTTTCTGAATTCATTCATGCTCGGACGAAATGCGAATTGCGCCTATGCCAGGATCTGGTCGCGCAGACCGCCATAGCAGATTGCACGTGGCAGCGCCTTGGTATACATTTCGTACGGAAACCCAAGTTCAATCACGCTTGCCTCGTCTAGCGTCTTCAACTGATCCGCTGAAAGCGTCAGTTCGAAGCTCGCGAGATTGTCCTGGAGTTGCGTCAGCTTCCGTGCACCGATGATCGGAATGACCGGCACGGGTCGATAGCGAAGCCAGGCGAGAGCCACCTGCGCCATGCCGCGACCGGTCTCGTCGGACACTTTCTTGACGGCGGCGACGATGCGGGCGCTGCGCACTGGTTCAGGCATGAAGTCTTTCGCCATCTCGGTGGTCATGCGCGCCTGTTCGGGCGACCCGTGGCCGTGATACTTGCCGGTCAGTACGCCGCCGGCCAACGGAGACCATGCCGTCACTCCGATGTTCAACGCCCTGGCCATCGGAATCAGTTCGCGCTCGACCGTTCGCTCGATCAGGCTGTATTCAATCTGTAACCCGACGAAGGGCGACCACCCACGCAGATGGGCGAGCGTATTCGCCTGAGCGATCCACCATGCGGGAGCATCTGAGATGCCCGTGTAGAGCACCTTACCCGCTCGCACCAGATCGTCGAGTCCTCGCATGACCTCTTCGACAGGCGTGAGCTGATCCCAGATATGGACCCAATACAGATCGATGTAGTCGGTCTTCAGTCGCTTGAGACTGCCTTCCACAGCCTGCATCATGTTCTTGCGCTGGTTGCCTGCGGCGTTCGGGTCTGTGCCTGGAAAAGCGTTGGTGTATTTAGTAGCGAGCACGACGCTCTGGCGATGGCCTTCCATAAAATCGCCGAGAAACGATTCGCTGGTCCCATTCGTGTAGATATTGGCAGTATCGATGAAATTGCCGCCGGCGTCGCGGAAGGCGTCGTATACTTTCCGTGCCTCGTCCTTGGCCGTACCCCAACCCCAGTCGTCGCCGAAGGTCATCGTGCCGAGCGCCGCTTCCGAAACTCGAAGTCCGCTGTTTCCCAAAAGTCGATATTTCATATACGTCTCCTTTGTTCCACGAACACGTGGTTTTCTTCGTCTATTTACTATGAATGCCTACGCACTCATCATGGATTCAAAAATGTGCTAGCGGCGAGTAAGCGCAGCCCACAGCATTTCAAATCCGCCGCTCCGGTACATTTCCGCCCTTTCCGGCTCCCGCGCCATAAAGTCCATCGTCATCTCTGCGAGGGCGATTAGCGTGGCTCCGATCAAAGCCTGCGGCATATCTTTATAGATTTTTTGTGTCACCGCATCTTCCGTCATTTTCTGAAATTCGGTGAACGGTGTGGAGCCAGCCTGCTTCGACTCCTGGGTCAGCCCACCCCAGACTTGAATCTGCTTGAGAACCTTTTGCTGGTCCGGGTTCGCTACGCCCCAGTGCACGTAGCCATTCCAGGCATGCTCCAATCGATGTCGCACGCTCTGTTTCCGCGGGAAGCCGGACATCATCGAATCCGCTAACTCTAACTTGAGCTCGCGATATAGCGCGTTGATCAGATCATCCTTCGTCTTGAAATAGGTAAAGAGCGAGCCTTCCGCAATCCCGGCCGCCTTCGTAATCGCCGCGGTCGGAGCACCGAGTCCCCGTTCCGCGAAAACCCGGGCAGCAGCTGAAAGGATCGCGTTACGTTTGTCTTCGCTCTTGGGTTTCGCCATTAGATCAGAGGGCCTTCTATAGATGAGTATATACTCAGCCATAGCGAAGTGCAAGCGAGCGTCGGTTGAGGGTTTGCTGCGGATACGTTCGTGGATCGTCGACGCGCTCACCCGCATGAAAGTCGCCGGCCGCCTTTTAGCCCCGGGGGCCAGGCACCTTGACAGGGGGCGGATGGCTCTTATTGTGGAGGGCGAGAGATCCCCAACCTACCTGTGCAAGCTTGGTTGGTGTGACGAGGTGAAGGCGAGGGTAGCGACGGCGCCGAAGGTAATCACGGTATCTCGAGATGCGAGGCTACTTGCCTTCGCGTTCTACCAGCGTTTGCAGCACGGATTTGAGGGCGACCTCTCCTTTTCGAGAGCGGGCGTCGCCGTTCTCGAACTCGATCCAGCCCTCATTGAAGCCATCCAGCATCCGGATGCGGGGTGTGGGATTCTTCATGCCCTGCGACTTGAATAACCACTCCCACGTCTCTCGCGGCACAGCGTTCATGCTCACGCGGCGGCCAAGTACTTCAGCAAAGATATTCGCGATCTCATTCGGGGCCACGCGGCGCGGACCCTCCAATTCGACGACTCTTCGGCCGGTCCATGATTCCTGGAGTAGTTTCGCAGCCTCGCGCCCGATGTCGGCAGTGGCCACCATCGGGAAAGGTTTATCCAGAGGCTGCAAGAAGCTCATGATGATCCCGCTCTCTCTCGCCGCGGCGACATCCCAGCGGAGATTTTCCATGAACCACGCGGGCCGAAGGAAAGTAATCGGCATCGGCAATTCTCCTAGCACCTGCTCGATGATGGTGTGCTGCGTGAGCAGGTTGGATTCACGCGCTTGTGCCCCGATTGTGGAAAGGTATACGATTCTGCCCGGAGCTGCTTTCTCGAGCGCCGATTTCAGCGAGGCGGCAGTCGCCCGCGCCTCAGGAAAACCGGGGGCCGGATCGAAGTTCGGCGGAACCAGCACGAAGACTCCTTCTGCGCCCCTGAACGCCGAAGCAAGCGATGTGGCATCGGCGATATCCGCCTTCACCACTTCGCAACCGCGCTCTGCCCAGACATCCCCTTTGCCGATGTCGCGCATCACGGCCCGTAGAGACTGCCCGGCGGCCAGAAGATTATGCGCGACGCTGCCGCCAACATTGCCCGTAATCCCGGTAATCGCGTACATTGTGTTTTCTCCCTACGATCTCACCTGATCGGTTTCCGGCTTTCTGATCACCACGGTATCGATGCGTTTTCCCAGCGTGTGAACGTACCCGTCGGGCCGTCCGGGCCGAGCAGCGCAACGCGCACCACCTCGCGGGAGCCTTCCTCGACAGACTGCGTCCC
>DATMNN010000061.1:0-2484 GCA_035569025.1 Terriglobales bacterium
CGACCGTCCGTGAGCTGAAGGCGAAGGGCTTCGTCTCGCACCGGGCATTGGCGGATGAGTTGAACCGAAGGGGGATACTGTCCGCTCGTGGCGGCAGATGGCATTTAACTACCGTAGTAAGGATGCTGACGCGTCTGGGCCTGATCACGTTGGGCAAGGGCAGGACCAACAATAGACTGGCACACAAGCGGGCCGCAGATGCGCGAGCCAAAGCCTTGGCTTCCACAATTCGTGAACTCCGGAAAGCGGGCTTTGTCTCCTTCACCGCCATCGCGCGCGAATTGAACGAGCGAGAGATACAAACGGCACGGGGCAGCAAATGGCATCGAAGCGGCGTTAGCCGATTGCTGCGGCGCCTGGAAAGACTCGATCGCGCCTCGAACAGCAGACAACGCCGCTAGGGCCATTTTTCTGCCAATGGAATCGATTTAGCCCCCGGTGCCGCCAAAACGACTCAGTGAGTCGGATTGACTCTGGCGGACCGCCTACAGGCGCTCCATTAATTCGCGCTCTTCCGCTTCACAGACAGGTTCACATCGAAAAAGTTCAGCGCCGCATCGCCGATATAGCTGTGCCGCTTGGCGCGATCGACACCGGGAGAATCGATGCAAGCCTCTGGCCAGGTATCCCGCCCCAAGTCGTCGCACTCGTTGACGAAAATCTCGTGATCCACCTGTCCGGACATAATATCAAGACGAACCTGCGGGATGTACTTCGCCGCAAACTCCGCGTTTTCCCTGGGGGGTGCCTGCGTGTCTCGCGCGCCGACGATGATGTAGGTCGGGATTGCCAGTTGCCGAAGCCCGGCCTCGTCCATGCCAAAGCCCGGCAGATCTCCCGGAGCCATCGCGAAGACGGCCTTCACGCGCTTGTCGTGCACATCGCGCGCCGGTCCGGCATCGAGCGGGAGTTCCTGACGCAAATGGGCCGGCACCACCGGGTTATTCCGCCAGAAGGTCTGGTAAGCAAGGTAGAGTTCCGGATTGACCTCGGCGCCGCCAATCCAGAGTGACGTAAATCCACCCTGCGAGTGTCCGGCCACGCCGATCTGATCGGGGTCGATATGCGGTCGCCACGCCTGATCGTTGAGCAGACTCGTGATGGTCAAGCTGATGTCGCGCGGACGCTGCCAGAGCTTGCTCCGTGTGTACATTATCGTCGAATCGTAGGTGTTGGCGCGATAGTGGTAGAGCATGCCGACGAGATATCCTCGCGAGGCGAGGTATTGGCCGAACCAAGCGTAATAGAGGCCGTTACTGCCATGTCCATGGGAGAACAGGACCAGCGGCCGTTTCGCCTCGTTGGCTACTATTGGTGCGTCCACGTAGAAATTTAAATTCGTGAAGAAGCGCATCCGGTAAGGCACCGCCGAGCTGGCGGGCGGCATGGCGGGGTAGAACATCGCGAGCGCCAGATGCCGGCCGTCGCTGGGATCAACATACTCGATCTGTTTCATTCCAACGGGGTACTGCCGGGACGATATCGCGCTCTGTGCCGATGCACTTTTGAGACAGCCTGCCGCGACAACCAATAGCACCACGCAACGGACGATCACATGGATCAGCAAGCTAGAACCGCTCAACAAAGCCATCACGCGCTCTCCCTCGCCAATGCCGAGGCCACTTTCCAATCTAGATCTAGCCGCAGAGGCAATAGTGCGCCAGATGCTCGCGACTCCGCCTCACCCATTGAAGGCGGTCAAAAAAGCGAAGCTGACGAAGCGCGGCTAATACCGACCCTTTCTCAGTGCGTTCTTGTGCATCGCTGGCGTCCAGTTTGGCGGCGGATCATAGTCTGATGGGCGTCTGTAGGTGGTGATTTCTTTGCCGCCGACGACCTGCGTTGCGCTTTGCGGGAAGAGGCACTCGGCAATCATGAACTCCCTCAGATGAACAGTGAGCGGAGCATAGGTCTTGATGGCCTTACTCGCCGCCATGTTCGGAGGCACAATCGAAACCAACCTCTTCTCGGGAAATCTTTCCGTAAGCACTCGTGCGGTCGCGGCCTGATCTGAGTCCGCTGTGACGAGAAAAGCTACGTCGAATACGTCCTGGTAGGCATCATCGATGATGGCCAACGCGAGGTTGATGTCCGTTTCCTTTTCTCGGTTGTCATTCCAGTGGTGACCGCACTTCCGGCATTCGATCACCGCCTCTGCCAAGAAGTGCCCCAAGCACACCTCAACATTCACCGACTTCAGAGCGTTTATGTACTCCTGGTGGCGCTCGCTCTTCTCCGGATTGTCGTCTTTCTTGGCGCTCGCATAGAACACGCGGACTAGCCGGTGCTGGCCGCGGGTTAGCAGCCTCTCCCCAAGAGCCCAAAGGTTGAGCCACTTCAAGTGAGGTTGATTTAGTTTTTCGAGCGCGTGGTAGAGATTGAAGCCGTCCACGTACAGCGCAACGCGCAACAGCTTCAGCGCACCCCCTGAAATAGAAACCCCGGCAGCCGTAGCTACCGGGGGGCTTGGGCTCACGCCCGAAG
>DATMNN010000062.1:0-4768 GCA_035569025.1 Terriglobales bacterium
CAGCCAGTGAAGCGTCCCGACGGTATTCGGAAATCGGCCGCTCTTTTTTCCCGCACATCGCGTCACGGAGCGCACGGAGAAATACTGCTTCGGCTCGAAGCGCTTCGGCTATATGAAGCGGAAGGCGGCGGCTCTCCCACATCGGAAACAGGAGATACCCACTCAATAGTGCGAGGAAGCTTCCTATGATCGTATGAGTGATGCGCAAGAAACTGTCGGTAACCGAGATCGGATGGGCTATGTCAAGCATCAACATGACCATCGGAGTGACGGCGAGCGAAAACAGAGTGTAGCTGCGGTTCCTCAGAGCGAACGTGGCAAAAGCAAGAATAGCCAGAGAAGCTAATAACAACCATGGATTCGTTAACACCAAAAGCAGCACCGCTGCCACCAGCGCCCCTAGAACCGTGCCGATGATTCGTTGTACGGCGCGCTCCAATGTGCCCCCGAAATTGGGTTTCAGCACGATCACGACGGTCATTGGAATCCAGTAGCCTCTTACCAGATGAATGGCGGAAGCTATGAGACAGGCTATAGCAGTGGCGACTCCAAGTCGGAGTGCGTGGCGAAAACTGCTGGAACGAAGAGACCAGTTATTCCGGATTTCGGCTATGGGATCGAACCTTTTCGGTCTCGGCCCGAACCGTGCCTCCGGCGGCTCACGAAAGCTTGGGTGTCCGGACTTAAGTTCTGAGACGATTTCCGCCAGCGACGAAGCCTCCTCGATCAGGTGTCTTGTTGTCCGCTCCAGTTCCTTCCGCTGGAAAAAGGCTTGCTTTTGTGCCTCCGCCGTTAGGGCGCGGTCGAGTTTCTGGAAAACGTGCTGAAGACTGCTTGGATCGACGTTCCTGCCGCGCACGGCAACTGCTTCGGCTATCTCCCGAATGAGGTGCGATAATGAGTGGGTCAAGTTCGCGAAGCCCTCACGAAATTCGTCGAACGATTGTTCCTGACCGACAAGGTTAAGTTCTTCGCGAAGCGTGACCAGTGTTCTCGCGATGTCGTCGAGTTGTTCGATCAGAGCGAGTAGCTGCATGCTCCGCAAGTTCGGTCCAGCTCGGTGCGCGCGAACTGCGCCCCAAATGCTGCGAGAGCGTTCCAAACTGCTTATGAATGCGTCGTAAGCGACAGCAAACTCCAGGTTAGTAGGCGCCCGCTTGGGGGTCCCGGCTCCCGACCAGAATGCGTCGGCCAAATCCGCCAGCTTCCCACAACTGGCTGAGAGCGCCGCAAAAAGCGGTGAATACGGTCTCAGCGGCCAGAGTGCAAGCGAAAGCAGAAGCGCCCAGCAGCAGCCAATCAGGCACAGCAGCAGGCGGACGGAGAATTCACTGGGAACAAAGAGTACCACTGAAGTGACGACGATCGTCGAACTCACCAGACCTGCCTGAGCAGCGGCGTTTCCGGCAACTCCGATCAGTGCTGCCGAAGAGACCCACAGGAAGACTCCGATGATGTAATTGGTTACGGACTCCCTCAACCAGCCGCCAAAGATAAAGGCACCGATGATTGCTAAGCTTGATGCAGCCAAATTGATAGCCTTTTGCCGGTAAGCGCCCCCGACGTCACATGATAAAACCCAGTAGGTACCGAAGGCACAAAAGTTTCCCCAGACAAGGTGGTTAGCTAAGAGGCCAATTGTGATCGGAATTGCGATGCCGACCGCCGCTCGAAGACCTTCCGCCAAAGCGAGTTCTTTTATGTCAGTTCCTGAATACAAGGGCAGGAAAGCTTGCCAGGCTTTTTGCCATTTGGATCCAGGGATCAGGCCTGAATTTTCAACACTCAAAGGTTTCGCTGCAACGTTCAAACATCTGGATGGTTTCTTCCAGCCTATTTCTTCGCCGACAATATCCAGAGAAACTCTTAGGAGCACATAACGCCATTTTTTCAGGGGCGATTCCGACCAACAATCTAGCCGCCTCCGAGAAGAATACTCAGCCTCGAGATCTCGGGCGTGAGTGACTCAACAACCCGCGGTTAGTGTCGCCAGTGTCCATGCGTCCAATACCACCCACGGGGATGATGGGACCAATGTCCCTCGACCCAAACCGCGGAGGGGAATGGACGAGGGGCATAGTAGCCATGGTGCCAAACATAATGGTCCCCGACCCACACCCAGGAGCCCGGAAGCCAGTAATAGCCGGGGCCGGGCAGAAGTGGTACCGTTTCTACAATCGGCACTGGCGGTGCAATCCGAACGTACACACGTGCCTCGGATGAAGTCGGCATCAGCAGGAGAAGTCCGGCAACTAAGGCCGCTAGCAAAGGAGCGGTTAACCTGACTTGCCGAACGTTACGGGAACTCATTGTCTCTGATTTGGCTTGCATACTTTCTAAAGCTCCAGCGGCTGCGCGCAGCCGTTTTGTTCGGCACACCGTCTCGCAGTCCTCGCAGTCTATTCCGCTTTATCACTGAAGGCTTGGGTTCAATAGTTCAGCGGGCGTTCAACTTTCAGCCGGGAGAGCGAAAAAGAACGCCGCGCCTAGGCCAGCATTCGGCGCAGCCCACAAACGCCCGCCGTGGGCTTCCACGATGGAGCGGCTGATCCGCAGTCCCATCCCCATGCCCTGCGGCTTAGTGGAATAGAATGCCTCAAAGAGATGTTCCATGTTTTCCGCTTCGATGCCGCTGCCCAAATCCTGCACCGAGATCCGCACGGACGGACTGCCGTCGAGTCCGTCTCGCTGGCCGCCTATCGTCAGGAGGCGTCGCTCTCCGGCCACGCCGCTCATCGCCTCGATGCCGTTCATCACCAGATTCAGCAGCACCTGCTGGAGCTGGACGCGGTCGCCGAACACGCGCGGCAGGTCTTCGGGGAGTTCGGTGCGGACTGCAATACGGCGCTCAGCTAGTGCACGACGCGCGAGCGCGAGCACGTCGCCAATCACCTCCCGGAGTTGCAGCGAAGTCTTTCCCGGCAGCGCGCGCGTAGTCATGGCCCGGATGCGAGCAATAATGGTGCTCGCGCGGTTGGCGTCATTGACGATGTCCGTCAGGGCCTCGCGCATATCATGCCCATCTCCGGACGCCGCGGCGAGCCGAAAACAGAAGTTGGCGTTGTTGACGATTGCTCCGAGCGGTTGGTTCATTTCGTGCGCAATCGAGGCGGCGAGTTCGCCCATGGTCATCACTCGAGTGACGTGCGACAGTTCCACCTGCGCCTTGTGCAGAGCTTCTTCGCCCTGCCGGTGATCCTCGACGTCCGTGTCCGTGCCGAACCATTCGACGGGCCGGCCCTGTGCGTCTTTGACGGCAATCCCGCGGCAGACAAAACGACGGTAGCGACCGTCACGTCCCCGTATGCGTTGTTCCATTTCATAGCGCGTCCCCTGCGCCCAGGCTTCCTCCCACGCCGCTTCTACGCGCTCCACGTCTTCAGGATGCAGTGCTGCCCGGCAGCCGCCCGAACCCAGTTCTTCCCCCGTGAGGCCCGTGTAATCAATCAACCGTTGATTCCAATAGCCACACGAGCCGTCCGGGCGAACGCTCCAGACGTGGTGAGGGATCGATTCGGCGAGCAAACGGAAACGACGTTCGCTCTCGCCGAGTTTTTCCTGGGCGCGTTTGCGCTCCGTGGTATCGAGCACCAACCCCACGAAGTATTCCACCGAGCCATCGGCGCGCCGCGAGCATTTCGCCGCCATGATCGAGTCGATAACGCGCCCGTCCTTGCGAAGCCACCGTTTGTCGATTGAATAGCCTTCGATCTGGCGCGCCATGACCCGATTGAATTGGGCGACATCGGAGGCGAGGTCATCTGGATGCGTGATCTCCGCCCAGTTCTTTTGCAGTAGCTCGCTCCGCTGATAGCCCAGGATGCGGCACAACTCGTCGTTGACTTCGAGAAATCCTTTGGTCGGTGAACTCATCGCCATGCCGATCAACCCCAATTCGAAGTAACGCCGGAAGCGTTCCTCGCTGGCGCGCAGCACGTCCTCCGCGCTTTTGCGCTCGATCAGTTCTGCCGCCTGCCGGGCGTAGAGATCAGTCAAGCGCAGTTCGCGCTCGGACGGCCGATGCGGTTGACGAAAGTGCGTGGAAACGATGCCGAGCGGTTCGCCACTGCGACTGAACAGAGGCGTGGATTGTATCGCGCGATACCCAGCGGAGGCGGCAATCGCACGGTGTGGCGCAAAGTCCGGATCGGTCAGAACATCTTCGATAATAACCCGCTCGGCGCGCTTCAGAGCACGACCACAGGCAGCGCCGCTTTCGTTCACGGCGCTGAAATGGTTGAGAAAATCCTGCCCGAAGCCGCGTTGCGCCACGATCTCCAACGTCTGAGTTCTTTCATTGTAGAGCTGAAGATTTCCGAAATCCGCGCTTTGCAGCGCGATGGTGGCATTGAGGACCTCCTCCAACAGCGGCAGGAGTTCAGCCTCACGCAACAACCGTGTGCTCAGTTGATGGAGACGGTTCATCGCCGTTAGTTCGGCCACTAATTCGCTGGCGGTCGCGATGGCCGTGGTGACCTGACTCGTGACCAATTCGCAGAAGTCCAGATAACGTTCGTCGAAGTGGAGGCGTGAACTAAGGCCGAGCACCAGGAATCCGGCGAGCTGGTGCGCGATGTTAGAGCGAATCGGCAACACGACCGCCGATTGTGGCGGATTCGACCAAGGTCCGGGCGGCACGCTCGACAACTTCCCTTGCAGGTCTTCGACGATCTGCATGCCTTCAGTACGAACTGTCTCGGCGAGAGGCCATGGCGCCTCGCGCGAGGGCTCCTCGCGAAGATCGATTTCGCGGGGACTCTCGGTCTTT
>DATMNN010000063.1:0-3416 GCA_035569025.1 Terriglobales bacterium
CAAACGCATTAGCGTCAGTACTCCCAAGGGCCAGGTACCCAACGAAAAACATCGCCATCGACTGCCACATGGCAAACGGAAGGGAACGACAGGTGAGTGGCTACCAGCGACTCGCGGTTCGCCGCCAGCTCGCGCAAGAGACTGACACGGACACGAGCCGCCTCCTCGGGGTCGTGTTCGAAGCCGTTGAACCAGTCGGGGTGCTCGAATCCAACCTGAAACACGGCGTCGCCAGCGAACGTCAGCCGATCGCCGCGCGACGCCAGACGGACGACGCTGTGTCCGGGCGTGTGGCCGCCGGTGCGATGGACAAGCAGCCCCGGCGCCACCTCGTACTCTTTCTCGAACGGCCGCAACTGGCTGCCGTACTCGTTCAAGAACCGCTTGGCCGTTCGCCGAAGCGCGTCGGGGAACCCCGGCGGCATGGAGACGCGGGAGAAATCGGGCGACGTCCAGAACTCAGCCTCTGCGGCCGCCAGGTGGACCCGTAGGTCCGGACGCAGCCGGTCCCTCACCCCGTCGGCGAGCAGCCCACCAATGTGGTCCATATGCAAGTGAGTAAGCACTACGTCGGTCACGGATGGGAGATCGATGCCGGCGGCTTCCAATCGCTGGATCAACTGTCCGGCCCGCGGCAAGTTCAAGTCTGGGTCCGCGCCGAGCCCAGCGTCGATGAGTATGGTCCGGTCGCCGCTCCGCACCACGACCACGTTCAGCGCCCACTCGAGCACGTCCGGTGGGAGGAAATTGTCCTCCAGCCAGGCCCCCCGGACGGCAGCGTCGACGTTGTGGCCCAACATCGCGCCTGGCAGCGATAGCACTCCATCGCTGACCACCATCACCTCAATTTTGCCGACCTTCAGCGCGTAGCGCGACGGAACCAACTCGTCGCGCCCCGGTCTGCCGGGGTGCGAGGTGTTGTCCAAGCGCATTTTTGTAACGCTCATGTTTGTCTCCTCCTGCTAACCGCGGTTCAAGTGCGCCGCATTGTTCTGGTCCGCCCATTTCAATGGTGCCGTTGAACAGTTCATTCAGTTTCGACCGAAGCAGTGCAAGGCTGCCTGTCGTATTCGCTAAGACCAAACGCCCTATCGTTTTGTGACACGGATTTATGGTCGCGCGTAAAGCAACGAGAAGAAAAACCTCGATACGCTCAAAATCAACAACTTACAACGCTTCCGGCCGGAGAGATGAAAGCGCATGAGCAGCGGTGAAAAGACGAATAAAAGTATTCGAACCAAGAATGGCGACGGTTAAGTGAGATGACAATACGGGGAAAGGCTAGACTTCGGGCCGAGTTTTCGTTATTTTCGCAAATAAGTATTTAGGCGACGCTGGCTCTGGCAGGAAGGTGTTGTGCCTCATGGCAGAAGAGCGGCCACTACAAACTCCGCCAATGCAGACCCCATCTTCGGTTCACCTCGACGCGGAGATCCATGAAAAGTCTGACAGCCTGTTAATCTTCACCAGCGTGCGCCCACGTCTTTTCGGCATCGCCTACCGCATGCTCGGAAGTGCGGCGGAAGCCGAGGATATTGTCCAAGACGTCTGGTTGCGATGGCAGCAGTCTGCAAATCGGAGCACGGTTGAGAACCCGGCCGCATACCTGGCAACGATAACGACACGACTGTGTATCAATGTCGCGCAGTCCGCCCAATACCGCCGCGAAACCTACATCGGGACGTGGCTTCCCGAACCGGTGGACACGAGCGCCGATCCCGGGGTAGGTGCTGAACGCGACGAAGCACTCAAACTGGCGGTCCTGCTGCTCCTTGAAAAACTCTCTCCCACAGAACGCGCCGCATATGTTCTGCGCGAAGCGTTCGATTACTCCTACCGCGAGATCGCGGACATCCTGCAGATGGAAGAAGCGAACGCCCGCCAACTCGTTACGCGCGCCCGGAAGCACGTCGTCGAGGGCCGCCGCACGTCCGTCAGTCCGGGCGAGCAGAGGCGCCTTCTGGAGGCCTTTGTGACAGCGGCGCAGAATGGAGACATGGCCGCGCTGGAGGCACTCTTCGCAGAGGATGTTGTTTCTTACTCAGATGGCGGTGGATTGGTGCGCGCGGCAGGCCCGGTCTCTGGTCGCAAGCGTGTAGCAGCGTTTGTTGCCGCTCTCTCCTGGTGCTGGAAGGGCGTGACACTTGACTGGCTCGAGACAAATGGACAGACAGCTGTTCTCATTTTGCACGATGGCGTTTCCTTTGGGCTTACGGTTGATGCCTCCGCGCAAGGCATCAATGAGATCATGTGGTTCCTGAGGCCAAGCAAGCTCACTGCGGTCAAGGGCAGTCCAAAGCGCGGGTGAGCGTTAGGTGTCAGAACCCGTAGATGCTGAATGCCCCGAGACGAGGCCAACCAACCGGGCAGTATTCGCAGATCAGAAGAGCCAGTTAAAGACGATGCAATCTATAGTAAAAGTTGGGCAACGATTCAAGTTCACAGTACTGACGGACGATGCTCCGACTGAGCGGCAGGGAGTCGTGATTCGGGTGCTCTCGAACCGAGAAGAAGGGCTCGGTCTTGACGTTGATCAATATATGTCGTATTGGGTTGAGGCTCACGAGCTACCAGAAACAGAGTTTTCAACTACTCTCGTCTTTGTTCGTAGCGCGGACGGGAAGATATATCTCGATGGCAAAGCTACCGACGTCACCTTATTGTCGTGACGCAGACTGATGATTTTCCAGTCTGGTCGCTCGTGGGGTGAAAACAGCGATCAAGTCCTTCCACGAGAAGGCCGATCCGTGTCAAGACGTTCTGACTCTCTTTTGTTTCATTTTTTCCGTTCAGCCAAGCCGCCTCTGTCGACGGCGTTAGAACTCTACGAGAAGATGCTGGCATTGCATCCAAACCGCGTTAATCCAGGTTCGCTCTGGGCAACGGCAAAAACTCTGAAGCCGTCCTGACTTTGGACGTGAACGCGAAGGCACAGGAGAAAACCATGGCAAATCCCATACTGGTTACCGGCGCGGCGGGCCGCGTTGGCGCGGTAGGACGCACGGTCACCGAACTATTGTTGAAGCAAGGCAAAGCGGTGCGTGCGATGGTGCGAAATGAAGACGAACGCGCGCAGGCATTGCGCGCTCTGGGTGCGGAAGTCATGGTCGGCAATCTGCTCGATCTCGATTCTATGCACAGGGCGATTGCCGGCTGCGAGACGATCTACTTCGGCATGTCGGTTTCGGATGCCTACCTGGCCGCGACGGTCAATGCGGCGGCGGTGGCCAAGCATTACGGCGTGAAAGCGTTCATCAATATGTCGCAGATGACCGTCTCTCAGATGAGCATTACCGAAACTACTCCGAGCCCGCAGCACAAGCTGCACTGGCTCGCCGAGCAGGCGCTGAACTGGTCTGGTCTACCGGTTGTGCACGCGCGGCCGACAGTATTTCTCGAAGGCTTCTTCCTGACTT
>DATMNN010000064.1:0-2126 GCA_035569025.1 Terriglobales bacterium
CGCCATCCAGCGTCACATGCTTGCCGTTGCTTTCCATCGTCAACTGCTGCAGGTAGGCTGGAAATCGCTTGAGGTACTGTTCGTAGGGCAGCACGGCTACCGTCTGCGCGCCGAAGAAGTCGTTGTACCAGAGGGCCAGAAGGCCCATGAGCACCGGAAGATTGCGCTCGAATGGCGCAGTGCGGAAGTGCTCGTCCATCTGATGGAAGCCATCGAGCATGGCGCGGAAGTGGGCCGGTCCAATTGCCAGCATGGTCGAGAGGCCGATGGCGGAATCCATCGAGTAGCGCCCGCCAACCCAGTCCCAAAACCCGAACATGTTCGCGGTGTCGATTCCGAACTTCGCCACTTCCTTCGCATTCGTCGAGACCGCGACGAAATGGCGGGCCACGGACTTCTCATCGCCTCCCAATCCCGCCAGCGACCAGGACCGCGCGGATTGAGCATTGGTCATGGTTTCCAAGGTCGTGAAAGTCTTCGAGGAGACGATGAACAGTGTCTCGGCCGGGTCGAGGTCGCGAACGGCTTCGGCAAGGTCTGTCCCGTCGACATTCGAGACAAACCGGAAGGTCATCTCGCGCTGGCTATAATGCCGCAGCGCCTCATACGCCATTACCGGCCCGAGATCGGACCCGCCGATCCCGATATTGATGACATTCCGGATGCGCTTGCCCGTATGACCCTTCCAGGCGCCGCTCCGCACCTGTTCACAGAATTGAGCCATCCGGTCCAGGACGGCGTGGACTTGTGGCACCACATTCTGGCCGTCGACGACGATTGATGCGCCGGCCGGCGCGCGCAGCGCGGTATGCAGGACGGCGCGGTTTTCGGTGATGTTGATCTTGCTCCCCGAGAACATGGCCGCAATCCGCTCTTGCAGGCCCGCTTCCTTGGCAAGCTGCAACAGAAGTTGGAGCGTTTGATCGGTAATCCGATTCTTCGAGTAATCGAGCTCGATCCCCACCGCGGAGGCGGTCAGACGTTCGCCCCGCGCCGGGTCGTCCGCGAACAGCTTGCGCAGATGCAGGTTCCGAATATTCTTGTGGTGTGCTTCGAGCGCCTTCCACGCAGGGCTCCCGACGGCCACACGGGTCTCGGCCTTCTCTTCGACTACTTCCATTATCTATGCTCCTCTGAGGAAATTCGCGGGCAGTCCGCGGCGTCAACGTTTCCATATCAGAAGAGCGCGGCAAGAGAGAATCTGTTGGCGAAAACTGTGATTCGTGCACGGCCGTTTGGGACGGGTGTCCCAACGGGCTCCGACTCTCATTGAAAACAAAGGAGGTTCTTGGCGCGGGGGGTGAAAGGCTGGGACAACTGTCCCAACCCGTTGCTTTTCCACTCCACACCCCATGGAAAGACCGGCTGGATGAGACGTCCGAAATGACGCATAAATCGGTGCCGCATAGCGCTTTTCGGCAGGCGGCGCCACCTCCGCGGACCGGGCGTTTTTCGGCAAATGATACTGGATTGTTGAACTTTCGCTTCGAGCGCGTGGCTGCAAACAGCTTCATCCAAAGCGGCTAGAATGTTCAGAGGCCGTGATTTCCAGTTCGGCGCGCGATAACGCTCATTAGAGAAGGATTTTCCCATGCCGTTTGTGGATACCAATGATGACGTGTGGCGGCCGCGAAGAAAGAGTACCTGGCGAATGACACTGCGGAAGGTTTCGTTCAGCGAATGCGTGCAGCATTTCCCAGCTTCGACGCAGATGGTCTCCTTCATCACCCGCTCGGCTTCTTGTTCCCGAAGTCGTAGAACATCCGGCCGGAATCAGCCGCCGCCTAAAGACCCAGGAGGTATTGATGAAAGCATTGATCTTTCGCGAGACCGGTGAACCGAAGAGCGTATTGAAACTGGCAGAGATCCCTACTCCGCCTCTTGCCCCTGGCGAAGCGCTCGTCCGGGTGTTGCTGAGCCCGATCAACCCATCGGATCTGCACATGGTGCGCGGGCGCTATGGCTATCAGCCGGAATTGCCTGCGAGCCCGGGCGCTGAAGGCGTGGGGATTGTGGAGGCTGTAGGTCCGGGCGTGCAAGGTCCGACTGTTGGAACTCGCGTAGTTTTCGTTCACACGTGGAACACCTGGCGCGAGCAGATCGTGTGCCCAGTGGACAGACTCGTG
>DATMNN010000065.1:0-24871 GCA_035569025.1 Terriglobales bacterium
GTCACGACCGTATGCAGTTCCTTGGTGATTCGATTCTTCGCCGAATCTTCTACCGCAACCGTGATGGCAATCTGCCCGGGCTTACTCGGACGCCCCTCCAGCACACCTTCCGGGGTCAGCGAGAGTCCTTCGGGCACGTCACCCGAGGCGACATACCAGCGGTAGGGAGGAACTCCGCCGCGAGCATGCAGCGGAATATGAATGGCCACGCCTGCGTCCAGTGACGGCAGCGTGTCCTCCACGATCGCCAGAGGCAGCGGTTGAGCTACAGCCATGACGCCGATACCAATCACCAGTACCACGACCCTAAAAATCGTTCTCGTCACATCCACCCTCGCTACTCAATTTGATTTTACGCTGCCCGCAGCGTACAAAAATTGCAGTATGTCCTTGAGTGCCGTCCGCCGCCTGGTTGCATTTTTCTTCGTACTCTTTCTCTTTCTTTTTCTTTTTACGATTGCGAACGCCGAAGCCCAAACTTCTCCTCCGCAGAAGTCCGATGCCGAAGAAGCTTCGATTTTCGAGCGCATCTTCAACCGCGCCCGCTTTGAGAACGATGGCACCGGCGTGGAAGAGACCGAGGCCGTGATTCGCATCCAGAGCCGGGCTGGCGTCGAGCAATTTGGACAGCTTGTCTTCGGCTATTCCTCGGCTACCGAACAACTCAAAGTCGAGTATGTACGCGTCCGCAAGCCGGACGGACAAGTTGTCACCACTCCAGATTCCACCGCCCAGGACTTTGCCCCCGACGTTCTCAAAGAGGCTCCGATGTACAGCGACTACCGTCAGCGGCATATCTCAGTCGCCGCTCTTCAGCCGGGAGACACGGTCGAATACCGCACCGTCACGCGTATCGTCACCCCGCTCGCCGCAGGACACTTCTGGTACGAACACACATTCCCAAAGGGAGTTGTGGTCAACGAAGACCGCCTTGAGATCGACGTCCCCAAGTCGCGGGAAGTGAAGTTGAAATCGCCTGAGCGCAAGCCGGAAATCCAGGAAAAAGACGATCGCCGCATTTACACCTGGGTAGTCAAAGACATCAAGCCGAAGCGCGACAGAGATGCGGATGATGACGAAGAAGACATCGGCCCCGACGTCCAGATCACGACCTTCTCCGACTGGAAACAGCTTGCGCGGTGGTACGCAAAGCTGCAAGGCGAACGCATGGTGGTCGATGACGGCGTTCGTAAGAAGGCGGATGAACTCGTCAAGGGGGCCACGACGAACGACGAAAAATCCCGCCGCCTCTATGATTACGTCGCCCGCGACATCCGCTACGTGAGCCTCTCCTTCGGCATTGGACGCTACCAGCCGCACGCCCCTTCTGACGTGATGACGAATGGCTACGGCGATTGCAAGGACAAGCACACCCTGCTTTCCGCCATGCTACGCGCCGAGGGGATTCAGAGCTATCCGGTGCTGATCCACAGTTCGCGCAAGCTCGATCCTGATGTGCCATCGCCCGGACAATTCGATCACGTCATCACGGCCGAGCGGTTAGGCCCGGGGGCCAGCCTTACGTGGCTCGACACAACCACCGAAGTCGCGCCCTACGGTCTGATTCTTTTCCAGCTGCGGAATAAAGATGCCGTCCTCGCTTCAGAGGATTCTGAGGGAGGCTTAAAGCGGACTCCCGCCGACTCTCCGGTGCGGAGTTCCGCGCGGATGACAATAGACGGCAAGGTGAGCGAATTTGGCGCGCTCGACGCAACCCTGGAATACGCCGGCGAAGGGGATCGCGACTTCCCGATGCGTTCCAGCTTTCGCCAGGTTCCGCAATCCAACTGGAAGGAATTTGTCGGCATACTCTCGCGAGGCTGGGGATTTCCCGGCGATGTGGACCAGATCCAGGTTGATCCGATTGAGAACACATCCAAACCGTTTCGCTTGAAGTATCACGTGCGCGTCGACCAATACTTCACAGTGCCCTCGACGAGTGCAAACTTCCGGCCGGTCCCGCCCCTTGGAGTGCGTGCCGCTCCATCGTCGACCAAAAGCAAAGAGCCCTTTGAAATTGGCCCGGCCGGCAGCATGGACTACCGGGTGCGCCTGGAATTCCCAACCAATTATTCTGTCAGCACACCCACGGCGGTAAGGATGGCGCGCGATTACGGGGAATACTCTTCCAGCTACTCCCTGACCAAAGGAGTGTTGGAGGGCGAACGTAAACTCACCGTCAAATTGAATGAATTGCCCGCCTCCCGCCGCGCGGACTACGACTCGTTTCGCAACGTTACACGCAGCGATGAGAGTCAGGTACTGACGGCGAACATCCTCGCACCCTCGGGCAAAAATGCCGATCACTCCGCGGCGAAGATCGAAGGAACTCCTTCCGAGTTGCAGCGGGCGGGAAGAAAGGCGCTCCAGAGCAAGGACTATCGCAGCGCCATTGACCTGCTGAAGCGAGCCGTGGATGGGGACGGGAACCTCAAGGAAGGCTGGTATGACCTGGGGCAGGCCTACGCCGGCGCCAACAATCACGCGGAGGCGATCCGCGCGTTTCAAAAACAGGTCGAACTCGACCCCAACCACAAGAGCGCAAACGGTGACCTCGCCATGGAGTTCCAGCAGTCGGGAAGATCTGACGAGGCGATTGCCGCCTATCGCAAGCAGCTCGAGATCGTTCCCTTCGAGAAGTCGGCACACAAAAATCTGGGCATGCTGCTCTCGCAGATGGGACGAGACTCCGATGCGCGCACGGAACTGGAAACCGCAGTGTCGATCCCACCCGATGACCCGGAAACGAAGTTGTCTCTGGCACAGGTCTACACACGCCTGGGAGAAAAAGCCAAGGCGCAGGAGTTGCTGAAAGGGCTTACAGGTTCTTCAGCGTCAGATTCCGGAACAGATATTTTTGCGGCCTCACTCACTCCCGACATTGATCCGGTCAAGACCGAAAACGACGCCCGTCAGGTTCTGTACGACATCGGCGAGCAGTTCGATTCGGGCGATTACGACCGGCTTGGCCCAGCGGCATTTTCTTCCATGCGGCTGGTCGCATTGTCGTGGTCGCGTATTGGATGGTCGAAATTCCTACGCGGCGAATCGCTGGAGGGCATGCAGTTCCTGAATTCAGCCTGGCTTCTAAGTCAATCCGGAACGGTGGCCAACCGGCTTGGACAGCTTTTTGAGAAGCAAGGCCAACGCGAAAGGGCGAGTCAGATGTACGCTTTTGCAATCGCGGCTGGCGGCGGGGCTTTCGAGGATTCACGCGAGCGGCTCAGCAAACTAGCTACAGTCCCGAACTCAAAGAGCGGCTCTGCCGACTTGGTTCAGGCTCGCACCGTCAAGCTGGGATCGATCGCCTCCAAGGGGTCAGCGCATTTCAACCTTGTCTTCGACGGCTCTCCGCGTCCAGAACGAGCAGAGTTTGTAGATGGAGACGAGTCTTTGCGCTCGGTGTCCGCGCAGCTCCGGGAAAAAGACTTCCCGGTGAAGTTCCCAGACGCATCCTCGGTCAAGATCGTGCGCCATGCCGAGCTGACCTGCGGCGCAGCTGGGTGCGTGATTGTTCTCCTGCCTATTGAAGAATCCGGCGGCGGCAAAGCTTCTGCCGCCGCGCAACAATAATCGATCACTGAAGCACGCGAGGGCGAGACTAAGACGATGGCAGATCTCAACGCGGCGATGATCGTTGCACTGGAAACCCGCTACAGGAAGCTCGCCAGCGCGGTCCGCGATTTGGCAGCGCCGCTGAGCGAGGAACAATTCTGGACTAGGCCGTTTCCATTCGGCAACAGCTTTGGCCATCTAGTGTTGCATCTCACGGGCAATCTGAACTACTACATCGGAGCGCAGATTGCCCAGAGTGGCTACACTCGTGATCGTCCGCGCGAGTTTTCGGAAACTGCCCGGCCGCTAAAAGCTGCGGTTCTGAAACATTTTGACGTCGCGATTGAAATGGTAGTGAAGACGATTCGCAGTCAGTCGACAGACGACTGGTCCAATCCTTATACCGCGGCCGGAGCGGACGCGGTGAATCGCTATGACATGGTCCTTCAATGTGCGACCCACTTGCACCACCACATCGGCCAGATGATTTATCTGGAATTGGAACTCAAGCAACAGACTTGAGACGTGATCAGCGAGCCTTGCTCGTCATTTCAAGGCTTAGAATGCGCTGCAGCATGGATTTGACGTCCGGTTCCGTGTATATTACGAATGATTCTGTTTACTTTCGTTTGCTATCGCTCCAGTACATCCGACCCGTGAGGTTCCAGTGATCCTCAAGACATTCCGCATCCCGCTGCTCTCAATACTGCTCTTTACTCTCGCCTGCTCTCGTCTGACGCAACAGTCAGCGACGGAACCGAAGCCAAAGCCGGGCGCGACCAAACCTTCCACGATCAAGGTCGAACTGAGCGATGGCGGGCCGATTGTGCTCACCACCAGCACCGCTCAGTTTCAGGTGCGCCCCGACGGATACGTGCAAGCGTTTCTGCTGAAAGATGGGCAGAAACTTTCACTTGACGAGCCGCGCCTGGGCACGACCGCGGACAGCGACTACCTTGTGGCCGGCGGAAAGGAAGTCCATTTCATGCTCGACTTCCAGCAGGCAAAGGTGTTGGAGGCAATCGGCAAGATGGGCGTCGGCAAGCGGGTTGAAATTCCGGCACACCCGCTGGGGCCTGCGGGAGTGAGCCTTCAGCGAGTGCTCGCCCTCGAAGTGTATGACCAGTTCCCCAACTTCCTGCTGAGCACGGTTGAGTACAAGAACACCGGCACCGCCGACGTGGCCGTAGAGAAGAGCATAGACCAGCGCCATCGCATGAGCGCGAAACTGGCTGACGCGAAAGCCCAACCCTGGGAAATGTGGTCGTTCCACGGCGCGAGCTACGATTGGGGCAAGGACGACGTCATCAAGCTGACGAAAACTTTCTCGCAGCCCAACGTGATGGGAGAAATGGTAAAGGGCGGCTACGGCGGAGGCATTCCGGTCGTCGCCTTCTGGACGCACGAGGTCGGCGAGGCCATCGGCCACGTGGAAACGCTGCCCATTCCGGCGTCGATTCCAGCACGGGTCAACTCCGACGGGCGAGTCAACTCCGCAGTCGAGTTCCCTGCCAACGTTACTCTCAAACCCGGCGACACCTATTCCAGTCCGCGCAGTTTTCTCTCCGTTTACGCTGGTGATTTTTATGAGCCGTTGCGGACATGGTCGAGTGTGCTCCAGAAAGAAGGCTGGGAACTCACCAAGCCTTCGAGCGAGGCCTACAACGTAAGCTGGTGCGGCTGGGGATACGAATTCAACGTTACACCCGCACAGATGCTCGGCACCGTTCCTAAGCTCAAAGAGATGGGCATCAAGTGGGCCACGCTCGACGACCGCTGGTTCGATACCTACGGCGACTGGAATCCGCGCAACGAAACCTTCCCCGGCGATTCCATCAAGAAAATGAACGATGATTTTCACAAAGAGGGCATGCTCGTACAGCTCTGGTGGCTGCCGCTCGGCGTGGAAGATGGCGAGGGAAAGTGGGACTCGCATAAGTACATCGTGTCGAAGGTTGCCAAAGAACATCCCGACTGGCTCATCCTCGACAAGAACGGCAAACACGCTCGCATCACGCGCAACCTGGCGGCCATGTGTCCGGCGGTACCTGAGGTGCGCGCGTATCACAAGGCGTTGACAGAGAAGTTTATTCGCGAGTGGGGATTCGACGGCAGCAAGCTCGACAACATCTACAGTGTCCCGGCATGCTACAACCCGGCGCACCATCACAAGTCGCCCCAAGATTCGGTGAACGCGATGGCGGACGTATACAAGGAGATCTATCAGACTTCGCGCGCCATCAAGCCGCAGAGTGTGACCCAGAGCTGCCCGTGCGGTACTCCGCCGTCGCTCGCATGGCTGCCCTTCATGGACCAGGCCGTCACGGCCGACCCCGTCGGCGCGGTACAAGTGCGGCGCCGTATCAAGATGTACAAAGCGCTTCTTGGACCAGAAGCCGCCGTCTACGGTGATCACGTCGAACTATCCGAAATGGATCGCGTCGGCAACAACTGGGTCGAACATGGAGACGACTTTGCCTCCACAATCGGCGCGGGTGGCGTGGTCGGAACGAAGTTTGTATGGCCCGATCCCGGACCGAAATACAAAGCCGTCAATCTGACACCTGAGAAAGAAGAGCACTGGAAAAAGTGGATCGGGCTTTACAACCAGAAGATGCTTTCGAAAGGCGAATTCAAGGATCTCTACGTCTACGGCTATGATTCGCCGGAAGCCTACGCGATCGCAAAGGAAGGCAAGATGTATTACGCATTCTTTGCTCCGTCGAAGGAAGAATGGAAGGGTGAAGTCGAACTGCGCGGACTGAAGCCGGGCCAATATCACGTGACCGAGTACGGCGAGGGCAAAGATCTCGGATCGATCACTGTTGCCAGTACGGGAAACGCAAAGATTCCGGCAACGTTTCGCGGCCACTTGCTTCTGGAAGCAGATCCGCTCCCCTAAGCGATTACTGGCGATGGCAGGATTGCGGGCAGACAGGTATCCTGATCTGCCCGATTTTATTTTGGAGGCAGGCGTGCGCGGTTTGAAAGCGAAGCGAGTCCTGATCACTGGCGGAGCAAGCGGCATAGGCGCCGCCACGGCCGCGCGCTTTCTCGACGAAGGATCAACGGTCTGCGTTCTCGATCGCGATTCCGAGGCGTGCGCCCGGATCGCGCGGGCATTGCCCGGCCTCGCCGGCACAACCACGGCCGACGTGTCCGACTTAAAGCAGGTGCAGGCAGCATTCGCAAAAGCGATTGAAGTGATGGGCGGCGTGGACGTCGTGGTGAACAACGCGGGCATCAGCATTCGCCACAATTTTCTCGATATAACGCCCGAAGAATGGGACAAGGTAATCGCCGTGAATTTGACCGGCGTCTTCTACGTCGCGCAAACCTCCGCCCGTCACATGATGGAACGAGGCAGCGGAGTAATTCTGCAAACCGCATCCACCAACGGCATCATGGGCTATCCAAACTACGCAGACTACAACGCCAGCAAGGCAGGCGTGATCGAACTTACAAAGTCGATGGCGCTCGAACTGGCTCCCAAAGTACGCGTGTGCGCGGTGGCTCCCGGCTACGTGCTTACGTCCATGCAGCGAGCCGAGTACACGGATGAGATGCTCGCGCAGGTGAACCAGAAAATTCCTCTTCGCCGCCACGCGCAGCCGGACGAGATTGCCGCGCTTTTCGCATTTCTCGCGTCCGACGACGGCGCCTACATCACCGGCCATGTCTACACCTGCGACGGTGGAGAAACTGCCGGAGGGCTGGCCAGCCGATGACTTGCCAGTCGATTACTGGCCAACTAATGACCGATGCAACTCGCCAATAAGATCGCCATCATTACCGGAGGCGCGTCAGGCATTGGTCGGGCGACTGCAATGTTATTTGCGCGGGAAGGGGCGACGGTCGTGATCGCCGACGTGAACAAGGAAGTGGGGCAAACCGTTGAGACAGAGATTGAGCGCGCCGGCGGGCGAGCATGCTTCGAGTCAGCGAATGTCACTAACGCCTCCGATTGCCGCCGGGTTGTCGAACAAACGCTGCGAGCATTCGGCAAGGTCGACATCCTCTTCAACAACGCCGGCATCATCCGACGCGCGACGATCCTCGATCTCAACGAAGAGGATTGGGACCGAGTGATGTCCGTCAACGTGAAATCGATCTACCTGTTGTCGCGCGAAGTCATTCCCCATATGCAGAGAGCGGGCAGCGGATCGATTATCAACACCGCCTCCGGTTGGGGACTGACAGGCGGCGCCAAGGCAGCAGTGTATTGCGCGTCCAAGGGCGCGGTCGTGTTGCTCACGAAAGCGATGGCGATCGATCACGGGCCGCTGAACATTCGCGTGAACTGTATTTGTCCAGGCGACACCGATACAAAAATGCTGCGCGCTGAAGCGGACCAACTCTGCCAATCCAGCAGTTCCTTCCTCGCTGAGGCCGCAAAGAGACCACTAGGGCGAGTTGGCACGCCCGAAGAGATCGCGCAGGCAGCGCTCTATCTCGCGAGCGACGCTTCGTCTTTTGTGACCGGGACTGCACTCGTCGTGGACGGAGGCGGGCTAGCCGGGTCCGTGTAAATCGGACCTTTCGACCGGCTTTCACCGCGGAAAGTTATAATCGCGAACAATGCGACAGTTCTTCCGCATGCTCTTGTTGGCGCTGGTGCTGCTCACAGTGGCGCTGATCTCCGCATTGACGGCGATGCGCTTTGCCATTCATGGACGGGAGGTCGCCATCCCGAAAATCGTCGGCATGACTCCCGGGGAGGCCGAGCGCGCCCTTGGAGCCTCCGGCCTGGACGTGGTGGTGGAGCGACAGTTCTACAGTCCCGATGTTCCCGAGGGACGAATCATGTCGCAAGCGCCGCTGGCAGGAGTGAAAGTGCGCCGGGGATGGTCGATTCGCGTAGCCCAGAGCTTGGGCCCCCAACGAATCGCGATTCCGGATGTAACGAATCAAACCGAGCGCGTGGCAGAACTCAACGTGCGCCGGCGCGGCCTTGATCTCGGGCCGTTGGCGCAAGTGAATCTACCGGACGCGGCCGCCGACCTGGTTGTGTCGCAGAGTCCTCCGGCAAACGCCAACGGAGTTTCAGTACCGAAGATCAGCCTGCTGGTGAGTCGAGGACCAGAGCCGGCTGCGTTCGTGATGCCAAATTTTGTGGGACAGCCGCTGGGCAGCGTGAATCTTGCCTTGCTGGACGCTGGGGTCAAAGTGGGCAGGGTGAGTGTAGTGCCCGTGGCGCCGCCCGTGGAGGGACCAATTGAGCCGCTAAAAGCGAATAGCGTCACTCCTCCCGGCGCCGCGAGCATGATCGTGACACAGAGCCCCGCGGCTGGACAAAAAGTGGCGGCTGGCAGCACGGTGAATTTTGAGGTGCGGTAGCAGCTCTACCGCATAGACCGCTCAATGATTGCTGCGAAGAAGCCGTCACAGGGATGGATGCCAGGAAGCGTTCTCAGATAATGGCCGCTCACCAGAGAGTTGACTTCGGGCCAAACCAGCGCGCCGGTGCGCTGAAGGCTCGTCAATTCTTCTTCGCAATTGAGAACTGTGAAACCGCGGAGTTCGCTGAGCACTGCTGTCACCACCGACTCATTCTCTTCGCGTTCCAGCGAGCAGGTGGAGTACAGCAACCGCCCGCCTGGTGCGAGCAGAGCGAGCGTTGACTTCAGAATTGCCACCTGCCGGGAGTGAAGATCGCGCAGATCCTCAGGCGTGAGCCGCCATTTGATTTCCGGATTGCGCGCGAGCGTCCCGGTGCCAGAGCATGGGACGTCCGCGAGGATGCGATCGAATCCCGGCGCGAAAGGCAAATGGCAGGCATCCGCGGTGAGCACGTGGACGTTCGGCGATTCAATTCGCTCACGCAACAAGCGAGCGCGGTGCGGATGAAGCTCCAAAGCAACAATTTTCGAGTGAGGATTTTGTTTGGCCAGGAGCGCCGTCTTACTTCCCGGAGCTGCACAGCAATCCAAAAGTCTTTGTCCGCGGCCCACTAACAAGGCGACGAGTTGCGAAGCTTCATCCTGAATCAAAACGCGCCCGTCGCGATAGGCTTCCGTCCTGGTCACATCACCGGATTCAACCCGTCGCGCGTCCGACAATAACAGGCCCGGCGAGAGTCCGATGCCCGCATGCGCAAGTTCATCGGCCGTCCGCTGGTCGTCCACGTGGATGGCCGTGGCGGGCACGGTCTGATTATGAAGACAGACCTGGCGGGCGTTTTCGAGACCATAACGTTCCGACCACCGTTCGACGAGCCATTGCGGATGAGCGGCTCGTAAAGCCACAGAACCGACATCGCCCGCGCCGAGGACCTCGCCGCGCGCATCGGCTTCGCGATTTGCGCTTGCCTTTCGAAGGACTGCATTTACAAAGGACGCCGCTGATCGTTTGCGCGCCGCTTTCACAATTTCCACACTTTCAAAAATCGCCGCCCGCGCAGGGACCCTCGCTAAAAACTGAAGTTGGTAAACACCGAGGCGTAGGCTGGTCAGGACTTCGAGGTCCAGGCGCGGTGTCTTCTGCGCCGATGCGGCTGCGATCCTCTGGTCGAGCAGCGATCGCCAGCGAAGAACTCCCATCACCAACTCGGTAGCAAGCCCGTGATCGGCCGCTGACAGCCTTGCATTGCGCTCAGAATGAAGCAACTCGGCAGCATAGGACCGGTCACGCTCAACCCGAAGCAGAATCTCGAAGGCGGCAGCGCGAGCGGGACTGACTGGCATTGCAGCTTATCGTCCCAACTTCTCGCCCGGGATGGGCTGGTAGCCATTGATGAAATCGCGAGCTAGCATCCGGCGCTTGCCTTCGGGCTGTAGTTCGATCAATTCCATCGCGGTGTTTTTCCCGCAGCCCGCCAGCAGGCGCGTCGCCTCGATCCGGAGCTCGCCGGGCCCGAGGCCCATCTCTTGATCCATCTCCTGACCAAGCGGACGAACGCCGTGGATCTGAAGGTGGCGTCCGCGGAAAAGAGTGTGCGCTCCAGGCCAGGGCTGAAACCCTCGTTGCCGATTGAAGATTTCAGTCGCTGTGCGTTCGAAGTCAACGCGCCCATCGTCCTTGGTCAGGATCGGCGCGAGGGTCGCCTTTGCATTGTCCTGAGGAGTGGGGCGAGCCTGGTCACTTTCGATGGCGCGTAGAGTTTCCGCCATGAGGCTGGCGCCCGCCGAAGCCAACTTCGGCGCGAGAGTCTCGGCGGTGTCATCAGCGGAGATTGGCAATTCCCGCTGCATCAGAATGTCACCGGTATCGAGGCCGGCATCGATCCGCATGGTCGTGACGCCCGTTATGGTCTCCCCCTCGGCGATCGCCCACTGGATGGGCGCAGCGCCGCGGTACTTCGGCAATAAAGAAGCGTGCAGGTTGAGATTTCCGTGACGCGGGAGATCAATCATCCACTGCGGGATGATTCGTCCGTAGCCAACCACGATAATCGCGTCGGGATGCAACCCGGAAAGTTGCCCGCGGAATTCTTCGTTGTGTTTAATTTTATCGGGCTGAACGACGGGAAGTCCCAGATGAAGAGCAGATTCTTTCACCGGGGAGATCGCCAGTTCCATCCCGCGGCCACGCGGACGATCGGGTTGGGTCACCACCAGCGGCACGGAATGGCCAGCCTCGACCAACTCTTCAAGGGTCGGAACCGCGAAGCGTGGAGTACCGCAGAAGATCAAACGCATAAGTCCCGGTTCCCCAACGTTCCTACCACTCACCCGCCTTCACCAGTTTCTTGATCTTTCTCTTGATCAAATCGCGCTTCAACGCGCTGATGTGGGAGATGTAGAGCTTGCCGTTCAGGTGGTCGGTTTCGTGAAGGAAGGCGCGGGCCAGTAGATCTTCACCTGTGTGCTCGAAAAATTTTCCCGTCAGGTCCTGGGCGCGAACGGTCACGATTTTTGCGCGGCTCACGTCTTCGCGAAAATCAGGAATGCTGAGGCAACCCTCAGTCCCCCGCTGCCGGCCTTCTTTCTTGATGATCTCAGGATTGACCAGCACGAGTTTCGCCCGCGGATCGTCTTTGAAGGTGACGTCGACCACCGCCACACGTTTCGCAATTCCGATCTGCGGAGCCGCGAGGCCAACGCCGTGCGCCGCGTACATCGATTCGAACATGTCTTCGACTAGCTTCTTGAGATCGTCGTCGAATGTGGTGATCGTTTCCGACGGCTTCTCCAGCACTGGGTCGCCGAATTTTACGATGGGATGAATCATCTTCCTGTTTAGTGTTGTTCAGTAGTTTTTGAGCTGATCGAGATAGCCCTGGTAGTTCCGTTTGGTTTCTCTGATGGAGTCACCACCGAATTTTTCCAGCGCGCAACGCGCCAGGGTGAGTGCGACCATGGCCTCCCCGGCCACGCCGGCCGCTGGCACCACGCACACGTCCGATCGCTCATAGGCAGCCTTTACGGGTTCGCGGGTAGCGAAATCCACCGATTGGAGCGGGCGACGCAGTGTTGAAATCGGCTTCAGATATCCTCGCACGCGGATTTCCTGTCCATTGGAAACCCCGCCCTCAATGCCACCAGCGTTGTTGCGCGTGCGAGTGAAGCCGGACATTCCCGATTCTTTCTGATATCCGATTTCATCGTGCACGGCCGATCCCGGAGAATACGCGGCGTGAATTCCGCTACCAATCTCCACCGCCTTCACGGCCTGCAACGACATCACGGCGGCGGCGAGCAGCGCATCCAATCGCTCGTCCCACTGGACATAAGTGCCAAGTCCGGCAGGAACGTTGTGTGCAACAACTTCGAAAACTCCACCGACGGAATCTCCCGTGCGCAGAACTTTGTCGACTTCCGCTTTCATCAACTGCTCGGCCTCGGGGTCAGCGCAACTGAGGAGAATTTCCTGCTTGCGCGACACCTCCACGATTTTCTCCCAGGCGATTTCACGCTCGACGATCGAAGCGGCCCCCACGGCAATCACATGACTCAAAACTTCGATGCCAAGTTCCCGCAGAAAAAGTTTTGCCAGCGCTCCGACCGCAACCCGCGCGGCGGACTCCCGCGCGGACGCGCGCTCCAAAACGTAGCGTGCTTCCGGAAAATCGTACTTCAGGGCGCCCGCAAGATCGGCGTGCCCTGGGCGAGGCGATGCCACGCGTTTGTGTTTGTCAGGATCGCCCGATTCGACCGGAAGCGACTCTTTCCAATTTTGCCAGTCGCGATTCTGAAGCGTCATCGCGATGGGCGAACCGATTGTCTTACCGTGGCGCACACCGGACAGGATGTGAGCCGTGTCGGTTTCGATCTTCATGCGACCACCGCGACCGAATCCCTGCTGGCGGCGCCAGAGTTCTCGATCCACGAATTCCTGGTCCACGGTCAAGCCGGCAGGAAGGCCCGAAATGAACGCAACGAGCGCTTCGCCGTGGGACTCTCCGGAAGTGAAGTAGCGCAGCATGGGAACATGGCATTGTAAATGAAAGAAGAAAAATACCGCTTTTGGTAAGTAATTTGGGCCCAAGGAGCGCCGGAACGGGTACAATCAGAACAACTTTTCGAGTGGAAGCGGTGGATAGCGCTGCTTCCGGCTCCAGCGCCCTGCTTCGTCCGAAACTCGCCGCGAGGAGTTTGTTTTGGTATTTTCCCCGAAGTCCGATCCATTCCGGTTCGACGGCAGCAAGCGAATCCGCTGCGTACTGGCCGACGATCACACTCTGTTGCGCGACGGCGTGCGCCGCGTGCTGGAGGAAGCCTCTGATTTCGCGGTGGTTGGCGAAGCTGCAGACGCCAGCGAAGCGCTCAAACTGGTCATCGAATATCGTCCGGATCTGGTGCTGCTAGATATTTCCATGCCCGGTATGTCTTCCTTCGAGGCAGCGCGGCTGATCGAGGAGCATTGCGCCGGCACCCGCATAGTCTTCCTCACCATGCATGAGGATCTGGAATATCTGACGCAGGCCTTGCGGTCGGGCGCCAGTGGTTACCTGCTGAAGGACACCCCCGCGCCCCATCTGCTTCACGCTTTACGCAGCATCCACTGCGGCGAGCGGTCATTCAGTCCCCGCATTATGCGCCAGATGCAGGACGAGGGCGCGGCAGAAAAATCCACACGCGGACGCGCAGACCGAACAACCTTGACCCCACGCGAGCGCGAGGTGATGAAGTTGCTCGCGGAAGGCCACACGGTCCGGCAGGCCGCTGGGCAGCTGGGAGTCAGTGTCAAGACCGTCGAAGCGCACAAATTCAACCTCATGCGCAAACTCGACATCCACAACAAAGCGCAGCTGGTGACGGTGGCGATCCGGAAGAAGATAGTCAGTGCGCCGATTCCCATGTGACGGCAGGCCCGACAAATCTCCAGAGATTTATTCTGGTGCCGTGAGAGCCGCAAGGGTAGCGACGTCTGGGATCTCGAGGTCCGGTTTTCCAGCGGCCTTGATCACCGCACCCACTCCGGGACGTGCTGATCGTCGATTCACCCACACCGCCCGAATACCGAGCGACTGCGCCGGAATCACATCGTGATAGATACTCTGCCCCACGTGGAGCAATTCAGACGGCTCGAGCTTCAGTGCCCGCAAGGCCATTAGAAAATTATTGCGCGAGGGCTTATAACTTCGCGCTTGCTGCGCGGTGATCACCGCCGAAAATTCCACTCCCAGGTGTTTGCGGGTTTCATTGAATAGATCGTCGTCGATATTCGAGATGATCGCCAGCCTGTAACGCTTCTGAAGATTCTGCAGGGCAGACACCGTATCAGGGAAAGTCGGCCATGCCGGGATGGATTCATGCAGCGCACGAAGTTCGGTCCCGCTGGGCTGGAAACCGTAGCGCTCGCCGAATTGCCGCACCACCGACTCGAGCACTGCTCGATAGGTAATGTAAGGACCGCTCTCGGCCTTGGCTTCAAACTCGCCATAGAGTTCGAGGATGGCAGCCTCGGGCATTTCATGTCTGTGGGCCGCCAGCAGGCGGCGAAGGCCAGGAAGGAGCCCCGCCTCCCAGTTGATAAGGGTGCCGTAGCAGTCAAACGTGATGGTAGTGAAGGGACTGAAGTCCATCGGAAGTGTCCGGGCCGCGAATCCAAGCTTCGATGAAGTGAGCGAGAAGTGAGCAGAGACGCACTGGCCCGTGCGTCTCTCCGGGAATAAAGCGGTGTTATTTGATCTCGAGTGGAGCTACAAGTTTAAAACTAACAGCCGACTCCGCCGGGAGTACAACGTCTTTGTTGCCAGTGAATGCGGAACCAGCGCCACCAGCGCCCGCGCCGGCCAAAGCTCCAATGGCAGCGCCCTTACCTCCACCCGCCAGGCCTCCGATGATCGCACCCAGCCCGGCACCGCCTCCGGTGAGCACTGCGGTCCTCTTACCCTTGCCCTTTTGCTCCCGCGTGATTGCCGACGTATCAACAGCGCGTTCGGTGCCGTTTACGGTCACGGAGTTCAACTTGATCTGCAGGACCGCGCCGCCCTTGAATCGGCCCAATGGCTTGGCATCGGTGACAACGCCCCGGGCTACCGCACCGGCGGGGATAACGGTGTTGCCACTGACCGCAACCGGAGTCGCCAGGGTGGCACTAAAGGACTGACCCGAGGTACTGATTTTCGATCCCAAAGCCTCTCCCAGACGCACGGTCAAGGTTGTGCCAGCGGGCACCACGATGGCTTCGGCAAACGGCTTGGCCGCCGCGCGAGACGCGCCGGCCGTTCCGCCACCGGCATTGTCCCCTCCCGGATTGGAAGTCGCTGCATTCTGATCTGTAGCCGCATCACCGGCTGGTTTGCTGTTACACGCGGCCAGCGCGAACAAGAGCGAACATGCGAAGACGGATAGCAAAATTCGGGAACGCATTAAGACGCCTCCAAGGTGAGAAGTTCAGAAGCCACGAATGTATCGGAATCGGACAACAGGCGCAAACCCAACCGGGCAAAAAAACAACGTTAGAATTTTCCGGCGCGGCCGGTGGCGACTGCCGCCGCAGGATCGTCCTTGCTGTCGGCAAAGAGTTCGCGAGAGCCATTCGGGGCGTCCTCCGTGGAAATGACGGGCGGAGGCTCCGCCGCGGGAGCGTCGGGCCGCACTGCGGTCTTACCCCGCAAAAGCTTCGCGGAGTTCAGCAGCGGTCTTCCCATCGACGCGTTGTAGCTGGTCCAGGGGCCCTCCAGATCGGCCTCGCGCTCAAACTGCGCGCGCATCGCCTCCATCTTGGAATCCAGATCGTCCAGATAGTGAAGCATGAGCGCTTCGGGAAACATCGGCAGCTTGGGCGATCCGAAATCGTACTGCCCGTGATGGCTGATGATGAGATGTTCGAGCAGCGTTTTCAGGTCGGCAGGAAAACCAGGCAACAGCGCCAGTTTGGCCTGCAACATCTCCAGTTCGATAATCATGTGGCCAAGCAACTGACCGCGCGTGCTGTAGGAAAACGAACGGTTATAGGTCAACTCGTGGATCTTCCCGATGTCGTGCAGAAATGCTCCCGTCAGCAACAGGTCGCGGTTGATCTGCGGATAATTTCGAGCCACCAGATCGCACGATCGAAACAGCGAAACCACGTGATCGAGAAGTCCGCCAATATAGGCGTGATGCAAAGTCTTGGCAGCGGGCGCGATGCGATAGCGCTCCGCAATTTCCGGGTCTGCCAGAAACAACTCGACCAGTGACTTCAGGTGCGGATTCTCAAATGTCGCGACAAAGCCGGTGAGCGTGGACCAGAGTTCGTCAATGTTCTTCGTGGTCTTCGGCAGGTAGTCGGAGAAATCCACTTCCGCATCCTGCATGCGGCGCAGTTTATGAATCGTCAGCTGGAAGCGATTCTTGTACTTGTTGATGAGTCCTTTGACCTTGAGAAAATCGTCTTGCTCGAAGACGTCGATGAACTCTTCGACGTTGTCCCACATCTTCGCTTCGATCTGGCCGCTGCGATCGCCGAGAATCAGTGCCAGATAGGGCTCACCGGTCTTCTTTGGTTTGACCTGCTTCGACACGACCACAAAGCTCGAAGTGATAACTTTGTTTTCCTGCTGGGAACACTCGGAGATGAAGAACTCTTTCATGAGCCTCGGATATCACGTTTGGAGAAATCTCTTGCAGAGACGCGGCAAGTCTCGTCGCAGAACGCCCCGCGTTTCATAACCCGCAACTTGCGCGCGCCCTTTCGCCCAGCCTAACCTAAAATACGCCCAGCTTCTTCTTCTTTTTCAGGTTCTTGGAGTTCGCTTCCTTGACGGTGGTCTCCACTGGCTTGGTTTGCTTCGCGCTGGCGCCGGTGTCGATGTATCCCGGCTTGATATCGATGAACGCTTCTTCCCGCAGTTTTGTCAGGTAGGTACGCAGGGCGGGCTGAAGTCTCTGCATGTAGAGCGCGTCCTGAATGCGGGGCTCGACTTCTTTCAGAGTCGGGATGCCTGCCATCTGGTGTTCCGTCACTTTCAGGATCACGAAACCCTGCTTGGTGCGGACCACGTCGGTCACATCGCCCGTCTTCAGGGCAAACACGCGATCTTCAAGTTCCTTGGCGAGCACTCCGCGCTTGAAGTAGCTGAGATCGCCTCCTTGAGCAGCGGACGGCCCATCGGAGTTCTTCTTGGCAAGCTCCTCGAAGTTTGCGCCTTTGTGAATCTGATCGAGCAGGTCTTGCGCCTTAGCCTGGGCGGCGGCCAGAGCGGCCTCTTCGTCGGCGGGCGGAGGGGCGAGCGGCGTTGCGCTCGCAGCCGGATCCGGAGCAGCCACGGCTTTCGGAGCCACCAGCAATTCGCTGAGGCGAATCTGCTCGGGCTGTTCCAATTCCGCCTTGTGCTCCTCGTAAAATTTCTTGACCTCGTCCTTGTTCAGAGCCATGTGCGAGCCCACTTCCTGACCAATGACTCGCTGCGTAATGATCTGGTTGCGGGTTTGCTGCTTGAACTCTTCGTAGGAAATGCCTTGCGCTTCGGCTGCTTTTTCCAGTTCTTCCATCGTGCCGAGGTTCATCTGCTTGCGCATCTCGTCGAGGCGCTTGATGAGTTCGGTGTCGCCGGTGATGCCCAGGTCCTTCCCCTTCTGCAGCAGCAGTTGCTGGTCAATCAGGTCGCGCAGGATGTCGCGTTGTTTTTCCGCGATAACCCGGTCGGCGCCGGTAGGGTTGTTCTGCTGCACTTCCTGCTTGAGCTGCTCGCGACTGTGGGCCAGTTCGGTGCGGGTAATAATTTCGTTATTAACCCGAACGATAATTTCCTCGACCACCGTATCGGCGGGTACGAGGGATGGGAAGATGAGCGTGCCGGCAACGGCAAGCAGGAACGGAATTCTCGACTTCTTCATGATAGGGCTCACTTAACCTGGGAAATCCGGATACCGATTTGGATGTTATTTTACGCCGGAAAGCAGGCTGAGGCCAAGATGGGCCAAGAGCCGCGGCAGGACACAAATTAAAGGGCTTACGCAGCGCGCTTCAGGCTGAGCGCGGTCACGTCGTTGTGCTTCGGCACGGTACACAGGAAGCTCTGCACCTGCTCCAGGATGCCACGCGAGAGCTGAGTAGCGGAGGGAGGATTGCCCCCCAGCACCAGTTTGACGCCGTTCAGTCCAAATTCCTCGTCCGCGCACTGGGCCTCGACGACTCCGCGCGAAACGATCGCCAGCGCGCCTTCCGGTCCTAAGCCGACGATACGGGCATCGGTCGGCGCCAGAGAGAAAAGTCCCAGCGGCAGTCCTGTTGCGGGCAGTTCTTCAATGCTGCACTGGTCGTACAGCAGGCCCGGAGTGTGGCCAGCATTGACGTAGCAAACCGTACCCAATTCTTCGTTGTAGCATCCGGCAAAAGCCGGGCAGCTGCGCACGCCGCCTGCCGCCCGCATGATCTCGAGATTCAACCGCCGCGCCAGTTCGACCATTGCTTCGGCTTCGTTCAGTTCGGGATCGGAGAATAGCTCTGCCCCTGAAGCCCTGAAACTGGCCTGCGCGGCGTCGAGTACCGTACGGCTCGTCTCGCGCTTACCCGCCAGATCCAGCAACCCAAAGAGCGTGCGATTCGGGCTGACACGCAAGAACTCGTAGAAATCACCGCCCGCACGCCCGGAAAAGTAGGCGACAGCCAGCTCGGCGCCAGTCAAATCCGGACTGGTCTCATGTACCAGTTGGGTAGGTTCCGCAACCGCCGAGCCGAATCCAAGTTTGGAAAGCAGGCCTTTCATGTCGGGGGAAAATATCACAGTTTGGACGGGTGAGCAATCAGAAGGTCGTGGGGGCTATTCCCCATAGCGCTCCAGTTGTCCGTCGCGAGAGAGTTCCGAATGTTTCTCCGAAAAACACGTGGGACCTGGTTCTCTTGCACCTTGTCCAACGCCTTGTTCGACATCGCTACACGCGCCCACTTATTCGCCACCACCTGGCGTGGGTCGTTGCGTTTCTTCGCCGCTTCGAATCGCGCCTGACTTTCCAGTCGCAGATTTTGGATGTTACTTGGAATGGAGCGGGGGCGCTCGGACGTCTAGTCAGGCCCATGTTTCCTCGGTGGAGGATGAAGTTGGAGGAAGGCGGTTGCGGCGTCACGGGCGCGTCTTTCAATTTCGCTGGGGGTCGGTCGCTCGGCGACGCCGAGCAGCAGGCTAACCATCAAATCGCGCCAGAGCAGTCCGGCGAACTGCTCGGCGAGGTCGGCAGGCAAGCCCGTGAGCAGTCCCGACGCCCGGGCCTCGGCCATAATTTTACGCAGGGCGGAGCGGCTTGCCTCGCGACCTATCGAGTTGAGCGCACGTGACACTTCGGGAGCCTGGGCCGCCTCGGCGATCGCCAGCCGGAATACCGCGATGACCGTGGGATCGCTGATCTCGCGGACGAGCTTGGTCCCGAAAGAAGCCAGCACCTGCTCCAGGGTCTCGCGATTGCGCAGCACGGGCAGGTTAGCGGGCACGTCAAATCGCTTGGCGCGCTCGCTGATGCAGGCGATCAGCATTTTCTGTTTGTTGCCAACTAGCGCGTAAAGCTCTCGCTTCGAAACGCGGGCGCTCGTCGCGATCTCAAGCGTGCTGGCCGCTGCGTAGCCGCTCTTCATGAACGCCGCAAAAGCTGCCTGAAGAATGCGCTCGCGCACCGCGGTTTCGTCCGCGCCTTCCTGTCGGCGTTTTGACATTGATGCCGTAGCCATCACTCCCTCCTTGACGAGACTGGTACCGTATAGTACCATTTTGAATGTGGTACCACACGGTACCAACACATCATGATTTCGCGAGGAAATCATAAGGAGCTGAACAATGAATATTGAAATGTCCACCATGTTGCTGGCGTTCGCGACGGTCCTGGCACCCATGGCGCAAGGCCAGTCCACACCGCCAAGGCCCAAGATCACCGGCGTGCTGACGATCCTTACGCCAAAACCGGGAGTTATTCCCGAGCAAGTCATGAAAATCATGCCAGCCGAAATTCGTGCGACCGTTCCCCTGTATCTCGACGGCAAGATTCAGCAGTGGTTCACGCGCGGTGACGGCCGAGGCGTCATCTTCATACTGAACTGCACGGACGTGGCCGAGGCTCGGGCCCTCATCGAAAGCCTGCCTCTCTCGAAGGAAAACCTCATGGACGAGCAGTTCATTCCGGTCGGGCCACTCATGCCGCTCGGGATACTACTGAGAGATAGCCCGACCAATAAGTGAGCCCGGCCACAGTGGGCCGTTCGACGGAGATGGCTCAACTCGAACGCCGAAACCATAGACCGCGTTGTGAACCGTCTTTCGCGGTATGGATCTTGCTCTCGGCAGATGATGTATGTCATCTGACGGGAAGCCGTCAATCTAATTAGGAGGCCAAATGTCACCGGAAATCATCTTCAATCTGCATCTCATTCTAGGTTATGTCGCGTGGCTGCTTTGCTTCGGCGTATACATCATGCCCCGGCTCAAGTCGATGGAACTGGTCGCAGCACAACGCGCCATTGCTACGCTGCACAGCTTCCGCTTCTTCGGGCTCGTCTTTATCCTTCCAGGCGTCGTCGGCCCCAATCTGCCCGTCGTCGGCTTTGCCACATTCGCTGCCTACTGGGACCTGGCAACCGGGGTGCTCGCCATCCTCGCGCTTCTCATGGTAAGAATACGTCCGCTCTTTTGGCTGTTCGTGGTGGCCTTCAATCTCGTGGGGGTGATCGACCTCATCCTGGATTATTATCACGCCGTCCGGGTCGGCCTTCCTGCACTGGCGGGGCAGTTGGGCGCCACATACGCGATCCCGCTCCTCTACGTGCCCTTGCTGATGATCACGCATGTCGTCGCATTCTATTTGCTGCTGCGTCCTCAGCCCAAGGCGGTTCGAGCCTTCGCGGGCGGTGCGGTGGCATCTTAGCTATGATCCGCGTTATGGCCTTACCAATGGATGAACAACAGGAAAGGGGCGCGCCCGCTTGGTCCGTCCGCCTCGCTGCGGACCTGGACGCCAACGACCAGGCCGCCAAGAAGCTCGTCGCTGACCTCACCGAGGAACAGCTCAATTGGCAACCGGCGCCCGGCTCTTGGAGTGTGGGCCAGTGTCTCGAGCATCTCTGCATCACGAACGAAGCCTATCTGCCGGCCATCTCCGGGGCAGTAAAGGAGCAACCGGATTCTCCGGTCGAGCAGATTACTCCCGGTTGGTTCGGGCTCTGGTTCATTCGGAGCTTTATCGAGTCGTCGCCGATCGCCAAGCGGGCTCCGGCGCCAGCGAAGATCAGGCCGACCGCGCACGTTGGCGCATCCGTTCTCGCACGGTTCCTCGCCGGAAACGAATCCTGCCGGGAACTCATGACTCGCGTGCAGGCTAAAAATGTCAACCGAATTCGCTTTTGGAATCCGCTTATTCCGGGAATTCGATTCACCGTCGGTACGGGACTCGAGATCATTGTCGGCCATGAACGCCGTCATCTTCTTCAAGCCGAACGCGTCCTGCACTCCCCCAGCTTCCCTCGCTAGGTCACACAATGTTGCGGATGAAGCGACCTCCGGCCCGTCAGTTACCGTTAAGGTGCTATTCCCCGTACTTATCTTTCAGCCAGCGAGCCATATCGTCGCGCAACTGTTTGTAGTCGGTGTGGACCGAGGCTCGCAACGCGGCCTCCGTGGAACTGCCCTGGGCCAACCGCTCGAGGATTCGGGGTACGTCACTCATCCCATAGGTGTCACGGATGTACTCCACGGCAGCCAGTGACTCGGCATAGGCCAGGGTGGCCTGCGCGCTGGAAAACTGCATGAAGCTTCCTTCCAGCACGTTGAAAGGAATCTCGTTATTGTCGCGGAAGAGCTGCGACAGGACTCGTCCGAAGCCCGCCGACGACTTCCCTTCTTCGCTCTGCGCAATCCCTTCGTGTAGCCAGGCCGGACAGCGTCCGCCGGACATCTGGTTGATGAAACTGTGCGTCAGTTCGTGCTTAAGCACGCGCGCCAGATCGGAGGTCATGCTGCTCACGCCGCTGATCGGGATACGCAGCTTGCCGTCGTTCACGGCGCCGCTCCAGGAAGGTGCGCGTGTGACGTCAAAAAAAGCCTGCTCGGTATAGAGCGTCACCACGATCGTGTTGTGCGGAGAATAGCCGAGATCCCGGACCAGGTCGTCATAATCGGATTCGAGTGTCGCCAGCAGATCGCGGCGAAAACCCTCCGACGACTGTTTGCCTTCGAAGTGCAGGTTGAAGTGGCTGCTTTCGTGTTGCGAGAAATTCGATTCGACGGTCGATTCCCTTTCGGCCTTGGCCAGATACTGGCTGATCGTCGGGTCGGGCCGCAATTTCAACGACTTCTTCCACGCCTGCATCGCCTCGGCGGTGTGATCGCTGGCAAACTGGACAAACCCCAGCATGGCAAGCGCGTCCGGGGAGTCGGGAGCGGCACGCACCGCACGCTCCGCGTAGGAAACCGCCTCGGGGGCATGGCCGGTGCGAAAAAGACAGGCGGCGTAGTACGTCAGCAGCGTGGAATTTTCGGGCTGAAAACGGAGCGCGGTTTCAAAATAGTGCTTGGCCTGGGGAAAGTTGCCGCTGTCGGTTTCATGTTTGCCCGCAAGAAAATAAGCGGTGGCGGTCAGTTCAGGCTTGCCTTCTGCTTCGATGGCGGAGAGACCGTCTGTGTCCACCTTGCCATCGTGAATGACTCTTCCGCTGACGTCTCCTTCATGTGTGAATGAGGGCGTGGCAGGAGTAAAGTCCGGGAGGTCGTGCGACGCACCGGAACCTGCCCGCGGAGGCGCCATGCCGCCTGCGTCAATCCGGTCGACCGACGATTTGGGGATGGCGTAGGAGTCTTCTCCCACGTCATACTCAACGCGATCTTTGTTTTGACGGACCTGATCGGCCCAGATGGTGCGTCCGTTCTTGAGGCGGATCACATCCGCCGAGGCCGTTAAGGCCGTCAAGAGCACTAGAATTGCGATAGATATGGACCAGCTGCGCACCAGTCGATCTTAAAACGGTGGGGAGGCCTTTCGTAGGTGACCAAGGTACCGGACTGGCGACGACTAATGTTCACACTGGCATGCGGTCTAGCCAGCAGCGTGGCGTGCGCACAAGCGGTTCCTGACAGCTCGACCTGTCCAGCAACCACTGCGGCCCTCTACGCACGTTTGCGATCTGTTGGATTGAATCAGCAGCGGGTCTATCGCGTGCGCGGCGTCTCCGTCGACCGTCCGAATCTCCATCTCACTCTCGATGACGGGACACTGGCGTTTACCGAAGACATCTGCGGCCGTATCACGGGCGCATTTTTCGAGGGTGATGGCGAGGTTCTGCTGCGTCCCCCGAACAAAGTGGAGCGCGGATCCCTGGCCCTCTTCACAGGGATGGCGATCCTGGAGGAACAATTCTCATCCGCATATTTCCGGTTCAACGACGACACAGCGATCAAATGGGAGCCTGACCTTTCTCCGCTTCATGATGACGGCGCCTTTGCGCAGCAGTGGAACGAAATGAGCCGCTTGCTCGCGGACACGGACTCTCTTCGCCTGCTGCTCGACTTCAGTCATTTGCTTCCAGTACACGGTGCCGCAGAGCCCCCGCAGGAATTTTCGGGCCTGTTTCATGCCCACCTCGAAGGCAAGACGCTGGGCACCTTTGAATTGTTCTGGGATGCCTCAGCCGCCGAGCCGTTGTGGGCAGGCCAGATCCGAATAAGAGAAGGCGTCCCCTTCTGGGATGTCTGGACCTCTTTCCGGCCTTCGGCTCTTGATCCCCCGAACAAGGCGGCTGGACCGGCGCCCGCCGATGTCGCGATCGACAGTTTCTGGATTCGAGCCACGGTCCAGCCGCCATCCACGTTGCGGGCGTCCGCGGATCTGGATGTGCTGGTACGAAGGGGCGGAAAACGAACGGTCCTGTTCGAGTTGTCCCGGTATCTCAAAATTGAATCCCTGCTCATGGATGGCCAACCGGTGGACTTCATCCAGAACCAGGCCCTGGAGGGTAGCCAACTGCGACGAAAGGGTAACGATCTCGTCGCTGTGGTGTTCCCTGAGCCGCTTAAGTCCGGGCAAAAATTGAAGCTCACTTTCAGTTACGCTGGCGACGTACTGTCCGAAGCAGGAAACGGATTGCTGTACGTCGGAGAACGCGGCACCTGGTATCCGAACTTTGGATTGAGTCCGGCGTTGTTCGATATGGAATTCGAGTACCCTCCGGACTGGACCCTGGTCGCAACCGGCAAGCAATCGCCTGCGACGGCGGGAGCAGTCGGAATGCAAGCCTCGCACTGGACTTCCGAAGGACCGATCGCGGTCGCGGGATTCAATCTGGGGAAGTACATCCGCGCGGAGGCTAAAGCCGGCAACGTTCTGGTGGAAGTGTATGGCACCCCCGGAGTCGAACGGTCCTTTCCCAAGGCTCCGGCAGAAATGGTGCAGCAGTTACCGAGTTTCTCGCGTCGAACCGCGGGCGCGGTTGTGATGGCGGCTCCCCCGGCGCCGTCGCCGGCTCGGAACGCGCAGGCTGTCGCGGACAAGGCGGCGCATGCGATTGCCAGTTTCTCGCAGTGGTTCGGACCGTATCCGTTCGGCTCACTGTCCCTAACCCAGATGCCGGGCGATTTGAGTCAGGGGTGGCCCGGTCTCGTCTTTCTTTCGAGCTACGCCTTTCTCAGTCCGCAGGAACAGACCGAACTGCGATTGGATTCCACCAGGGCTCTCTTGAGCAATCAGGTGCTCGTCCATGAAACCGCTCATCAGTGGTGGGGAGACCTCGTGCTCTGGAGCAGCTATCGCGACCAGTGGCTGATGGAAGGCTTGGCCAACTATTCCGCACTGCTTGTTCTGGAGCAGCAGAATCCTGCCCAGTTCCGGGAAGTGCTGGAGAAGTACCGCAGCGATCTGCTCTCGAAGAACAAAGACGGAGGGTGGCTGCGGGACGCGGGACCGGTCACCCTTGGCCAGCGCCTGATTTCGTCGCACTTCCCCGGCGGATACGAAGCCATCAGCTATGAACGCGG
>DATMNN010000066.1:0-21373 GCA_035569025.1 Terriglobales bacterium
CTCCTGGTGGGAGATCTTGCTACAATTCAAGAAGTCAACGAATGCTGAATTGAAGCATCTTGTCTGGCGACCGAGAGGAGCTCCCCTCATTCTCTCGTCCTGAAATCCCCCCCAAGAAACACCTTCAAACACCTTATAGAAGGGAGGCAGGCGCGATGGCGCACATCATTTTACTTGGCGATTCGGTTTTTGACAATTTGAAGTACGTACAACCGGAGCCGGACGTTTTGGCTCAGATGCGTAGCGTCAGCCGGCAAATCGGCGAGTTGTCCGACCACGTCGTTGGTAACAGCTCCGTCCACAGCCCGAAGGCTTGCCTTCCAACCGCCTGGGAGTACCTCCCGCAAGTGTGGTCCTTAGTGTCGGCGGAAATGATTTACTTGGTATTGCTGGAGACATGCTTCGGACGCCTGTTTCCGTAAGCTCAGAGGTATTTGTCCTGCTGGCACGAGTGATGGGCGTATTCGAGTCCATGTATCGGCGGCTTGTCGAAGCATGCATGAGTAGAGAGTTGCCGTTGGTGGTCTGTACCATCTACAACGGGAACTTCGCCGATCAGGAGTTTCAGGTTATGGCACGAGTTGCAGTCGCCGCGTTTAACGACGCCATTCTTCGCATTGCGATGGAGAAGGGGTTACTCGCTATCGATTTACGGCTCGTATGCGCGCTGCCGGAGGACTATGCAAATCCGATAGAACCGTCAGCAATCGGCGGCAACAAAATCGCGTGGGCGATTTGGCGGACGGTATCCCGGAAAAAGGGAGCCAGCGAGCAAGCCACTGCCGTACGAAGCCGGAAGTAGCAAATGGCGCAAACCTGTCCGAGTCCGAGGTTTGCGTGCTGGGCGCGCAAGTGGCGCGCAATTTGTCCGAGATGAGTGACCGCAATCAAACGTGGGTTAGGATGGAGCCATGGCGTCCCCTGGAGAAATTGCCGCTGGTGCGGCTGGTTGATTGGCGCATCCGGCCGACTGCGCCGGGCGGGTTACGCTACTCGGAGAGAGGGGCTCCCGCGGCTATCGCGCTCCAAACTAGGGCCGGAACGAAAACGGGGCGTCACGATTGGTCAAGTCGCCTTGGGAGAAGCATGCAGCCCCGCGATGCCGGCCCGGAATCGTGATCTCCCCGAACGCCGTTTGGGGTTCAATGACCGGCAGAAGTCCGAGATGACTACGCGGCAATGTGGACCTAATGCCAGTCGGAAGTAGGGCGCGAACGCGTGTGTCCTATGCCGACGACGTAGTGGTTGGCCTGGTGGAACGCCCCGCTTCGATTGCGTCGGCCGATCCATGCCCGGCAGTATAATTCTTCCTATGCCCGCATGGGACCACCTACGGCAAGACATCCGTTACGCTATCCGCCTTCTGGCCAAGACCCCTTCGTGGACGGCCTTAGCCGCGCTCACGGTCGCGCTGGGAATCACCAGCACGGCGACCATGTTCAGCATAGTGAATGCAGTCATGCTGAGGCCTCTGCCGTTCCAACAATCGCGTCAACTGTACTGGGTCGGCGAGCTGTTGTTCCACTTTACGCAGGAGATGGCCCTTGCGGGGGATTACTTCACGATGCGGGAACAAACGCAAGCGTTCAGTCAGATGGCTGCATTCAATACATCGAGCGTGAATTGGACTGGAATGGACCAGCCGGAACAATTGACCGCTTCTTACGTAACAGCCTCTTTCTTCTCCCTACTCGGAGTGGCGCCATTTCGCGGCCGCGTTTTTCGCTTCGATGAAGATGTGCCCGGCGCAAATCCGGCCGTTGTGCTCAGCTATGCCCTGTGGCAGCGCCGGTTCGGCGGCGATCCCGCCATTGTCGGAAAGACCATTCGGCTGGATCGACAGGTGGCGCTGGTGGTTGGGATCATGCCGAGGCGATTCGATTTCCCCAAAGGGACTGAACTGTGGATGCCATTCCGGCTGAATGAAGCCGAGCAACGGCAGCGCCAGAGACTTGTGATCGTCAGCATCGTGGCTCGTGCGAAAGGCGGTGTTTCGGCGGCGCAGGTCGCCAGTGAGATGAGCCGGCTCACTCCCCTTGTTGAAAATGAGTACCACGCCCACGGGGTGACGGCGGACGCGAAGATCTTCGCGACGCCACTACAGGACCGCATCGTCGGCCAGATCCGGCCGGCAATCCTCGTTTTGGCCGGCGCAGTCGCCCTAATGCTCGCGATCGTGTGTTTCAATGTGGCCAACCTGATGCTCGCCCGCTCCTCGGGACGCCGCCGGGAAATCGCCATTCGGGCAGCTCTGGGCGCTCCCGGCAGAAGGATTGTCAGCCAGGTGGTCACCGACAGCCTGTTCGTCTCCCTACTGGGCGGCGCTCTCGGAATGGCACTTGCCGCCGCTGTGGTGAGCATCCTGAATTCCTCACGTCCGCTCGCTCTAGCGGGATTTCCGGAAATTTCGGTCGATACCGCTACTATTGGGTTCACGCTTGCGCTTAGCCTTCTGGTGGGTCTGATTTTCAGTTTGGCCCCAGCGCTCAGCGTGCTTGGATTCTCCGTACGGGAGAGCTTGCAGGCGGAGAGCCGGAGCGCTGGTAGCCTGAGCTTGCGGAGGGTACGGCAAGGGTTGGTGGTAGCGCAGCTTGGCGCGTCTTTAACGCTCTTGATCGGCTCGGGTTTGCTGGCGAAAAGCTTTCTGAAGCTGCGCGACACCGACCCTGGGTTCCGTCCTGACCGAGTCCTAACTGCAAGGGTCAACCTGGCGAGCCCAAGGTACTCATTGCGCCAACGGAAGATCGAATTCTACGAGAACGTTTTGGAAAAACTCCGGGCGGCTCACTCCGTAACGTCGGCTGCTGTGACAACCAGCATCCCATTGAATGGCGACGGGGGGCCGAACTCGGCAGTGTTTCGGATTGAAAGCCGTCCGGCCGCTCCGCGCGGTCAAGAGCCTCAAACCAGCCAGATGGCGCTGAGTCCCGATTTTTTCAAAACACTATCCATCCCGCTGCTGGAGGGGCGCCTGCTCGACTCCAGAGATCGCCTTGGCTCCCCCGACACGATTGTGGTGAACGAGACTTTCCGCCGCAGGTTTTTTCCCGGCGAGACTCCGCTTGGCCACCGCATCAGTATAGGCGAGACAGACAAACCTGTTTGGCACGAAATCGTTGGAGTTGTGGGCGATGTTCGTCAAAACGGACTGGATCGTGATGTTGAGCCCTGGTTCTATCAATGCTACTTTCAGAGCCACATCGACTTCCTGGGCCGCATGGGAATTCTGATCCGCACGTCGTCGGACTCTGAATTTTTGCCTTCGACGATCGCGACGTTGGTCGCGTCCATCGATCCGGACCAACCGGTCTATGACATAAAGACGATGGACCAGCGGCTCGCCAACTCGCTGGCATCGCGGCGCTTCAATGTGGTCTGGATCGGATGCTTTGCAGTGGCTGCGATTCTTCTGGCTGCGATTGGCGTGTATGGCGTCATGTCTTATTTGGTGACCCTCCGCACGCAGGAAATGGGCATCCGTCTGGCGCTGGGAGCGCGGCCGGGCCAAGTCCTTCAATTGATCGTTCGCGAGGGGCTGATGCTGGGTGTCGTTGGCGGCGCGATTGGTCTGGCTGGAGCGTATGTGCTGAGGGGCTTTCTACCGCTGCTGCTTTTCGGCGTGAGCACGTTGGACCCCGCCACTTACGGGGGGTTCACGGCGGCGCTGTTGATCGCCGTGTTCGCGGCATGCTGCGGTCCCGGCTTGCGCGCTGCGAGGGTTGACCCGGTGACCTCGCTGCGCCACGATTGAGGAGTTCAACGCACATTCATCACCCTCCCGGCGGCTTACCTGCATCCTGTTTTACTAGGCTAGAGACGATAAGTGCGTTATCGTCCGGTAAAGAAGTCATCGTTCAACGCACTTGGACGAATAACGCCCATCTCGCCGATTTGAGTCAGGTCGCAGTTGGCCCGAAGTCGCGTTGGGGAAGCGCGCAACCGGACCTTGCTGACGAAATCGTGATCTCCTCGAACGCCGTTCGGGTCAATAAACGAATCGGCGACTTCTCGCTCATCTGGATTGCTTCCGGGGGGTCAACTGGAAATAAATGCAGTTCATCGCCCCCCGCACCGAGGGGTGGTCCGCCTTGCCGGCGTTTTTGGCTTGGTTCCACGCTGGCGTTCGCGAAGGTGTTCACAAGGATCTGGCAGCGCAGCGTGGCACAAACAAGTGATAGGATCACGTTCAGATGCGGATCACCAACTTATTACTGACAATGGGCGCGATTGCCGGGCTGGCGGCCGCTCAGGATTCGATGACGGGTGCGGGCGCCGGATGGGCGCCAGAGTTCAAGATGGCCGGGCGGCAGATCATCACGCTGGCGGAGGCGATTCCGGCGCAGAAGTACGGGTGGCGTCCGGGCCCGGGCGTGCGCAGCGTGAGCGAGGTGCTGATGCATACGGCGTCGGGGAATTACTTTTTTCTGCAATCCATGGGTGTGAAGGCCGGCGAGGATCTGCCGAAGAATACGGAAAAGAGTGTCACCGCGAAGGCGGACGTGGTGCGATGGCTCAAGGCGTCGTTCGAAGCGGCGCAGGAAAATTATCCTAAGATCGATAAGCAGAAGGCGGTAAAGTTCCTGGGGCACGACGCGACGTGCGAAACGGTGCTGCTGCGGGCGCTGGCTCATGCCAATGAGCACTTGGGGCAGATGATCGCGTACGCACGGGTAAATGGGGTCGTACCGCCGTGGTCGAAGTGATGTGATTATTTCACATCGTAAAGGCGCCATCATGACGCCGGAGACTTTGCTCGGCATCGAAACTGATCACTCAGAGATAGGATGGGTTCCGGAAGGCGCCGGACGGGGCGTCCGCCGCCGGCCAACGAGATCGAACCCTTGAATACGTGGCGGAAGAGAATCGCGGGTGTGGCTAGGCGTTGCCGCCTGAGTTGCTCAAAAGGGGGCAGCCGATTCTGGACGGACGACGCGCCAACAGGAAGCTGGGCCGGCAGGATTAGCCGACAGCCCCCAACTTCCCGCTTGGCGACGATTCGCTCGGAGATCCAAGCGCAGGAATGACTTGGAATCCTGCGACTACTCGCAACGTAGCGCAACTGCCGGGTCTACGCGCACCGCCCGGCGCGCGGGAATGTAACACGCTACCAACGCGACGAACATCAGCAGTAGCGTAACCGCGCCGAAGGTCAGCGGATCATGCGCCGAAACTCCGAACAACTCGTTCTCCATCAGCGTGGTCAACCCGAATGCGCCCGCCATTCCAACACTCAAACCGACGAGGGCCATCTTTGCACCTTCGCCGATCACCATGCGCATCACGTCGCCGCGCTGCGCGCCCAGCGCCATTCGCAGTCCGATCTCCCGCGTCCGCTGTCCCACCACGTAAGAAATCAAACCGTAAATACCGACGCAGGAAAGGGCCAGCGCCAGGTTCGCGAACACGCTCAGCAACACCATGGAAATCTCGCGTGGCCGAAGCGACCCGGCCACCACGTCATTCATCGTTTGTACCGCGTATATCACCTGGCGCGAATCGATGCGGGTGGTGCCTTTGCGCACCAGCTTAAGGATCGCCGCGGGATCGCGCTGGCTGCGGATCACTACAGCCGCGCCGCCCGCCGCCAGGCGTATAAGATGATCCGGCATCTGCATGAATGGATAAAAAAACTGCGCTTGAAGTAGCGCCTTCGCATCCACTCCCGGACCCCACTGATTCACGTGCCGCACGACGCCGATAATCTGCGCCCGCACGTTCAACTGCGTCAGGTTCACGTAGTGGCCGATGGGATCCTCATTCGGAAAATAGCTGCGCGCGAATACATCGTCGATATCGATCACGATCGGCGCCCGTTCGTCATCCCGCGCCGAAACAAAGCGCCCGCGTAGCAGAGTGATGCCCATGGCTCTTTGAAAACCTTCTTCAACCAAATAAAAAAGAGATCCCGGCATCTCGCTGTCGCTCGCCGGTTTCGGCCGCCCTTCAATCCACAGTGGCACGGACGAATCATGAATCATCGGCCTCGATCCGAGCGTCACCGAGACTGCCTCCACACCCGAAATCGATTGCACCATGTCGTCGAATTGCCGCAGCCGCGCGCGAGTTTCGGCTGGCGTGGTCGTCGCCGATGACGGCACGGACAGGCTGAACGTGATGGCGTGATTCGGATTGAAACCCTGGTCCTCACGCCACAGAACAGAAAGACTGCGCAGCATGAGTCCCGCTCCGACCAGAAGAACCAGCGCGAGCGCGACTTCCGCTGCGACGAAAACTCGTTGCATCCGATGCCGCGCGCCGCTCCCCCCGCGGCCGCTTTCTTTTAGAATCTCTTGTAGATCGGCGCGCGAGCTCTTGAGCGCCGGCGCGAGTCCGAAAATGATCGTGCAGGCGAGCGTCAGCGCCATGCTGAACCCGAGTAAGCGTCCGTCAAGAGCGATCTCTTCGGCGCGCGGCAGGGTCCCTGGAAGTGTACGGAGCGCGACTTTCAGCACGCCAATCGCGAATGCGAGACCGAGCGCCCCTCCCATGCCCGCTAATAGAACGCTTTCGGTCAACAGTTGCCGCACGATGCGCGACCGTCCCGCGCCGAGCGCCGCTCGCACGGCAAACTCGCGCGACCGTCCCATCGCCCTCGCCAGCAGCAGATTCGCGACGTTCGTGCACGCGATCAACAGCAGAAATCCGACTGCGGCCAGCAACACGATCAGCAGGGGCTTCACGTTCCCAACGATATCTTCTTTCATCGGCGTGATCGCGATCCCTACCCCTTTGTCGGCCCCGGGAAACTCAGCAGCCAGATGCCGAGCGACCGAATCCATGTCCGACTGCGCTTGCTGGCGCGTTATGCCGGGCTGCACTCGGCCGAAAGCGCGTGCGCTCACTGAAATGCGTCGATCGCGAAACGACGGATCGGTCCACTGTCCGATGGGCGTGTACACATCGCGATCATGGCCATAGAAGGTGAAGTTTGCTGGAATCACTCCGACGATCTGGTAGGAAATGCTATTCAGCCTCAGCGACTTTCCGATCGCGTCCGCCGACCCGCCGAACGCGCGCTGCCAATATCCTGCACCAAGAATCACCGCCGGCGCCGCGCCAGGTACGTCATCGCCAGGGCGAAACGTGCGCCCGAGAATCGGTTGCACATCGAGGGTTGAAAAGAAACCGGCTGAAATCATGTATCCACTGAGCCGCTGTGCCTCGGCCCGGCCGCTCACGTTGTAATCCTGGTTACGATAAATCGCTAATGACGCGAAGGTACGCGTCTCGCGCTGCCAGTCGAGAAAATTTGGATACTCGATCGGACTGTGCTGGTCCCCGGGTCTGGTTTCTGAAACGGCCATCAACTCCTCCGACCACGGATATGCCAATGGATTCAGCAGCACACCATTGACCACCGAAAACAACACCGTAGTGGCACCAATTCCCAGAGCGAGCGTCAGCACCGCGATCGTGGCAAACGCCGGCGACTTCGAAAGCATCCGGACGGCATACACCAGATCCCGCGCGAGCGTTGTCATGGGAACATTCTACTTCTTTGTCAGACGGTTCCGGGAGGTTCCGGCCGTATCACACACCAACCGGAAGTTGGACGAGAGGCGATCAAGTTGACGAGACACGCCTAACTATGAGAAGTGACCCATTGCAGGATCGATCCTCCCTGACGGCGTAGTGTTTAAAATCACGCGCCAACGATTCTGTACGGCACCAGCGGGGTACGTGCCCGCGAAGTCGCCTTCTGTTCCGTTGGGACCGATCCGCCGCCCACGGAGTCGGTGATCTCCTCGAAGGCCGTTTCCGGCCAATGTCCGAGTCTCTGACGATCCGCCCGGCAGTTGGCAGGCACTCCGAAAGACAGTGCGTTATACGGCCAATCGTCGTGGCATCGTGGTCGATGTACATCATAGCGACCAACGCCAGTAGATAGGAGGGACTGCTCTGACGCTGCCCACACCATGCAAATCCGCATCATGCACCACCAGCGAGGCCTAGTCATCGCCGCCCACAAGATCACATTTACAGCCTTGAACAGTCGGGCGATGGCAGAGCTTGGCAACAACCACGTATGATCATGAGATGGCGCTCTTCGACGAAAGCATTAAGCGGGAGTTTCCAGAGCACAACGGACCTAAAGACATCGAGACTGCACTCAATGCGATGCGCGAACTGAAGCGGCCGGAGTGCGACGGAATCGCTCTATCTCCCGTGTCAAAAGCGCCGGCCCAAGTGATAATCCTTTTGCAGGTCGGTCTTCGCAGAACCATTGAACTCACCGAGGCGGCGATCCGTGAGATCAACCTGCGAAACTTGGTCTCAACGGCATTGCTCTCGCGCGGGACACTCGAAACGGCTTGCCTGCTATGGGATGTGATGAACGCAATCGAAGAGGTGGTGGCAAGCGGCGATCGCGCGGAAGTGAAACGGCTGCTCGAAACGCTTTCGAAGTCGCTCCTTGGAGGCAAGGCGAAAGAGGTGATGATCGATGAAACGATCGAAGCTCGGAACGTGATGACCATCATCCAGCGGCTGAGCAAGAAATTCGACGTGCCGCTCTTTGGCTTCTTTGAAAGACTCTCTGAGTACGCCCATCCAAACTACCATGGAATGATGGCGACTTACACTGAAGTTGGCGCCGAAGGCGGGATCAAGGCCTTTTGCGACGGTAGAGCGAGCAGCGAACGTGCACTCCTGATCACCGCCATTGGAACAGTCGCGACAAGCTGCAGCATCATCATCGAATCGTTCAAGATCGCCGCGGCGCGACTCGAATCGCTGGCGGCACTCGCGGAAAGATCGGTTTTCGAAGCCGGGACGTGGCCCAAGGAGATCAAGTACCCCGTTCCGCGAAGTTGACGGTTACTCGGCACCCCTCGTTTAATCCGCGCTTATATTCACTCGCTACCGGAGAGCGGCACCCGACGATCTGAGAGTCGCCTTCCTTTGGGATGTCGTTGGCGTCGCTATGGTCATGAGGAACCAATTCCCAATTATCTACGGGGAAGCTCGGCCCGGATCGCCGATGCACATCGAAACCCGTCATCTTGCCCCAGGCACAATCAAATTTCGGCTAGGCGCGGCCCTCCGCCCACGCTAATGCAAGACTCGCGGAGCCTCAAGCGCGCCACGCTGGTTCGCTACCGCTCTGGGCGGTTTACGCTACTCGTACGTGCCTCGATATCCGTGAATATCGCCAGCTATTCGGGTGGCAAGCCAGCAGCATGCCAAACAATTCCGCCACCGGCAGCATCCGACCGCCGGGCTCGGCTTATTCCCAGTCGACGACTACACGGGAGTTGGGCCAGACTTCGTTGAAATGAGGGCTTGGGGCGGGGTATGATCTCGTCAGATATATGCCTGAAGATGTGCGGGTGGGAGATACGCGATGAAGGCAGTGGTGCTGCATGAGTATGGCGGTCCCGAGAAGCTGAGATTTGAAGACAACGTCCCCGAGCCGCAGATTAGCGGAGGCACGGTACTGATCGACGCAGCCGCGGCGAGCGTCAATCCGATTGACTGGAAACTGCGTTCAGGGATGCGGCAGAAGGATTTTCCGTTGTCGTTTCCTGCAATTCTGGGCCGCGACGTGAGTGGCGTCGTACGGGCGGTGGGCGCAAATGTGAAGCACTTCAAGGCCGGCGACCGCGTTCTTGCGCTCTCCAACGCGACCTATGCCGAGTTGGTGGCAGTGGGCGATTCGGACGTGACCCATCTGCCGGAAGGCGTAGACCTGGCGAACGCGGCCGCGATCCCCCTGATTGCCCTCGCGGGAGACCAGCTTGTACGCCTTGCGACAAACGTGAAAAAGGGACAGGTTGTTCTGATAACGGGAGCGTTGGGCAGCGTTGGGCGCGCGGCAGTGCATACGGCGAAGAAGATAGGTGCGCAGGTGATTGCAGGCGTTCGCGGGAAAGAGCTGGATACCGCCAGCTCCCTCGGTGTCTCTGGTGTGCTCGCGATTGATGACGATGAAGCGATCGAGAAATTCCGTCTGGTGGATGCAATTGCGGACACTGTGGGCGGTGAGGTTGCAGCGAAGCTGATCGCGAAGGTAAAGCAGAGCGGCTCCTTTGGCTACACCGCTGTCTTGCCGGAAAGCGCGGCGGCGCAAAATCCGACAGTGAAGATTAAGCGTGTGCTTGCTCAGCCCGATCCATCCAAGGTGCGTGAGTTTGCCGATGACGTGCGCGATGGCAAATTCGTTCTGCCTATTGGTCGCCGGATGCCGTTGCGTGATGCGGCAGAAGCACATGTGCTAGGGGAGAAAGGCGGCATTGGGAAGATCCTCCTGCTGGCTCCGGATTCACAACACTGATTTCTTAACGGCGACCTCAGTGGACGCATTACGCGCTACTCGTACATTGGGCTGGAATGCTCCAATGGGGCGGCGTAGTTGGCCCGAAGTCCTTGGGGAAGGGTCCAACCGGGCGATGCCGGCGGCATCGTGATCTCCTCGAAGGCCGTGTCGTGCCAATGTCTGGATAGCCGACATCGACAGACACCCGAAGCGGCCGTTAGCCGATGCAGGCGCGTTTTTCAGGACTAATCCTGGAGGGGCGCCCAACCAGTTTTCGCTGAGTGCATTGGCCTGATATGGTCAATCCAGAACCGGAGCGGAAATCGCCATGTCCGACGAAGCTCGCTGATGGGGATGGATTTCGAGCTTGTCGAAGCTAAGATTCGCATGGAAACCGATCTGCTCCCTGCCTGCTGACCTCGCCAATTTCACTACTAATCCGACCACTCGTGGTCAGAACATAAATCGGACGACATATCATCCCATTGACTCCCTGTCCAAGTTGCATACATACTGGTTGGTATGTTGTCGGAGCCGAAGAAGCCGCAACGCAGGGCGGCAAGGCTGCGCGATCCTGAGGGCACGCGACAGCGCTTGTTGCAGGCAGCATTTCGCGAGGTTTACCGATATGGGTTCCAGAGCGCCGCGATCGATACTATTCTCGCCGCCACCAACGTCACGAAAGGAGCGCTCTACTACCACTTCGAGAGCAAGGAAGCTCTGGGCTATGCCATTATCGAGGAGATCGTCGCAGAAATCACCAAGGACCGGTGGTTACGTCCTCTACAGGAGAGCAAAGACAAAAACCCTATTGATGCTTTGATCGGCATCGTACAGGCAATACCCGCTCGGCCAAGGGATGTAAAGCGCGGTTGTCCCCTGGTCCATTTGACGCAGGAGATGTCTCTGCTCAACGGACAATTCCGAAAGCGATTGGAGAGAATCTTCCAGACTTGGCAGGAAGGCATTGTCACCCGTTTGCGAGAGGGGCAGTATACGGGAACAGTCCGCCTCGACCTGGCTCCGGTAGAGACTGCGAGCTTTTTGATCGCGATGGTCGACGGCTACGAAGTGCTGGCAAAGAACGCTCAGGACGCAAAGGTGTGGAATATGGGGATCAAAAATATTGTGAGCTGGTTGAGTTCGCTTCGAGCGCCGGGCAATGGCAAACGGGGCTGACTATTTGGAATCCAATGTGCTGTTGCACGCTCTTACCTGCCAACCTGTTCGTAGTTGAGAGTGTCAGCATCGCGAGGGCCCGAAATATCACATCATGAAAGGGGAACGAATAATGACGAGGATCACGGTGTCGCGCAGGAAGCTGTTCGCAACGGGAGCGTGCGGGCTGGTGGGTGCAGTGGCTCTGCCGGGGCAGGAAAGAGCCGGCGCATTGAGAGGACAAAACTTAGTGAACGAGGAGATCGTCCGTAAATGGTACGCTGCGTGGGAAAACAAGGACTTGGGCATGTTCAATGCCCTCCTCGCGGACAACTTCACCTTTACCAGCGCGGCCGGCGACGACCACATCAGCAAGAGCACCTTCAAGTCGCAATGCTGGGACACACAGGTTGATTTCATTGGACATTTTGACCTGGAGCGAATCAGTACTGGTTCGGACGACGCTTTTGTGAAGTATCTTTGCCACACAAAGAACGGTAAATCGTTCCGGAATGTGGAGTACCTTCGAATCACGAGCGGAAAGTTGGAATCAATTGAGTGTTATTTCGGCGCACAGTCCAGCTTCCCGACCGCGGTAAGCACTGGGCATAAGTAGCCTCCGGGTGGGCTGAACCAGGTGCAGAGCACGAATGCGTCCAGGATCGCGGTCGCGTCCGGCATAGTTCACTCAACCGCTCAGCCCGGAACAGGGGCGTTTTGTATTGGAACCGATTTGCACCCCGGGTCAGCCGCGTGCAACGTACAACCGGCCGAACGGCATGATCAATGCCCTCCGAATTTCGATTTGCGCTAAATCGCCAATGCGCTCATCGAGGACATTAGTACTGAGAAGTCGGCTATGGTCCGGCCAATCCCGGCGTGTCACCGACCATGCGGAGATTGGGCCGGATGCCTCAATCACGCGGTGTGATTGGCCGGAAGTCCCCTTCTGTTCCGTTGGGACCGACCCACCGCCGACGGAGTGGTTGATCTCCCCGAACGCCGTTTCGGACCAATCTGGAGCGGATCAGCCCATCATGGTACATCGGTAAACGCTGCGCGACTAGGAGGGAGCAATTCCTCTGGCGCCGCGCTCTGGCCAGTCTCAGCATAGGCGACAAACCGTCAAATGGATCAGCAAGTTTCCAGTAAAGGTATTTCGCCCACCGTGTTTTCGACCGCGATCCGGCCGAATGTCGTATGACCTCTGAGCCAAGTAGGGGTGGCGCTCCGAAGTGGACGAAGCAGGTCAGACAGGAATGGGTAGGTTGTCGAATGGCGTATCAATTCTCGGTTGGAATCCGTTCGGCGTGGTCAATCACGAGCACTTCCAGGACGGATTTGCCCTTCGTCAGCTTTAGGCCTAGTTGCTTCTCAATTGCAGTGAAAACGTCGGGACCGCTTCCTGGGTCCTGGATATCAAGCATGCTTTCCTGACTCGTCGCCAGACCCGTCGCTTGCGGCCGGAGCACATCACCGATCTGTCCCGCACCAGAGTAACGAACCTTGAAATCGGTACTTCGCGGCGAGCCCGGTCTGGTCCACTACCCGACCAGGAGCCCACGTGTTGAGGCCGGTCTCCCTGCCCAGTCCTGATTGGATATTCGCGATGAGAGTTGACACGGGCATGGACTGAAACGTCCAATACATCAGTCCATGCGCTGCGGAGGCTGTTGCCCCAGATTTTCCAGGCGGCAGGATCGGAAAACCATCCCGATCGAGATCCGGAGGCATTGGTGACTCACCGGGGCGGAGCGGCTGCGCGTCTGGAAACGCAGTCGGTTTCAGTTTCGAGCCGCCTTTCCCAATGCTCAGCAAGTAGACCTCAAACTCCTTCGGTTCCCGATGGAATGTCAGCCGGAACCGGTCCGCCAGGAGATTCTGGAGCATGAGTTTTAACTGATCTTTGGTCGAGCCCTTTGGAACCCGCGCCACAATATCGTAGAACTCGTCCTGCAGCCACCCGGGACCGGAGATCTGATCGAAAGGAACGTCGTATGCGCTTCGGACAAGATTCAACAGCGTGACACGTGTGCCTCTCAGTTGAATGGGATCGGCCGTTCCGGGACCACCAATGATCTTTCCGAAAATGCCGGCTCCGGCTTTTTGTGGTCCCGAAGGTTTGACCGACGCAGCCTCGAATTCAATTTTAGGAGCAGCTTGGTCGGACGGAGTTGCGGCCAGTCCACCGACCACGCAAAGAAACGCCGTACATGCGCCGAGCACGAGGGCTTTTGGCAGTCCTGAATTTTCCATACTAATAGATTAGTACTGAATTTAAGAGAGTCAACAAAAATGCAGCGACACACCAGGCTTGGCAATCGTCCGACCGCTTAACATGCAGGTCCTGCGTCGCCCGGAATCGCGTCCGGCGACGAAAAAGCGGTGTTACCGGAAACCGCTTTCCGCCACCGGGCCGTCTAACGCGCGATCCTGACGTGTGCACAACCGACGATAGATCCTCCCTGACGGCGTAGTGTCTAGAAAACCGGGTAGCTGGCCGCGAAATCCCCCTACCACTACCAAAGGAACGTGAAGTTCCGTTGGGACCGCCCCGGCGCCGACCGAGTGGGCCGAACGCCGTGTGGGTCATTGGGTGCGGACAGCACTCCGTGGTCCTATTGCGACTTCGGCTGGTACTGCGAGCCGGGGTAGTGAATCCACGCTTCCGCCGCCAACAGAGTGAGAGTGAATCCCAGCCAGAAGGCCGTTCCGAAAAACTCATGCGGCGACAAGCGGCGAGCAGCGAAAAACACACCAACGATGGGACGTGTCGTGGCGATGCCAAGCGAAACACCGAAAGCTCGGATCATCCACTCCCGGTGCCGGACGATCCTGCGTTGGCGGATATTCCAAAATCCCATGGCGAGGAAAAAGAGGAACAGAACGGCGAACAACGTCGTGGCGGCGGTCTCGTTCGTGCCGCCTATAGCCATGGTGAAGCTCATCACCAGCGCTGACGTTCCGACCACGAATCCCAATGCGATCAAAAGGCGCCCGGACCAGCGGTGCCATGCCGGGTGTTGGGTACGAATGCGCTTCACGAACTGCAAGGGCATCAGGACGATGAGCAAAGCCGCGGGGAGGATGTGCAGAAACGTGAGGAACGGGTGTGCCGCAAAGCCCGCATCGAGCGCTGCAGCCGCGGCGAACCTTGGGTGCTCCGGGGGAAACAGAAGGACATAGGTACGACGCACAGCCACAATGAGACCGATGGCCACGAGAGTAAGAGTCAATATCCAGACCAGCCAGGTGGGACGTTGCGAGATCGGGGGCGTTGCTGACGGCTGAGACATCCGGCGTCCTTGTGATTATCTCAGGAAGGGTCGCTATCGTCGAGGCGGGACGCGAGCGATTGCGCCGCCTGAAATGGAGCTAAAGGAACGGGAAGTCGCGTTGGGGGAAGGGCGCAACCGACGATGCTGGCGACATCGTGATCTCCTCGAAGGCCGTTTCCGGCCAATTGCGAGGTCGCTGGGGGCCTGCGGGCTCAATCTGAGCTTTGTACGAGTGGCCGACCAACCGGGCGGAACGGAAGGTAAACACTACGGCGTCAGGGAGGAGGCATCTCCAGATCGCTCGGACTGCACCCCGTCCCAAGACTTTTCCACCCACGCGGCAGGGGACGATACCACCGCGCGTGCACACGGGTCACTCGGATCTCAAGGCGATCATCGGGTCGATCCGCAATGCACGCCGTGCCGGAAAATAGCATGCTATAACCGTTACCAGCGACAACAGGATCGAGACGGTGCCGATCGTGAGGGGGTCGGAGGGTGCGACGTTGTAGAGCAACGTCGAAACGGCCTTTCCGAGCACCAGGATTCCGATTACTCCGGCAATAATGCCGGTCATCGAAGTCCACAGCCCTTGTGCCAGCACCAGCTTCAAAATACTGCCCTCGCGGGCTCCGAGAGCGACGCGCAAGCCGATCTCCTGCGTCCGCTGTGCCACGGAGTAGGAAACGACACTGTAGACACCGAACGTGGCTAGAAACAGAGCGATGAGCGCAAACGTCGAAAGGACGGCGAGTACAAGCCGTCTTTGCGCGAAGGACCTGGAAACGAAATAGTTCTGTTCCCGCACGTTCAGCAGCGGCACGCTCCGATCCACTTCGCGGATTTGGGCACGGATGGAGCCAAGAGCCTCCATCGGATTGCTGTCACTACGCACGACCACGGACAGCGAAGGCCCACGCGTCTGGCTGAGGGGTTGGTAGATCGTAGGTTCCGGGGCGGCCGCCACATCTTGGCCATAGCGCACATCGTCGGTGATACCGACTACGATCAACCAAGGAAACATCGCCAGCGGACCACCAAGCCGGAACTGTTTGCCGATTGGATCCTCGCCGGGCCAGTAACGTCGCGCCATAGTCTCGTTGATGATTGCGGCCGGCAGGGAGTTTGGCAAGTCATGCTCGTTGAACCCTCGACCCTGCCGGTTTAGAAACAGGTTTCAAATAGCGATGAAACCGCTCGGCACGATCGTGGGAGTCGGAGAACCGGAACTTCCCCCAGCGTGGACGGGGTGCGCCGGTGCAGGCGCCACCTCAACATTGGTGTGAATGATCTCTGCAGGGCGATTCGCGAAGTTCGAAACGCTCCGCTGCAAGCCAACTTTTGGACGATCCGGGTAACCTTTTCTCCGGTCGATCGTCTATGGGAGTATGAAGGGCACGCCGAACCATCCGCTTGACGGCGAGATGCTGCAAGGGACGCTCGATCTGTTGATCCTTCAGACTCTCGCCGTTGGTCCCGCACATGGACACACGATTGCGCACGTGATCGAACACAGATCGGACGACGTGCTGCAAGTCGAGCACGGATCGCTCTATCCGGCGCTACATCGGCTGGAAACTCGCGGGTGGGTTGCATCGTTTGAGGGGACTTCGGAAAACAATCGGAGGGCTAAGTACTATCGGCTCACTCCGGACGGCCGTAAGCAACTCGTGGCGAAAACGGATCGCTGGGCGAAGCTGGTTGATGCAGTCAATCGTGTACTGCGTCCAGCGGAGGAATAGTGTCCTGGTCGCGATTCTTTCGCCGCCGGAGATGGTATGACGCGCGGCAGCGCGAGATCCAGGAGTACCTGGATTTTGAAACCGACGAAAACATCTCGCGGGGAATGCACCCGAACGAGGCACGCGAGGCGGCGCATCGAAAATTTGGAAATCAAACCTTGGTCCAGGAGGAGATCTATCGGATGAACAGCTTGAATACCTTCGAGACTCTGTGGCGGGACGCGTGGTACGGCTGGCGCATGTTGTGGAAAAATCCGGGGATCACAGCGGTGGCCCTGCTCTCGCTGGCGCTCGGCATCGGCGCGACCACATGCATCTTCAGCGTGATCTACGGAGTCCTGATCTCGCCCTATCCGTACGCAAAGGCAAATGAGATTTGGGCTCCGGAGATTCGCGACGCCAAGAATCCGAGGAACAGTCGGGGCGTGTTTCTGCCGTACGAATTCCAGGAACTGGAGAAGTTGCCGGCAGTTTCCATGGCGATGGGAACGCGTCCGGAAGACGCGTTGCTGACTGGGGACCGGGCTCCGGAGACAATCCGGACTCCGCAGGTGACGCCAAAAGCGTTCGATTTCCTGGGCGTCCGGCCGGTGATGGGGCGAACCATTGGCGATGGCGACTGGCAGCCCAACGGAGATCCAGGAGACGTGATCGTGCTCTCGTATAAGGCGTGGTTCCGCTATTTTGACGGGAATCCCGACGCGCTGGGGAAGACGCTGGTCATCAACGATCGCAAGGTTGCGGTTATCGGCGTCATGCCGCCGCGCTTCGGTTGGTTCACCGACGACGGCGGCTGGATGCCCTTCACCAAAAACCCAACGCCGGAGCGCTGGGTGTTGCCGATTGTGCGGCTCAAGCCGGGGACCGGGAGTGCGGTGGTGACGGAACAACTCCAGGCGGTGGAGAGCCGTTTGCAAGCCGAACATCCGGGCGATTTTCCGAAGAATTCTAGGGTGGTGGCTCACTTAAATAACTACCTGGACATCACGGTAGCTTCCGGCGATATGCGCAACAGTCTGGAGATGCTGTTCGGAGCGGTGGGATTTCTCCTGCTCATCGCGTGCGCGAATGTAGCGAATTTGCAGATGGCAAGGGCCACCTCCCGAGCGCGCGAGATCGCGCTACGCATGTCCATCGGAGCATCGCGCGGAAGAGTATTGCGGCAGTTGCTGACGGAAAGCATGCTGCTTTCGCTCACCGGAGGCTTGTTAGGGGTGGCGGTAGCGTTCGCCTTGACCAAAGCCGTAGTTGCGATCATGCCGGAATTTTACGTGCCCAACGAAGCGCGTATCAGCGTGAACGAATACGTGCTCGCTTTCTCCGCGACGGTTTCGATCGCGACCGGCGTTTTGTTCGGGCTGATTCCGGCACTGCAATGCTCCAGGCCGGATCTAGTGGAAGATCTGAAGGGCACGGGCAAGGGCTCGGGGGATTCCGGCGCGGGTGCGAGAACGCGCGCAGCGCTGGTCATCGTGGAGGTTGCGCTATCGGTGGTCCTGCTGATTGGGGCGAGCCTGACCATCCGCGGTTTCGTGAATCTGCAGCGAGTCGAGTTGGGGTTCGATCCCGACCACACGGTAATGGTCGGCGTTCAAGCGAACCCGAAGAAATACGTGACTTACCAACAGCGCGTCAATCTGATCCGTGAAGTTTTGGCACGTGTAAGGGCGCTGCCGGGGGTAAAGGCCGCGACAATCGGTACCGGCGAGTTTTCGTTTGCCGCATCGCGCTCAACGTTCGTGATCGACGGCAAGCAGGCGGATGATTCTCAGTTCCTGATCGGTTCGATGGTGAGCGATGGCTATGCCAAAGCCTTGGGAGTCGCCGTGCGGGCCGGCCGTGAAATCTCTGAGCAGGAAATCGCGCATGGCGAGCAAGTGGGCATGATCAATGAAACGCTGGCGAGGCTGTGGCCCGCCGGTCAGAGTCCGATCGGACGCAGAGTGCGGGTAGACGCGCTCGGCAAGGAATCTCGCGGGTCGCCGCGCTTGCCTGGTCCGCTCGATCCGTACATAACGGTTGTCGGGGTCCTGGCCGACACGCGCAACGCCGGACTGCGCGAGCCAACCAGGCCCGCGGTCTATGTTCCTTACACGCTCGCGGCTCCGTCGGGACGGCTGTTGTTGTACCGGGCACAGGGCGATCCGCTGTTGTTACTAAATGCGGTCCGCCAGCAGGTGTTGGCGATCGACAAGGAGCAGCCCCTTGGCAGACCCTACACTCTGGAGCAATTGTTGGGATTCGAGACGGTCCAGCCCAAGTTCAACATGGCTCTGTTCACGTTCTTCGGGGTTCTGGGTCTGACGCTCGCGACGGTGGGGATCTTCAGTGTTCTTTCTTATATGGTGGCCCGCCGAACTCATGAAATCGGCATAAGGATGGCACTGGGGGCGCAACCGAGCGACGTGGTCCGGCTGACGATTCGATCCGGCGGAGTGCTGGTAGCGATCGGGCTTGCGGCCGGCCTAGCCGTCAGTTTCGCCCTGGGAACAGCGATTCGCAGCCAGGTATTCTCCGTGCCAGTGACAGATCCGGTAGCGATTGGCGGCGTGATCTTCATGATGAGTATTGCCGCGGCTCTCGCGTGTCTGATTCCCGCGCGCAGGGCGTCGCGGGTGGATCCGATGATCGCGCTGCGGAACGAATAGAGCTCGTGGCATTATCGGAGGCAGGCGCACTCGCTTCGTCAGGAGATGGCAGCCGTGCAATATGCGCCTTCCGAGGACGATCTGAACGCCAGTTCACCATGCCGATAACCCGGTGCTATATTCGCATCGACGTAACGTCGCCGGACCTCCGAAGTGGCAGTGGGGTGGGTTACCCGCGGGAAGTCGCCCAGCGTTTACCGATCTGCTCGCTCTGTCCAGATCGCGCGCCACTCGGAGAGAGCGGCTCGCGCGGCTATCGCGCACCAATTAGCGCCCGAACGAAGACGGGCATCATGATTGGCCATATGTCGCGTTCTGGGAGATTAGGTGCTGGACCCTGCCGGAGCCGATCCCTGTCGCGAACTGCCCTATCGTCCAACAACCGGAAACCCCTGTGGATACACCGCCCGAGAAAGTGCGGCGGCTCTGCTGCGCGATGACGCGGAGGCGGAGCCGGCACGCTACGCCGCACCTCGAAGATGCCGACCGTGTGGCCGTTGATTGACCGAGCCGGCTGAACCTGCACTTGAACCGGGCGATGCTCGGGCCGCCGTAGGTTCGAATGTCTATTTGCGGGTGCGCCCCGGCCAGCGAGGGCAGGAAGAGGATCAGAACGAGCGCGCGGCATCAATAGGTCCGGCGATGCAAATCCAGGACCGCATCAAACCCGAATTCGGCTCATCGCCGCACGGACCCCGGTCCAGGAAACCGCCGTGCCATTCATATTGCCGCAGGCGGTTTGCGTCCACGGAGCCCTCGGCCAGTCGAGGTGGATCGGCCAGACCCACTGGGGTAGATGCCCACGCTTCCACTGCGCTCATCTGGTTCCCGTCGCCGGCGCCCAGGGAGTGGATGTCGCCGACGATTGCATGGCCCTCAAAACGGAAGTGCCAATGCCGCGAGGTTACCGAATAATTTCGTGGGGTCGGGGCCGTCGGCGGCGGAGAGCAGTACGGAGACATCAGTCCCTATTGGCGTCTGGCGCTCTTCACGGAAATGCTCCAGCCGGTTCAGCGATGCATCTTGATCCAGACGGACGACTATGGTCAGACGGACTGCCAGCATTCCTTTACAGTGAATCAGCAGATTGACCTCCAGCACCGGCCCTCAGTGGTTAGATGGGGATTATCAACAGCAAAAGCTATGGCTTTCTACACGCCACGCCACAGCGGTGAACGATTTTTCCCCAGACGTTGACACCCGGCGCTAATCCGTCTACGGTAAGGCTATGGCGAGATTTGGACTATTTTCGGGAGCCGCTCAAGGTCGCGGCGGCCCCATGCTCACTGTGTCCTTCCGCTACGTTCAAATCATTTGGCCTGCCACGGCTGTATGTAGTTCCATGCCATCGGATGTATTGTGACGCTCGCCCCAAGTCAAAATGCACAGGAATGAATAGACGTCACGCTCGACCGCTTGGCATTCGACAACAATTCTCGTCAGCGAAGGAGAACGCCAATGAGGAATCTAATAGCGAGAAGAGAGTTACTTGGCGCCGGTATTGGCCTGTGCGCGAGCCTCGGCGCCGGTTCGGCGGTCGCGCAATCATCCGGGACGGCGCCGCGGGAGCCGGGGACCGACGCGCTCGGCCGTCGCGTGGGGAATGGGGCGCGCAGCAAGCAAATCCCGAAACGGATGGCGAAGACTACCAAACTGTTTCTTACGCCACCCGGATGGCCCAATTCAATCGACATCGATCACGATCAGAAGAGAGGCTTCTGGGTTCAGGAACAGCGCCATGACAACAAACAAGAGGCTGCCTGGCTCATTGACTGGAACGGCAAGCTCCTCCAGACGTTGATGACCAACTCCAAGAACACCAGCGGTATGTGCTTCGGCGACGGTTATGTCTGGAGCGGGGCCAATGGCGCCTCAGAGATAGAGCACCCCACCCCGCCGATTAATGGGATATTCCAGACTGACATGAACGGCAAGCAGATCAGCCATCGACAGATTCCATTCGGGCCCAAAGACGATGGCGGCGCCACCCACGGCATGACGTGGCAGGCTGACGCCGGCAAAATCTGGATAGATGCTAATCGCCTTGATGCGCTGATTCGCATCGATCCCAAGACTTGGGAGGTCGATTACATGTTCCCAACGACGCGCGTGCCAGGCCTCTCCCAACGGCTGCACGGCATCGCCTATGACGACGGCTTCGTCTGGCAGGTGACTGGACATCAGAAGGAAGGCGCCACCGGCTATGAGGGTTACACCCCAGGCCTCGTCAAATACGACATCAAGACAGGTCAAGTCGTTCAGGTGGTGGAGTTCGAGCCGGGCTCCTGTGAC
>DATMNN010000067.1:0-8631 GCA_035569025.1 Terriglobales bacterium
TTCAGAACGCGGGAGAGGCTTGCCCCATCCGCAATCAACTCGAGCGTTCGCTTCTCCGCAACGCGCAGCATTTCCTTCTGGCTGCCCTCTTCGACATCAATCCCGGTTCCGAACCACCGCACGACTGCACCGGTTTCGTCATGCAGTGGTTCGCGCCGGAGTAAGAACGAATGAAAGGCGCCATCGGAGCGCCGCAATCGTACTTTGCTTTCGCGGGTCACTTCCAAGTCGGGGGACCCTCCCCAGTTCGCCAGCAATGCAGAAAGATCTTCGGAATGAACCGCAGCCTTCCATCCCCAGCCGTACGACTCTTCAGGGGAGAGACCGGTGTAGTCATGCCATTTCTGATTAACGAACTCTACGGCGCCATCCGGATGACTCGACCATGCCAGCGCAGGAATAGCATCGATTACAAGTCGAGCATCCAGCCCACGGGCAGGTGGTGAGGAACTGTCGGAAGCGGATGACATACCTCAATTATATGGCTGTCTCGGTTATCTGAGGAGACAGGAATTCCTGACAAATCAAGGATCATCCCTCATCCTAAGTCGCATTTCGTCAACGACTTGCAAATGGGCCGTGCATTGCTTCTACAAGTCCCGCCTGAGTCCGGCAATCAGTGGTGCTTAGGACTGAACGGATCGAAAGGAGGATTCGGCAGAGCGGCGTTTCGACCTGAGCACCTGGATCAGGCCGAAAATGACCGGTGCCGATCACCAAGTCGTTTTGGATTAAGAGGAACTTGGATGTTGTGAAAGGAATTTATGAAAGATCATGAAAAGCAGCAGCAAACGGCGCTTCTTGCCTATCAATTCTGGATGGACAGAGGCTGCCCAGTCGGATCGCCCGCCGAAGATTGGTTTCGCGCGGAACGCGCATTGCACTCCCGTCAGTCAGAGGAGGTTGCGGCTGACGCAGCAGAAGAAGCGACAGCGGCCGTTGCGGGTCGATCCTCCTGACAGTGCGCCCGGGACTACATTGGCCGTGGCAGTCTCTTCCCGGTAGCCTACCGGCATGCGCATCCGGATTCGCGAATATCAAATCGAGGTCCGATCGATAGTCTGATCCGAACTGCTCCCGGAATTTGTCCGGTTGCTGGGCCGTGAGGAACCATCGGCTGTGGATGCCATGCCTCAATCAAGCCGCTCGGGTTTTCTGACGAGAGAGGAATTCCTGAGAAATCAGTCACGATTTGTGATCTCAAGTTGCCGCTTTACGGATAGTTAGCAACTGGAGTTCGCATTGCTCTGCCTTAAAGCCTCGTTAGGACCGGCAATCCATGACCCTGAAGATTGAATCGATCGAAGGGCGGATTCGGTTGAGCGGGGAGTTTCGATCTGAGCACCTGGATCAAGTCAAGGCCGAAATCGACCGGCAAGGATCACCAGTCGTTTTGGATTTGGAGGAACTGACTAGCGTCGATGTCGACGGCATTCGCTTTCTCAACGCGTGCGAGGCGAAGGGAATCTCAGTGTCGCACTGCTCCCCCTACATAAAAGCCTGGATGTCCGCCGAGCGGGAACGGCAGGCGGTGCGAACGCAAAAGGGAGAAAGGACCGGTAACTATGAAAACGAAAACAAACGTACCACTCACGGAGCCTGGGGCGGACGAAGCGTCTCGGAGCAGAGTGATGGCCGCCGCTCCAGAAGAAAGGTTCCACTCCTTTGGACCAGCAGTTGCATCGTTTGGTGAAGTCAACTGCGGGGTCACCCCGATAATGACCTCGCGCGTCCGAACCGCAACGCGGCGGGAGGAACAATGTGGCCCGCTCGAAGACGCTCCTGCATCAGAGGGGCATCGCTAAATGTGGATCGTCCGTCTCGCTCTAGACCGCCCATATACGTTCGTCGTCTTAGCGCTGCTGATTCTGCTGCTCGGGACGGTTGCGGCGGTCACAACGCCCATCGATATCTTTCCAAAGATCGACATTCCGGTGGTTAGCATCATTTGGACCTACAACGGGTTGGCCACATCGGAGATGGAAAAACGGGTCACTACCTTCAGCGAATTCGTTCTGGCCACGGTGAACGATATTCGTTCGATCGAGTCACAAACTCTTAACGGCGTCTCTACCATCAAGGTTTATTTCCAACCGCAAGTCCGCATCGATGCTGCCACCGCGCAGATCAACTCCGCAGTCAATGGGATCCGCTTCCGCATGCCGCCGGGAATTAACCCGCCGTGGATTCTTCGGTTCGGTGCAGACACCGTCCCTGTAATTCAGCTTGCTTTGAGCAGCGAGTCGATGACTGAAGCAGCGCTTTACGACTATGGCCTTTTCCGTGTGCGCCAGCAACTGTCGACAGTGGCGGGAACGCTTTTGCCCGCACCCTATGGTGGTGTGCAGCGTCAGATTATGGTCGATCTCGATCAGGACGCCTTGAATGCTGACGGATTGAGTCCCATCGACATCAGCAACGCCATCAACGCCCAGAATGTAACGCTCCCGTCCGGGACAGTCAAAATCGGCGCGCGCGAATATACGGTTTCCACGAACAGCAGCCCTGCCGACATCTCTTTTTTAAACGACGCGCCCATCAAGTACGTGAACGGCGCCACCGTTTTCATGCGCGATGTCGCTCACGTGCGCGATGGCTACGCGGTGCAGCAGAACGTAGTTCGCGCCAATGGTAAGCCATCGGTGCTGCTGACCATTATGAAAACGGGGTCGGTATCGACGCTGTCGATCGTCGACGAGATTAAGAACCGCATTCTTCCCACAGCGCGCGCTTCCGCTCCCAAGGGCATGGAGATCAAAGAGCTATTCGACCAGTCCGTGTTTGTGCGCGGCGCAATCGCCGGCGTGCTGCGCGAAGCAGTGATCGCGGCCTGCCTGACGGGCCTGATGATCCTGTTGTTCCTGGGATCCTGGCGATCCACCCTGATCATCGCGGTTTCGATACCGCTGTCCATCCTCAGTTCGCTTTGCATGCTGAGCGCTTTGGGCCACACCATGAACGTAATGACCTTAGGCGGTCTGGCGTTGGCTATCGGCATTCTGGTGGACGATGCAACGGTGACCATCGAAAACATTCACCGTCACATGGGCCGTAAACCGCTGCGCGAAGCCGTCCTGGACGGCGCGTCCCAGATTGCGGCGCCTACCTTGGTTTCCACATTGACCATCTGTGTCGTGTTTGTGTCGGTGGTGTTCCTAACCGGCCCGGCTAAGTATCTGTTCACTCCGATGGCTCTCGCGGTGGTCTTCGCGATGCTCGCGAGTTATCTGCTCTCAAGAACGCTGGTGCCCGTGATGTCCGCGTTCCTTCTCAGAAGCGAACAGCACGAGGTTGACCCGTCCACCGGCGTTTCTGCCGCGGCGCCTGCTAGCAAGAGTTGGCTTTATCGCATCAATGAACGCTTTAATGGCGGCTACATCTGGGTGCGAACCGAGTATACGGAGCTGCTGCGCGCTTTCATATCGCGGAGACCAACGGCTTTCCTGTTGACAGGCGGGATCATCGCGTCCACCTTCGTGCTGATGCCCTTTGTAGGCCGCGACTTCTTTCCTCGCGTGGATGCAGGCCAGCTTCGATTGCATGTCAGGGCGCCCTCGGGAACGCGCCTGGAAAGCACCAAACTGATTTTCAGCCGCGTTGAAGAGGAACTCCGGCGCGTCATACCGCCTGACGAAATTGAACTCGTTCTGGATGATATCGGGCGCCCGGCCGAATCGTTCGATTTTGCCTTCGGCGATGGCGCCACCATCGGCACCTTCGATGGCGAGATTCTGGTCGCTCTCAAAGAAGGCAAACACGGCCCGACTGCGAAATATATCTCGGAGCTGCGTCAGAGATTGCCGCGCGTCTTTCCGTCGCTCCTGTTCTATTTCCAGCCGGCCGACATCGTGACGCAGATCCTGAACTTCGGGCTGCCTGCGCCGATCGACATTCAGGTGGCCGGTTACGACCCCAGGAACTTCGACGTGGCTCGACAGATCCGGGAGAAAATCGCTCGGATTCCGGGTGTGGTGGATTCGCATGTGCATCAGGTGATGGACGGTCCCGATCTGCACTACGACATCGATCGGGCGAGGGCCGCCGAATTCGGCCTCACCGCGCAGGACGTTTCCAACAGCATGTTCGTCTCCCTGTCGTCGAGTTCTCAAGTGCAGCCGAACTTCTACCTCGACCCTAAGATGGGAACCACGTACCTGGTCGCCGCGCAGACTCCCCAGATTCGGCTCAACACCGTGGAAAAAATCGGCAATACGCCGATTCTGGTAAAGAACGGGGGCCAGACGCAGTTGCTCAGCAACTTGGCGGCGGTGAGCCATTCCACGCAGCCGGTAGTGGCGAATCATCGCGACGTGCAACCGGTGTTTGACGTCTACGCCAATGTACAGGACAGCGATCTGGGTTCCGTCGAGAGCAGAATCGAGCACGTCGTCAAACAGATCAAGCCACAACTCTCCCCTGGAAGCGAGATCGTGGTGCGAGGGCAGGTGGAAAGTATGCGGGAGGCGTTCTCGCGTCTCGGCCTGGGACTCGTCTTCGCCGCGATGCTGGTTTACCTGCTGATGGTGGTCAACTTCCAGAGCTGGAAGGACCCTTTCATCATCATCACGGCGCTGCCCGGAGCCTTCGCGGGAGTGGTGTGGGCTCTCTTTCTCACGCAGAGCACGTTCAGCGTGCCCTCACTGATGGGCGCGATTATGTCGATCGGTGTGGCTACGGCGAATTCAATCCTGCTGGTTACGTTCGCGACCGAGCGCATGGAGCTGGGGCGGACCGCGGCGGAGGCTGCCGTAGATGCCGGGTGCACCAGGCTTCGGCCGATTGTCATGACCGCGCTCGCGATGATCATCGGCATGCTTCCGATGGCGCTCGGGCTGGGAGAGGGCGGAGAGCAGAACGCTCCGCTCGCACGCGCCGTGATCGGCGGCCTGACGTTGGCCACTTTGGCAACGCTGTTCTTCGTTCCATTGATGTTCAGTATTCTTCGCCGGATTCCGGCGGTACGCGAGGAGATGATCACATGAGCAGCATCGATCAGCCCCCAGTCATTCGGGTTGAAGTGCCGGGTCAAGCCAACCGGCCGAGACGGACCACGGTTTGGGTCGCCGCGGTTCTGGCTGCCGTGGCGTTGCTCGGAGCGGGCATCATCCCTCGCATGCAGAGGAGCGCTCGCGCAGCCGAGACGGCGGAAACGGCCAGTTCGAGTCTCGCGAACGTGCTGGTGGTAAAGGCCAGGCTTACTTCGGGCAGCGCCGACCTGGAACTGCCTGGAAATATACAGGCGCTCAACGTGGCGTCGATTTACGCGCGTACTAGCGGATATGTTCAACAGCGCCTGGTGGACATTGGAACACCCGTGAAGGCGGGTCAGTTGCTTGCGGTGATCGCGTCCCCTGAGGTAGATCAGGAACTCGCGCAGGGACGGGCGGCCGTGGAGCAGGCCCGCGCGGCTCTGGAGCAAGCCAACGCAAATCTGGCCCAGGCCCGGGCCCAGGTGAATCAAGCCAACGCGAATGTGGCGCAGGCACAGGCGAATGAAGAGCTCGCAGCCACCACCAATGATCGCTGGACGCGCCTTGTGGATAGAGGGGTGCTTCCCAAACAGCAGGGCGACGAGCGCCGGTCCGCTTTCAATGCCCGACATGCGGAGACCAACGCGGCGATCGCGGCGGAAACTACGGCCGAAGCTAACGTTGGCTCGCGCACCGCTGATGTTTCGGCTGCGAGGGCGGCCATCGACGCGCAATTGGCCAATGTGCGACGGCTGGAACAGATGCAGTCCTTTGAGCGCGTTTTGGCTCCGTTCGATGGCGTGGTAACGGAGCGCCGGATCGAAAAGGGCGATCTGATATCTGCGGGCTCCGGCAGCGACCGCAATCTCTTCACTGTTGCTCAATCGACGACGCTGCGCATTCAGGTGAGCGTCCCGCAGAATTACGCCGTGGATCTGCAGCCCGGGCAGGACGCGGAAGTAACGCTGCGGGAGCGCCCGGGCGAAACATTCCACGGCAAGATCGCCCGGACGGCCGAATCAATTGCCGCGGCGACACGAACGCTGCTCACGGAAGTGCAGGTGGACAATTCCTCCGGCCGCTTGCTTCCCGGCATGTACGCAGAAGTGAAGTTCACGTTGCAGCGAAGCCACCCCGTGGTGCTGATTCCGGGAAGCGCTCTGGTTGCGAATGCCCAGGGCACCAGAGTGGCTCAGGTAGGGCAGGACCGGCGCGTGCATTTGATTACAGTGCAAACGGGCCGCGACCTTGGGACTGAAATCGAGATTCTATCGGGTCTGTCCGGTTCGGAACAAGTGATCAACAACCCTCCCGACAATCTGTCGGAGGCCCAGCAGGTCAACGTGATTGCGAGCGGCCGTCAATGAAGTGGGCAACTACAAAGTGGATCGCAGTAGGCCTGCTCGCCAATTCGCTCGCCGCGCAGACTGCGCCGGTCTGGGAGATGCCGAAGGCGGGCAGCATCACTACCGGCTATCGAATTCCACGCGTTGGCGATGTGTACCTGGAAGACAGCGTTCGTCTCCATTCGCTGTTTCGCGACGGAAAGATTTATCTTTCGCTGCGCGATGCGATCTCGCTGGCACTCGAAAACAACCTGGATCTCGAGCTGGAGCGTTATGGCATCCGGCTAGCGGATAGCGATGTACTGCGCTCCAAGGCGGGGTCGCTTCCGCTCGGCGTGCCGCTCTCGATTCGCGAGAGTCCCGCCGGTTTGGGAACGCCTATTGTGGGACCGAACGGCACGCTCGGCGGCGGCGATTCACCTACCCTGGAGTCGCTGATCGGTCCCGGAGTTCAGGTTGACCTTTCGATCCTCGGTTCGGTCCCGCTTCCCACCGGACCGGCAATACCGAACCTTGATCCGCAGATCGTCGCAAATGCCGGTTGGAGTCATCAGTCCGATATTCAGAACAGCATTTTCTTGCCGGGCCTCGCCTCTCTGAATTCCAATACCACTGTGGCGAACATCGGATACCAGCAGGGGTTCACCAGCGGCGGCACTCTGAACCTGTTCTTTAACAATTCGCGCCTGAATCAGAACAACCAGCTGTTCCTCTTCAATCCAACCGTCACTTCCAGCATCGGTGCCAGCTTCACGCAGCCCCTGCTGCGCGGATTCGGTTTTCAGGCCAACCGGCGCTACATCAAGATCGCCGCGAACAATCGCCGCGTAAGCGATACCGTCTTTTTGCAGCAGTTGATCGCAACTGTTTCCGGAATCGTACGCCTTTATTGGGATCTCCAGAGTCTCAATGGCGACGTGCGCGTGCGAGAGCAAGCGGTCACGAGTGCCGAACAATTTCTGCGAGACAGTCGCAACCAGAAAGAAGCCGGGACGTTCGCGGAAATTGACGTCACGCGGGCGCAATCCGAATTAGCGCGGCGTCAACGAGACCTGGCGGTAGCTCGTTCGCTCGTGCGCCAGCAGGAGGCGGTGGTGAGAGATTACCTGACGCGGGGGCACGTGGACGGAGCTTTGGAAAACGCGCCGATCGTTGCCACAGATCCCCTGCCTGAGCCCACGCCGGCGGAGAACCTGTCCGTCGATCAGCTTTATCAGGTGGCGCTCAAGGGTCGGCCGGATGCGGCCCAGGTGAAAATTCAACTCGAAAACGCCGAGCTCAGTTTGCGTGGAAGCCGGAACGGTGTTCGTCCCCAACTCGACCTGGTTGCCACCGCGCAGAACAGCGGGTTGGCCGGGTCGATCGAACAGCCGGGATTAATTGTGGATCCTCTGTTGACCGGCGGGTACGGCAGCGCTCTGACCCAGCTTGTGCACAACAACTTCCCGACCTATTCGGTGGGTGTCCAGCTAGCGCTGCCGCTTCGGAACCAAGCCGCGCGATCGGATGTCATTCGTGACGAGCTAACGGTACGCCTGCAGCAGATCCGGATTCGGCAACTGGAGAAGCAGATCCGCCTGGAAGTGACCAACGCCGCCATCGCCGTGGATCAAGCTCGCGAGACCTACGAAGCCACCAAGAGCGAGCGAATCTTTCAGGAACAAACGGTGGCCGATGAACAGCAGAAGCTGGATGTGGGGGCCTCCACCAGCTATATTGTGATTCAGTTTCAACGCGACTTGGCGGCCGCGCGTTCCGCCGAAGTTTCCGCCTTAGCCAATTATCAGAAAGCCAGGGCTTCGCTCCAGCGCGCAACAGGCACAATTCTGGAGGACTATCAGATCGTCCTCGACGATGCGTTCCGGGGTGCGGCCCAGCATTAGGAGATGCCCATGTTCGCGCGCCATATCGTGACACCGGAAGCACTCGCGGCGAGATTTCTCCAGTTGCTTCCCGAGTACCTTCCAGGGGTCGATACCGGGGCTTTCGAAGCAACCGACCGCCGGCGGTGCTGGAACAAGACCCTGAACGGGGTGCTGACGGCGATTGGAAACGAATTGGGCGGCCTGCAGGTGGTAACGCAGAGTCCAACGATCACCCTCTTCAAGGACCAGTCGTCATTGATGTGGCAGCGCGACCAAGCGCCGGTTTTTGCAATGGCCACCGGCTGGGGCAGCCGAGACGAGTTGGAGACTTCACTCGAACGGCTGGAGGCGTTCAAGTGCCCGCAGAAGCTCTTTGTGTATTCCTGCGCCCGATGGCAGGACGCGGTCCTCGATCAGATCCGCGCGGCGCTGTTCCGCTATCCCTATCAT
>DATMNN010000068.1:0-25465 GCA_035569025.1 Terriglobales bacterium
TCTCCGGTCAGGCAGATTTCGGCGGCGACGCCGTGGCGTCGGTAAGCCTCTTCTTCCATGCTCAGATTTTCGACGGACAGGGGACTTTGCAGCCCCTGGGCAAGGACCGCATCCGCCGAGTTGATGAACGGCTGGATCAACTCCATGCGCATTCGACTAGGCTCCTGCTCCGGCAGTGCGAGCGGCGGCTCCGTCATCTTTCATGACGTATTTGATGACTTCGTAGAGCACTTCGGGCTTGACCGGCTTTTGGACAAAATGCCGGGCGCCGCGTTGCAGGGCGGCGACGATGTTTTCCTGGTATCCGACCGAGGAAACCATCACGATGCGGGCATCGGGATGCTCGCGGACGATTTTTTCTGCCGCTTCAATGCCTTCCATCTGCGGCATGGTGATATCCATGAGAACGATATCGGGCGTAACCCGGTCGTATTCGCTGATCGCGGTGACGCCGTCCCCGGCTTCGCCAGCCACTTGCCCGCCAAACGATTCCACCATGCGGGCGAGGTTTTTGCGGGCGAAAACAGAGTCGTCCACGATCAGGTAGCGTACGGGTTGGCCGTCTTCGCTCCGTTTTACGGGCGCAAACTGTTCCATGACACTTCTCCCCTCCTAAGCAATACCACGGGCTACCCGACTTTCGATAGATAACCCTAGTTACTTCCGGCACTAGCCTGTCGGCGGCCCGGATTCCCTCCCGGACCGTCCGGTGTGCATTGTGCCTGTAAAGTGTTGGGCAAGTCGTCCAGGTGTACGACCCGGGTGACATAGCCACGATCAATAGCAGCCTTGGGCATGCCATAGACGACGCAGGACGCCTCGTTCTGGGCGATCGTGATTCCCCCCGCGGCGCGCACCGCGCCCATGCCATTGGCGCCATCGTCGCCCATTCCGGTCATAATCACGGCAATCGCTTTGGACCCAAATTCTTCTGCCATGCTGCGAAACAGTACGTCCGCCGAGGGACGATGTCCCTGGACAGGCGCTTCTTCCGACAGAACCGCGACGTTACCGAGCGGCAGCTTTTTCACCTTGAGGTGCCGGTTTCCCGGACAGATCAGGACGCGCCCCGCCAGCAGCAAATCGCCCGACTGCGCTTCCTTGACGCGAACCGCGCAGGATTCGTCAAGCCGCCGCGCAAACATATCCGTGAAGCCGTCCGGCATGTGCTGTACGACCAGGATGCTGCCCGGAAATTCCGCTGGAAGTTGCGAGAAAAGATATTGCAGAGCATTTGGCCCGCCCGTGGAAACGCCGATCGCGATCACGCGTGTAGGCGCCGCCCCTGCTAGTGTGCGGGTCTTGACGGCGCGAGTGCCCTCGGGGATCAGGCGGGGCCGGAAGTTGTTGCTTTCGACCGCTGCCTTGATCTTGCCAATCAGTTCCGCCGCGATTTCCGGCATGCGCGCCGAAACGTCGGCTGGCTTGGCGACAAAATCGAATGCGCCCAGGCCCAGCGCCTTCAACGTAATTGACGCACCGGCGGTGCTGTGGGAACTCACCACGATCACGGGCAGCCGCCATTTCCGCATGATTTCCTTCAGCGTGTCGATCCCGTTCATGCCCGGCATTTCCAGATCGAGGGTGATGACCTGGGGAGCCAGTTCTTCAATCTTCTTTAGTCCGAAATTACCGTCCATGGCGGTGCCGACGACTTCAATGGTGTCGTCGCGCTCAAGAATTTTCGGAATCAACTTCCGCATCAGTGCGGAGTCGTCTACTACGAGGACACGCACAGGCTTGCTCATGCCTGACCTCCCGTCGCACCGTGTGCGCGGGGCACGGACTCCGGAACAGCTCGCAACAGCCCCGCCAGTCTGCTGTCGGCTGCGCGGCCGCCAGTTTTGGTGAAACGCTCTACCAGCGCCAACAGATTGAGGATCAATACCACGCGACCGTCGCCCAGAATCGACGCGCCACTGATGAGTTCCGTTGATATCGACTGGTCGTCGAGAGCCTTGATGACCAGTTCCTCTTCACCCACGAGGTCATCGACAATCAGGCCGAACTTCCTGTCTCCGCTGTTTGTGACCAGCACGAAGATCTTGTCCTTCGCTGACAACGCACCTCGCTGCGGAGGCGCGCCCAGACGCAACAGGGGCAGCACCTGGTTGCGAAGTTGCAGGACTTCGTAGTTTTCGATTTCGTGAACTTCGCTTTCCACCGTGCGTGTGATCTCGACTACCGAGTTCAGAGCGATGGCATACAACCGCTTTTCCACACCGAAGAGCAAGGCTTTGATAATGGCCAGGGTCAACGGCAGGCGCAGGCGGAAGGTGGTACCGCGTCCTGCTTCGGTTTCGATCTGTACCGTTCCCTTCAGTCGCTCCAGGACGCTATGCACGACGTCCAGTCCGACTCCGCGGCCGGAAAGTTCGGTGATCTCGGCGGCCGTGCTGAAGCCGGGACGAAGAATAAATTCGAGCGTTTGCGTGTCCGTGAGTACGGCCGCTTCTTCGGCGGAGAGCATTCCCTGCGAAAGTGCGCGCTGCCGGACTTTATCGACCTCAACGCCGTGTCCATCGTCGGAAACTTCGATTACAACCTGGCTGCCCTGATGATAGGCCGTCAGACGCAACGTTCCCTGCGGGCGCTTGCCTGCCTTGATCCGCTCCGCAGTGGGCTCGATGCCGTGTCCGATGGCATTGCGCACCAGGTGCGTGAGCGGTTCCGCTAGCGCGTCGAGGATTCGCTTGTCGAGATCGGTATCCGAGCCTTTAACGACCAGGTCGACTTCTTTCCCGGACTGGCGTGCGACATCGCGCACGACTCGCGGGAAACGGCGAAATAGCTGCTCTACCGGCACCATCCGGATTTTCATCACCGAGCGCTGCAAGTCGTTCAGAGCCCGCGACTGAAACGCCATCACGTCGGAAAATTTGCTCCGCAACTCGTCCTTGGGAAAGCGCTCGCCGAATTCGTTCAGCGCCTGCTGCCACATGGACTTTGCCAGAATCAGTTCGCCTACCAGGTTAAGGACGGTGTCGATTTTGTCGGCGTCTACGCGCAACGTGTTGTCCGCTGCCGGCGACGGAAGGGGAACATTGAATTCCTCAGCTGGCGCGGTCCCGGTTGCTTCCAAAGCTGGCGGAGCGTCGAAACCAGGGGTTGCGGATTCTTCCGAAGGCGTGGCGGGCGCGCTTACGGTCGACGCTTTTCCCTGCCAGAGCGTGACCATGGCGTTTTGCGTAATGGTGGGAATCTTGCACTTGCTGCGAATCTGTTCGGCCGATTTGTCGGAGGCGAGGGCAATCTCGACCTGGTTGACCACGGCTTCGTTTTCCGGATACGTCGCTAGCACTTCACCGAGCGGCGACAGAGCCACCTGGATCAACTGACGAGCCGCAATCGGCATCGCGCATTGCGGATCGAGTTGCACGCGGACGTGATACACACGGCGCCCTTCCTCCAGGGCCCGGCCAATAGCCATCTGCTGATACTCGGACCAGTGAGCGACAGATACGGTGCGTTTGCGGGTCTTCTTTTCTTTCTCTGGCGCGGAGGCCGCAGCCGGACGCGCCAGGCGGGAAATCTCAGCGCGCAGGGCTTCAACATTCGGCACTTTCTTCTTGCGGCGATACGCTTCCAGCAGGGCTGCAAACACATCGGCTGCACGCAACGCAACGTCGGGCACGAGCGGTGTGGCGGCAGGATTTTCGAGGGTCAGTACATCCTCGAATTCGTGCGCCAGTTCGCTGAGTTCGTTGAAGCTGCAAGCGGCGGCGTCACCCTTGAGCGTGTGGACTGTACGCCGCAGGCCGCGCAGGATTTCCGCGTCGCCTGGCGACTTCTCAAGCTGCAAGGCCTGTTCATTGAGAGTCTGCACCAGTTCCCCGGCGCTCTCGAAGAACAGGCTGCGCAACTCCGACATCCGGTCTTCAGGGGGAGACGTCAACCCGTCACCTCAATGCGCTGGTAAGCAGTGCCGCTGTTGTGATGCACCATCTGAAATTTTTCACTCAGGCCGCGCAGGCTCTCGGCATGTCCCACAAAGAGATAGCCGTGGGGATTCAAGCAACGATAGAACTTCTCCACCAGCCGTTTCTGTTCCGCTTCGTCGAAATACATCATCACGTTGCGGCAGAAAATCATGTCATTACGCTGGGGCAGATATTCGGTTTTGAGGTTGTGAAAATCGAAGTGGATCAACTCTCGCAGCGCCTTCTTGACGACGTAGCGGTCACCCGCCTTGTCGAAGTAGCGCAGCCGGCATCCGTAATCGACAGTCGACATCTGGTGTTCGTTGTAGAAACCCTCCTGAGCGGCGCGCAGAACTGAATAGCTGATGTCGCTGGCGAGAATCTCCAGATGCCAGGGAGCGGGAATCAGCGGCTTGGGATATGAATTGTCGGGGGTGACCGGATTCCGCAGCTGGTAATAGGCGAGCGCATCGGCGATCATCATGGCCAGCGTGTATGGTTCCTGTCCCGTGGAGCAGCCCGCGCTCCACAGACGCAGGTTATAGTCGCGCCGTTCGTTCTTGCGTTTCAGGACGTCTTCGAGCGCCTCACGCTGGAAAAGTTCGAGCTGCGCCTTGTTCCGGAAAAAACTGGTTTCGTTGACCGTCAGGTTCTCCAGCAGGAGCGCCAGTTCGGCCTTCCCCTGCGGACTGATCAGCAGGCGGTAGTACGCGTAAAAGGAATCGAGGTGGCACTCCTTCAGCCTGCGCTGGAGGCGATCTTCGAGAAAATGAGTGCGGCGCTCATCGAAGTGCATGCCGCATTCCTGGTAGATCAGCGCCTGCAACAGCTTCAGTTCGGATTCGGTCAGGAGAGGCGCTGCGCTTGTATTCATGTTTGGTCGGATGCCAGTTCTATTTTTTGCCGGCGACCGCGCTGTGCGCCGCCCCTTTACCGGTATTGGGTGCCGCAACCTCGACCGGAGCAGTTTCGGAAGGCTTCGGCCGAAAATCCAGGATTTTCCCAACGTCCAGCAGGATGATGAGTCGTCCCTGATATTTGCCCAGGCCGGTCACGCAATCCAGACCGCCTTCGTGCATCATGCCGGGAGCGGGCTCGATGTCGCTCTCGGGAATCTTGAGAACTTCCGAAGCCTCGTCCACGATCATGCCGGCGAGTCGGCCTTTGTGCTCGACTACCAGAATGCGGCTGCGGCGCTGGAGAGGAGTGGCGCTTCGTCCAAAACGCTTGTGCAAGTCCAGCACGGAGACAATCTTGCCGCGCAGGTTGATGACGCCTTCCATGTAGGCCGGGGCGTCCGGTACGGCGGTGATCTCCGGCACGCGCACGATTTCGTGCAGCGAGGCGATAGGGATGCCATATGTCTCCCGTCCGACCTGAAAGCCGACGACTTGAGTTTCCCGGCTCATACGCGCCTAGTGTCCTCCGGCAGCGGCCTGGCGGGCCGCGCGATGTGCGGAACCGAGTTCCGCTGGCCGCAACGCAAAGGTGTCCATGGAGCCCAGCAGGTTCCGGGACATCTTTGACATTTGCTCGGCGGACGCCGCGAGTTCGGTCGATCCCGAAGTCGAACTCTGCACCAGTTCCCGCATGCGTTCCATGGCTTTGACGACCGCTTGCGCTCCCGAAGCCTGTTCCTCGACCGCGGAGTTGATTTCGTGCGTGATCTCGTTCAGGCGGGTCGTCGCCCGTGCGATCTGCGACGAACCATGTGACTGCTCGTTGGTGGCCGCGCCGATTTCCTGCGCGAACTTGTAGACCTCGGTGACCACGTTCGATATCTTGCGCAGCGCGCCGTTGAGTTCCTGTCCAAGATTCAAGCCTTCGTTCACGATCGACGTGCTCTTCTCCATGTTGTCGACCGCGCGCCGGGCTTCCTTCTGAATACTCTGGATCAGTTCAGAAATTTCCTTGGTCGACTGCGCGGATTTTTCCGCCAGCTTACGCACTTCGTCGGCGACAACTGCAAAGCCGAGCCCATGCTCGCCCGCGCGTGCCGCTTCGATGGCGGCGTTGAGCGCGAGCAGGTTGGTCTGTTCGGCCAGGTCGTCGATGACTTCGACGATTTTTCCGATGTTGTCGGCTCTCGACCCGAGGGCGTCGATGATCTCGCCCGAGGAGCGAATCGTAGTGTTGATCCGGTTCAGGCCGTCCGTGGCCTTTTCCATGGTCCCGATCCCGCTGTGGACCTCTTCCCGCGAACGGTTCGAAATGTCCAGCAGCACTTTGGCGGTATCCGCCACGCGCTGAATCGACGTAACCATCTGGTCGATGGATGCGGATGTTTCGCTGACGCTCGAAGCCTGCACCTGGGTACTTTTCACCATGTTCTGCACGTTGACGCTCATCTCGTGCATCGTGCTGGTGACCTCATCAATGGCAGAAGAGGTCTGCAGGCTGTTTTTGGCGGATTCATCGGACGCGCCCGCCACCTGCGAAGAGGCGCTGGCCACTTGCGAGGCCGCATCGCGCACGTTGCGAACCAGTCCGCGCAAGCCTTCAAGCATGCGAACCTTGGCGTTGCCGAGTGTGTCGTTGGGCGAGCGCGGCTGCACGTCGATCGTCAGGTTCCCGCCCGCGACGGCTTCGGATACCGATGCCATCTCCTTCAAGTACTTGACCATTGAATCAAACGACCGCGCCAGTTGGCCGATCTCGTCTTCGCCTTTGAGGTCGATCGTGTGTTCCAGGTCGCCGGTATCGCCGATCTGGCGGGCAACATGGATGAGGCGATTGAGTGGTTCCGTGATCCCTTTCGACGTGCGATAGGCGATCACAATCCCGACGCCGAGCGCTGCCAGAGCAAGAACTACCGTGACTACGATCGTGAACGTGGCGGCCCATTCGTCGGAACTGCGACGCTCATCGAGCAGCTTGAGATTCAGCTGATCCACTTGATCGAGCACTTCACTGGAACGAGAAACCCACGAGCCTGGGTCTTTCTGCAAATAGAAGATCTGCAGTTCCGCAACGGTCGCGTTGCCGCTATCGACCTGGCGGCGCTTTTCCGCCAGCGGATTCGCGAATTCGTTGCTCCAGCCCTGTTCGAGCTGTTGCACCTTGTCCAGGTTCGGGCGCTGCTGATCGTTGCTGACCAGGGTCTGTGCCCGATGCAGGGCATCGCCCAGACGGCGGATGCCTTCATTCATCTTCTCCACATCGCGCGTGTCACCGCTGAGAAGATAGTTCTGGAGATGGAGACGGTTCTGCATCATTTCGAAGCGAACCGCGGAGGTGGCCTGAGTCATGTCCATGGAATGCTGGGCGGCGGCCTTGGTATCGTGTGCATGCCACACCGCAAACAGGACCACGACGGCCAGAATCACGACCGTCAGCAGGATGCCGCCGAAACTCAGATAAAGCTTTTTTCCGATGTTCATACGCTGATCTTCCTCTTCCGGGGTAAGCGGGCAGGAATGGATTCCTTATTGCGTTGGATCAAAATGGAACTCCACAACACCGGTCGTCTCTTCCGCAGCGACCTCGTAACGCCATTTCTTTACAGCCTCTAGAGCGGCGTTGGCGAGGATCGGGTGACCGCCGACCAGTTTGCTGTTCTTGACTGCTCCGTTCTTGTCGACCGTAATCTGGACCCTCACTATTCCGGTAATATTCATGCGTCGCGCCAGTTCCGGATACGACGGTGCGACCTTCGTCTTCAACTTGCGAGCGATCTCCGGATCCTGTCCCCAGGCCGGCGGATTGCCAGCGGGTCCAACCAGGATCAGCATGAGAGCCAACGCCAGCCGACAAGTTAGTGCTCGTGAAATCACGCAATTCCTCCGTATTGTTTTTTGCAAACTCGGCTTACAGCAGGGTGAACTCAGTTTTGCACGGCGCCTCGCGGCTGCCTCCCAAAAGTTCATCGAAACGATTACTTTAGTGATGTGTGTAAGTTGCTCAGACAGTGGCGTTTAGCCTGTCGAAAGAAACGAGGGAGGCAAACTCGGAAACGAGCGTTCGGTTGGATCGATGGACCGATGCAGAATGAGACTCGGTGTTGACCTGGTTATCAAAGTTTGCCACTTTGACACCCGTCTCACCGTATTCGCTTGACTCAATTTGAGAATCCAGCGTAGCTTTTAGTAAGTAATCCAATTGTTTTCAATTGCTTAGCTGGCGGATGGTGCTGACCATTGAGTCAACCCGGAAATTCAACTCTGGATCATAACGCGTCGTCTCATTCTGATGAGACTTTCCAGCAGCTCCTCCTGGAGTTGTCTCGAGCCGCGTTTCAGAGCACCGATGCAAGCCGCGTCATCGAATCATTCTGCCGCTTGGCGCGCGATTTTTTTCACGCCAGCGGCGTGTATTTCTGGCAGTGCTCTCCGGAAGGCGGGCTGGTCGGGGGTGAAGCCGACGGCTATGAATCCGAGGGCTTTCGTGGTCTGCGCCTGCAGCCGGGAGATTCGTCCGTTGCACTCGAAGCGGTGCAATGCCGGCGGACAACCTTCGTCAACGACATTGACATGACGCGTTCTCCCCGCTTGGCTGATTATCGCGCCAATGCCGTGCTGGCCGCGCCTCTGCTTGTCTCGGGGGAAGTGGTCGGCGCAGTTGCAATTCTTCGGGACTCACCCGGCTCTCTCTTCGACGACGATTCCGCTGCCAAGGCGACTATTCTCGCGGCGCAGCTGGGGACTGCGCTCGAAGCGCTTCGCCTCAATCTCGTTTCCCAGGAAGAGCATCGCCGCGCCACAATTCTGGCGGAGTTGGCCACCGTTCTCCACGGACTGCCCGATACGGCGGCTGTCCTGGAAGCGATTGCAGACCGCCTCCGCGTGCTGCTCCGCTCTCCCGCGGTTCTGGTTTTCGTTCATGAAGAGGGCTCGTTTCGGCTGCACGCCGTGTCGGCCGATTCGCCGGGGATGGCGCACGCGATTCGATCCCGTGATCGGGAAAACAACCTGCGCTCCCCCGTTGACGTCGCCAATCGGGCCGTTGCGGCCGGAGAACGCGTTACGGTGAGCATCGGTGGAGGCGCTCACCTGGGAGGGGACTCGCCCGGCGGCGCGCTCATCGCGTCGCCATTTCGAACCTCCCGCTCCCACGGCGCCATCCTCGTCTATCCGCGAGCGAACGCGCCGTTTACGGACGAGGAGCAGTCGCTCGTCTCTGCGCTCTCCGGATTTGGCGCAGTCGCTATCGCTAACGCCGAGTTGTACGGCATGGCTCGGGCACAGGCGCAGGAGTTACACCAGATTCTCGAAATTTCCATGGAACTCGGTTCGGCCGGCAAGCTCGAGCAGTTCCTGCAAACGTTCGTTACCCGGGCAACGAGCTTCCTGGGATTCCGGCGCAGCGTCATCGGCCTGGCCGAAGGCGAGGGCTTCCGCTTGCGCTGGGGAGTTGACAACGGCCGGACCCAGCCGATCGAAGCTTCCCTCCCGCTCAGTGTTGGAACCAGAGCGCTGCTTCGAAAGCAGGTCTTTCATACCGAGGACGCCTCTTCCGTCCCCGGCGCCAACATGGAGTTGGTCAACAACTTCAAGATTCGTCAAATCCTCCTGGTGCCGCTGCTCGGGTCGAACGGCGAAGTGCTGGGAATGTTCGGAATGCTCGAGCGCGCGTCGGGAGGAAATATTACCGAAGAGGATATTCGCCGGGCGCAAGCCCTGGCCGCGCAGGCAGCGATTGCATTGGAGTTGACTGCGAATCTGCATCGCTCTGAGCAACATCGCAAACGTGCCGAAGCGCTCGTTTCACTGGCTCTGGAACTGAACACTGTCCTGCATCTGCCCCAGTTTGCTCGAAGCTTTGCCAATCGCGCCGCCGATCTTCTGGGTGGCAGCGCGGTGGCGCTTAGCCTGTTTCTTGGAGCAACGCAGGAAACGGTCTTGATGCAAGGCGGTTCGGAGGTTGCAGACAAAGCTTTGCTCCGGCGATTCAACCTGGCGCTTGGTGCGGCGCTCTCCAGTCACGAAGGGGACGTAGTCTTCCGCCCGGCAGGTGATCTACTGGGATCTGCGCTCGCCTCCAGTCTGGGATGGACGGATTGCACCATGGTGCGGCTGGCCGGCTCTTCCGGAGAAGTTATTGGAGTACTCTGCCTGGCCGACCGCAAAGTTGCGCCTGCGGCCGAGGACCAACAGTTGCTTCGAGCAGTAGCCAGCCACGCCAGTGTTGCGTTGGAGAATGCCTGTCTCTTCACTCGCATGGAGCAGTCGAACCGGCACTGGGTGGAAGTCTTCGACGCGATCAGCGATTTCATCGTGGTGCACGATGAGGCGCACAACATATTGCGGGTGAACCGTTCCCTGGCGGATTTTGTCGGGATTGCCCCCGAACAGCTGATCGGCCTCAACATGCGAGCCCTGCAAGCGCTTCCCATGGGATCGTCTCCGCACGCCTGCCCGTTTTGCCGCACGAGCGACAGCCTCGGTGAGTACGTACAAAACATTCTCGAACGCACGTATCTCATCTCGACCTCGCGCATCCACGCCGCAGCCAGCGCCCAGTTGCAGACCGTACACGTCCTGAAGGACATCACCGACCGGCGCGACGCTGAGCAGCGCTATCGCGAACTGTTTGACAACATTCAGGAAGGTCTCTACTTCTCCACACCGCAGGGACGCTTCGTGGAAGTCAACGACGCGCTGGTGCGCATCCTCGGTTACAGCAGCCGTGAGGAGTTGTTGCAGGTCGATATTCCCAGTGCGCTCTTTTTCTTTCCGGAGCGGAGAAAGGAACTCGCAGCGGCTCTGGATGCCGATGGCCGGATGCGCAATCACGAAGAAATTCTGCGCAAGAAAGACGGTTCGCCCGTTCACGTGCTGATCAATTGTGTTGCCGTCCGGGACGGTGAGGGAGTTGTTCAGCAATATCGCGGGTTACTGCTGGATGTAAGCGGACTGAAGAATTCGCAGATTGAGTTACAGCGCGAACGCGATTTCTCGAGCAAGATCCTGAGCCACACGCAAAGCCTGATCCTTGTAACCGACACGACCGGCGTGATCAGCTACGCCAACCGGCGCTGGGCCGGACTCGGATTCGACCAGGGCCACTTGCTCGGCCATGCGCTTCCCGAATTTACGTCGCCGGCACGTCAGGACGCTCTGCGGGAAGCGCTAGCGTCAGTCGCGCGCGGCCAGCAGGTGGACAATTTCGAGATGCAACTGTTGCGCGGAGATGGACAGAGTGGACAATTCTCGGTGAATCTCAGCCCCATCAGCGGGGATGACGGCCGCGTCAGCAGCATTGTCGTCGTCATGACCGATGTGACCGACTCGGCCATGCTCCAATCCAAACTGATTCACACCGAGAAGATGGCCGCTGTCGGACAGCTTGTTTCCGGCGTGGCGCACGAAGTGAATAATCCGCTGACTGCGATTCTCGGTTTTGCCGATCTGCTGGTGGAGCGCACGGACTTGCCCGAGAGCGCGCGCCGCGACCTGCGCGTGATTCTTCAGGAAGCGCAGCGCACCAAGCAGATCGTCCAGAATCTGCTCAGTTTTGCCCGTCAAATGCCGGCGCAACGCCAGCACGTGCAGTTAAATGCAATCCTGCGGCGGACGCTGCAATTACGCGCCTACGACTTCCTGTCGCACGGCGTCGAGATCGTCGAACAACTGGATCAATCGCTGCCCGAGGTGATCGGCGACGCGCAACAGTTACAGCAGGTGTTCCTGAATATCCTGAACAACGCGCATGACGCAGTCCGCGAAACCGGCCGTCCGCCGCGCATCGAGATTGCGAGTGCACGCCGCGGGTCGCAGGTAGAAGTGTCGTTCCGCGACAACGGCCCGGGCATAGCCAATCCCGACCGGATTTTCGATCCGTTCTATACCACGAAAGAAGTAGGGAAGGGAACAGGCTTGGGCCTGAGTATCTGTTACGGAATCGTCCGCGAACATGGCGGCGAAATCGTGTGTCACAACAATCTCGATTCTGAAGGAGCCACCTTTGTCGTGCGCCTGTCCGCGGCGCCGGAAGCCGCCTCCTTCGGAGCCGTTGCCGGAGTGCAACCACAATGACGCAAACTGGAACCAAGCCCGCCTCTGTCCCGGTTCTTCTGATCGAAGACGAGCCGGCCGTAATGGCCTATGTCTGTGCCGCCCTGGAACGGAGCGGCTATCAAGTCGTCACCGCCGCGTCCGGCGCCGACGCGTTGCGGCTGCTCGCCGACGGTGACTTTCAAGGCGTCGTGTCAGACATGCGTACGCCCGGCGGCGTCGATGGCGCGCAGGTTCACGCATGGATTGCCGATCATCGCCCCGAACTCGCGCACAAGGTCGTGTTCATTACCGGTGACATCGCCAATGAAGAGACCGTCGCGGTTCTACAGAAGACCGGCGCACCCTGCGTGGAAAAGCCGTTTCGAGTACAGCAATTTATTTCCGTAGTCGAGAGGACCATGGGTCGAGCGTCATGAGTGAGCAGTTCCGAGTCCGGTTGTTGGTAGTCGACGACGAGCAGAGCATTCGCAAGCTCTGCATGACCGTCGGCGAATCGCTGGGGTTTGTATGTTGCGAAGCCGAAAGCGCGGAAGCCGCGTTGACTCTGCTCGAAGAACAGCCCGCCCACATGGTACTCACCGATATGGTGATGCCCAGAATGTCAGGGCTGGAATTCCTAGAACAGGTGAAGCGCATGTTGCCCCGCGCCGAGGTCGCACTGATGACCGGACACGGGTCAGTCGAAACGGCCGTGCAGGCGATGAAATTGGGTGCCTACGATTACATCTCGAAGCCGTTCGCTCCCCTGGACGAGTTACGTCTTTTCTTACGCCGCATGGCGGACAAAGTAAGGTTAGAAGAAGAGAATCAATATCTTCGTGAACGCTCGGAAACCGAAACCGCTGTTCACGGGATTATCGGGAACTCCGTTGGCATTCAGCATGTGTTGCGGCTGGTCTCGCGGTTGAAGGATACGCGCACGCCGGTGCTGATCTCAGGCGAGAGTGGGACCGGCAAAGAGTTGGTAGCGCGCGCGCTACATTATCGCGGCAGTCTTGCGAGTCGTCCGTTCGTAGCGGTCGACTGCGGATCGCTGGTCCCCACGCTGATCGAGAGCGAACTATTCGGCTACGAAAAAGGCGCATTCACCGGAGCGCTGCGATCGAAACAAGGGCTCCTGCAATCGGCGGACACCGGCACTATCTTCCTCGACGAAATCGGGGAACTCCCTCTCGAAATGCAGGCTAAGCTGCTGCGTTTTCTGCAGGAGAAGGAAGTGCGTCCGGTGGGGAGCAATGAAAAGGTCAAAGTGGACGTGCGCATCATGGCCGCCACCAATCGCGATCTGGAAATTGAATATAAGAAGGGAACATTCCGCAAAGACCTTTACTTCCGCCTGAATGTTGTAACCATCCACCTGCCCCCGCTGCGTGAGCGCCGGTCCGATATCCCCGTTCTAGCCAATTGGTTCCTGGAACGACTCGCTCCAGGACGCGACGCTTCCGTGACCGGCACAGCCATGAAAGCGCTGCTCGCCTATGACTGGCCCGGCAACGTCCGCGAGTTGGAGAATTGTTTGGAGAGAGCCGTCGCCTTGGGAGACCAGCAACGCATCGACTTCGACGACCTGCCCCCCTCGATTGCAAGCGCCGAAGCTTTGCAGGGAGCGCCGGAAAAACACACGCGCTTCGAAATCTCCGCCGAAGATCCCGCGACGGATCTGGAAGACATCGAACGCGCCACCATCCAGCGGGTCTTCGCCCAGGTAAACGGCGACAAGGCTCTCGCTCAAAAGAAACTCGGCATCAGCCGGGCCACGCTTTACCGCAAGCTGAAGAGATACAACATCGGGCTGCACGAAGAATCGGCCGGAGCGCAGACGTTGCAGTAACGAAACGAAGATTGCGGATTACGCTCCCCATTTGTCCGCTCAAGCCTGCGCCCGCCAGTGGAAGTCACTAGTTCTTTGGCTGCGTCAGGCTGAACCAGTTCCCGAACGGATCCTTGAACACCGCCTCGACACCGTAGAATTGATCTTTCGGTTCGGAAACGAACTCCACTCCCTTCGCGGTCAGCTCGTCGAAAGTCTTGCGGCAATCGGCGGTCTGGAAAGCGCCGCCGCTGAACATGCCTTTCTTCAGCAGGGTGGCGACGCTGTCGGCGTCCTGGGTGTCATTCTTAGAGGGCGTGCCGCCTTTCAGCTTGACGAATTCGCCGCCACTGCCGACTTTCATCAGGACGATCTCCAGGTCAGATTGTCCCTTGGGAGCGACCGTCAGCCAGCGAAAGCCGGTGGGCATGGAGGCGTCCACTTTCACTTCAAAGCCAAGTTTATCGACGTAGAATTCCTTGGCCTTGTCCTGATCGAGCACATAGATGATGGAGTGAGAAAGCTTTTGGATCATGATAGTTCTCCTTCGCAAGTTGCCTTGGTGTGTGTCTTTCGAGATAAAGAGTGGCGGTTTCCGAGACTACTGCGCTTCTCGAATCTTGCTATTTGAGCGGTGATTCAGCAAGGGTTTAGGGAAGGGCACTGCTTCACAGGATTGTTGAAAAAGTCTACGGTGCGTAACCTCGGGGCCTGAAGCCCAAGTCAAAACAAAGGCCTTACCGCAGCGGTAAACCGCTGCGCCACCCAAAAGCAGACTCTTTCAGAGAGTCTGTTTACGCGCTGACGGAAAGCGCAATCGGCAACTGGTTTCTCGATAGTACTTACTCCAACGCCGCGGCCCGCACGAAGCATCCCGGCACCATCAGCACGCGCCAGGGAGCATGGTATCCGAAGATGCGGCGGACTTCGCGCTGGAATTCGACGGGGCTGCGTCCGAACTGGGCGCGAAATTTGCTCGAGAACGATCCCAGACTTTCGTATCCGACTTCAAAACAGACTTCTGTGACGCTGCTCTCAGAAGCCAGCATCTGGCGGGCGCGGTCCATACGCAGGCGTGTCAGAAAATCATGGGGAGTTTCGCCAAACGTATTGCGGAACAGTCGATGGAAATGAAATTCCGACAGACAAGCCTCGCGCGCCGCTTGTTGGAGCAATACGCGGGACTGATATTCCGCTGCGAGCAGATCGCGTCCGCGACAGAGGCGGCGAAAAGTGTCGTCGTGGAGAAGTTGGGGCATTTTGCAGAAATGATACCGCCACTGTTGTCTTTTTTGAAGGCGCGAACCGCCGCCTCTGTTTGAGACGCAAGTCTCAGTATGAGACAGGCTGAACCATGGAATCGGGTCCTCGGCCCGGCAAGCATTTTCTGAGTCCCCGTAACCGCCGTTTTTCTAATCACTTGCCCATCAGTCCCTGACCTATCAGTTTTTGGCGTAACCCGTGCACTCTTTCCCGCCGATAGAGCAGAGCGGGTCTCCCTGCAACTCTTCCTAACCGGGAAGAGGGGAGGCTCGGCTGCTTCAATGCTCGGGTTTGAGGTTTTCCGTGCCGAACCAGGCCACTGCCACCGCGTATGCTGTGCAACCGGAACTCGTCGGCCGCTTGGCGAAATTTTTTCCGCTGGCGACTCCGGTTCGTATTCCCGTTAAGCTCAGCCGCGCCGAACCGGCAGGCTCCAATGGCACGGAAAGAGACAACGAGATTTCCGAGACGGTGATTGAATTCGGAACGTCCTGCGAGGTTCTCTTTGCCACCGACCGCCCGCTGGAGTTTGCCGACCGCGTTCTACTCGAAAGCAAGGACGGCACTCTGCGGGTGGAAGCTTCCGTCGTGGCTGTGCAGTATCACCCGAACCGGACGGTGGTTGCGGCCCGGTTCCTCAATAATGTCCCTAACTGGATCATCAAATCATGACCGCATCTAGCGCCCGTTCATTCGGAGAGCAGTGGCCACAGTTGTGCGCGCTGCAGCCGATCTACTCCGCACTGGTGAAGGAATTTGTTATCGACGTCCCCCCGAGCCCGCTCATCGAGGACAATCAATCGCCCTCGCAGGAAGCGGTGGAGCAGGCCAACGTGTGGCTCCAACAGGTCGACTCTCATATTCAGGTGCACCAACTGCGCCAGTTTTTGCAGACCACTCCGATGGCGAACGAGCCGTCGCTGCGCGATCTGCTGACGCATCACCTGCACAAAGAGGTGAAGGCGTCGAGCGATCGCGACAAGATTGATTTCCTGCTGGTGCAGTATTTCTCGCTCTGTGCGCCTTCCGGGTTGGAAGACGCCGACCTCGATCTGGAATATGTCGCCCAGGTTCTGGAACCGGCGTTGGGTCCGCAGGAACCGAAGCTGCCGATCTGGCTCAACTCGCTGGAAACCCTCATGCAGTCGGCCGCGAAATGCCGTCGCCTGAGTGAACTGCTGCACAGCGGAGTCCTGGAGCAGGGCCGCAAGCTAAAAATGCAAAGCGCCGATCGCTACTACGAACCTTCGGCGATGATCGCGTTTGCCCGCTTCAGTTTCCTGATGCGGCGCGTGTTCTTCCGGCTCATGCATGACGATTTGAACGCTATTCTGGATGGCCTTCGCGAACTCGAAAAGCGAGGCGTCGAGAGCCTGGATTGCCGCCGCGCGCAATTTTCCGCGAGTGAGCCAACGAATCGTCTTCGCATGATCTGCCAGTCCTGGAAAGTGATGTTCCATGCGGAATACTCTTCCGGACAGCCCCTGCGAATGTTGGTCGACCTGCGGGCAGCGGTGGACGAAGCTCTTCAAGGTTCGGGCGCAAAGAAACCTGCCGCCCGCGCCGCAGCGGCGTCCCCTAAGGGGACGCCCGGAAAGCACTAGCCACTCCAACCTACCGCCATGAACAAGCGCAGCACAGTTCTGATTCTTTCGAGCAACCCTGCCTTCCCTCGGGAACTCACCGACTGCTGGCAGCGGGGCGGCGACGCTCCGGAATTTGTGCTGCTCGAAGAGAATCTGTGCAGCGACCTGCAACGCGACACGTACGATCTCGCGATCGCTGAGGCGGTGACTTCAGAAAAGCGAGCGCACCTTAAGCAGACGCTGGCCAGCGCCGGCAAACCGGGGATTGTTATCTATTCGGATCCCAGTCCATCGAGTCAAACGCCAAGTCCGGTCGTCGAATTGCCGCGCGCTGCGCATTTCTGGGCGGCGATGACATCACTCCTGGGCCGAGAAATTCTGCGCCGTCTACAATCCGAATCACGCGCCGCCGAGTCTGAGCGATTGCACGCGGTTGCAAACGCCGAAGCGACTCTCGGACGCTACATGGTGGAGATGCACTCCTCCGTCAACAACGCGTTGACTTCCGTCCTGGGTAACGCCGAATTGTTGCAGCTCGAACCCGGACTACCCGCGCCCGCTCTGGCGCAGGCTTATACCATTCACAACATGGCTCTGCGTTTGCACGAAGTATTCCAGCGCTTTTCTTCTCTGGAGAAAGAACTCTCCGTCGCCGCGCGTGAGTCCACAAAAAACGTTGCGCGGACACGATCGGCGACGATCGGCTCCTGAATACCCGTTTCTTCCTTGCCTAGTGTCATCGTTGACTTGCCCTGAGTTGCGGCCTACCATCCTGATTCCATGACAGACCATTCCATGCGGGTGAGTCGCCGGTCTGCACTGGCAACGCTGGGAGTTGCGGGATTAGGATTATTCGCTATGCAATCGGGTGACGCGGAAGGCAACAAAGAAGGCAGCAAAGACGACGCTCTCAAGAAAGCACTGGCACAATTCAACGACGAGTCGCGCCAACAATTGCTGCGCGTACTCCGGGCGCCCGGATTCAGTGGACACATCCCGACGGCCGAAGTTACGGCGCTTGCGGCCAGTGAGCATAAGACCATCGAAAGACTGATGGTCGACTTGCTGCCACTGGCCCGGACATATTCGCGGCCCCCAATTTCGAATTATCTAGTGGGAGCGCTCGCACGCGGGGTAAGCGGAAACCTCTACCTCGGCGCCAACATTGAAATCCCGGGACACTCGCTGGGGTTCTCGGTTCACGGAGAGCAATTCGCGCTTTCCAACGCCTACATGCACTCGGAGTCCGGTATCGCCGCGATTGCTGTGACAGCCGCCCCTTGCGGACATTGCCGTCAGTTCATGACCGAGATGGCGCCCACCGGAGATATTCAGATTCTGATTACCGGGCAACCTCCATCCCGCCTGGATGCGCTTCTTCCCATGTCCTTCGGACCGAAAGACCTCGGATTCAAAGAAGGCGCGCTACCGGTGAAGGAAACGAATCTCGCACGGCCCAAGGGAGACTCCAACGAATTCATTCTGGCGGCGCTCGATGCTGCCCGACGTTCTTACGCGCCTTACAGTAAGTCACCTTCGGGAATAGCAATCGGCAGCAAATCCGGGCACATGTATAAAGGTTCTTACATCGAGAACGTCGCTTTCAACCCAAGTCTTTCTCCACTGCAAACCGCGCTGGCTGCATTGATTGTCGCCGGAGAAAACTATGCTGCGATTTCCACCGTGGCATTAGTTGAAATGGAAGGCGCGGCGATCAGTCAGAAGAGTGTTACAGAAGCGGCGCTGAGCGCTGTGGCTCCATTGGTCAATTTGCAAGTCGTGACCACAAGGATGGCGGTCTAGCTTCAATTGCTGGGGCCTCGCACACGGTTGTGCCGCTTTCCACAGGCGTGCTTAACATATTTCCGTCTGCATCACGAATCCATGACGCCAATCGGCACCACGACTCCAGTCTCCATACCACGCTCGGCCCAGTGGACCATGTGCGGAACTGGAACCGCAGTGGCTTTTCTGTGGGGATTCGCTGAAAGCACGCTCTTTTTCATCCTTCCCGACGTGATGTTGTCGTTCGTCGCGCTCTATCGTCCGCGTCGCGCTCTCGTACTGATGCTGGCTATGCTGATGGGCGCGGTGTTGGGTGGCTCGGTCATGTATGTCTGGGCCACTCACGGTCAGGGCGCCCACTATGCCGTTGCCCGCGTACCAGCGGTTTCGCCAAAAATGTTCGAGCGCGCAGAGCAGGATTGGGAACGGTACGGCCCGTGGGGCATGAGCCTGGGACCGGTGCGCGGCATTCCTTACAAAGTCTATGCGGTTGAAACTCCCGCAAAATCGAGTTTATTGGGTTTTGCGCTGTTCTCGATTCCGGCGCGGCTGTGGAGGTTCGTAGCGGTGTGGCTTGGATTTTCCGGAGCCGGATTGCTTCTACGCAAGATGGGACGTGCTTCCCTAGTTCCCCTGGTGCATGCGGTATTTTGGGTTGTAACCTACGCTGTGTATTGGACGAACGTCTGAAGAGAGCAATGAAAAAGTGACAGCTAGTGGTTAGTTCGCGTGCCTGAACTAACCACTAAGCACTATTCACGGTTCACAAGTTACTTTCCAACACCCGACAAATCCACGACCTGCGGGCTGTTCCCGGCGTTGTCGAAGATCTTCAAAGTGCCGGTGCGAGTTCCGACCTGGGTCGGCGTGAAGGTGACCGAGATGTTGCACGATTCGCCCTCCGGCGCGCCTTTCTCACAGCCGTTTTTTGCAATCGCAAAATCGCCTGTGATTGCGAGGCTGCTGACGATCACTTTCACCACGCCGATGTTGGTAAGCACAGCTTTCTTCGGCGTACTGGTCGTCCCCACAGTACGAGTCGGGAAGACGATCGACGGAGTCACGATCGCTGACGAACCCATTCCATCGCCATTCACCCCGATGCTCATCGAGTAAAAACGGCCATTGGCGAGCGGTTGCAGCGAGAAACTTGCCAGCGGATTGCCCGTTTTGACGTCTGTACGATAGACGTCCGCTTTTCCCAGTTGGTTTTGGAAGTCGTAGTACGTGTTGATCGTCCAGAAACTGACTCCGTCCGGATCAAGCGAAAAGCTGTCTGCGTTGGCAGGAATCTGATAAATCAACTTCTGCTTGTAACCACAGCCGATACAGGTGGGCGGAGGCGGAGCCCAATGCTGAATCGCGCCTCGCGTATCTAACAGGATGCTGTTATCGGCCAGTGCCCGGACTTGTTTCGCCAGTGCTTCGACGATAATGTCTGGCCCCTGCGTCCCGCTGACAACATCAAAGCTCTTTATGTCGCCATTGGCGGCAGCGTAGAACATGGTGCGCTGATCGGGCCCCAGGTCGAGGGAGACCGCACCGCCAGCCGCCGTAAATACAGTCTGATTCCCGGCGGGATCGACCTTCACGATGTTGCCCATTGCAAGGTAGAGATTGCCCTGGAGATCATGCGTTAAACCGGTCGGCGCATTGAACGGGCCGAGGTTGGCGAGCAGATTGCCCAGGTCGTCAAACTCCAGCACATTCCACAACTGCGTCCCGTACCGCGCACTGATGACGTGGAAGTGATCGCCGACGTCAAAAGTCATGGCCGTCATGCAGGAGTTCTGGTTGGGCCCATGGAAACTGGTCACCGGCTGGCCGGTGTTGTCGTAGATGGCGATCTCATGTTGCTGATTGTTCGGCAGGTTGTTGTCGCAGGTGCCCACGTATACGTTGCCAACCTGCGCGGGAGTCTGAGCGTTCGCGAAGGCCGCGACCGCCATAACCAAAGCTACTGCGAATGCTGTTCTAATTTCGAGTTTCACTGAACACCTCCCACATGGGAAAAACGTCCGCGACGCCAATATTCTCGGTTCGAGTGGGGTCGACTCGACGGCTTAGGGCCGTAACCAGTTACCACAACTTGCAGTAACGGTTACCCGGCTTGCACTCGCGTACCGTCACAAGTGCACGCCCAATACCAACCGTTCCCGAATCCGGAATGTGCGGCTGCAGAACGGAGACGCGCATAACATACTGTCCTGTCAGCTAGTTAGCGGCTGCAGCGTAGTTCTCCGCAAACCTCTCCGGGCAACACGTTCCAAAGGAAGGGGGCAGTGTAACCAAGCTTTCACATTGTGGGAAGGGGAAAGTTGTGCCTTTTTTGGGGGCTACGTCTGGAGCTACGTCTCAATTGACCCCAATGGCCGGACCGGCTGAAAACACCGCATACGCGAAAAACTGTTCCTCCTCGGAACTTTTGGCTGGTTTGCGACATTACCGGGTATGAACGAGACTTCAAGGACTGCGAGGCAGGGAGGAACGTGGCGCCGACCATGATCAGCGACGAAACCTTAATGCTGGAATTTCAGGGCGGATCGCGCGCGGCGTTTGAGCAACTATTCGCGCGCTATCGCGGCCCGCTCTATGGATATTTCCGGCGTCGCCTGAATCGTGACGAGCGAGCCCGATCCCGAGCTGAAGACTTGACGCAGGAAACTTTCATCGCAGTGATTCGAGCCGTTGCGCGATACGAGCCGCGGGCGCTCGTTCGAACTTACTTCTACGCTATCGCGATCAATCTTCTGGCGGCGGAGCGGCGTAGCCAACAACGCGATTCGCCGATTGGGAAAGCGGCTCCGGAACCTTCGACCGGTGATGCTCCCGACACATCGATGTGGGTGCGCGAGGCTCTACAAAAACTCGACGAGTCGGAACGAGAAATCCTCATGCTGCGCGAGTACGAACAACTTAGTTACTCGGAAATTTCCGACTTGCTGAAAATTCCACTGAATACCGTCCGCTCGCGATTGTTCCGGGCACGCATAGCCTTGAAGGATCATCTCGAGCCCTCCGCAAGGTGCACGGACGCAAGAAGGAAGATGGACGACACACCGAGTCCGGTGAAGCTTGCGCGAGTGGAAGGCGAGGCCCTATGAACAAGATCATCCATCCGATGGAACCTGAAGAGCTGATGGCCTATCTGGACGGGGAACTGTCGGCTGATCAGAGTGCAATTGTGGCCGCGCACCTGAATGACTGCGGGGAGTGCCGGGAGGTTGTTGCCGGCTTGCGTCGAGTGTCGCAAGGGCTAGAGGCTTGGGAGGTTAAATCGGTCGACCACCAAGTTTCGGCGGCGGTTGCTGTAGCGTTGGAGGAGAATGCTGGGAGACAGGGGAAGGCTTTTGTTGTTCGTAAAACTTGGCGACGACTCTTTCAACAACACTGGCAGGCGGCCGCGTGGGCTGGAGGGTTCGCCGTGTTCGCATTAGTCGCGTACATGGGGACCCAGAGCCTGACGGGTGGAAAGGAGACACAGGCGCTGGCGCCGATCACTGACAGGCCTGCCGCCGAACGGAGGAGCGAGCATCCCACTCAGTACAATTACGCACCTGCCCCGTCCCCGAATGCAAAATCGCAGGCAGAGCGAGTGGGCAAAGTTGTGGTCGGACTAACGTCAGAATTGTCCACTCAGCTTGAGGCCCCCGATGCGCAAGCAGAGAAGGTAGCGAGTGGCGGTTCGAATCTCCCAACCGTCAGTGGGCCAATGATCATCCGCACGGCCCAGCTATCTTTGATCACCAAGGATTTTGACAATGCGCGTGCCTCGCTGGAGACCATTCTGAAGCGCCATCGCGGCTACGTTGCAGACTTGAAAACCGGAGGCGCCACCGGCAGCGGCCGCACTCTCAACGCTACTTTGCGAGTGCCCGCCGACCAACTCGATGCCAGCCTGATCGACTTGAAGGCCCTCGGCCGAGTCGAGTCCGAATCACAGAGCGGGCAGGATGTAACGTCGCAATACGTAGATCTCCAGGCCCGTCTATCCAACGCCCGAAACACGGAGCAGCGCCTCACCGATCTGCTGCGCAACCGCACCGGCAAATTGTCAGATGTGCTCGAAGTGGAGCAGGAAGTGGATCGTGTCCGTGGCGAAATTGAACAGATGGAAGCGGAACGAAAAAACATGTCGAACCAGGTAAGCTACGCGACGCTGAATGTGGCTATCGCCGAGGACTACAAGGCGCAGTTGCAGGTCGTGCCGCCGTCAACCTGGACTCGCCTCAGCAACGCCTCGGTCGAAGGCTACAAGAGCATGGTAGAAGGCGTCATGAGCCTCGCACTGTTCCTGCTCGAGAATGGTCCCAGTCTTCTTCTGTGGATTGCGATTCTGTTCCTGCCCGCCCGACTGGTTTGGAAGAGAGTTCGCAGGAGCTTCGCACACTAGTCCGCAGACTCCTTATGCCGACAAGAATTCTTTCGTCCGCAGTTCCTTGATCGTATCGCGCAGCTTGGCGGCCTTCTCGAATTCGAAGCGTTTGGCCGCTTCGCGCATGTCGCTTTCCAGTTTCGCGATGTAGGCGTCGAGTTCTTCCTGATTCCTAAAGTCGGGCATGCCGTTGGCTTCGCCTCCGGTCAGGTCGGTGTAGTCGGCGCCGACGATTGCGACCAGCGACATATCCAGCGGTCGAATAATCGATTCGGGCGTAATCCCGTTTTCTTCGTTGTAGGCCTGCTGGATAGCGCGCCGGCGATTCGTCTCATCGAGCGCCTTTTTCATCGAGTCGGTCATCCGATCGGCATACAGGATTGCGCGGCCATTCAGATTGCGTGCGCACCGGCCGATGGTCTGGATGAGCGATCCCGCCGAACGTAGAAAGCCTTCTTTGTCGGCATCCAGAATCGCGACGAGAGATACTTCCGGCAGGTCCAGACCTTCCCGCAGCAAGTTGATGCCGATCAGCACATCAAACTCGCCTTTACGCAGATCTCGCAGAATCTTCACGCGTTCCAAGGTTTCGATTTCCGAGTGCATATAGCGGCACTTCACGCCCACTTCGCCGTAGTATTCTGCCAGATCTTCCGACATTCGCTTGGTAAGTGTGGTGACGAGCACTCGCTCGTTGAGCGCCGTGCGTTGCCGGATTTCCTGTAGCAGATCGTCGATCTGGCCCTTTACCGGACGGATTTCCACTGGAGGATCGATTAGTCCCGTCGGACGAATAATCTGCTCGACTACTACCCCGGCTGACTTCGTAAGTTCATAAGGCCCGGGCGTCGCAGAAACATAAACGAGCTGGTTCGTCCGATGCTCGAATTCCTCGAACGTCAACGGACGATTGTCAAGCGCCGAGGGCATCCGGAAGCCGTATTCGACCAGCGTCTGTTTGCGTGATCGGTCGCCGTGATACATGCCATGGAGTTGCGGCACTGTCTGGTGCGACTCATCGATGAAGAGCAGAAAGTCGCGGGGGAAATAGTCCAGCAGGGTGGGCGGAGGCTCGCCGGGCAAGCGCCCCGTGAAATGGCGCGAATAGTTTTCGATGCCATGGCAGTAGCCCATCGCCTTGATCATTTCCAGGTCATACATCACGCGCTGATGAATGCGTTGCGCCTCGACGGCGCGTCCTTGCTTTTCCAGCTCCACTTCCCACCAGGCCAGTTCCTGCTTGATGGAAGTAACCGCAGACGCGCGTGTCTCCTCTTTCATCACATAGTGCGTCTTGGGATAAATCGGCAACCGCATGTAACGCTGCTTCACGGTGCCGAACAGCGGATCAATCTGCGAAAGCGATTCGACTTCATCGCCGAACATCTCGATGCGATATGCCATGTCGTCGTATGTCGGATAAATCTCGATGACGTCGCCGCGCACGCGAAACGTCCCGCGACGGAATTCGCCTTCGGTCCGTTCGTATAGGATGTCGACCAGCTTCTTCGTAATATCGCCGCGCTTGATCTTTTGCCCCTTTTCCAGAAACAGCAGCATGCCGTAATAGGCTTCGGGCGATCCCAATCCGTAAATGCAACTGACCGACGCGACGATCAAACAGTCGCGGCGCTCGAACAGCGACCGCGTCGCCGAGAGCCGGAGCTTGTCCAGCTCGTCGTTGATGGTCGATTCCTTCTCTATATAAAGGTCGGCCGCGGGAACATAAGCCTCGGGCTGGTAGTAGTCGTAGTACGAGACGAAATATTCCACCGCGTTATGCGGAAAGAAGCTCTTGAACTCGTGATAAAGCTGCGCGGCCAGAGTCTTGTTGTGGGCCATGACCAGCGCGGGACGATTCGCCGCCTCAATCACTTTGGCCATGGTGTAGGTTTTGCCCGAGCCGGTCACGCCGAGCAGAACCTGATGCTGTTCGCGGTCAAAAACGCCGCGGGTCAGGGCTTCGATGGCGCGTGCCTGGTCGCCTTGCGGCGTGTAGTCGGATGTCAGTTTGAAGTCCATGGGAGGGATCGACTGTGATTTTAGATGAAGTGGAGGGCGAAATCGGCGCAGCAACCGGATTTTGGGCCGGGTCCACCCTCGTAAAGCCGGGTCCACCCTCGTAAAAAGGTGAGAACTCCCGTGTAATCTTGCGCCGTCAGGCCGTCATGTCTGGCACTTTTGTCCTAAGGTGTTTCGCTTAGGGCCTGAGTAAAACTCGCGGATTCCATCGGGTCTTGTCTGTATTGCATCGCATTTATCCAATAGACATGCGGTCTATGCATTTTCACACTTAATTAACGGATTTGCATAGATTTGGCTGCGAGGATGCAACAGGCAACGCAAGCAACAAATTTTTCAGGTGCGCAAAGGATCCTGAGTGCTGTCCAGCGCACGGGCAGTATTCCTTGCGTGACCCGCGAGGTGCAGGAATGGACGAACCGATCAACCGGGTCGGACGCCGGGAAAAGCAGATCATTGATCTGCTTCTCCAAGGCTGCGACAACTCAGAAATTGCGCAGGATCTGAACATCGCCGAGCGCACCGTGAAAGCGCACTTCAACCGTTTGTTTCTGCGTTTCGGAATCAAAGGCGGCATCAAGCGAGTCAAACTCGCCACCATGCTCTATAGGAGACAGCTATGGTCGGAGAAACAGTCAATCCCCGCGGACCCAATCCCCGAGAACATGCCATCATCCAACTCGTCGCCGAAGGCTGTAAGAACCGGGAAATTGCAAATTCCCTCGGCACAACCGAACACGTTATCAAGA
>DATMNN010000069.1:0-35272 GCA_035569025.1 Terriglobales bacterium
GTTCATTAATCTCGTGCAGAACGCTCATGAAGCGATGGAGGAGCGCGGCGGTATTTTGCGGGTTGAGGTTGCTAGAGCGTCGCAGAATGGGAAGAAGGGAGTGGTGGTTCGGATCACTGATGATGGTCCGGGAATTCCCGATGGATTACGCGAGGAGATATTTAATCCGTTTGTGACTACCAAGAAGACCGGCGTGGGGCTGGGGCTGTCGATTGTTTCGCAGATTATTGACGGGCATCATGGGGCGATTCGGGTGGAGAAGGGGCCCGCGGGCGGGGCTTCGTTTGTTATTTTCTTCCCAGTGAATGAAAGCGGCGAAGCTCAGGGACAGTACTGGCCATCGCTGGATGCATGGCGGGGGTCACGAGCCGGCCGTTAAAGGCTATTGATTCTGAGCTTACGGTATCGGTAAAGGCTGCGGAAAGAGTCATTTTGCGTACATAAAGAGGACACCGGTGCTAAAGCCATCGGTCAATCTGTACAACTTACGCGGCCCGGAAGGGCCGCTCTTCCACGGTTGTGCACGCAAGCATTAGTTTTTCCGCAGGCTTTAAAGCGATACCCTGATACGAAATCAAGATACGAAACCTATGCCAACGATTCTGATTGTTGAAGATGAAGCCAAGATGCGGCGTTTGCTGGAGCTCAATCTGGGCGAAGAGGGGTTCAAGACCATCTTGGCCGCGGACGCTGAGACGGGCGCGAAGTTGCTGGCTTCCGAATCGGTGGATCTTGTCCTGACCGATCTGAAGCTGCCGGTCATGAGCGGACTGGAACTGCTGCAAATCGCGAAGCAGCACAATGCGGCGTTGCCGGTGGTGGTGATGACGGCGTTCGGTTCGGTCGAAACGGCGGTCGAAGCGATGAAGGCGGGCGCCACCGACTATGTGTTGAAGCCGTTTTCACTGGCTGAGATCCGCATGGTGGTGAAGAAGGAACTGGATGTTTCCCGGCTCCGGGAAGAGAACCGGTCACTGCGCGAGGCTCTGGGGGAAAAATACAGCCATCCGAATATCGTGGCGCACAGCGCGAAGATGCAGGAAGTGCTGGCGATGGTGGAACGCGTTGCGCCGACGAACTCTACGGTTCTGCTGGGCGGCGAGAGCGGAGTCGGCAAGGATCTGATCGGGCGCGTGATTCATGAGAAATCGCGCCGCGCTACGGGACCGTTTATCAAGATCAACAGCACAGCGATTCCGGAGAATCTGCTGGAGAGCGAACTGTTCGGCTACGAGAAAGGCGCGTTCACCGGAGCTACGAACAGCAAGCCGGGAAAATTCGAACTCGCCGACAAAGGCACGTTGTTCCTCGATGAAATTGGGGACGTGCCCGCGGCCACTCAAGTGAAACTGTTGCGGGTGTTGCAGGAGCGTGAGTTTGAACGGTTGGGCGGAACCCGCACGGTGAAGGTGGACGTGCGGCTCATCGCGGCTACCAACCGGGATCTGCGCGCGGCGCTCGAGGAGGGAACATTTCGCGAGGACCTTTATTACCGGCTGAATGTGGTTCCGATTGATATTCCGCCGCTGCGGGACCACAAGGACGACATTCCCGACCTGGTCGATCTGTTTATCAGGAAGTTTGCCGGCGACTCCGGCCGGCACGTGACGGCGATTTCACGCGAAGCTGTCAACCTTCTACTCGCGCATTACTGGCCCGGAAATGTTCGCGAGCTGCAGAATGTGATCGAGCGCGCGTGCGCGCTAGCGACATCGGAGAGGCTGGAAGCGGGGGATATCCATCTCGATTCGCCACGCAACCGTCCGGCGGCAGCGGGTGACCGGTTCCTGCCGGACGGGATGACGCTGGATCAATGGGAAGACGAGATGATCCGCGAAGCGTTGAAACGGGCGGCCGGGAACAAGTCGCAGGCAGCGCGGTTGCTCGGACTCTCACGGAATGCACTGCGGTACCGGCTGTCGAAGATCGGGATTGCGGATGAAGAGGGGGCAGAATGATTTTCTTGGCGAGTAATTTGCGGAAAAAGTCCGCAGCACTTACCTCAGGGACTGAAGCCCAAATCAGATGGAAAGCCTTATCGCAGCGGTGAACCGCTGCGCCACCCAAAAGCAGACCCAAGGACTGGTTGAAAACCACCACCCCGGTGGATTCGGGCCATCGCGGCCATCGGTCAGCTTTCTGTAAAACGCTGAAAATAAGCCAGTAAAGTCTGCTCCCATTTTGGCATTCGCCCTGCATTGTAAGGAGCGTAGTTGTCCCGCAAATGGGGAGGTAGCTTATGAAATTCAGACTGATAACAGGAATCGCAGGGCTTTTGACTTTGATTTCGAGTGTGGCCATAGCCCAGGATCCCGCGTACCCCGAGCAAGATCAGGATCAGAGTCAGGCGCAGGTTGAAACCCAAGGTCCGGCGCAGGCTCCGGCGCAGACGGAAAAGGAAACGGGCGTGGCGCGCGTCAGTTTGATTCATGGCGATGTTTCAACGCAGCGCGGTGATTCTGGCGACTGGGCGACGGCGGCATTGAATGCGCCGGTTGTGACTGGCGACAAGATCGCGGCGGGCGATGCTTCGCGCGCGGAACTGCAATTAGACTTCGCTAACATTCTGCGCCTCGATGCGCGCACTGAGGCCAACATTACGGCATTGAATCGTTCGCAGATTCAGATTCAACTGGCGCGCGGCTTGGCTAACTACTCGGTTCTGAAAGACAGTGAAGCGGACGTTGAAATCGACGCTCCGAATCTTTCGGTGCACCCGCGGCGCGGCGATGGAAACTACCGCATCACTGTGATCTCGGACGATCGCGCCGAAGTCGTGGTTCGCAGAGGCGAGGCGGACGTATCCACGCCGCAGGGCAGTACGCATGTGCGCAGCGGGCAGATGATCACGGTGAGCGGCACGGGAGCAGACACGCAATATCGGATTGCCGATGCGCCTTCGCGCGACGATTTCGATCGCTGGACCAGCGATCGTGACAACACCATTCACAACGCACAGAGCTATTCGCACACCAACCGCTACTACGTCGGGTCGGAAGATCTCGACTCCTACGGGCACTGGAGGAACGTTCCCGACTACGGCGATGTGTGGGTGCCTGCGGCCGCAAGCGGCTGGGCTCCTTATCGCGATGGACGCTGGGTCTGGGAGCCGTACTGGGGATGGACCTGGGTTTCGTATGAGCCGTGGGGATGGGCTCCGTATCACTACGGACGCTGGTTCCTGTATGACAGTTCGTGGGTCTGGTGGCCAGGATATTCGTATGGGTACCGCAGCTACTATCGTCCGATCTGGGCGCCGGCTTATGTGTCGTTCTTCGGATTCGGCGGCGGATTTGGGTTTGGCGTTGGATTCGGCTCGGTGGGATGGCTGCCGATCGGTCCGTGCGATGGGTTCTATCCGTGGTGGGGTGGATACAGGTCGCGCTTCAACACAGTGAATATTTACAACGTGACTAACGTTTACAACATTCACAACGGAGGACTTCCTCCGCTGCGGCGTGGAACGATGTATTCCAACGTGCGGCTGGCGCAGACGAATGAGCACATGCGGATGGCGATCTCGACGGTGCCTTCGAATGATTTCGGACGTGGGCGTGTTACTGCGCATCCACCGTCAAACGAAATGTTCCGCGGCGGTAAGTTGGTGGCGGGTAATCTGCCGGTGGTTCCGGGACGGGAGAGCCTGCTGGCAGGAGAACGGCGCGCAAATCCTCCGAGCATTGCGCGTGGAGGACAAGAGCGTTTCTTCAGCACGAACCACACCGTGCAAACCCGGCCGCAGTCGTTTGACCGGACAGCGGCGGACTTGCACAACGCGATTCAACGCGATGGACACTTTACGCCCATCGTTGGCAGCCAGCGGTCGAACGCGGTAGAAGGGAATCCGCGGGCGATCACACAAGGTGGAGTGAACCGAGACCCTGGGACGGGCAAGCCCTTCCCCGGATTGCGAGCGAATGGACCGGAGCAGGGGACGAACAGGAATTCGAACATCGGTTCGAATTCTGGATTGAACGCTGGATCCGGCTCCGGCTCGAATGCGGGTTCCAACGAAAACTGGCGCCGTACGGCAACGCCCGTACAGCAGCCTGGTTCGCAGGGTGGAGCGATGAGGTCCTCGAATGGGAATCCTGTTGGCACCAGCGGAAACACGGACTGGAGACGGTCGCCTGTATCCGGTTCGCAGCAATCGTCTGGCGGAAACGGGTCGATGAATCATGGCTCGATGAATAGTGGCAATCCGACTGGGCGCGTGAATTCGCCAGTCGATCGCCGCGAAACCAATTCGGTTCCGCAGGGAGGCGGGAATCAGGATTGGCGCAAGATCAATCGGCCGTCGGAACCGGTGAGCCGGGGTGTGACGAGTCCGACGCAGGCACCGGTGTCGCGCGGTTCCCAGGGCGGGCTGTCGATGCCAACCCAGGATCGCGGGGGCGACTGGAGGAGAATTCCTAGTCCGGCTGGGAACGGCGGTTCCATGGACCGGTCTCCTGCGGGCGGATCGGCTCCGGTAACGCAGCGTGATTCGGGGAACTGGCGGCAGTCGGTTCCTCGCGACAGCGGGCGGGAAACTTCGCGTCCTTCGCTAGATATGCGGCAGCCGATCGTGACTCCGCGGTCGTCGGGTGGGTACTCAGGCGGCGGAAATTCGGGTGGCGGATATCGCGGAAACCCCGGCGGCAGCTATGGCGGCGGTGGACGTTCGGCGCCTAGCGGTGGAGGATACTCTGCTCCGAGTCACGGCGGCGGTGGCTATTCGGCGCCGAGCGGCGGCGGAGGCCATTCCGCTCCGAGTGGTGGCGGCGGTCACTCAGCTCCCAGCAGCCACTCTTCGGGTAGCGGGAACAGCGGACCGCATCGCGGCCGATAACAATTTTGATGTATGCCTACTCGGGCGGCGGCCCCAATCGCCGCCCTTTTTTATTTGCGGTGGTTCTTACTTCTCTCCAATGTGGAACGTGAATCCGACGGTGACGCCAACGGGAGAGCCAGGCGTGGCGTGGACGCGCGCTACACCGTCCGGGCCCTCGTTCGGGAGGCGCGATACCAGAAAGTTCTGCGTCTCCCAGTAGCGCTTATTGTTCAGGTTGTCGATCGCGAAATTGAAATCGATTCCATGGCGAATCCGCTTGGACATGCTGAAGTCGATCACGTCGAGGCCCGACGCAAGCGGAGGCCGCACGGATTCGCCAGCGACTTCCACGTGCTGATCCATGATGTAGTGGCCGCTGTGGCGATAGCGGAGTGACCCGTTGAATCCGCGAAATTCGGTGAGCGTCAGTCCGGCGTTGCCAACGGAGTGCGGCGCACTGTCGACGTAGTCGCGTGGAAACGATCCGCGAAAAAATGCGTTCACGACCTGGGTGAATCCTCCGTTGAGCGTGAGGTGGCGCATGAGTTGAAGCGAGGTTTTCGCTTCCCATCCGAAGGAGCGGCTGGGGCCCTTGAGTTCGAAGGTGCCATCGTCAGGGACATAGACCTGCTCGTTCGAACGGTCGATGAGGAAAAGGTCGGTGCTGAGAGAAACTCGTTTCAGAATGTGCGAGGTGCCGACCTGGTAGAAGTCGGTGGTGGCGACCTTTGGCTGTTGCGGAAAGCGGACGATGCCGCGGGCGTCCTGGCTTGAAATGCCGCGTCCGTAGCTGGCGAAAAACGTGATGGGGACACGCAGTGACGGAGTGTAAGACGCATTCGCTTTGGGCTGGAACATGGCTGCGCCTTGCAGGCCAGAATGAGTGGGATCGATGTGGTCGTCAACGTTGAAGCGGAAATAGTCGAAACGCAGGCCAGCGTCGAAGTGCAAACGGCCTTGCAGAAAATCGACTCCCTGTTGCGCGTAGCCGGCGACGTTGGTGACGTGAGCGTGCGCGCTGGTGGTGACGTCCAGAACTTCGCGTTCTTTGGGGTGCAACAGGCCGACGTTGATCTGATTGTCGTGGAAGTTTGATCCCAGCGTGAGCAGAGCGGTGTGTCCGAATAGTTTGTAGGGATGGAGATACTGGGCGTTCACGCCTTGTTGCAGGCGCGAATCGTGCTGTTGGATTTCGTCGCCGTTTGTGGGGTCGTGCAGGAAGAACGTGAAGTTCGAGTAGAGATCAAACAGCGATCTGCCGAGGAACCCATCCACTTTGAGGATGTCTCCGTTCGCCAGGTCGCGCTTGTAGTAGGTGCTGAACGTGCCGAGGCGGACTCTGCCTCCGTCGAAAGGATCGATGAATCCAAAGCGATTAAGATTGCCTTCCGCCACTTGATCGAGCGGAATCTGGCCGGAGGAATAGAAGTCATTGGTGCCGAAATTGACTTTGAATCCGAGGGACTCCTTTTCGTTCAGGCGCTGGGTGTAGTTGCCGGTGATGTTGTTGCGGCCGTAGCGTCCGGGGTTGAGGAAGGGGCCGTCGGTGTGCGCTCCCTCGTATGAGATAAATGCGTCGGCGTCTTTCAGCGCGGGACTGAAGCCGATGAAGGTGCGATAGGCGTCGAACGATCCGCCTTGCACGCGCACGGTTAGAAGATTCGGCAGTGATTCCTTCAGGCGGATGTGGACTACGCCGAGTCCCGAGAAGTCACCGTATTCGGCGCTGAATGGGCCGTTCAGAATGTCGACGTCGTCGACGAGTTCGGGAGTCAGCGTTTTCAGAGCGCCGAGGTATCCCTGGCCGTGGCCCTGGGTGGATTGATTCTGCTGGACGTCATCGACGAGAACTTTCAGACCGCCGTTGACACCGCCATGATCGAGGTTGAATCCGAAGCGGCGAATCTCGAGGGATTTGCCGCCGCCTTCGTGTTGTCCGGCGTTGATGCCGGCGGCGAGCGTGTCGAAAACCTGGTCATCGCGGTTGAAGAGTGTGTTCTTGTAGACGTTGTCGTTGCGCTGGTCGATGGTGGGGTTCAGCGCGCTGGCGGAAATCACCATGCTTTCATGAACCGGCGGGATGGTGTAGGTGACGTGGAACTGGAGATTGTCGGCTGGGTCCTGGACGGTCAGAGTCTTCGTTTCGGAGGTGAGATATTTTCCGGTGACTGTGACGGTGAGCGGCTCGCGCGGAACTTGCAGTGTGAAGTGGCCGTTGGCGTCGGTGACGGATTGAGTCTTATTTGAGGGGGATTCAGCGACTACGGTGGCGTTGAGTACGAGTTCGTTTTTGTCGGAGAGGACGACGCCGGAGAGGACGCGAATGGTTTGGGCGACGGCGGTCAATGGGAAAATTGGGAGCAGGGAGAGGCAGAGAATGAGGTGGGCCAAATTGTTCCGAAGTCGCGGAGAGTGTACCTCAGCGGCTAAAGCCGGTGTTGGGTGCGGGTTTGCGGCACGACTGAAGTCGTGCCCTCCCGAAAGCTTTTCAGCAAACGAATCCCGCGGTTTCATCTTGCTACCAGTCTCGCTGGCGATTGGTCGAGTTTGGACAGGGTAGCGCGGGCTTGTTCGGATTCGATGGTGTTCAGTTCGGCCGATTGGCGTAGATATTTTTCCGCCGATGCGCGATCGCTGGTGGCCAGCGCGATTTCTCCGGCGTGCTCGAATAAACGGGAGTTACGGATTCCGACGGCGAGGGCTGCTTCCATCTGCTTACTTGCCTCTGCGTTTTGGCCGTTTTTGTGGAGCGCCCAGGCGTAGCAATCCATCGTGAACACGTCGTGGCGTCGCGCTATTTCGCGTTGGGCTACTTCCAGAGCTTTAGCTGGATCGTTCGCGTAGTCGGTGTAGTAGAGGATCAGTTCGTGGTTGGAGTTGTCGGCTTTGGCGGTTTCGAGCAGAGATTTGCGCTCGAATTCGGCGAATGATTGGTTAGCCTCCTCGGTGCGTCCGGCGAGGTGAAGGGCTTCGGCGAGGTCGTACAGGTTCTCGGCATGCGAGGCTGCGGTGTAGCGCTGGCGGAGCAGATCGATGGCTTCGTCGTAACGCTTCTGCTGGATTCTGACTTTGGCAAGATTGCCGAGCGCGTAGTGGTATCCCGGAAACAGAGTCAGAGCGCGCTGGAGGAGTGTTTCGGCTTCGGCGGTTTTGCCGACGGTAAGGTTGAGATGGGCCATCTGGGTGATGATCCAGGCGGCGTCTTCGACTTCGCCGGGGGCGGTGGACTGATACGCCATGTTCATCAACTCGAGCGACCCGTCAACGTCGCCGAAGAGTTCACGCAAGTATGCGGCGCGCGTTACGCCGGGAAGGTTGCCGGGGCGCAGGTCGAGCATCATCTGGGCCGACGCCTCGGCTTCGTTGTAGTTGCCGAGTTCGACATTGGCATCGGTCAGGAAGCCTCGAACCATGACGTCGTCGGGCATTCGCTTGCTCAACTTGAGAGCTTCTTCGCGAGCGGGTCCGAATTCATGCTTGCCGAGCAGCAGCCAGACACGAATTCTTTCGCCATCGAAGTTCGCTGGCGAAATTTCGAACGATTGCTTCAGAGTGTCCTCGGCCTGGGTATAGAACTTCACGTCGGAAGTTTCGCGGGCGCGTCGCGACAGAGCCAGCGCGAGCGCGTTGTAGGCTTCGAAGTTTCTTGGATTCTTTTCAATCAGGCGGTTGGCTTGCGCCATGCCGCGTTCGGCGGGAGAAAGTTTCGCGTCTGGCGCGGGAGTTGGGGTTTGTGCGAACGCCGCGGCGGCGAGGATGACGGTGATGAGTAGTGCAGCCAGTCGTGTCATATATCACTCACTTTCGATTGGAACTGGTCTCATAAACGGTTTCGAGGGCAAGGAGCCAGGCCCTCAGAGGCTAAAGCCCTCGTTCATTGGCCGGTAGTGGCACGGCTGAAGAGGCTGCTGGAAAATTGGCTTGAGCAACGGAAAGCGACCACCGGAGCTGAAGCCCGCACTCGTCATGAACAACTTGCGCGGCCCTGAAGGGCCGCTCTTCCACGGTCGTGCATGCATTCATGAGTTTTTTCAGCAGTCTCTGAAGCCGTGCCCTTCCCAAAACCATTTATGAGACCAGTTCTAGTAAGAATGGTGGCTGCCGATTTTCTGGCAGCCACGTTGGAGAGTTACTTCACGGGACAAATGCCCTTGGGTTGACCGCTGCAGCCCGGCTGGCCGGGGCCAGTGTGATGGCTGTTGCGTCCGCTGTTGGCGGGCTGTACGTACGGGAATGTAGTGCCGTAGCCGTTTTCGTTGATGTTGACGCCATCGCCGATGGGGGCTCCGAACTTTGTGGGATCGGCGAGGATGCCGACGACCGCGCGTGAGGCGATGTCGACAACGTCGTCGATGGGACGGCGGCCGTCAGGGAATCCAGCTAAGTCGCCGGCAAGGAATCCGAGACGTTTTTGCTGAGCGACCGGAGTCGGCGGAATTCCGGTGTTCAGGCGCAGGAGATCCGCGACTGGGCCGGCATCTTTCGGTCCGCATCCGGGACAAATTGGCGCCACGTACTGAACCAGCGGAAGCAGGTCCACGCGCGGCGCATCAGGGATGGGGATGTTGAGAATCTGCGAATACAGGTGGGCAAGGAGCGGGTCGAGGAAGAAGTTGGCGAACTGGCCGTCGTCTTTCGGATCGGACACGCTAAACAAATCCTTCGAGCCGGTTCCGATGATTAGTTCGTTGATGAGTGAGTTGCCTTCGCGGTTCACCTGACGCCAGTTGCCGTTGCCATCGATCTGTCCGTTCGGGCGTCGAATGGAAATGCGTTGGCGCGACGTTGCCCCGTAGGTGCCGATTACAGCGTACTTGTCTCCGGCGGCATGGATCTGACCGTCTTTGGTGAGCATCGTGATGGGAACTTCGAGCACGATGGAGTTGACGTTGAAGCCGGCGACGGCGTCAGGAGCGTAGTTGTGCGTGTCGTCGGAATCCACTTTCTTGCTGAGGATGCCGCCGACTCCCATGCGGAAGTTCAGCGAATCGAAGGTCGCGCCCAGATCGATATAGAACGGGTCGTCAACGGTTCCGGCAAACGTGCGCACGCCATTGCCGAGATCGTAGATGCCCTGGCTGAACAGCCCTGGATAGTTAGGCATGGTCAGGGGGCCAACGTTGGAGGGAACGGCGAAGAGCGAACGTCCGCCGGTGAGGTCGGTGGAAACGCCGTTCTTCACCATGGTGACGCTATAAGTCTGACGCAGACTCAGCCCTTCGGAGCCGGGGCCGTCCAGAGCGGTGATGGGAGGGATGCCGCCGATGCCGCCGACCAGGCTGGTGAATACGCCGGGCTGACGAATCTCGGTGTTGAACCGGAATTGGAAGGTGACGTCTTCTTCGCCGTCGAAGTTGTTATCGACTTTGAATTCGTAGCGGACATTGGGATCGAAAGGAAAGTAGTTGGGACCGTTCGAGGGCTCAAGAAAACCGTCGACGTTAAGGATCATAGTGACGCGATCCGGGTGGTCGTAGCTGACGAAAGCGTACCAGTCAGTTACGTCGGCGCTGTGGTCGAGCGCGGAGATGGGCGCCTCGCGATGGCTGGAGGCAAACAGGCTGGCCGGAACCAGCATGAACGCGACCAGGGCGAGGGCCACCAGGGTCTTCAGTTGCTTCATAGGAATTTCCTTTGAGGATTGGAATTGGTGAACGTCGCCCATCGGCTGTTGCGACTGGCTTCGTTACTGTCACAGGTACGGTGGGTACGGAAGTTTTGGATTGAGGTTGCGGAAAGATTTGCGGGGAAGAAAGTTTTTGTTGGCGGGGAATCCGATCGTCGCGGTGGCGCGTACTCGTATGGAGTGTGTTTCTGTAGTTCTGTATGAGGCCGTGGAAAAATTCATGAACGCGCGCGCTACCGTGGAAGAGCGGCCCTTCAGGGCCGCGTGAAGGGGGAGATAGCCTCGGCTTTCGCCGCTGCGGAGAGCGACCACCGGGCCTGAAGGCCTCGTCAAGTGTCGCTGGACGCGGCGCTGAAGCGCCGCTCTTCCACGGCGGTGCCATCGTTTTTTACGTCCACGGGAAGACCAACGGCGTCGGACAGGAGTGTCCGACCTACATCGCGACCAGCGATTCCGTTTAGGAGCAGCGGTGATAGACTCCTTGGCAAATGCTGGACGTCAAATCCCTCAGGAAAAGTTACGGGAAGGTGGTTGCGGTTGACGGAGTGAGCCTGCGGGCGGGCGCTGGGGAAACGATCGGCTTACTCGGGCCGAACGGTGCTGGCAAGACAACTACGGTGTCGATGATCGCAGGTTTGTTCCCGCCTGACTCTGGGGAAGTCCTGATTGACGGCAGTCCTCTGCGTGGGGACACCGATCCCGTCAAGCGAAAGATTGGTTTGGTCCCGCAAAACGTTGCGCTGTATGACGAGTTGCCTGCGATCGACAACCTTACTTTTCTTGGGGCTCTGTATGACTTGCGCGGAGCGCCGCTGAAACGGGCCATTGGCGACGCGCTCGATCTGGTCGGGTTGGCCGACCGCGCGAAGGACAAAGTCGGGACGTTCAGCGGTGGCATGAAACGGCGCATCAACCTGGCGGCTGCCTTGCTGCATGATCCGCAGATTCTGCTGCTGGATGAACCGACGGTGGGCGTCGATCCGCAAAGCCGCAACGCCATTTTCGACAATCTCGAGACGCTCAAGAAGCGCGGCAAGACGCTGGTCTACACGACTCACTACATGGAAGAGGCCGAGCGCCTGTGCGACCGGATCGTCATTATCGATCACGGGCAGGTGATCGCCAACGACACGCTGCATGGGCTGCACCGCATGCTGCCCGTTACGAACGTGTTGGCAATCGAACTGGAAGCGGTGGATGGGTTTAAGTCTGATGCCCTGCGTGCGCTTCCGGAAGTTGAGTCCGTGGAACTGCGGGAAGGGAACCTTCGCGTGGGCTTGCATGATCTCACGACCGGCGCTCCGGTGGTGCTGCGCTGGATGGCCGACAATGGTTACGCGTATCAGCACCTGACCAGCGAACGGCCGGACCTGGAAACGGTGTTTCTTACCCTGACCGGAAGGAGCCTGCGCGACTCATGATTCCTTTCTGGGCACTGGTTCGCAAAGATCTGAAACTGTTTTTCAACGACCGCCGCGCTGTGATCGTGGGATTGGTTGTTCCGATTCTGCTGGCTTCATTTTTTGGCTACCTGTTCGGTGGACAGGGTACACGCGAGATCAGCCGCATGCAGGTGCTGGCGATTGACCAGGACGCAAGCGCGATTTCGAAAGGTGTCATCGCGCAACTGGCAGGCGACCCCCATCTCGAGGTGAAGGCGTCCACTCCCGAGGAAGCGCGGGAGTTGGTGCGAAAAGGGAAGGCCGTGGCGGCCATCGTGATCCCGAATGGTTTCGGCACCGCAGCCGGGCATGCGTTGTTTGCGGGCGGAGAGAAGCCAGAGATCGGCGTACTCTACGATCCGTCGCACGCGATTGAAATGGCAATGGTGCAGGGAATCCTCACGGGCGCAGTGATGCAGGCGGTCAGCAAGGAGATGTTTTCGGGGCAGAGTGGCCGGGAGATCGTGCAGGAGTCTCGCGAGCGCATCGAGAAAAACAGCACGATGCCGGAGGCGCAGAGGAAATCCCTAAGCGACATGCTGAACAGCGTGCAGAAATGGAATGAAATGCAGGCTCAGGCGCCGCCTGGGGCCGGAGGCCGTTCCGAGGGCGGGTTAGCGATTCCGTTCCAGACACACGAAGAAGCAATCACGGCGAATACCGGGGAGCAATACAACAGTTACGCGCACGCGTTTGGCGGGATGGGAATTCAGTTCATCCTCTTTATGGGGCTCGACGTGGGAGTGCGACTGCTGCTGTTGCGCCAGACCGGTTTGTGGCAGCGGCTTCGCGCGGCACCGCTTTCCCGCAGCGTACTTTTGGGCAGCCGCGCCACGAGTGCTGCGCTGATTTCAGGTTTCATCCTCTTTGTGCTGTTCTCGTTTGCGCGATGGGTATTCGGTGTTCGCATCCAGGGCAGCTTCGTTGGATTTCTCGGCGTGTGCGCTGCCTTCTCGCTGATGACGGCGGCGTTCGGGTTAATGATCGCGGCGTTCGGCAAGACGGTGGAAGCGACTCGCGGCTACTCGGTGATGGCGACGCTGCTCATGGTCATGCTCGGCGGCTCGTGGGTGCCCGCGCAGTTCTTTCCTCCGTGGCTTCAGACTGCTACGAAGGTGGTGCCGACACGCTGGGCCATGGATGGCCTCGACGGAATGACCTGGCGCGGACTGGGCCTCTCCGCCGCCTACGGGCCGATTGGTGTTCTGCTGCTGTTTACGGTGCTATTCGGCGTTCTCGCCGTGATGTCGTTCCGCTGGGAAGCGGAAAGTTAGGGCGCAATTCTCTGGGATGCGGCGACGGCCGGCGGTATTATATTGGCTGCATCCATCATGGAAAAATCACGTACTCTTCTCTCCCGCATCCTTTTTTTGGCGGTGCTCGCTTGCTCGCTCGGTGCCTCGTTCGGAGCTTCGGCACAGGATAAGAAACCGTCAGCGACGGACATTGCGCCGGTTCGCGAATACATTGCAAAGGGGTGGGATACTCTTACCCGCTCCATGACGGACTGCGCGTTCGTCGCCGACCCTAAGCTCAAGGTACATCCGGTTCTGTACTTGCCGGCGGGGATGGCTGTGCCCCCGGCGGTCGAGAAGTTGCATGCTGCCTGCAACGTTGAGATCGAACACCTCGCCAAGCCGATCCAGCAGCTTGGCGATATCGACACCAGTACGATTCAGCCGCATGGACTGCTCTATCTGCCGAACAAATACGTGGTGCCGGGCGGACGCTTCAATGAAATGTATGGGTGGGACAGTTACTTCATCGTCGTAGGGCTGTTACGTGACGGCCGGATCGATCTCGCACGCGGGATGGTGGAAAATTTCTTCTTCGAGATCGAGAATTACGGCGCTTTGCTCAACGCCAACCGAACTTATTATCTGACTCGCTCGCAGCCGCCGTTTCTCAGTTCGATGGTGCTCGGCGTTTATGAAGCCGAGAAGGCCGCCGGACACGATGATATTGACTGGCTGAAACGAGCGTATCCATTGCTGGTGAAGGATTATTCGATGTGGACGCGCGCTCCGCACCTGGCGGGCACGACCGAGTTGGCGCGTTACTACGATTTTGGCGATGGACCGCCAGCCGAAGGTGCTCAGGACGAAGGCGGATACTATCGCGACGTGGTTACTTACTTCATGCTGCATCCTGACCAGGCCGATCACTATCTTGTGGAACAGAAGAAAGGTGAGGCTGCGGAGGGACAGGGGGCGAGTTACTCGATCAAGGCGTGCGATGTGGCGACAACCATGAGTCGCGCGGAGTGTGGGGCGGAACACGTTGTCCGGTTGAGTACGGATTACTACAAAGGCGACCGCTCGATGCGCGAATCGGGATTCGATATTTCTTTTCGCTTCGGAGCTTACGGTTCGGGGACGCATCACTTCGCGCCGGTCTGCCTGAACAGTTTGCTCTACAAGGCGGAGAAGGACATCGAACGGATCAGCGTGTTGATCGGCAAACCGGATGATGCGAAAGTCTGGAAAATGCGTGCGGAGGCTCGTCGCAGCCGCATCCAGAAATATCTGTGGGACGTCGAACATGGATTTTTCGTCGACTACGATTTCACGAGTGGAACGAAGTCCAATTATCGCTATCTCACGACCTACTATCCTTTGTGGGCGGGATTGGCGACGCCGGAGCAGGCGGCTGCGGTGGAGCAGAATCTGTCCACATTCGAGCATCCCGGCGGGCTGGCCATGAGTAACGAAAACGTCGGCACGCAGTGGGACTTGCCGTATGGTTGGGCTCCGGTGCAATTGCTGGCAATCGAGGGATTGCGGCGTTATGGCTTTAACGGCGACGCGGATCGGTTGTCAGAGAAATTTCTCGCCACCGTAGTTGCAAACTTTCAGCAGGATGGGACGATCCGGGAAAAATATAACGTGGTTACGAGTTCGTCAGAAGCGCAGGTGACGGCGGGATATCAGATGAACGTTATCGGATTCGGGTGGACGAACGCAGCGTTTCTGGAATTGCTGCATGATTTGCAGAAAGAGGCGGTGAAGCCCTAGTAGGCTGCTGATAAGAGTCTTTTCGTGGCGAAGACCCCGCCCTCAGTGGCTGAAGCCACATTCACATCAAAGCGGTTACCGCGGCGGTGAACCGCTGCGCCACCCAAAATCAAGGTCAACACCAACCTTTTGTGCGGCCTGCCAGGCGTTTCGCCAGTGGCACTTTGCGGGTTTGTGATTATCTGATTCGGGCCATCTCAGCCCTGACACCACCTTCGCCGGGTGATGGCATGGCTCCTACCTGACTGGCTACCCAGGCTCCGACGCGGTTGGCGGTTTCATTCATTTCGGGGAGAGTGGCGCCGCGGAGGTATTCGTGCACCATTCCTGCCGTGAACGCGTCGCCCGCGCCGACTGTGTCGGCGACCTGGATGCGGTAGCCGTTATGCTCGTGCAGGCCCTCCGACGTGATGAGCAGGCTGCCGTTGCATCCTCGGGTGATGCAGATCAGCTTCAGATCATGTCGTTCCATGAGCGTGTCGGCGGATGCGATTTCGTCACGGTGATGGATGCCGAAGAGTTGCGCAATGCGCGGCAGTTCTTCGTGATTGAGTTTCACGACGTCGGCGAGTTGCATGGAGTCTTCCAGAATTTCGCGCGAGAAAAAATTCTGGCGCAGGTTTACGTCGAAGATTCGCACGGCGCCGGCGGGCAGTGCTTCCAGGAATTGGCGGATTGTGGCGCGGGTGGCGGCATTGCGCTGGGCCAGCGATCCGAAGCAGACGGCGTTAGCCTGCCTTGCGAGTTCCTGCCAGGCGGAACTCCAGTCCAGAAAATCCCAGGCCACTCCTTCAGCGATTTCAAATTTTGGCTGGCCGGCGTGATCGACCGTGACCTGGACGGTTCCGGTGGGATGGGTCGCATCTTTTTCGATGAAAGATGTGTTGACGTGAAGGGTCTCGAGCCTTGCGACGGCCTCATCACCCAGGGGATCGGTGCCGATGCGGCTGGCTACGATGCCATCGTTGCCGAGTAGGGTCGAGATGTAGGCGAAGTTTGCGGGAGCGCCGCCGAGTTGTTTGCCGGCGGGGAGCATGTCCCAGAGGAGTTCGCCGAGTCCGACGATTTTTGAAGCCATGAAAGTCAGTTCCCAGTTCCCGGTTCTCAGTTCTCAGTAAAGGCCGACAATCAGTTTTTCGTTCGATCCGCGACGGGTTTGCTGGGACAGCCGTCATCGATGCCGCCGCTACGGTTGAGAGTTTTGGCGGTTTGTCAGTTCTTCCGCGAGTCTTAGTTCGGTTTCTGCTTCTTCTTTTTTGCCCATGTCGCGATAGGTTTGGCCGAGCAGGTGATGGGTCATCGGGTTGTTCGGATCCATCGTGGCTGCTCGACGAAGGGCGCGCACGGCAAGTTCAAACTCGCCTTTCTTTTCGAGCACCTTTCCCATCAAGATGTAGGGCCCGGTGGAGGTTGCGTCCAGCCAAATGGAGCGCTGGAGAAGGCGTTCCGCGTCATCGTACTTTTGAATGCGGGAATAGCTGTCGGCCAGTTTGTAATAGGTGGCGGCGTTGGCTGGGCTAAGCGCCAATTCTTTCTGAAACTGGTCGATGGCTTCGGGGACGCGCGATTTGTAAAGATATAACTCTCCCAGCAACTGATGCGCTCCGGGAAGTTTGGGATCGATGGTCGCGGCTTTCTGCGCGTACTCTTCCGCTACGGGATCGAATTCCTGGCGCAGAAGCATGCGGGCGGTGAAGAGGTATCCGGCGGCGGAATCAGCGGGGACATCGAACATGCGCGCGAAAGCGGCGCGCGCTTTCGGGTAGGCCTTGGTCTGGATGTAGCAGATGCCGAGAATGTAGGAGGCGTCGACATTGGCGCGAGGCATCCAGGACTGGACTTTTTCGAGATGCGGGATCGCGTCAGCGGGGTGTCCAGCAAGGTAATAGGAGAGGCCGAGAAGTTGGGTCGATTCGTTATCAGAGGGGTCTTCGGACTGCGCGGATTTCAGAGCGTCGATGGCTTTGAGGTAGTCGCCTTTTTTGTAGAAGGCTGCGCCGAGTTCGCGGGAAAGCCCTTTGGGCGCGGGTTTTGCGGCGGCGAGACTCTGAAGTTGGGAGATGGCTTCGTCGTAGCTGCCCTGGCCGAGAAGAAGGTGGGCGGCGTCGTAGGGAGAGGAGGAGTCGGCGGGCGCGGATTGCGGCGACGATTTCGAGTTGTTGGATTCTTGTCCCAGAGCGGTCCCCGCGATGAGGAGCAGGAACAGGAGCGACTTGGGTAGGGGCGTCATCGGAGCAGCAGTCGGGAAGACTGTTGACGATTAGAACATAAAAAAGAGGGAGTCTTGGAAGACTCCCTCTGGGGAAGGGTGGCGGTTGTGGGTTAGAAGTCGAAACGAATTGCGAACTGGATCTGTCGCATCGATGTGCCATCCTCGATGTTGGTGATCTTTCCGTTGTTGCCGCCCCCGCAGTCAACGCAGGTGTTGCCGCCATTGTTTGCGCTGAATGCATAGACGGGATGGTTGAAGAGGTTGAAAAAGTCAGTGCGGAACTGGGCGGTGAATCTCTCGTGGATCTTGAACCTCTTCACAATGGACAGGTCAGAGTAGAAGCCTGCCGGTCCGTGGAAGGTGTTTCGACCAAAGTTGCCAAGTATTCCGCATGCCGGAAGAGCGAACGGACCCGCGGCTGGCCGAGCAACGCCACACAGATCGGTGCCGACAGGCACGGAGTTCGGATCGATCTTCAGCGACGAGACCGGCGTAAAATACGTGAGGTTGTGGGCGAGCGGGTCAATGCTGCCCTTTACGCCCACGTCGAATGAGCCGGGGACTTTGTTCGGACGGCATGGGCCAGTGTCGGAAACATCGCCGCACTCGCCGAGACCAGGGGTCCACGGCAAACCACTACTCCAGTTGGTCAAGTTGCTCAACTGCCATCCCCCAACGAGATACTCCATTGCATTGCTGACGTCGCCCATATACTTCTTGCCTTTGCCGACGGGGAGTTCGTACACCGTGTTGAGGACCCATACGTGGTTGCGGGCGAAATCCACCGGCCCCCATGCATTGCGATGGTCGATCGCGTAGTAGCTGTCCGTGTAATTGTTGGCATGCGAGAACGTGTAGTGAGTAAGGAATTGCAACCCATTCGAGAAACGCTTGTCGAGTTTCACTTCAAATGCGTTGTAGGTACTGGATGCATCGTTTCCGTAATAGTTGCCAAGATCAAATGGGATCTTGGGGAAGAGCGGACGGCGGCTATTCTGTGAAGTGAAAGTCGAGTAGCTAAAGGATGCGGGGCCACACGTTCCCGTATTCGGTATTGTTCCAGGAGCACACGGAAGTCCCGATACCTTATCGGTAGCATGGGTAATGTCAGCACCCTCGCCCACTGCGGCGGGGTTGATGTCGTAGTTAGGTCCGTTGCCCGCAAATCCGTGTGTGCCCTTGCTCCCGACATAGGCGACTTCAAGGGACATGGTGTTGGTAAGCTGGCGCTGCACGGTGATGTTCCATGCGTCCACAGTCGGCAATGTCTGCCTGATGGGACGGATGTGCGTGCCAGACAGGTTCGAGGTCAAAGGGATAAATCCATCCGATGGAACCGGCGGGAATGCGGAAGCGGGGTCGATGTTGGAATTAGCATTGGGCCCCGCGTCGAGCGAGAAGAGCGGAACCAGGTTCGCTGAACAGGGAGTTACAGACGTGCAATTGGGGTTGGGTGCGTTTGTGGTGAATGTGCTGGCATCGTAATTCTGCTTCAGCAATACCGGCAAATTCTGTGTCACAGTGTGTCCAAAGTTCGACCCGAACACGCCAATGTCGTAGCTACGACCGTAGCCCAAGCGCACGACTGTCTTCGGCGTGAGTTGGTAGGCGACACCGAGACGTGGTGCAAATGCATTGAGCTTGTTATCGACGTTGCCATTTAATCCGAAACGGCCAAAACCAGCCACTCGGATGCCGCCCAGGCCGCCATTGTCGACGATATTGGCAAAGCCGCCGTTGCCTTTCGCATTGACAGTCTCAGGGAAGTAGATTTCCCAGCGCAGCCCGTAGTTGAGGGTTAGCTTCGAGGACAGCCGAAAGGTGTCTTGTCCGTAGAAGAACCAGCGCTTTTGACGTTCTGCTGCGTTGTTGGCGGATGCGATGTTGGGATTGTTGACGTACCGGGCAAAGGAAGTGACGTCTCCAAGCAAGAATGTCGCCAAGTCCAAGCCGCCAGTACCTCCGTTCGACGTGGCCTCGGGGCTAAAGTTGTACTCGCCCGTTCGGTTGTTGTCGCTGGGGATTCGCAAGTTCATGGCGTAGCGGATGTCAGCTCCGAATTTGAACTGATGGTTGCCCCTGATCTTGGTCCAGTTATTCACGAACTGGAACTGTTGCTCGCTTTCCGTCAGTGGGCAGTTGCAACGGCCAATACCCAGGCCATCGCCGAAACTTGAAATGAAGCAGCCGGATCCGCCCTGGTTTGGAGCACAACCTTGGCCGCTAATCTGATCCGGGCCTAACAAGAAGGCTCCCAGACCGTTGGTTTTAGCATCGCCATCTATATTGGCGCCAGGAATCCCGAAGCCCGTCATAGGAGTACCGCCGTCTGGCTTCTGAGTCTTGGGGTTGTACTTGAAGTAGCCAAAGCGGAAGTCCGTCAGCAGCGTGGCGCTGAAAGTTTTGGTGAAACCAGTCGCCAAGCTGTAGTTGTGGGTGATGGAACTGCCAGACAAGCCCAACAACCCGTTGCCGGGACCCTGCATTTGCCCGAACACTCCCGTGCCGGAGAGTTTGAAGTAGTCGAGGCTAAATCGACCGAAAACACTGATGGTGGAAGTGGCTGCGTAATCGATGCGGGTATCGAAGCTGTCCTGCTTGAACGGGCCCGAACCGGTACCTACAAAGTTATTTAGAATGCAGGCGTCGCCGCTGCAAGTGGATGCATTACCCGGAACTGGAAGGGCCTGCAGAATGGCCGCCGCTGCGGGTGAAAGCCTGCTGTTCGGAATCAAGTTGCCGACGAATGCCGTCCTCCCGGCTCCTGTTTGCAGATTGCCGGTTGCGGGGTCGAATATCTGCCCGCCACCAGGTACGGCTGAGGTCAGGTAGTCGCCCAAATCGCAATTTACTGGCCCTGGCGCGCTGGGACCCGTGCATGTCGATCGAGCTGTGGAGTCAGGAAGGTTAAACAAGCCGCTGACCCCGTTGGTCTGCCGGGTACCCTGGTAGTCGCCGAAGAAAAAGAGCTTGTTCTTGATAATCGCGCCGCCGACAGTGCCGCCGAACTGAACCCAGCGCGATTGAGGGAGGAGTCTGTGAGTAACCGGGTCCGCTTGATTGGGGCCCTGGTTGAAAGGATTCCTAGCGAGTTGTGCATCCGAGCGGCGGAAAAGGAACCCGCTGCCGTGCAGTTCGTTACTCCCTGATTTGGTCTGCGCAGTCACAACGCTGGAAACGGCCTTGCCGAATTCTGCATCGTAATTCTGCAACGCAACCTTCGCTTCCGTGACTGCGTCGAGGTTAGGGTTGACCACGATAATGCCGAGGATCGGGTCTTGGTTATCGGTCCCGTCAAGCTCGAATGCGGTGCCACTGAAGTGCTGGCCTTGCGTGAAGATTTGTTGGCTGCCCTGCGGATTTTCGGTGGCAGCATGGGCCCATCCAGTTAACTTCTGCGACCCCGGCGCCATCAATTGCAGGGTGGTGAAGTTCCGGTTAAGGATGGGGATGTCTTCAACGTACTTTTCGTTAAAGCTGGTCGCGACATCGGCGCGATCGGTCTTCAGCTGCGGAGCTTCGGCCGTGACTTCTACGGTTTCAGAGGTCCCTCCGACCTGGAACGCGAGGTCGACACGGGCGCCTGCGTCGGCGGAGACGGAAATGTCTTTGATCTCGCTGGCTTTGAAGCCGGCGTTCTCGGCGCGGATGGTGTACACGTCGGGAACCAAGTGTGTGACGGAGTAGTTGCCGTCGGAGTTGGTGGTGGTGGTGTCGAAGGTTCCCTTGCGCTGGTTGGTGACGGTCACTTTTGCGTTGGCAACCGCTGCGCCTTGCGGGTCGGTCACCGTGCCGAGGATGCTTCCATAGACGGCTTGGGCTTGCGCCGTCGGGGTCACCGCGACGCCGATCAATATCAATGCCAACATTGCAGCCGCAAATAACACCATCTGCTTAATCTTCATGGATTTTTTCTCCCACACACCCACACTCTTGAACGATCAAACCGGCTCGTTCTTCACCGTCCCCGAAACCTTCACAATCTGGGGCTCCGCATTTCTAATTGAAAAGTAGTATTGACATTCGTTGCAGTCTGCTCGCCGAAGTCCGATTACGTCCAGATCATTGAATCGCAAGGTGATGCGACCCACGATTTGAGCGCTGCCTATGGCATTTGGTAGTAACCGCAGAATCACGTCTACCAGAAAACGGAGACTCTTGAGCAACTCGAACAGGGTCCCGCAGTCCCCATTCTTTGCGTATGGAATCACACAATCTTCGCTCAAAGTTCAGGTTGATTGAGACAAAGAAATCCCAGCGCGGTGGAAGGTTCGTCCTTCGCGTGCGCAGTTTATAAGTTTCAGTCGGTCTGATACGGTTACCGCGAACAAATGCCTGCGCTTGCAGTAAGGTACGGGGATTGTTACAGTCTATGTTAAATGGCTGTAACAGGCGTTCAGAAGGCAGAACGGACCCTCTACCTCTCGCACGTGGCGAAGATCGAGAACAGCCACACCCTGCACGGTTCGGAATCGCTTCGTAAACTTTTGCGGTACCTGGCCGAGCATGCGCTCGATCATCCGGGAGTTCCAGTTAAGGAATACCAGATCGCGACCGAAGTGTTCGGGCGTCCGGCGGGATTTGATCCGCAGGTGGATTCGACGATTCGCGTGCAGGCGGGGCGGCTGCGGCTGAAGTTGGCGGAGTACTACGCCTCCGAGGGGACCGACGACGCTGTCCAGATCGAGATGCCCAAGGGCACATACCTGGTCTCTTTCCATCCGCGCACGGCAGAGTCTTCGAAGATTCATCTGGAGGCAGTGCGGGAATCAGGGGCGGAGGAACTGGACGCTAACAGTTCGCGGCGCTGGTGGATCGCCGTAGTTTGTTTGTCGGTGCTGCTGGCGGCGGCGCTGGCGGTGATCGGCTGGCTGGTTGCGAGTGGCCGGAAGGCTGGGGTCGTCCCGACGGTGAACGGCGAAGTGGTGCCGGCCGAGTTTGTCACTTTCTGGAAACCGTTTGTGTCGGCTCCGGAAGAGCCGTGGGTGATTTTCAGCAACGCGAAATTTGTGGGCCGGCCCGAAACCGGTATGCGCTACTTCGTCGGCGGAAAGGACGCGGTGGCGCCGATCATCCTGGATCATTACACGGGTGTGGGAGAAGTGCTGGCGGTACACAATCTGGACCGCGTGTTTAACCTGCTGCACCGGCAGATTCGATTGAAGCGGGGCAGTTTGTTTTCGCTGGACGATGCCAAGAATAACGAGCTGATTTTTGTGGGATCGCCGGCGGAGAATTTAACGCTGCGCGATATTCCTGGAACGCGAGAGTTTGTGTTTCAGTATTTGACGTCGGGTCCGCGCGCGGGAGATTTGAGCGTGGGCAACATTCATCCGCAGGCGGGAGAGCAGGGGTATTACATTGGGACGCCCGCGACCTCTCCGTTGAGCGAAGACTACGGTGTGATTGCTTTGGAAAAAGGTCTCGATCCGGAGCACTGGGTGCTGATTCTGGCGGGGACGACGACGATCGGAACACAGGCGGCGGTCGAGTTTGCCTGCGATCAGAGTTCGTTACATGAACTTCTGCAGCGGATCGGCGCGAGCGATGCGCGCGGCGTGAAACCGTTCGAGGCGTTGTTGCGGGTGAAGGTGGCGCGCGGAGTGCCGGTCCAGAGCAGCATTGTTGCGGTGCGGACGGCGCGATAGGATTTAGTTTTTTTGTTTGCAGACTCTACGCATTGCGCGTCGATGAGTTTGCGAAAAAGTCGGCGGCGCTTACCGCGGGGGCTAGTCCAAATCGAGACAAACGACTTATCGCAGCGGTGAACCGCTGCGCCACCCAAAATTCAGGTCAAAGGCGACTTTTTCCTCAGCGGCTGAAGCCGCATTCATTTTGTGGCGCTTACGGCTCGGCTGAAGCCGAGCCCCTTCAAAACAAAGTCAAAAGCAGACTTTCCACAGCTCTGAAGATGGGGCGATGTTTCTCCGACGGCCATCGTGTCCTCGCAGCCTGATGCCTGCACCCTGAAAGCAAATTTATGGTGAGGGCGGCTGGAAGTGTGGGTCCAATTCCGCAGCCCTTTTGAATTCTCCGTTTGACTCTTCCTTTTCCCCCTTTGCCTTAAGAGCCATCGCGAGGTAGTAGTGCGCAGGCGCGTAGGTTGAAGAGTGTTCGATAGCGGACTGAAATTGTGAGATTGCTCCATCGAGGTCGCCGGCATTGAGAAGGCGGCGTCCGGAGTTGGTGGAGAAGGTGGCGGCCTGCAGGGCGTTGGCGCCCTTCGCCATCTCGGCGCCGAGTTTGGCTTCAGCGGCGGCGGCGCTGGGGTCGCCTTGTTGGCGGAGGACGCCCGCGAGGGTCGTGTGTGCTCCGGCGAAATCCGGTTGCAGGCGGATCGCTTCGCGCAAGGCCGTGGCGGCGTCGGGCAGATTGCCTTGCTGTTTCAGAACTGTTCCCAGGGTGTAGAAGGCTTCGGCGTAGTCGGGACGGATTTTCGTTGCGGCTCGGAGTTCGTCGACGGCCTGCGCGAAGTCTCCCTGCTGCCAGAGCGTCACTCCTAAGGTGTAGTGAATGTCGGCTTGCGTGGGATCGAGCTGCGCGGCTTCTTGAAATTCGTGAATGGCGGCGGGAAGCTGGTCCTTGAGTTTCAGCGCGAGTCCGAGGTTGTAGTGGAGAGTGGCGTCGTCGGGTGTGGATTGAAGTGCAGTGCGGAATTCGGCGATGGCGGCGTCGAAGTCGGCGCGTTGCAAGTAGGCGATGCCGAGGTTGCCGCGATATCCGGAATCGTTGGGCTGGAGGCGCAATGCGGTTTGGAATTCGGTGACGGCAGTGGGCGCGTCGCCGGTCTGGATGAGGGCGAGTCCGAGATTGTTGTGGGCGTCGGCGCTGTCGGGATGGGCGTCGGATACCTGACGGAAGACGGCTACGGCCCCCATTGCGTCGCCTTTTCGCTGGAGTGCGAGGCCGAGTTGGGTTTGCGCTTCGCTGTAGCCGGGCTGGAGTTTGACGGCGGCCTGCAGTTCGGTGAGGGCGTTTTCGGAATCTCCGCGATCGGCCAGCACGCGCGCGAGATAGTAATGGGCCTGCGCATTTTGCGGACCGAGTCCGACGGCGCTCTGGAGCAATGGCTGTGCTTCTTCGAGTTGGCGCTGTTGCCATCGGACGACTCCGAGATGAAGCTTGGCGGCAGCGAAGGCCGGCTGCAGGCGGAAGGCTTCCGCGAATTGGGCGGCAGCTTCGTCGAGTTGGGAATTCTGTACGAGGACGGCGCCGAGTTCGTCGTGCAGGTCGGGGCGCGCGGGAGCGAGTTCGGTGGCGCGCGTGAGTTGTTCGATTGCACCCGGAAGGTCGGGTTGAAAGCTCAGCATGCGTCCGAGGGTGCGGCGGGCTTCGGCGTCATTGGGGGCGAGTTGGACGGCGGCGTGGGCTTCTGCGATGGCTCCTGCTAGATCGTGCTTCGCCGACAGCGCTCCGGCCAGATTGATGTGCGCCTGCACGAAATCGGGCTTCAGCGTGACGGCTTGCCGAAGGTGCACGATGGCGTCGTCGAGATGACCGGTGTTCATCAGGACCCAGCCGAGTGAGTTGTGGGCTTCGGGAGACTTGGGGGCGAGGCGAATGACTCTCTCGAACGTGGCGCGGGCAGCGGTGAGGTCGTGCTGCTGGACGGCGTGAACGCCTTGCTGGTAGAGCTTGTCGATTGCGGGTTTGTCGGTGGATTTTTGCGACAGCGCGGACGGGAGAAAGGCGGCGAAAATTACCGTGACCAGGAAAAATCGAAATCGACTGAACCCCGGGACCATCAGGCTATGCTCGGCAAACTGTGCAGGAATTGCAAGCGAAAGCGATGACATTCATTGATCCGTGGCTGCGCGCATTGGGTCAGGTTCGGTTTCGCTGCAGAATTGCGAATATCGGGACGACCAGCGGAACCAAGAGCCACAGGGACTGCCGTCGGTATTTTCCGAACGTCTTGTGCTTGTTTTCGAACTCGTCCGCAATCTCTTGTTGTGCGCTACCCTTACGTGACATGTCGATTGCGTGGAGCAATAGCGGAACGTAGTTGAGGCCGACGAAAACGAGATAGATGCCGAAAAGAACCATCCATGCTGAATGAAAGCGATGGGTGCCCTGCCACGCGGACATCACGCCAAGGGCCAGCGATCCAAATACGCCGATCCCGAACTCGGCGAGAATGATCCTACGACCCAGGAAAAGCAGGTCGATGGCTGCCAGTTTGCGAACATTCACTTGGGTAGTATGCACTGGGAAGCAGGCTATGATTGCTGCCATACCGGACTTATACTCGGCGGTGAGACGACCCTATGCGCATTGTTTTGCTTGTACTGCTTTGTGCGACTCTTCTTCATGCCGAAACTCCCGCTGAGAGCGACCTGCCAGCCCTCGTCAAGTTTGTCGCCCCCGCCTACCCAAGGCTTGCGAAAGACAATCGCATCATGGGAACCACCGAGACCGACATGACAATCAATGCCGATGGGCGAGTTGGCGACGTAAAGATCATCAGCGCCCATCCCGTGTTCGCGAAATATGTGCTTTCCGCCCTGAAACAGTGGCAATTCAAGGCATCTCAGACGGCGTTCCATCTCACGGTTACAGTCCAGTTTGATCAAGTGGACGATTGCAGCGATGGCACCGACAAGCATCCGCTGACATCGGAGACATACGTTTCAGCCGAATTGCCGAGGATTGTCCATGTGAGAACTGCAGCTCGGTGTATGGAAACATCCAACTCTTACCAACGGCAGTAGTTTTCCCTCGTCCAGACACCGTGCGCTGCTGCGCAGCAACAAGCTTTGACGCTAAAGCCCGTTCAAAACCACAAACTTCATACCAGCGGTAAACCGCCGCGCCACCCAAAAACGGAATCTTTTTAACAATCTGTTGGTATCCTTTTCCCATGAGTCTGCCGCGGTTTCTTCAGCTTCGTTTGCGTTGTCCGCGGTGGGTTGTCTCCTCAATTTTGATTTTGTCGTCTTGCCTCGCGGCTTTTGCCCAGAATCCACCCAAGCCTCCCCAGAACGCCATCGCCTGGTTCACCGATGTAGCCCAAAAATCCGGACTGACCGCGCCGATCGTCTTTGGCGGCAAGGATACAAAGAAATACATCATCGAGACGACAGGGACTGGGGTCGCTATCCTCGACTACGACAACGATGGGTGGCCGGACATTTTTATCGTCAACGGCACGACGCTGGAGGGCTTTCCGGCGGGGCAGGGGCCGACGAATCATCTTTATCGCAACAACCATGATGGAACGTTCACCGACGTGACGGTGAAGGCCGGGCTGGTCGCGACCGGGTGGGGACAGGGCGTCTGCGCGGGCGATTACAACAACGATGGCTGGGAAGATCTCTACGTCACGTACTACGGGAAGAACCGGCTGTATCACAATCAGGGCGGCGTGTTCACCGAGGTCGCGGAGAAGGCTGGGGTCGCGGGCTCGGGCAAGGCCTGGGGCACTGGATGCGCGTGGGTTGATTATGATCGTGACGGCCGGCTTGATCTGATGGTTTCGAACTACGTCGACTTTGATCTGGCTACGGCACCGACTCCGGGCGAGCGGCCTTCGTGCATCTGGAAGGGTGTGCCGGTGATGTGCGGGCCGCGCGGGCTGGCGGGGTCGAAGAACATTCTTTATCACAGCCGCGGTGACGGGACGTTTGAAGATGTCACGGTCAAGGCGCACATCGATCAGACGGACGGGCACTACGCGTTCAGCGTGTCTACGCTCGACTACAACGATGACGGATGGCCGGATATCTACGTGGCTTGCGACAGTACTCCGAGCATTCTTTACCGCAACAATCATGATGGGACGTTCACCGACGTAGCGGTGACTTCGGGAGCGGCGTTTAACGAAGACGGGCGCGAGCAGGCGGGGATGGGCGCGACCATCGGCGATTTCAATGGGGATGGGCGTCCGGATATTTTCAAGACGAATTTTTCTGACGACACTTCCACCTTGTACCGCAACAACGGCGATGGGACTTTCGATGATGTTACTTCGGCGGCTGGGCTTGGGTTGTACACGAAATATCTCGGCTGGGGGACGATGTTTTTCGACTTCGATAATGATGGCTGGCCCGATCTGCTGCTGGTGAATGGGCACGTGTATCCGGAGGTCGACAAGAACAACCTGGGCAGTAATTACCAGGAGCCGCGGATTCTCTATCACAATCTGGGAAAAGGAAATTTTGCGGACATTTCGGCTGGCGCAGGGCCTGGCATTAACACGGCAGCATCGTCGCGCGGGCTGGCGGTGGGCGATCTATGGAATGACGGGAGGATTTCGGCGGTGATCAGCAATATGAATGGTGGGCCGAGTCTGCTGGTGAATCAGGTGCGGTCCGCGAATCATTGGATTACTTTTCGCACGGTGGGGACGAAGTCGAATCGTGACGGGATTGGGGCGAAGATTGCCGTCAAGGTGGGTGGTCGCGAGTTGGTGGATGAAGTGCGCAGCGGATCGAGTTATGACTCGAGTAGTGATATGCGCGTGCATTTCGGGTTGGGCGGGGCGGCGAAAGTGGAGTCTGTGCAGGTGCGTTGGCCTGGCGGATTGGTGGAGCGGTATGAGAATTTGGCGGTGGACGCGATCCACACAGTGAAAGAAGGTTCGGGCGTGGCGGTTGCGGCGGAAATCAAGAAGCCCTAGCCGTTTGCCGAAAAACTCTCCGGCGCATGGGTGGGGGCTAACAGACGGAAGCTACCGTTCGTCGTCCTGATCCGGCTCATCAATCATGAAGCCGCCGACATCATCGGAGAGTTCTCGCAGACGCTGGTAGTGGTCGTACCATTCCGTACCAGATTCGTAGACAAACATACAGCCCTGGTGAGCCCATCCCAACTGGAGGAAGCCGGTTTTTCCGACGTAGGCTTTTAGCCAGCGCGCCTCTTCCTGGTCTTCGTCGTTGGTGTACTCGCCATCGCTCAGGCGCTTTGAAAGCCGGTCCAGTTCGTCGCGGTCGAGCGTCCAGGCGTGCATGGTAAGAAAGGCGGCACCCGCTGCCTTCGCCAACTCAACAAAATCCTTCCACCCGTCGGGATTCGTCCCTGAGTCCCACAGAACGGACGGAATCTCCTCGGCCTCGATGTAGCCGAAAAAACGGCGCATGCCCAGCCCCTCGATGAAGGCGGTCATGTCATCTTTCAGTCCGGTAAGGTCATCAGGCAGCGGAGACATGTCTGCGACTATTGTACGGCACGGAACGGTGAGAGGGCAGGGGTGAGAGGTCAGATTGCAGACGTAAAACCCTTGTGGAGCGGGCGGCTTTTACCTCTGCAATCTGCCCTCTCACCCCTAAGCTTAGGTTTTGCCCTGCAATCTGCCCTCTAACCTCCGACCGCTGCTCCCCCTCGTGTTAAAATTTCCATTCACACTCACACATGCTCTTCTCCAAAGAATATGTGGGCTATCTGGCCCGCGAAGTCGCCAAGAAACTGGTTGCGAGCGGTCTCATCGAGACCAAGGCTGTGCCTGCGCTCAATGAGAAAGTCCATGCCGCCCTGCTCGATGAACTGGCGCTCGAAGACCGCATTAACGATGAAGTCCGCGTGATCCTGGAAGCGTATTCCGACGAAATGCAGAAGGCGGGCGCGAACTACCAGGAAATGTTTCGCAAAGTAAAAACCGAGCTGACGAAAAAATACAAAGCCGTACTCTGAGGTAAAAACAGCGTTTGCTCAGAGCTGAGAGCTGACAACTGAGAGCTGCACCTAGGGGCCTGCCGTGCGATTAAGCCGCGACAAAGTTAACAAACTCGCCCACGTCGTCACCGACGCCGTGGCTGACATGGACGAAGTCGAGTTCATCGAGGACCGCAATACCATCCGCCTCGAAGTTCGCAAGATTCTCGAAGAACTTCTGATGCAGGAAGCCCGGATCGACCAGTCCGCGCGCTTCAAGATTGAAAGCCAGCGCCGCACCATCATAGAGGGCTCGGAGGAATGGAGCATCCTCTACCGCAAGTACTACAACGAGGAAGTCAAAAAACTGGGAGTGTAGGAACCCAGTTCTCGGTTCTCAGTTCCCAGAAACGCGGCTTCTTCATTCCGCTGCTGTTTGGAACCCTTTTCCCGCTGTCTGCTAGTTCTGACTGAGAACTGAGAACCAGGAACTGAGAACTGAAATAGTTACCTTCCCGCCTCCAGCTGCGGCATTTTCAGCACATCATCCTGCTCGTGACCTTTCCGGGTAATCCCAGCCTCATCCAGTTGACGTGCGACCGGCTGAACTGTCTCCAGAATGCGAGCCAGCGTTTGTCCGACCGCCTCTTTGTCGCTGTTGTCGGCACCACCGCGCTGCAGCAGACTCTGGAGCAGAGTCTTCGCCCTCGGATATTCCACGATCCTTACCTCTTCAGCATCTCCAATCCCCGCCGCTTTCTTGGCAAGGTTCAAAGCGGTTTCGTATCCACCGAGTTCGTCAACCAGGCCCAGGTTCTTCGCATCCTGTCCAGACCAGATGCGGCCCTTCGCGATCTGCAGCACTTTGTCTTTCGATAATTTGCGACCATCCGCGACCTTGCCCGTGAAATCCACGTACACACGATCCAGCCACGCTTCAAAGCGTGCCCACTCGGCTGGAGTGTAGTCCTTCGTGCCCGTAAACATCGTGGCGTTGTTGCCCTGGTGGACTTCATCCCATGACAACCCGACTTTGTCCCACAGGCCGGACGTCAACATCTTGCCGCCAAGCACACCGATCGACGCGGTAATTGTGCCCGGTTGTGCAACGATCTTGTCCGCCGCCATCGCGACAAAATATCCGCCCGACCCGGCCAGATCACCCATGGAAACAATTACCGGCTTGCCCACCTTGCGAGCGTTCACGACTTCGCGCCAAATCGTATCGGAGGCGACATACGATCCGCCGGGGCTGTCCACGCGAAACAGGATTGCCTTTACATCTTTGTCCTCCGCAGCCGCGCGGATCGCCCCCGCGACCGTATCCGAGCCCATGTTCTGGCTGCCCTGCACCGGATCGTAGTTGCTCTTCCCGCGCGTCACGCCCCCCACACCGTAGACGAGCGCAATCTTCTTGCCGCTATCGTGCGGACGTCCAGTCCGGTCCAGATACTTATCGAGGTAGAGAAACTGCGCCCGAGCGCCCGCCTTACTTCGTGCCTCGCCATAGACTTCGTCGCGATACAGGACGCCATCCACCAACTTCGCATCCACCGCTTCTTTCCCGAGATAAGGTCCGGCGTCCACAATCGCCTGAAATTTTTCGGGAGTGATCTGGCGCGCCTGGCAGATTCCATCCTTCATCTGGTTGAACCAGGAGTCCATAATCGCCGTCATGGCTTCCTTGTGGGGCGCCGTGAACTTGGTCTCAGTGTAGAAGTTGAGCGCGTTCTTGTATTCGTACCGGTGATCCCCGTGAAATGTGACGCCTAGTTTGCCCAGAGTTCCTTTCACAAACGGAGATTCCATGATGATGCCTGTCAACCCGATATCGCCCGATGGTTGCAGGTAGATCTGATCGAACGCAGTTGCCAGATAGTAGGCGCCATTGCCGGGACCGAACTCGCCAAAGGTCTCGGCATAAGCGATGGCAAATTTCTTGTGGGCGCGGAAGCGCTGCACCGCTTCGCGGATCTCCTGGACTTTAGCCATCCCGAGCGGAGGAGCGCCGATCTTCGCCACCATGCCGACCACGCGGTCATCGGCCGCACCACGATCGATCGCGTCGATCACGTCGCGCAGAGTGGTCTGGTCGGAGTTCATCAACTTCGCGGTGGGACTATCCGGAATATTTTCGGGGAGTGCCTGTTCGAAGTTCGCTTCGAGAATGGTCTTGTCGGGAACCTTGCCCTTCGAGCCAAGCACAAACACAATCATGATCACCATCGTGATCAGCCACAACGCTCCCAGGATGGCCAGAAAACGGACGATTGCCTTCGACATGGAGTTCTCCTTTTAAGGGAAGTCTAACCGATGTAGGGCGGACACTCTTGTCCGCCAACTGTGTTCGCGGAAAATCTCGATGCGATGTTGTAATGTCGGCAGGCGGACAGGAGTGTCCGCCCTACACGTGCCGCGTATGCGCTGGAGTTGTGATCGCGCCTTCCGAGGCCGAAGTCACCAGGGCAGCGTACTTGGCAAACACTCCGGTCTTGTAGCGCGGCGGCGGAGCCTTCCATTCCGTCATGCGGTGGGCAATCTCGGCATCGGACACTTCCAATTCCAGCTTACGGACTTTGGTGTCGATCGTAATCTTGTCGTTCTCGCGGATGGCGGCAATCGGGCCTCCCAGCGCCGCTTCTGGAGCCACATGCCCAACCATTAACCCACGCGTCGCGCCACTGAACCGGCCATCGGTAATCAGCGCAACGCTCTCGCCCAGACCTTCGCCAACAATCGCGGCCGTCACGCTCAGCATCTCGCGCATACCCGGTCCGCCTTTGGGACCTTCATAGCGGATGACGACAACGTCTCCCGCCTTGATCTGCTTGCTCGTGACTGCCTGCATCGCCGCCTCTTCGGAATCGAACACGCGGGCAGGGCCGGTGTGTGATCCGCGCTCGTGACCGCTCATCTTCACCACGCCGCCGCCCGGAGCGAGATTGCCTTTCAGGATCACCAGGCCTCCAGTCGCCTTCAGCGGCTTGTTCAGAGGTGCGATCACCGTTTGCCCGGGGGTTTCCTTCGCGGAGTTAGCTTCTTCAGCGAATGTTTTTCCGGTTACCGTGATGGCGGAGCCGTCGACATGTTTCCCGTCGAGAAGGCGCTTTGCAATCACCGGAATACCTCCGGCTGCATCCACATCCGCGGCCACGAACTTGCCCGCAGGCTTCAAATCGGCCAGCAGCGGAGTTCGTTCACTGACGCGCTGAAAATCGTCGATCTGGAGAGGCAGCCCCATCTCGCGCGAAATCGCGAGCAGGTGGAGCACGGCGTTGGTCGAACCGCCAGTCGTAGCCACACCGGCAATCGCATTTTCAAATGCGGCATGAGTAAGAATGTCGCTCGGGCGAATGCCGAGCTTGAGCAGATTCATGACAACTTCGCCGCAGCGGAAGGCGATTTCGTCCTTGCGCGGGTCCATCGCCGGGACGCCGTTGAATCCCATCGGCGACAGCCCGATCAATTCCATCACCGTGCTCATGGTGTTGGCCGTGTACTGGCCTCCGCATGCGCCCGCGCCGGGACACGCCACATTCTCCAGCGCAAGCAAGTCGGCGTCGCTCATCTTGCCCGCCGCGTTAGCGCCGACAGCCTCGAACACATCTTGGATGGTGACGTCCTTGCCCTTGAATTTTCCCGCAGCGATCGTCCCGCCGTAAAGCACCATGCCCGGCAGATTCATCCGCGCCAGCGCCATGGCCGCGGCGGGAATCGTCTTGTCGCAACCGACCACGCAAACTGCCGCGTCAAACATCTGCCCGCGACACACCAGTTCAATCGAGTCGGCAATCACTTCGCGGCTCACCAGCGACGCCCGCATCCCTTCTGTACCCATGGTTTCGCCGTCGGAAATCGCGATGGTGTTGAACTCCATTGGAGTGCCGCCTGCCGCACGGATCCCTTCTTTCACCTTCGCCGACAGCCGGCGCAGATGAAAATTGCAGGGCATGGTTTCAATCCAGGTATTGGCAACGGCGATGAGCGGCTTGGCGAGGTCGGCGTCGGTGAAGCCGATCCCTTTGTACATCGCGCGCGCGGGAGCGCGGTCGCGCCCGTCAGTGATGTTACGGCTGATGTGTTTGAGGTCCATGGGGCAGTTCTCCGTTCTCAGTTTTCAGTAAGAACTGCAGATGTTAGGTTTTTTCTGAGAACTGGGAACTGAGAACCGGGAACCATCTTACGCGTTGACCACCTTCGGCTCTTCTTTTTTTGCGGCTTCGACTTTTTTCTTCTCTGCCGGCAGCCAGGACATCATGGCCCTCAACTGCTCGCCGACTTTCTCAATCGGATGCTGCTTCTCTGCCTCGCGTAACGCGGCGAATTTTTTGCCGCCGGCTTTGTTTTCGGCGATCCACTCTTTCGCAAAGCTGCCGTCCTGAATGCGGGCGAGGATTTCTTTCATCCGAGACTTCGCCGGGTCGTCCACAACGATGCCGCCGCGCGTCAGGTCGCCGTATTCGGCAGTGTTCGAGATCGAATAGCGCATCCGGCTGAGGCCGCCTTCATAGATCAGGTCGACGATCAGTTTCATCTCGTGGCAGCATTCGAAGTAGGCAATCTCGGGCGCGTATCCGGCTTCTACCAGCGTCTCAAAACCTTTCTTGATCAGCGAGGTGAGACCGCCGCACAGCACAGCCTGCTCGCCGAACAGGTCGCTTTCAGTTTCTTCGCGGAACGTCGTCTGGAGCACGCCGGCGCGGGTCGATCCGATTCCATGGGCAAAGCTGAGCGCGAGTTCGTGGGCGCGCCCGCTGGCGTCCTGATGGATCGCAAGCAGCGCCGGCACGCCGCCGCCCTGCACGTATACGCGGCGCACCAGATGGCCGGGCCCCTTGGGCGCGATCATCACCACGTCAACGTCTTTCGGTGGATCGATCGCCTTGAAGTGAATGCTGAAGCCGTGCGAGAAGCTGAGAACTTTACCCTTGGTCAGGTGCGGCTTGATCGCGGACTCGTAAAAGTCGGCCTGCGTCTCGTCGGGCGTAAGGATGTGAATCCAGTCTGCACGCTTGGCCGCTTCCGAGGGCGCCACCACCGTCATGCCGTCGGCGCGCGCCTGTTTCGCTGAGCCGCGTTCGGGATCGAGTCCGATAATGACGTCATATCCACTGTCGCGCAGGTTCTGCGCCTGGGCGTGTCCCTGGGAGCCGTAGCCGAAGACCGCGATAGTTTTGCCCTTGAGGGCGGAAGGGTTAGCGTCGTTCTGATAGAAAACAGTGGCCACGGTTAAGACTCCTTAGGTTCGTTTGTGCGCTGTGTGCCGCATCCAGTATGAACTGAAAGTGCGGCTTCGGTAAAAACCGACCGGTCGGTCGGTAGCACTATGCTAGAGTCCCCTCGCTGTGCGTGTCAAGCCTAAATTGCCGTTTAGCGACATACGGGCTGAGCCAGAGCAAGGGATTGGTGGGCGGAAATTCCCGCCGTAACTCCATCAGCGGCGGCCCACGACGCGTTGTGCCCCGGACGGGCGGCATCGCCCGCAGCGTAGACACCCCGTACGGTAGTCTGCTTATCCGCGCCCGTGCGGATAAAAGGGCCAGACGGGCCTTCTTCAAATTCGCAACCAAGCTGCTCAGCGAGCGGGCTGGCCATGCGAGTGCGAGGGCTGATGAAAACGGCATCGACGGGAGTGATGCGTCCGTCGTCCAGGCGGAGCCCGGAGAGAGCCGGCGCGTCTCCTAGCAGGGTAACCACTGGTGCGGCTTCAACTGAAACTCCGCGTGTGCGCAGCTCGACCAGTTGCTCGGGGCTCAACGTAAGCACGCCGTTGGTAAAGAGAGTAACGTGCTCGCTCCAATCGGGGAGAAGCATTGCCGTCTGGAAAGACCGATCACTCGTCGCTAGTACACCAAGGCGTCGTCCCGCCACTTCGTACCCATGACAGTAGAAACAATGGAGCATGCTGACGCCCCAGCGTTCCTGCAACCCGGGCATAGTTGAGAGGTCATCACTCACGCCGGTGGCAAGAATCAGGCGAGAGCCAGTGTGCACCGTGCCGTCGGCCGCTGTGACGGTATATTCCTCACCGCTCTTGGCTGCATGGGTTGCCAGTCCTTCGGCGAATGAAACGGTGCCATAGGAGAGCAGTTGCGACCTTGCGTTCGCCAGCATGGCTGAAACCGGCTGCCCATCGTGACCGAAAAAGCCGTGAGAGAATTGCGCGAAACGGTTTCGCGGTTTTCCGGAATCAAAGACCAGAACGCGTTTGCGCGCGCGCGCCAATTGAAGAGCGGCAGACAAGCCCGCAAAGCTGCCCCCAACAACGATGACGTCGTAACTCATGGCAACCCAAGTTTCGGGAGCGTCCCTGTTCTTTTGGCGATCGTGTGAGATGGGGATTTGGGATCTCAAGAGATCTCTGAACTCGCTTAGCCTCAAGATCCCCAGCAAGTCGGTTTTCGATTCCCGAAGTTCCCGAAACCCACATTCTGGCCGTCCCCGGACCAGTGTCCTTATACACCACGTCCTCCGCGTGCGCCAGAGTGGTTCTTGGTTAAACCGGCAACTCCGGACTCGTGGCATCATGGAGAAGTGCGGGCGCCGTCATGGAATCGCTGTTGATCATTACGGGCA
>DATMNN010000070.1:0-2371 GCA_035569025.1 Terriglobales bacterium
CACTGGACGCCTTCGCTTCCATATTTGGTCGGCAATGAGGGTGTTGGCCGTGTCCTGGCCGTTGGTCCGAGGGTTTCCACCGTGAAGGTTGGCGATCGGGTCCTTCTGCCGATTTACAGCGGTACGTGGCGGGAGCGCGTCTTGGTTTCCGCACATGGTCTGGTCGCCCTTCCGCCCGAAGCCGATGTGCAGCAGTTGGCCATGCTGCGGATTAATCCGACCGCCGCTGGCCTGCTGCTCAGTGAGTACGTCGACCTCAAACCCGGCGATTGGGTCATCCAGAACGCTTCCAACTCAGGCGTCGGTCGCGCTGTAATCGCCTTCGGAAAGGCGCGTGGACTGCGCCTCATCAATCTCGTCCGCCGTCAAGACGCCGTTGCCGAGGTCAAGGCGGCGGGTGGCGAAGTGGTATTGGTCGATGACGAACGAGCGCTCGATCAAATTACAAAGGCCGTCAGTGGCGGAAGGGTTCGTCTTGCTTTGGACGGGGTGGGTGGCGCAGCAACCGCGCGGCTGGCAAGTGCGCTATCACAGCACGGTGACCTCGTCGGATATGCTTATATGGCCGACTATGCTGCGCCGGGCGATCTTCGGCCGCTCATGAACAAGGACATTACTCTCCATAGCTTCTACGAGGGTCGCTCTGAGTACGACGCCAAAATCCCCGGAATTCTCCGGGAAGCAGCGCCGATGATCGCGGCCGGAACGCTGCGTTTTCCCATCGCTGCGACATATCCGCTCTCCGCATTCAAAGAGGCGGTCACCCACGTCGGACAAGGCGGCAAGGTGCTGCTAGACCCACGGAAGGCCTGATGCCCAATGGGAGCAATTCTGCGGCAATGAGGGCGAGCGGCCGAACCAAACGCGGCCAGCATAGCCAATCGATCGAGCCGTCGCGACCACTCGCTTCCAGGCTGCTTGCTGAGCATTACCTGGGTCGGACTTTCACCGACTGATCGCGCCAGCTTTGCTTGGCGCCTTCGCAGAGTCGGGCCAACTGCGGACGAACCCGACAGTGTCAGGCGCGTGAGCGGTGTAACCTGCTTCCACGCAGCCCAGCGCCCGTGCTACCAAGGCCGCTCTGAATAGTTCTCAGCAACCGGGTAGGGCGACAAACGTAGGATCAATTCAATGAGCACACTTTCCAGAAGAGAAATGCTCGTCGCGCCGGTGGCGTTTGCTGCCACGAGCGCCGTCACAACTGCTGCCAGCGAAAAGAAGATGACGCTCGCAATGCATCAGAACACCTCAAACGGGGCAGGCTATCGTAAATCGCTGGAAGGCTGGGCGCGCGCGGGAATCAAGGACATCGAAATCACGAATACCCTGCTTGATGAGTTTCTAAAGACCGACAGCCTGGCATCTGCCCGCGGGGTGATCACCGACCTGGGTCTGAACCTCGTCCACGCCGCGACCGGCGTGACAGGACTCTGGGAGCCGAATCCCAATCGCGCCGCCGCGCTTGACGATCTAAAAAAGCGCTGCGAGATGTACGCGAACATGGGATTGAATCGCGTCTACGCAGCTACCGCCACCAGCAAGAAAGTTACGGTGGAAGATTACGAAGCCGGACCCGAAAACATGCACGATGCGGGAGAAGTTGCCAAGCAGTTCAACATGTCGCTGCGGATCGAATTCCTGCGCACGTCGACTTTTATCTCCACCTTACCGACGATTCTGAAAATGACACGCGCGGCGGCGCATCCGAATATCGTGCCCATGCTGGACTGCTATCATTTCTGGTCCGGCCTGAACAAGCTTGAGGATCTCGATATGATTCGGCCCGGGGAAATCGGCCACGTGCATTTTCAGGATGTGCCCGACATTCCGCGCGAATTGCTGGATCTTTCCACGCGCGTTATTCCCGGCGACGGAATCAGCCCGCTGACTCGAATTCTGGGCAAGCTCTCGGAAAAAGGATACGCCGGCCCGCTCTCCGTGGAACTCTTCCTGCCGAAATTCCAACAAGGTGATCCCTACGAGGTTGCCCGCGAAATTCGTGTCAAATCCGAAGCCATCATGCGCCAGGCGGGCGTGGGCTAGAGCAGTCGCGCCAAGAAGGTCAGCAGTCGGTCATGAGCGCTGGCTTTCGCGATGTCTACCTCCGACTCCGGAAAGATTGCGGCCCGCGGCGAAACGACGTCGAGAGCCAGGAGCAGTCATCGCGACCAATCCCATTACTGATCAATCGCGGTGTCCGTCCAATCCAATGGCACTGTTGGCGCTCCAAAAATGAGTTCTCTGGTCGCGTGTCATGCATTCGTCGCGATGATCAGAAAAATACGGCAGCGGAATACTTGAATAGGAATCTGACCCATCAAAAACGGAGGCAGCTAAATGTCTGATCTTGTGGCCATTGTTTATCCGACCG
>DATMNN010000071.1:0-20179 GCA_035569025.1 Terriglobales bacterium
CGTGGCCTGCGTAATCGATTCGTATGAATTCGTCCGTAACTCATAGCCTCGCAACTTTAAAAGTGGAGCGCGATCCATGCTGAAGCTCATCTTGGCCGACAATCAGGCGATATTCCGAGCTGGCATCGCCAAAGTGCTGGCCGTCGAAGACGAAATGCGCATTGTGGCCCAAGCGCAGACCACCGAGCAGATGCTCATGGCGCTTGATAAATTCCGCGCCGCCGTGCTCGTCATAGCCGGAGGCTTTCACTCCGACTTTACCGCCGTCCTCGCCGCCGCCAACAAAAGTAAAACCAGGGTAGTTATCCTCGCCGACACCGGCGAAAGCGCTCAGCGCTACATGGCTGTCGGCGCCCACGGAGTCGTCTACCGCAACGTGACCAGCGCCGCCTTGGTCGACTGCGTAAGAAAAGTCGCGAGAGGCGAAACCTGGGTGCAGGATATGGCCGTCCCCAGCGAGCTGACCGAAAACGATATGGTCGGATTGCGCGTCCGCGATCGGCTAACCGCCAAAGAACTCCGCATCGTGGCGCTGATCGTGCAGGGCTACAAGAACAAAGAAATCGCCACCCAACTCGGCACCACAGAACAGGTCATCAAAAACTATCTGCGCAACGTCTACGACAAAATCGGCGTCTCAGACCGGCTGGAACTGGCATTGTTCACCATCCACCACCGCATCCTGAATGAAGCCGCTTCCGCAGTAGCGAATGCCATGCCTGCGCCGCCGCAAGGGGCCGGCGTACCGAACTAGAAGTGATCTGAATGTAGGGCGGACACTCTTGTCCGCCTTTTGCCTCCAACTGGAGGTCCCAGGTGGTTACTGCAGTAGCCCGTCCGCACAAGCTACTGCCCACGACGATCAAACAGCGCATTCCTATACGCCATCGCCGTGGAAACCACAATCCTTCTTTCCGAAGTCGTCTCCGTCCTCTCCATGGCCCTCGATCTCACCGAGGGACAGCCCCTGCCGGCACAACACCCGGTCCGCGGTGTCGTTGTGCCGGAGCGCGTATAAGGGGGGACCCCATCTAACTTTCCAAATTCACGTCTCCAACCCAGCCACCCCGCAACAAGAACCCCAGCCCTCGAATTCGAGGACCGGGGCGCTCTGACTACGGTGTGGAGAACGCGAACACTTGGTGAGAGCTGTTGATCCCCCAGACACCACCGCCGCTCCCCACGCTGATGGAAACGAGCGAGCCCGGAACCTGCACAAAACTCAGTGTGTTTGGTTCGGAACGGTAGACATTGTTTCCCGAGAGTGCCCACACTCCGTCGCCTCCCGCTTGGACCGTGCTGGCGCAACACACAATGTGCCGGAATCCGGCAAAGAAGGGATCGTATCGGTAAAGGTCACCAGAAGTGCCGGTGTCTGTCACCCATACCTCTCCATTCGGGCCAACCGTAAGCTCCGGAAAAGCTACAAATGGACTATTGATTGGGTCGAATACACCGGTAGAAAAATTGAAGCGAAAGACATTCGGGCCGCACTGTGCCCCCCAGATGTCGCCGCCCCCCACATGTAGGTCACAAAGGAATCCAGGTTCCTGCTCGAAATTGTTCCCGCAAAAGTTGTAACGAAAGATCTCGGAACCAGTGTTGAGCCCCCACACTTCGTACGGGTGACAAGTATCCTGGTAACCTGGCCCCACCATGATGCCATCAAGAACACCCGTAACTTGTGAGAAGACCCAGGATGTTCCGCTTTTGTGAGCACGGAAGATACTGCCGGAGGAATTCAGCGCCCAAACCTCATCCGCTTGCGCCGCATTGCCTCCGCCGACAGCGATCTGGCTTAGCGAGATAGTGTTCGCCAACACGAAGGTTTTGCCGTTGAAACGGTATGGGTTGCCATTGCTGGCGAGCGCCCAGACGCTGGCGCCTCCGGAGGCGACTTGAGCGATCGGGGCGCCTCCGGCGACTTTTGTCTTCTTAAACGATTGTGCTGGCGCTGATTGAACGCAAGCCATCCCCAAAACTAGGGCTAGGATCAAGACTAAAGACTTTGCAGTTTGATTTTTCATTGTGGTCTCCTTTGACCATTCCGTAGTAGCGGGATCTGAAATTAGGCTGGCCCGCCCGATTTGTCCTGTCAGAAGTTGTGCGTGGCACTAAGCCTTGCAGCAACCATTGGTTGACGATGGGGAAAATCGAGACCGTTGGTGGATTACCGCCTTGCGGCGGGGCCTAACAGCGGGCTCTGTTGGTATAAACGGAGGCTGTCAACAAAACGCGACAATCCAGGCCGGGAAATTTGGGGTTAGCGGAGGGGCAAGTCGAGTCCTGCAAGTTCGCGGGCGCTGTGGGTATCGGGGTGATCAGGGCCGGCAGAGCTCTGCAGGTGTTCCGCAGCGGTGCGGGCGGCGGTGCGGGATTCTTGTTCCTTACCCTGGGCTTTGAGGATCCGCGCAAGAAGAAGATAGGCGCGGCCAGTCCGGTAAGAAAAGACTCCGGGCGAAGTCTTGGCCTGGAAGAGATCCAGGGCCTTAGCCACATCCGCAGCGGCGGCATCGGGTCGACCGGCTCGCAGTTCTATAAGCCCCCGGCGTTGATAGTAGAGGGGCAGGACATTGACTCCGGCTTTGCCGGCTTTAATGGTTGCCTGCAGGTCATCAATCGCTTGATTGACAAGCCGCAGCGCCTGGGCAGTTTTCCCGCGCTCCAGTTCCAGCATGGCACGATCTGCAATCACCGCAGCAAACGCATAGTGGCCGGGTGGAAGAGCTTTGCGCAGGCGAGGTTCGACCTCGTCCAGTGCGGCCTCGGCTCGCGGGACATCGTGTTGATCGCGATAGATTCTGGACCGCAGCAACAACGACTGATTGATCACAACCTCATCACCGGCTTTCTGAGCTCGCGCGTACGCACGCTCCGCGTAACCGGCAGCCTCGTCGAACCGGGCCAGGTCATCCAGCGCGGACGCGTAGTTATTGAGCAACATCGGCGAAACCCCCTGCTCAGACAGGTCAGCTCGGCTGACTTCGATGGCGCGACGAAGGAGCCGTTCGGCCTCCAGGGGCCTGCCCATCTGCAAGAGCGCCAAAGCCCAGTTGTTGAACAAGGTGCCGGCGGTTTCGGTGTTGTCGCGGCCCAGGGCGGAAAGTTGGACAGAAGCCTGTTCAAAGGCGGCGATGGCTTGCGGGAGATCAGCCGCTTCGCGATAGGCTTCCGCGAGGTCCATGAACACGCGTAGTTTGCGCATTTCCGGATTGAACGGTGCTTGCCGCAGGGCTCGCTGGGCTTCCTGAACACGTGCGATCCCTTGCTTGACGTCGCCGGTATTGCGCGCAACGGCGCTGCCGTGCAAAAGGCAGGACACGCGATCAAAAGCATATTGCGGTTCGCCGGGAAGTTCACGGAGGCCTTCCTCGATGAGCGACTCGGCTCGCTTTGGATCGTCGGCGAGCGATATGGCGTGCCCCAAGGCGCAAGACGCCTGCGCCCGAGCGGAGCGGTCTGTGAGCCCGCGTGAAACACGATAGGCCTCTTCCAGAATGGGACGCGATTTCGCATCTTCATCCTGGGTGTTGTACTGCTCGCCGATGGAAATGAGCAACTGCACGCGGCTTGCGTCATTACCGTGTTGCGCCTCTACGATCTGTCGGGCGCGCTCGAGCAGTTCGTTTACAGTGAAAGGTTTGCCAGAGGGGGCAGCGTCCGACAGGAGGAAAGAGTTGAGGTCGTTGACAGCTTCGGAATTCTGCAGTTGGCGGTAGGCGAAATCACGCTGGACGCGCGCTGTACGAGCTTGGACGAGAGCGTCGACAATCCCCGCAGCCGTTCCGATCACGGCCAGTGTAGCCAGGACCACAGCAGTCCGATTTCGCCGGACGAATTTTGCGGCGCGATAGGCAAAAGTGTCTGGCCGGGCGCGGATGGGCTCGTGGTTGAGATAGCGCGCGAGGTCGTCTGCGAGGGCGGTCACCGACGAGTAGCGTTCGAGCGGATCTTTCTTCAGCGCCTTGGCCACAATCGTGTCGAGGTCGCCGCGCAGCAACCGGCGGAGCTTGTCAGGCGTAGTCGTGCGCCGATCGGCATTGATGGTTACAGTCTCCAAGTCGCCGCCGCCCGCCGTCACCATATCGGAGAGCCGTCGCGCTTCGGTGTCGACGATCGCCTTTACCAGTTCGGCGGGAGAATGGTTTCCTTTGCCCGCGGGATGCTGGCCTGTGAGCAGCACATAGAGAAGCACGCCCAGGGAATAAACATCGGTCGAAGTGGTGACCATCCCTCCCGATACTTGCTCCGGAGCAGCATACTCCGGCGTCATGGCCCGTCCGGCCTGCACAGTCAGTGCCGTGGCAGATCCATCCTGCCCCTCACCCTCCAGTAGTTTGGCAATGCCGAAATCGAGCAGCTTCACTTCCCCGTCTTTGCTCACGAGCACATTCGAGGGCTTGAGATCGCGATGCACGATCAGGTTCGCGTGCGCGTGGGCCACCGCAGCTGCCACATTCAGAAAGAGGCGGATGCGCGCTTCCACATCGAGCTTGCGCTCGTCGCAATAGTGATCGATGTGATCCCCGTCGACATATTCAAGGACGAGATAGGGCGAGCCGCTCTCCGAAACTCCCGCATCCAGCAACTCTGCAATGTGGGGATGAGCGAGTCGTCCCAGAATGCTGCCTTCGCGTTTGAAGCGGTCTCCGCCGCCGCGACCCACCAGCGCGATGTTGAGAAACTTGACGGCCACACGCCGCTCGAAGCGTCCGTCCGTGCGCTCCGCCAGCCACACCGTTCCCATCCCTCCCTGGCCGATGGGCGAGAGCAGCGTGTATGGACCAATCACCTGTCCCGCGAGTCCCGGGTCATCGTCGAGCGGGGTGGGACCTGTATCGAGGAAACCTTCCTGAGCCAGGTGGCTGTGCTCGGCGAGCAGCGATTCCAGATGCGCGGCCAAATCGGGATCCTGGGCGCGCAGCGAGGAGAGCCAGCCCGCGCGCTCTGTTTCTGCCATGTCAAGGGCCTGGTTGAGATAAGGAGTAAGAGTTCGCCACTGCTCGGGAGTCAGTGTGGACATGGAATCCTCAGACCGCCAAATCCGCGCGCAGTTTGCGATGGAGGTAGATGCGCGCCCTCTCCCAGTTCCGCTGCACGGTTCGCTCCGATACCACGCGCAACGACGCGATTTCTCCGAAAGAGAGACCGCAGAAAAACTTCAAGTCGACGAGTTCGGCAAGCGACGGCTCAACGCTCTCGAGTTCATCCAGAGCCTGGCTTATCTCGGTGAGTTCGCGATGGTCCACAGAGTTCGCGGGCGCATCCTGCCCGTCGAGTGAGGTGATCTCGAACAGGCCACCGCGTTTCCGAGCCTGTCGCTCGCGGGCGTGATCAATAATCAGCCGGCGCATCACGCGGGCGGCGTATCCCATGAAGTGAGCCTGGTCGGGAAAAGATGGGTCACCACGGGAGGACATCGCCAGATACGCTTCGTGCAAAAGGGTGGTAGCGCTGACGCTGGCCGATCCGCCCTGACGAAGCAGTTCCCGTTTCGCGAGCCGGTGCAATTCGCGATAGAGGGTTTCGAAGAGCTCTTCCGTCGCCGCCCGATCCCCTCGCTCGGCGGCTCCAATCAGGCCCGAAATTGTGTGTTCCACTCAGCCCTCAAGCGCTACCCGCGTGGCGCAAGAGTCTCGCATTTGAGCTGGATAGTCAAGAAAAGCGCATTCGACCATGCCTCGCAGATGTCGGAGATCGTACAAGATAACTACTTTGTTTTGTTTACATAAACAATGCAACTCAATGTAACTGTTCCACGTGGAACATTCGTCCTACTTGCTCCTACCTCCGGACCTGCGCATCATCTCCACGGGAGCAGTGTCGTGGTCTTCCAGGAATGTTTCCAGGCTCTCGCCTTCTACGTGCCCAATCTTTTCCAGCAAGCGTACGCAGCGGTTCCACCGCAACACGGCGTCGTCGTTGCCGGCGGGGCGGATCTTCTCTGCTTCTTCAAAGCATCGCATCGCCTCCTGAAATGAGTTGATCAGCATCCTTGCCGGACGTCCCGCCCGAATCTGCGCTTTAGCCCGACGTTCCTGGAGAAGTCCCAGGTAGTAGAGCTGCTCGTAGCGATCGGTAAGGCTCTGAAAGATTTTCTCCGCGTCGGCGTAGCGATCGGAGGCTTGCCCTTCAAACTGGTCGGTGATCGTCAGTCCCAGCATCCGACGCGCCAGCTGGTTCTCTGGATCGGCCGCCAGGATGTCGTGACAAATCGACTCGGCTTCCTCGGGCTCGTTGAGATAGCGATACAACTCAACTTTGGAAAACGCTTCCGCGATGCCGTCCTTCGAAATGGTTTTCAGCTTGAGGTCCACGACTCACCTCCAGATTTCAAGGTCCTACATTCTCAGCAGCAGATACCCGCTCACCAACGTGCCCAGCACTGCTCCGCCGTAGCAGAAAACTAAAACGACTTCGTTCAGATGTTTCACCTGCAAGCCATCGTAGACCGTGAAGCGAAAGCGATGCGCCCAATGAAACAGCGGCAAGGAGCACAGCACGAAAAGAAAAACTCTCGCCAAAGGATTCCGCGCCAGCGCCAGCAAATGTTCAAAGCTGGGTGGCGAGACCCATCCCAGAGGAAACGCCAGCCCAAACAAAAACAGAATGACGGGCAGGAAAACAGCCGCGACCACTCCACCCGCGCTGAACAGTAACCAGAAGAAGCCTTCGTTTGACGGTTTGCTCATGACGTCCTCAGTACAAACCACGCAATCACCACCGACGCGACCACCCACAAGCCATAGTTCGGAGCGGCGACCAGGACTTCGGGGACGCGCTTCCCGTTCACACGCACCGGCATGGCGCGGGGAGCGAGGTTGAACCAGGTGATCGTATGCAGTAAGAGGAAGCACATCACGATCGCATTGAGGACGATCAGTACAGGAGACTGCATGCGATGCAGCCAGCGCGTGTAGGCATCAGGCCCGCTCAGCAACGCCCGTAGGAGGAAGAGCAGCATCACTACCGTCCACGCCACCGCCACGCTTGTCAGTTCGCGCAGTATGAACAGGGAGTAACGCCACGAACCGATCCACCAGTACGTGGACACCGGCTCGCGATACCAACGGGGGTGGAATTCCGTGGAAGGCAACTGAGTCATGGTCGAACCTCCTTCCCCGCATCTTCATGCCCGCGCGGCAGGATGAATCCCTTTACCCACTCCAGGGCAGCCTTCAATTTGTATTGCTGAATCGCGCCGGCGGGGTCGACATGCTTTGGACAGACCCGCGTGCACTCGCCGACAAACGTGCACCCCCAAATGCCTTCCGGATGCGCCAACAGACCGAGGCGCTCCTCGGCGCCCTGATCGCGGTTGTCCATGTTGTACCGCTGGGCGAGCGCGAGTGCGGCCGGACCAACGAACGTCGGTTCCAGTCCCACCACCGGACAGGCCGCATAACATAGCGTGCAATTGATGCACATGCTGAACTGCTTGTAGAGATCGAGTTGCTCGGGCGTTTGCAGATATTCACCCGCGCTCAATGGCACATCGTCATGCCGGATGAGCCATGGCTTCACGCTCTGCAGTTTCACCAGGAAATCGCTGAGAGCCGTAACCAGATCGCGAATTACAGGAAAATAGCGTAACGGTTCGACTCGGACTTTCGCGCCATTTCCGTATGATGACAGAAACGTCGCGCAGGTGAGTTTCGGTTCGCCGTTCACCATCATCCCGCAACTGCCGCAGACTCCCATGCGGCAGGACCAGCGATAGGTGAGCGAGCCGTCCATCTTGTCCTTAATGTGGTTGAGCGCGTCGAGGACGACCCACTCTTTGCGGAAGGGGACTTCGAAAGATTGGAACGACGGCTTCTCGTCCTTCTCCGGTGCGTAGCGCGCGATTTCCAGGACGATCTTGTCTGCCATGTCACCCCGCTTGTTTAGTAACGCCCACCGGTTTCTCTTCCTGCCCGTACACACGCTCTCCCGGAGGCCAGCGCGTGATCTTCACCGGCAGGTACTCCACTTGCATGTCACCATCGGAGTTGCGGCGAACCAGGGAATGCGCGAGGAATCGCTGGTCGTCGCGCTCGGGAAAATCGGTCCGCTGATGCGCCCCACGCGATTCGGCGCGATGCAGAGCACATTCCACAATCGATTGCGCTACGTCCAGCATGAATCCCAGTTCCAACGCGGAAGTCAGTTCCGTGTTGAACGTCTGGCTGTGGTCGTCAAGCTTGATGTTGATGTAGCGTTCCTGCAACTCGTGCAGCTTGTTTTTAGCCTGCGTGAGTGTTGACTGTTCGCGATAAATTCCGGCGCCGCTCTCGACCGCCTTCTGCATTTCTTCGCGCAACGTCGCGATGCGTTCTTTGCCGCCGGATTTTTGCAGATACTGATGTACTAATCTGTGCTGCTCGTCGGTCGCCTGTGCCAGCACGCCGGCGTTGGGCACTTTCTCTCCCGACGCAAATTCCGCTGCGGCTCGCCCTGCGCGCGCACCGAACACTAGACACTCGGTCAGCGAATTCGACCCCAGGCGGTTCGCTCCATTGATGCTGACGCACGCAGCCTCGCCCGCGGCAAACAACCCGCGCAGGGGAGTCGCGCCGCTGATATCCGTGCTCACGCCGCCCATCATGTAGTGAACTACCGGACGCACGGGAATCATCTGCTTGACCGGATCAATGTTCTCGTACTTCATGCAGAGTTCGCGGACGAACGGGAGCTTCGCATTAATCAGCTTCTCTCCCAGGTGACGTAAATCAAGATGCACCACCGAACCATACTCTGTCTGAATCGTCCTTCCCTTCTGGTCCTCTTTGACGAAGGCTTGTGACAGACGGTCACGTGGCCCCAGTTCCATCGACCGCAGAACGGGTGTCGGCTGCGGCTTTCCGAGGTTATAGTCCTGCAGGTAGCGATAGCCGTCTTTGTTCAGCATGTAGCCGCCTTCGGCGCGGGCAGCCTCGGTGATCAGAATTCCTGTAAACGGCAGGCCGGTGGGATGGTATTGCAGAAACTCCATGTCCTTGAGGGGACCGCCGGCGCGCTGCACAAGCGCCATGCCATCGCCGTTCTTGATGTTGGCATTCGTAGTGAACGGAAAGATGCGGCCACATCCGCCAGTACAGACAATCACTGCCTTCGCGGTGATGGCCTGAATTTTTCCTGACATCACGTCGATCGCGACGACGCCCTGCACGCGCCCGTCATCGACCAGCAGCTTCGTCACGAACCACTCGTCGTAACGAATGATCGGCTGGTATTTCATGCTGGTCTGAAACAACGTGTGCAGCATGTGGAAGCCGGTTTTGTCGGCGGCGAACCACGTACGCTTCTTCTTCATTCCCCCGAAGGCGCGCACCGCGACGTGGCCGTCAGGCTCGCGGTTCCACGGACATCCCCAGCGCTCCAGTCTCAGAAGTTCCTGCGGGGCTTCCTTGACGAAGGCTTCGACCGCGTCCTGATCGCACATCCAGTCGCCGCCTGAGATCGTGTCGTAGGCGTGTTCGTCGAGACTGTCGTCGGGCTTGGCCACTCCCGCAGCGCCGCCTTCGGCCGAAACCGTGTGGCTGCGCATGGGATAGACCTTGGACACAACGGCAATGCTGAGTTTGGGATTAATTTCGGCGGCGGCAATCGCAGCGCGCAGACCCGCGCCTCCGCCTCCTACGAGAAGAATGTCATGCGACCGTATTTCCATGGATCACGCACTCGCGGCCGCACCTGGAAATGTACTCGCTTCCACCCCGACCTGAGCGACCGCACATTCTGTCAAGAATTGAGCGCGGAAGCAAATGGAAAGATTGGAGGTAGAGGTTCACTTTGCGAACTTTGCGTAACCATAGCGGCCTTTGTGGTTAAAACCTTCTTACCGCAAAGGTCACAAAGGAGGACCGCCAAGATCGCAAACGCTAACGTTTCCCAATCGTATGGAGACTCTCACAAAGCCGACGTCGAATTCTTAGCAGGAACTTCGCGAGTCCTTGACGCCTTCTTCGATTCCGACTTGGAAGATTTTCGCGCCATTTTTTCGGACCATGACGCTTCCTTCCTATTCTTATTGTGATGTTGATCCGTGCGGCCAACCCCCTCGTCCTGCTGCACTGCGACGGAGCCGGCATCGTCGACCACAAGCGGCGCGTCCGATGGATTGTCGGCCAGTGCGAGAGAGCTGGCAAAACAAAGCGCCAAGGCGAATACGGTAGTTCTGGTTTTCATCTTCATAAATTCCTTCCATTTTTTATCGACACGTAATTGAAGTAGTCCGCCGTCCGCTCCTTCCATCTGTGATCTCGGGCGGCATCTGCACTCTGACAGTACTAACAGCCGCGCCCGCAATTTATTCCTTGCGCAACTAGCGACGCCCTTGTCCAACCCCGGTTTCATTGACTTCCCTGTTTGCTCCCACGTACGCTTATCCCGCCAATGATCGGCCAGACGGTCTCCCATTACCGCGTGATCGAGAAGTTGGGCGGCGGTGGTATGGGCGTGGTCTATAAGGCCGAAGACACCAACCTCGGCCGTCCGGTGGCGCTCAAATTTCTCCCCCCCGAAGTCGCTCGCGACCCGCATGTACTGGAACGCTTCCGCCGCGAGGCGCGGGCCGCTTCTGCGCTAAACCATCCCAACATCTGTACGATCTATGACTTCGGCGAGCATCACGGCCGCCCCTTCATCGTCATGGAATACCTGGACGGCATGACCCTGAAACACCGGATCGCAGGCCGCCCCGTCGACACCGAAGTATTGCTGGCGCTCGCGATTGAAATCGCCGACGCCCTCGATGCTGCTCACAGTGAAGGGATCGTGCATCGGGACATCAAGCCCGCCAATATCTTTGTCACCAAACGCGGCCACGCCAAGATTCTCGACTTCGGACTGGCCAAGGTCGCCGGTGGTGCGAAGCCCTCTGGATTAAGCGAGGCCACGATCGAAGCGACTGCGGGCGTCAGCGCAGAACACCTGACTAGTCCCGGCACCGCGGTTGGCACCGTCGCTTATATGTCCCCGGAGCAGGTGCGGGGTAAAGAACTGGACGCGCGCACCGACCTTTTCTCATTTGGTGTGGTCCTGTACGAAATGGCCACGGGCATGTTGCCTTTTCGCGGCGATACGTCGGGCGTGATTTTTAACTCGATCCTAGAGCGCGCCCCCGCGCCGCCCCTTCGGCTCAATCCCGACCTGCCCGCACGTCTGGAAGATCTTCTCCACCGGGCGCTCGAAAAAGACCGCGAATTGCGCTTTCAGCATGCGTCGGAAATGCGCTCCGAGTTGATGCGCCTCAAGCGCGACACCGAGTCCGGACGAGCCGCGCAGCTGGGCTCTCACGAAGAGGTTGCCGCCAGTTCATCCCAAACTGGAAGGGCAAGTTCAGCAATTGATTCAAAAGCGTTGGGCGCCTCTTCCGAGGAACGAAATGATAGCCGGCCAATCAACAAGAAGATCGTATGGGCGGTGGGCGCTGTCGCGCTCCTCTTTGTCATTACGCTTGCGCTCTGGGAAGTAAGGCACCGTGCCGCTTCTTCACCGGGAGCGCCCACTCCAACGACGGTCGCAGTGCTTCCCTTTCAGAATGTGGGTGCGGACAAGGACACGGACTTCCTGCGTCTCGCGCTGCCCGACGAGGTTGCGACAAGTCTGAGTTACGTGCGCTCCTTATCCATTCGCCCGTTTGCCACGACCAGTAAGTACACAGCTGCAAATCTCGACCTGCAGCAGGCGGGCCACGAGATGCACGTCACTGATGTCGTGACCGGCCACTACTTGAAGGAGGGGGACCAACTACAAATCACGCTGGAGGCGGTGGATGTCGAAAACAATCGGACCCGCTGGCGGGACACCATGAACGTGGCTGCATTGGACATGATCGCCATGCGTGGACAAATTACCGCGAAGGTCAGGCAGGGACTGGTCCCAGCCCTCGGAGGCTCGACCGATAGCGCGGAAGCTGGTACGCGTCCGCGCAACGAACAGGCCTACGACCTCTATTTGCGCAGCGTCTCTGTTCCGCACGATCCCGAACCGAACAAGCAAGCCATCACCATGCTGGAACGCGCGGTGGGCCTGGATTCCAGCTATGCTCCAGCATGGGCTGCTCTGGCCTATCGCTATTACTACGATTCGGCATATTCCGACGGAGGCGAGCCGGCCTTTCAGCGCTCCAACGCGGCTCTTGAACGCGCGATCGCCCTCGATCCCAACTTCGCTCCAGCGGTCGGTGCTCTCATCACCAACCGGGTCGAGAGGGGCGAACTGGCGAAGGCCTACCGCGACGCGAAAGATCTCGTCCGGCGCCGCCCCGAGAGCGTCGAAGCCCACTTCGCCCTGTCGTATGTTTCTCGCTACACCGGCGACTTGACCCAGTCGGCCCGCGAATGCAACGCCGCGCTCTCCCTCGATCCAGGAAACTTTCTATACCGGTCTTGCTCTCATACCTTCGCCATGCTGGGTCAATCCGACCGCGCGCTGGACTTCGTCAACCTGGATGCGGGATCGTATTGGGCACTCGTCAACCTGCCGAACGTAATCCTCCAGCAAGGCAAGGTACAGAAAGCATTGGAGACTGTGAAAAAACTTGGCACGGATGAGCCAGAGCGCAAGTTGCTCGTATCCTGCCTCGCGCCCACCTCGCCCACCGAACTGAGCCAGGCCACCCATCAGGTGGAGAACGACATCTTGAACTTCCCTGACCCCGAAGTCTCCTACGCAATCGGATCCCTGATGGCCTATTGTGGTCAAAATGAAAGCGCCTTCCACTTACTCAAGAGCGCCATCGATCATAACTACTGCGCCACGGACGCGCTGCAGTCCGATCCGTTGTTGGCAAAGCTGCGTGGCACTCCCCAGTTCGCCCAACTCGTCACCGCGGCCAGCGAGTGCCAGAACCGATTTCGAGCGGAGGCGAATCAGATTGCGCGCTGAGATGCCGCTGCCTCGTGGGTATGAACCGGAGTTTTCGCTTCTGATGAAGACAGCACAGGCGCGCCACGAGGCCTCCAAAAGGCTTTCTGACGCTAGCCTGCTAGTCCATGCAGCCGATAGACCTAGTTTCGAGATAACGGGGCCATTCATGAAACATCGCGGCTGGATGCTGTTCGTAGCGGTCACACTCTGGTCAACCACTTTCGTCTTCGCGCAAACGCCAGACACAGTGGATCAACTGGTCAAGGCCGAGATGGAGAAACAGCACATTCCGGGACTTTCGCTATTGGTATCGCGCGATGGCAAACCGGTTCGGGCTCGGGGCTACGGCCTCGCCAACGTCGAACTCCAAGTACCGGTAAAGCCGGAAACAATTTTCCAGTCGGGATCAGTCGGCAAGCAATTCACCGCCACCGCTGTGATGATGCTGGTGGAAGAAAGGAAGATGAGTCTGGATGATCCGCTGACCAAATACTTTCCGGACGCCCCCGCTAGTTGGAAGCAGGTCAAGATTCGCCAGCTACTCAGCCATACGGGAGGCTTCACAGACTATCCCAAAAACTTCGACATGCGAAAGGACTACACCGAGGCGGATTTGCTCAAGATTGTCGAGGGCATCCCGCTGGCGTACCCGCCCGGCACGAAGTGGGACTACGCCAATCTCGGTTATCTGACGCTGGGAATTGTGATCCACAAGGTCACGGGCGAGTTCTACGGCGACTTTCTACAAGAGCGGATTTTTCGACCGCTTGGCATGACCACCACGCGCATCATCAGTGAAGCCGACATCGTCCCGAATCGATCTGCGGGATACCGGTTGGTGAAGGGCGAGTTGAAAAATCAGGAATGGGTTTCGCCGACGCTAAACACGACTGCCGATGGTGCCCTGTATTTCTCAATCATGGATCTGGCCAAGTGGGACGCCGCGCTGTACACGGAGAAACTGCTGAAGCGATCCAGCCTCGAACAGATGTGGACCGTCGCCAAGCTCAAAAACGGCCAGCCCAACTCCGATCACTATGGCTTTGGATGGTCGATTGAGGAGAAGAAAGGCCACAAGATTATCGGACACGGCGGCTCCTGGCAGGGCTTTCGAACGCGCATCTCGCGTTACGTGGATGACAAACTCACGGTCGTCGTATTGCTAAATCTCGCAGAGGGCGAGCCGGGCCCGATCTCCGATCGCGTGGCGGAAATGTATTTAGACGGGACTGTGAAATAAAGGCGGGCGAGGGCGCCCGCCCCACTCCAACTACACGATTTTCTCGCCGACGCTCTTTGCCTGCGTGAACAGATAGAGATAGTCCGGTCCGCCGGATTTCGAATCCGTACCCGACATATTGAACCCGCCGAACGGATGCGCTCCGACCATCGCTCCTGTGCATTTGCGGTTCAGGTACAGATTGCCGACGTGAAACTCGCGCACGGCACGATCGAGTTTGTCGCGGGAACTGGAATAGACCGCGCCGGTCAATCCGAATTCGGTGTCGTTGGCGATTTCGAGTGCGTGGTCAAAGTTTCTCGACTTGATCACCACCAGCACGGGTCCAAAAATTTCTTCCTGCTCGAGTGTGGACTTGGGCGCGATGTCGGCGATCACGGTCGGCTGGATGAAATAACCTTCGCCGGCTTGGGTGGCGCGAGCGCCGCCCGTGATGAGGCGTCCATCTTTCTTGCCGATTTCAATGTAACGCAGGATATCGTTCATCGAGCCTTCGTTGATCACGGCTGCCATGCCGGGATTCTCGACAGGATCGCCAATCGTGATCCGTTCCACCCGCGACTTGAGCTTCTCCAGAAACTTGTCGTAGATGCGCTCGTCGATGATGGCTCGCGAGCATGCGGAACATTTCTGGCCCTGGAAGCCGAACGCCGCCTGCGCAACTCCCTCGACGGCAGCATCGAGATCGGCGTCGGCGTCGACGATGATCGCGTCCTTGCCGCCCATTTCAAGGATGGTGCGTTTGATCCAGAGTTGTCCCGGTTGCTGCTTCGCTGCCGATTGGTTGATGTGCAGTCCGACTTCGCGCGATCCGGTGAAGGCGATGTAGCGCGTTTTAGGATGGGAAACGATTGCATCGCCAAAGGTTGCGCCGCCGCCGGGGCAGAAGTTCACCACGCCTTCGGGCATTCCGGCTTCTTCCAGCAACTCCACGAACTTTGCGGCGATGGTTGGTGAATCGCTGGAAGGCTTCAAGACAACCGTGTTGCCGCTCACGATCGACGCCAACGTCATGCCGGCCATGATCGCGCAGGCAAAATTCCACGGCGGAATCACCGCGCCAACACCCAACGGGATGTACATCAGGCTGTCGCGCTCGCCCGGCAGTGTGATAGGCGTCTCGGCGGTCGCAAAACGCAGCGCCTCACGCGCGTAAAACTCGCAGAAATCGATGGTCTCGGAAATGTCAGCGTCGGCTTCCGCCCAGTTCTTCGAGACTTCGAACACCAGCCAAGCCATGAATTCCATCTTGCGGTCGCGCATCAGATCGGCGGTGCGGAACAACAGTGACGCGCGCTCTTCCACCGTGGTTCGGCTCCAGGTCGCGAAGGCCTTCAATGCGGCCTGCATCGCGGGTTCGACATGGTCCTTGCCAGCCTTCTGATGAATGCCCACCACCTGTGACGGCTTGGCCGGATCGAGTGAGCGGATCTTGTCAGTCGTCCGGATGCGCTTGCCGCCGATGATCAGGTCATACTCACGCCCGAGCTGGCCTCGCACCTTGGCGATCGCGGAGCGCATCCTGCGCGCATTGTCGTCGCGGCTGAAATCGAAAAATGGCTCGGTGACAAAGGGACCAGAATGCAGTTCAACGTTCGGACGCGGCGGAGCTTCAACAGTGGCCATGGGATGAATCCTTTCGGTGCTGGGAGCGTGATAGCAGGATGCGAATTCTTATTTTACACCTCAAGGCGAGGGCAGATGCCCCTCGCCGTCGCTTGGGGGCGTCGGGGAAAGGGTGCTCAGTCCAAGCTTGCTTGGGCGGGGGTTTTCGTTGGTACTCGTCGATCGTCCGCTTGGGGACAAAGCCGGGGTCCGCTTGGCCTTGATCCCTTCAACTTATCACCCTAACATCGCAAACAACGCAACGTTAGGGTAGGGCCGCCGCGCTCCCTGGCGCTACGGCACGTGCACCGAATCACGTTTTTCGTCGCGCACGTAGTTGACTCCGGCGGTACGTTCGAGCTTGTCCCAGGCAAAGGGCTTGCCGTGGAACGCGCGCTTCAGCGTCTTGATCAGGACGACTGAAAATAGTTGTCGATACGCGAAGCGTTGCAGCCAGACCTGGCTTAGCAGCCAGCCATCTTCGCGCGCTTCCGGCTGACGGCGTTCCAGGGCAAAGGCAAGCGCGGATGCCAGAAAGTCAATGATCAGGAACGCCGCGAAATAAACCACCAGTTTGATGAAATCCGTTGGGTCGGTGGAGTCAGGATGGAAATATTTTCGGATCGCGTACCAGAAGGCGCCGCCGACAAACATAACGTCGATAAACGGCGAGACCAGCGGCAGCAGAATCTGGAAGATGAGGATGTTCGGCAGTGCGACCCACCCCAGTACACCCTTGCGCGCAAACACGCCACGATGTTTGTAGATGGCCTGGAGAATCCCGAAGGACCAGCGAAAACGCTGGCGCATCAGGCCATTGGCGTTGGTCGGGGCTTCGGTAAATGCGAGCGCGAGGTCTTCGTATTCCACGCGGTATCCGTCGCGCAGCAGCGCCATGGTCAGATCGGCGTCTTCGGCGACGGTATCCACGTGATAGCCTCCAGCGGCACGGACCGCGCTTACACGCCAGGCACCGATGGCGCCGGGCACTACGCTCACTGCGCCCATCGTGTTGAGGGCCCGCCGCTCGAAATTCTGGCTGGTGATGTATTCCAGCGCCTGCCAGCGCGTCCAGAGATTGACACGGTTTCCGACTTTCGCATTGCCGGCGACCGCGCCGACTCTCGGATTCATGAAATGCGGCACCATGCGGGCAATTGCGTCGGGCGCAATGATGGTATCGGCGTCAATGCCGACGAACAGTTCCGCATCGCCAATGTGCTCCAGGCCGAAATTCAGGGCGTCCGCTTTCCCGCTATTCGGCTTGGCGAGAATGACCACGCGGCCGTTGGCGACCTCTTTGCGGAATGCCTTCTGCGCCACTTCCAGCGTGCGATCTTTCGAGCCGTCGTCAATGACGATCACGCGCAGGTTGGGATAGTCCGAATCGAGGGCGCCCTGGATGGTCCGTTCGATCACCTTTTCTTCGTTGTAGGCGGGGATGAGAATCGCAACCTTGGGCTTGTAAGTCGCGATTTGCTCGGGCGTGCCGTACACATGCGAGCGCAAGCGGTCATAGATCGCAAGAATGCCGATCGAAACCAGACGCCCGGTCATAAGCACGTCGCCAACAAAAAAGATGACGACTATCCCTACCAGAATGCTGTCGAAGAGGCCGAAGATCAGCCCGTTCAGGCGGGCACCCCAGAATTCGTTCGCGCGCAAGGGCGGCATCACGTCGGCCTTGGTCTTACCCAGCAACTGGTATACGGGGACAAACTCGAATCCGCGAGCACGCGCGCCTTCGATGATCAGGGGCAGCGCCCGTACCGTTTCGGCACGGTTGCCACCGCCATCGTGCAGCAAGATGATGTTCCCGCAGCGCTGGTTATAAACCGCGCAGGGCGGCAGATTGTCGAGCACATCGGCTGCAATCTGTTCCGCCGAGTGCCGCGGGTTGTCGCGCCAGTCGTTGGGATCGATCTTGTTGCCGATGGTGATGTAACCCATGTCCTGGGTGAGTTCGAGGGGGCGCACCTGGTCTTCGGTATCCGGCTCCTGATCGATCGAGTAGGGCGGACGAAACAGGACCGTCCGAATCCCCAACCGGCTCGCGAACAGGCGTTCGGTAAGATTCAATTCCACCTGCATATAGCGGGTGCCGATGTTGCTGATGTCCGGGTGCGTGAATGTGTGATTGCCGATCTCGTGGCCTTCGCGATAGATACGGCTGGTGAGGCTCCCGAAATTGTCGGCCTGGAGCCCGATCAGGAAAAACGTCGCCGGCGCGCGCTCGGACTTCAGGACGTCAAGAATTTTTGGAGTCCACTCGGGGTCGGGTCCGTCGTCGAAGGTAATGGCTAATTGTTTCTTGCTCGCCCCATAACGGGCGACACGATAGGGCTCCGGCAGAGCGTTGAAAGTTTCGAAATCGATCAATCCGGTCGAGGCATCGACTTTGAGGTCGCGAACGCCGTTCGCAGGCCGCGCCTCGATGCGCAAGATTTCGCCCTCGCCTTCCATGTCCACGTCCTGGCCGGGCGGAACGTCGCGCAATTTGTTGACCGCGTCGGCATCGCCGGGAACGTCCCAGACGCGCCAGAGCGAACGGTCTTCGGCGCCCAGGCGCCACAATGCAAAAGTTTGAATGCCGAGGGTCTGTGCGGACCGCATTTCGTTGAGTGCAGTCGCGGCGTCGAGAAACCAGACATCGTGCTGGAAATTCTGTTCGTCGAGGTAGCTGAAGTGGGGATTCAGGCTGTCGCCGTCGAAATCAATATCCTCTTCCGAGTCCCGCGAACCGAGCCAGGCGTCCTGCACCGAAACGTTCTTGTCGATGAGGCCGGGCGGCAGCTTTCCTTTTTTTGGCTTCTCGACCCAGTCATAGCCGTAGTTACCGATGGCACAGATCAGCTTCTCCTTTGGAATACTCTGCATTGCGGCCTGCACGTTGCCAGCAAACCACTCCTGCGAAGCTACCGGGCCGGGCGTTCCTCCGGGATAATGTTCGTCGTAGTTCATGATTACGACGCCATCGACGGCCGCCGAAATGGCCGCGTAGTCGTAGTCCTCGTTGCGCACTTGCACGCTGGCGTACAGTTTCATCCCCTTCGCGTGCAGGTCGGCGGAAAGTTCCTGCAACAATGCAACGTACCCAGGCTGGCCTTTCTTCGGGAACGACTCGAAGTCGATCATCAGTCCCTTGTAGTGGTCGGAAGCCAGAAACAACGTGACCTCGCGCCGGAAACGGGCACGCGCCCCCGGGCTGTTGAGGAAATCTGAAATTCCGGGGAAGAAGTCGGTGCCGTCAAAATTCTGCACGACCGGGAACACGTCGAGCGGAGTGCCTTCCGATCTCAGGAACGGCATGACTTTGTCATCGACGGAATGCACGTTGGAATCGTGGATCACGTCGAACATTTTGTTGGTTTCGGGGTCGACGCCCTGCAAATGGCCATCGGGCGTCAGGACTTGCAGCCACACCGGGAAAAGGAGATCGATCTGCCGCGAATACTCTCGCAGGGAGGAAAAGCTGGCCGCATCCCAAGAGACGTAGAAAGCCGCGCGAACGCCTTCCTCGGCGTTGAGTTTAATCTGGGAAGGCGCTTTGCGAGAGTGCGGGAGGCGTCCGGAACGAGCCACCGCTGCGAGACGACGCTTCTCTCTCGCGCGCGCCTTTTCATCTTCCTTCAACCGGTGGTAGGGACGCTTTTCGGCGCGCAGGGAAAGATCAGGCAAAGGCTCGCTGCGTAACGCGGTATAGATAAAGAAGATCACCAGCAAGGTCAGCGCCAACGCCGCCGCGTCAAAGATGCGCCGAATACGCGGCCAGCGCGCCTGTTTGGGATCGTAAAAGACCTGCTTTGCCATTGCGATTACATCGTAGCACTTAGCCGTTAGCAGTTAGCACTTGGCCAGGGCCTCCGCACTCGAAAGTTTTGGCGAAATGCTACAAGTGCTAAATGCTAACCCGCTGAATGCTATATTTCCCTGTGCTCAAGCTGGTCCGCCAACATCGCCGGTTCTTTCTTGGAACCGCTCTGGCTGGGTTGGTGTTGCGCCTCTTCTTTTTCGTCTACTTCCCTGCGGTCACGGACGACTCGCGCATTTACGTCGACATCGCGATCAACTGGCTTCAGCACGGAATCTATGGGACGACCCAGTCGGGGCAGATCGTGGCAACCGACGAACGCCTGCCGGGCTATCCCGGTTTTCTGACTGCGGTGTTCGCGCTCTTCGGCCCGGCTAGTTTCCGCGCCGTGATGGTCCTCCAGATTCTGCTGGATCTCGGGACTTGCTTCCTCATTGCCGACCTGGCGCGAAGGAGCGTTTCCGATCGCGCCGCCCAGGTTGCGTTCGTGCTGGCGGCGCTCTGCCCTTTCCTGGCCAACTATTCGGCGGCCGCACTCACGGAAACATTGGAGATTTTCTTCACCGCGGTCGCTCTCAACTATGCCGTTGCCGCTTTGGATCGTCTTGACCAGGGACAGGTTCATTGGAAAGCTTGGGGGGGCTCGGGCTTCGCGACCGCGGCGTGCA
>DATMNN010000072.1:0-27384 GCA_035569025.1 Terriglobales bacterium
CGTCATTGACCTGCATCGATTTGCGGAATAGGATTGTCGGAAATCGTTCAAATTGCAGGAGTGATCCCGACCATGTCTCAGACGGCGCTGAGGTCAGCTATAAGTATAGTGCTGGCGATGCTTGTGCCTGCGCAATTGTTGGCGGGAGACTCAGCATCGGCAATGGTTTACACGAATGGTACCGCGTGGGTGAATGGCAGCACCGTCCCCAAGTCTGCGGCGCTTTTTAACGGCGATCTGGTACAAACTCGTCCGGACTCCACCGCGAATTTGAGCGCGAGCGGTTCTAGCGTGATGGTGCTCGCGGATTCTCTGGTGAAATTCCAGGGATCGGGAGTCGAGATCGAGCACGGCGCCGTACGGGTGAGCACAGCTCACGGCCTCGCGACCCAAGCGGGTGAAGTGATCGTGAAGCCCACAGGCAATTCCTGGACCGAGTTTCAAGTCAGGGACGTCGACGGAACAGTACAGATCGTGGCCACCAAGGGAGATCTAACGGTTCAGGATCCTCAAGGCACGAGCACGGTGCAAGAAGGCCAGCAAACTACGCGAGACGACACCTCGAATCCCGAGAAAAAGAAAAAGAAGAGACGTCGCGGAACGGGCGCGGCAACCGCGGCCGGCGGCGGAATATTAAGCTCGAGCGCTGCCCTCTACACGGGGATTGCGATTGTGGGCGGTGTCACGACCTGGGTGCTGGTTCAGGGCGATGATCCTCTCAGCCCGGCTTGTCCTACGCCGAACTGCCAATGAGTTCCCTGGGCGACTGAACTCATGTCGCGTTACGTCTCCTACCGGGATTTCGACTGGGTGCTGATGACCTTCGTGCTCATCATCTGCGCACTCGGTGTTTTCCAAATCCATAGCGCCACGGAACATACCAAGTTTGCCGGAGCGCATGTCCGGCAGATTTATTGGGTGGTTGCCGGAGTGGGCGCGATGTTTCTCGTCAGCCTGATCAACTATCAGGCTCTCCTCGAAAGAGTTCACTGGTTCTACATCGTTGCCCTGGCGTCGCTGATTGCTGTTCGGCTTTTTGGCGAGAAATATCTGGGCGCCCGCCGATGGATCAAGCTTCCGCACAGCGTTCATTTTCAGCCCTCGGAATGGGTGAAGCTCATTCTGATTCTTGCGGTTGCGAAGTATTTTGCGGATCTCCAGCAGCGCGAGCTTTCCTGGTCTGACTTCTTTAAGGCCGGGGCGATTGTCGGTTTCCCCATGCTGCTGGTTCTCGCCCAGCCGGACCTAGGCACCGCCTTGACCTACATCCCGATCGCGATCATGGGGCTTTTTTTGGGTGGATTACGAGTCGGCCAAGCGTTGCCGGTCGTCTTGCTGGCGGCGGCGCTGATCGGCGCGGTTTTCTTTTCCGAACGGGTTCACATTCTTAAACCGTATCAAAAAGAAAGGCTTACGAGTTTTCTCAATCCGGATGCAGACCGTCAAGGCTCCGGATACCAGGTGAATCAGTCCCTGATCGCGGTTGGATCGGGGGGGATCTGGGGAAGCAGCCAGGGATCTCAAACTCATCTCGCGTTCTTGCCCGTGCCGCAAACCGACTTTATTTTTGCGGCATTTGCAGAGGAACACGGGTTTGTAGGAGCTCTGGGGGTGCTGCTGTTATACTTCATAGTGCTGATGCGTTTGACCCAGAACGCTCAAACGGCGCCCGACCGCGCTGGAGCATTTCTGGTGATGGGCGTGGTGGCTGTGCTTAGCTTCCACGTTTTGGTCAACGTGGGCATGGTGGTTGGCTTTATGCCGGTCACCGGAATACCCCTGCCGCTCATGAGTTACGGCGGGTCTTCCGTTTTGTTTATGTTTCTGGCGCTGGGGATGGTAATGAACGTCCGGATGCGCCGTTTCGTGAACTAGCGGAAGGAGAATATGGCGCCCTTGAGAACGGTGCCACAACAAGATTACGCAATTACGAACGCCCTCGCGAAAAAGGAGGGCAATTCACCGGCGAAGGAACTACCGGACAGGATTGAAGTCAGGCTTGGGTAACGGCCCCCTCAGAAATCTGAGAGAGCGGTCACAAACCTGACGCAGTGCAAGATGCGATCAGTACAGACGAGTTCTGAACTTTCACGATTGTGTGGGTTCCGGAAGTAGTTCCGGAAATTCCCGGACGTGTGCCAGAAACCGCGCTGAACTCCTCAATCCTTCCGTCACCTTTGCTCCGGTGAACAACTACCGGAGTTTGCATGAACAAAGAATTGTACGTAACTTCCACCCCCCACGAAACCAAAGTGGGCATCGTGGAAGACGATTTACTCGCCGAAGTCTACCTTGAACTTGAAAACGAATACACCCTAGCCGGTTCCATCTATAAAGGCCGTGTGACGCGCGTGCTGCCTGGCATGCAGTCGGCCTTCGTTGACATCGGACTCGAGCGCGATGCCTTCCTGTACGTTTCCGATTTTATGGATCTGGAACAGCAGGACGAGGATCTGGATGAAGCCATCCCCGCCGGTCGCCCAGTTGCGGAAGGACGCCCGCAACGAGGTTCAGACCAGGATGCGCCCGCGAACGAAGCGCGCCAGTCTAGCCGTAGCTCGAGTGAAGGCGTCGAAGGCGGCGGCGGTGAAAGCATCTCGCAGGAAAGCTCAGCCGGAACAGAGGGAACACGCGAGCCTCGCGGATTCCGTGGCCGTCGGCGTCGCCGCGGCGGACGCAATGGCGACCGCGACCGTGGCGAGCAGGGATCGGAACGCACCGATCGAGGAAATGATCGGGGACATGATCGTGGAAACGATCGCGGCTCCGACCGCGGAGAGCGCGAGCGAACTCCAGTGGAGTTCCGCCCGGCGCGTCCCGCAGTACCGGAAGCGCGCGTTGGACGCGATTACGAGTACGGTCCGCCGCCCGGGTACCAGCCCATGATTCTTCCCGGCGAGTCGATTTCGAAGTATCGCCGACAGTCTCAGGCGCCGGCGTTTTCGGCGGAACCTCCTGCGCGGGAACGGGCATTGCCCGCTTCGGTGGCAGGAAATTTTCCCGACGATGAGCCGATGTTCGCCGCTGCGGAGCCGCTCCACGAGCAGCACGAACACGCCGCGCCCGTCGAAGTGTATGAAGAACCGCGTGAGATCGTTTCGACGGCGGCGTCCGACGTAGTCGAGTCCCGCGAAGAGGCCGCTGCTGTGACGGTTCCTTTTCACGAGGTCACCCGTGAAACGCGTTTCCCCGAGCTCGTTGAGATTCCCGCCGGAAATATCAATATAGAAGAACAGGAAATCGAAGAGGAAGAAGCGGACCTCGACGCGTACGCCGAAGAACTGGAAGAAGACGCTGCGTTCGAGGAACTGGAAGAAGAAACGCGGGCTGCCGGAGACGCAAACTTGTCCGAGCACGGTTCTGCGCACGATCACGGTCATGCCGACGGGCACTCACACGATCATAGCGACGACCAAGCGCACGCGTCCGAATTAATTTCCTCCACCGTCACGGAAAACGGAACTCTGGAAGTCCACGAAACCGCAGCCGAACATCCTGAGGCCGCTGTTGAAGAAGCGGAAATCGAAGCCGAGGAACTCGAACTCGAAGAAGCGCAGGAAGAAGCCGAGGCGCTGCTGGAAGCCGAAATGATTGGCGCCGGCACACTAGATGCCAGCGCGGAAGTGCGCACCGCGCCGGCGGAAGCGAGATTGCAGAGAGCGACGCGTCCGGCACCGGCGTTTGACCGCCATCGCGGGCGTCGCGGCGGACGCCGTTTCAAGCGCCGCGAAAACACCGTGGTTCCACAGATCAGCGAACTGCTCAAGGAAGGCCAGGAGATCCTGGTTCAGATTGCAAAGGAACCGATCGGAAAGAAGGGCGCACGCATTACCAGCCACATTGCGCTTCCAGGCCGGTTTCTGGTTTTCATGCCGACCGTGAATCACACCGGGGTGTCGCGGAAGATCGCGTCCGAGGAAGAGCGTTTGCGCCTGAAACGCATCATCCAGAGCGAGCGCGAAAACGGCCACGGCGGATTCATTGTACGCACCGCGGCGCAGGGCGCATCGGACGAAGAGCTACGCGCGGATATCCGCTTCCTGAAGAATCTCTGGAACGAAATCAAAACTCGTTCCGACAGCGGCAAGTCGCCCGCGCTGATCTATCACGATCTGAATGTTGTCGAGCGCGTGCTGCGCGACCAGGTGACTTCAGATTTCTCCGTGATCTGGGTCGATACTGAAACCGAATACGAGCGTATCCTGCGCTTCGCCAATCGATTTCAGCCGGCGCTCGTCAAACGCGTGAAGCTCTATACCAAGGAGACTCCGCTTTACGAGCAGTTCGGCCTGAACGAAGAAATCAACAAGGCGCTGAAGTCGAAGGTCTGGCTGAAGAGTGGCGGATACATTGTCATCAATCAGACCGAGGCGTTGGTCGCGATTGACGTGAACACGGGCAAGTACGTCGGCAAGACGGCTCGCCTGGAAGACACGATCGTCAAGACCAACGTGGATGCGATCAAGGAGATCGTACGCCAGATTCGTCTGCGCGATCTGGGCGGAATCATCGTGATCGATTTCATCGACATGGACGAACGCCGCAACCGGCAGAAAGTCATGCAGGCCCTGGAAGAAGCGCTGCGCGCCGATCGCGCGCCTTCGAAGGTGTTGCAGTTTAACGACTTCGGACTGGTCGCGATTACCCGTAAGCGCGTGAAGCAATCGCTGGAACGCACCATCGGGACGTCATGCCCGTATTGCCAGGCGACGGGATACGTGAAATCGGTGAACACCGTCTGCAACGAGATCTACGTCGAGATGCGAAAGATCTCCAAGCAACTCGAACACACCGACGCCATGTTGCGCGTGAACCCTGAGGTCGCCAAGGCGCTCAAGGCCAACAGCGGACGGCTCTTGAACGAAATGGAAGAATTGATGAAGAAGACGATTATCGTGAAGTCGGATCCCGCGCTGCATCAGGAGCAGTTCGACATTCACTAACTCTCGATGGGAGGGCAGGCGGGGACGCCTGGCGCTCCAAACAACACTTCAGCGACCGGCCCCATGCCGCCAGTTATTCCCGGCGTGGGGCTTCGTTCGTTTGCACTGAATGAGGAAAATGCCATCAATAATGGTAAATGATATGGTATAATGCCATCATGAATACCAGATTAAGCATCGACCGCGCCGGGCGTGTAGTTCTGCCCAAACCCATCCGCGACCGCTTGCAACTGGAGCCCGGCGAGTCGCTGGAAATCGAGTCTTTCGAGGACCACATCGTTTTGCGACCCATCCGTGAGCATGCCACCATGCGGAAGGAACTGGGAGTGTTGGTATTCGATACTGGTGAACCCATCACGGCTTCTGAAGTGCGGGAGACAATCCAGAAGATTCGAGACGAGCGAAGCGACCGGGTGTTGGGGATCAAGCGGTGAAGACGTTTTTTGATACCTCCGTACTTGTGTCCGCGGTTCTCGCGAGCCACGAACATCATGAGCGTAGTCTTGTGATCTTTGCAAAATCCGATCGCAAAACGGGATGTTGCGCCGCGCACACGCTCGCGGAGCTATATTCGACCCTTACGCGAATGCCTGGAAAGCAACGGATCGTCAGCGATCAAGCGCTGCTTTTCCTCGATGAAGTGGAGGAGCGGTTGGAGTTGATCCATCTAAATGCGCGTGAGTATCGTCTTGCGATTAATGAGGCGGCACGGCACGGTGTTGTAGGTGGAACCATCTACGACGCTCTATTGGGGCAGTGTGCTGTAAAGGCCGGCGCGACCAGAATACTAACGTGGGACGTCGCGCATTTTCAGTTGCTTGGTCCTGAAATCGCTGGGAAAGTACAAACTCCCTAATTGCTAAATCCTGCCCTCGCGCACTCTCTGCATGAAGTCCTGCGCATCGACGCGGGCCTGGCTCATCACTTTGGGATCGTTGCGGTGCTCGAGTGCGATTTCATCGAGCGCAATCTGCACCGCGTCTTTCGGCTTGTAGCCCACCTTCAGCAACTTCATCACGCGTTTGGTGAAGGTTGGTTCCGTGGACGTGTCTTCAATTTCCCGATGCGGTGCCGGTAGTTCGCAGATGTGCTCGCCGAACTTTGAAGCGGCCAGGCGATCGTATGCCCGTTTCGCTTCCGGATCGCTCAAAAAGGTAGGGACAGGATATTTCCACGAACAGCTTGAGCAGGCCCACCCGTTGTTCTCCGGTTCGTCAATCCAAATGAGACTCGGTGTCATGACAGCCGGCTAGCGGCGAGTTCAATCATCTACCCGCCGGCTCCATTGCGCAAACCTCTAGGCTTGCGCAAGGATCTTGACCACCTGATCGGTCCGCTGTCGAAGCTTTCCGAGTGCGTCGTTGAGCCCTTCGCTGCGGGACTTCATGTCGGGCTCGTCGCCGGTCTGCAGCGCGAGCCGCTCCACGGAGCCGGATACTTTCTGGGCCAAATCGAGCAATACCACCAGCGAGTCGGCGTGCAATTTCCATACCGACGGTGAATTCTGCGAGCGTTTGAGTTCTTCCTGCTCGGTGTTGAGCCGTGCCGTTACTGCGACGACCCGAAGCAGCATGCGTCCAACGTTCGCGCGCGCGCTGTTCTCCTCCAGATAATCAGCGGTGTAGGCTTCGACTTCCGACGGACTCAGCATCAGGTTGAAATAGCGCATGGGGACGATCTGGCGGAACTTAGGATCAGCCACCCGCACAAAAACGCGGATCGATTCCTCCACGCGGCGCAATTTCGCCTCTTCGATGGAGAGGGCCTGCGGAGTAATCGCGGCCGGAACAAACTTTACGCGCGTGGGTGCCACCGCAGCGCCGCCCGCTCCTACCGAACGTGCGGCAAAAGCCGGTTGCGGTGCGCGCCGCAGAGGCGGCCGGCGATCCAATTCTTTTTTCAATTTGGAAACTCGCCGGAACTTGTCGAGCGCGGCGGCGTAGTCTGCTTTGAGCAACTCTCCCTCGTTGAGCGCGGCTACGTGCTCAACCGTCACTTCCACTCCATCCACGGTGCTGAGAATGCTGCCGCCAAGTTCTTCGAGGCGGTTCGCAAATTCCTTGATTTCGGTCGCTGCCGCGGCAAATAACTGATCGAACCGCTCGCCGAAAGCGGCATTGTAGGGGGCCAGGGTAGCGAGCACTCCGGGGTGATAGAACGAGTCTCCGAGCGAAGCCTTCAGTTCCCGCACGCGCGGAATGATGCCGGAATCGATGAGCGCATTGAAATCCTGGAAGCGATTGGCTTCATCGAGAAGCGGCCCGAACTCGCGCAGCTTCTGCACGTGTTCCTCGGGCAGAACGGGGGCATCGCTTTCGGACAAGATTTCGAGCAGGGCAATTTCAAAGGGAGCGAGCGGCAGCGATCCATCAAGGCCGTATCCTCGCTGTTGCCACTGTCCGGCCACGCGCGGACGACGATATAGAAATGTCGCCACTAGATCGGTCTTATCGCGATTGGTGGCAGAATCGTCGCGATGCCGGGCGAAATAGCGCAGCAGCGCTTCGGCGACTTCCGCGTCCAGGTCGACAGCCATGCCGAGGCGCAGGATCGCCGGCGTCACCGCAATATCGAGCAACTGGATCCACACCTTCATGCGGTCGAGGGTGCCGCGCACGTCGTCGTCGCGGCCGAGCGCTTCCGGCGTCAAACCGGAAGGCGTGGGGATTTCCCCGCCCAGATGGTCGCCCATCAAGCGCTGATAGAAACTTTGAACGGTGGCCAAAAGGGCCAGTTCCCATTTTGGATCCTCTGCCAAAATGACTCCTTTGGAGGCAAAGTCCCCACTTGATCTTCTAAAGGGTTACTTCTAGTAAAGCTGAAACCCGAATGGGACGCAATTGTAAGGCTGGTTACGGAAGTGACACGACTGCGGGAAGCAGCTTAAATCGCGCCTACAGGGAAGGGCTTGCTACTGAAATACCACCGTCTTATTGCCATAGAGAAGCACGCGATTCTCCACGTGCCAGCGGACTGCCCGCGAAAGGACTACTTTCTCGATATCGCGGCCTTTCTCGGTGAGCTCTTCGACGGTGTCGCGATTCGAAATGCGGACCACATCCTGCTCGATGATCGGGCCATCGTCGAGCACCTCGGTAACGTAGTGGGCGGTCGCCCCGATCAGCTTTACGCCTCTCTGAAATGCCTGATGATAGGGCCGCGAACCGATAAACGCCGGCAGAAACGAGTGATGGATGTTGATCAGGTTCTCAGACCCGATCGTGCGCGTAAATTCGGTGGAAAGAACCTGCATATAGCGCGCCAGCACCACCAGATTGCAGTCGTTTTCCCGGATCAATTCCAGTTGCCTCTGTTCGGCCTCCTGCTTGTTGTCCTTGGTGACGGGCACGACCACGTAGGGAACGCGATAGAAGTCGGCGATGCGCTGGTTGTCAGGATGGTTCGAGATGATCAGCGGGATGTCGCAGCGCAGCTCACCGCTCTGATGGCGGTAGAGCAGGTCTTGCAGGCAATGGTCGTATTTCGAAACAAGAATTGCCAGCCGCGGACGGTCGGTGGAATGTGCAAGACGCCAGTTCATCTCGAACTCTTTGGCAATCGGCGCAAAGCGGGCGGCAAACTCCGCGAGGTCAAAACTGAACTGGGACGGGTCAAATTCCACGCGAGTCAGGAAAAGATTCGACTCTTCGTCTCCATGTTCGTCGGCGAACAGGATATTGCCGTTGTGTCGGAAGATGAAGTCAGCGATCGACGCCACTACGCCCTTGCGGTCGGGACACGAGACGAGAAGAATGGCGGAGTTATGCATATAGACCGTAACGTTGGCGCTACGCTCCTTTTTTCAGAGCCAGCAAGATCTCACGCGCCGCATTTGCCCCCGATCCGCCGGTCAGTCCCGTTCCCGGATGCGTGCCATTGCCGCACAGGTACAGCTTGCCGATCGGTGTCTGGTAGCGTGCCCAGTCTAATAGTGGCCGCATGGTGAAGAACTGATCGAGCGCCAGTTCGCCATGGAAGATCTGGCCTCCGGTGAGTCCGTAGGTATCTTCCAGGTCTTTCGGCGTGATGATCTGGTGACGCAGAATTCTCTGCGGCAGCGAGGGCGCGTACTGGGAGATTGTCTTCACCACCGCCTCGCCCAGCGCGGTGCGTTGACTTTCCCAATCCGTGTTCTTCAACTTGTAGGGCGCATACTGCATGTAAATCGACATCACATGCTGTCCCGCGGGAGCGAGCGAGGGATCGGTGAGCGTCGGGAAGGTAATTTCCAGGTATGGTTGGCGCGAGAAATTCCCGTACTTCGATTCGTCGAAAGCCCGCTCCAGGTAATCGATCTCCGGGCTGATCTGAATGCGGCCTTTCAGCAGATTGCCATCCTTGAGAGCCGGGAATTCGGGCAGGCCGGAGAGTGCGAGATTGATTTTCGCCACCGTCCCGAACGCGCGATAGTTCTTAATCTTCTGCACGAAGTCCGGCGTAAGATGTGTCGGATCGACGAGGCGCATCAAGGTCCGCTTGGGGTCGGCGTTCGACACTACGGCCTTCGCGGAAATTTCTTCTCCCGAAGCCAGCACAGCACCGGTTGCGACGCCATCTTTTACGCGGATTTCAACTACATCGGCAGCTGCGCGAATCTCGGCGCCTGCCTGTCGGGCGGCTGCGGTCATGGCTTGCGTGATCGACCCCGCACCTCCCATCGCAAATTGCACCGTGCCCACGGGGGACGGATCGGATGCAGCCCGCAGAAGCAGCACCAGCGCACTGCCCGCCGACCATGGCCCAAGGAAAGTTCCGAAGATGCCGCGTGCAGCAACGGTTGCGCGCAGGGGTTCGGTGTCGAAAAATTCGGCTACAAGATCGGCTGCTGCCATCGGCCCCCAGCGCAGCACTCGATACATATCTTTCTTGCCGAGGTTGCGGATGGCGCGACCCGTCTTCAACATCCCCCAGAGATCGCTGCTGCTCGGGCTGTCGATATTCGGCGGAGCGAGAGTGAGGGCCTGGCCAATTACTTTACCGATCTTCGCGAGCGCGGCGCCGAAGTCGGCGTATCCAGTTGCGTCTTTCGGCGACCACTGCGCGATTTCCTGCGCTGCCCGCTTCATGTCGGCGTACAAAACCAGCGCGCGCCCATCCGGCAACAACGACGCTGTGCTCACTTCCGGCGTGATGAGTTCAAGCCCGTGCTGCTTGAGTTGCATGTCGCGCACGACGTCGGCGCGCAGCGACCCCGCGTTGTGCGCCAAAGTCGAAGAACGAAAGCCGGGATGAAATTCTTCCGTGATGGCCGCGCCGCCCACCTGTGCGCGGCGTTCCAGCACGAGCGGCTTGAATCCGGCTTTGGCCAGATAGAAGGCGGTAACCAGGCCGTTGTGTCCGCCGCCGACAATGATCACATCGCGTGTTTCAGCCATGGTCGTTTTCCTGGAACTCAGGCACCCTTTCCGTCTTTAAGAATTTCGAGCGCCGCCAGCCGTCCCGGAGCGCCCATGATGCCCCCGCCCGGATGCGTCGCCGAACCGCACAGGTAGAGATTCTTGATCGGCGTGCGGAACGCCGCCCAGCCTGCGACCGGCCTCAGGAAAAACAGCTGTTCAAGAGAAAGCTCGCCCTGGAAGATGTTGCCTTCCGTCAGTCCCCACTCGCGCTCGAGATCGAGCGGCGTGACGACCTGGCGATGCAGGATGATGTCTTTGATATTGGGAGCGTACTCGGCAATCGTATTGATGACGGCGTCGCCGAACTTTTCTTTTTCCGTGTCCCAGTTGAGTCCGGGTGCGAGCTTGTACGGCGCGTACTGCACAAAGCACGACATCACGTGCTTTCCCGGAGGCGCAACCGAAGGATCGGTCAGCGTCGGGATCACCATGTCTATGTACGGATGCGACGACCAGTGCCCGTACTTTGCTTCGTCGTAGGCCCTTTCCATGTACTCGACGCTGGGCGAGATCGACATCGCGCCGCGCAGGTGCGCGCCCACACCCGGAAGGCACTTGAAATTCGGAAGCCCATCGAGCGCCAGATTCACCTTGCCGGATGATCCGCGGAATTTGTAGCGCTTCACGCCATCCATGAACTCGGTGGGGAGCAGGCCTTCGTCAATCATCTTGACGAACGTCAGCCGAGGATCGACGCTGGAGGAAATTACATCGGCGTAAATTTCGTCGCCGTTGTCGAGAGCAACTCCGACCGCCTTGTTGTTCTTGACGATGATCTTCGCGATCGGAGTCTTCGTTCGAATCTCAACCCCCGCTTCAACCGCGGCCGCTGCGATGGCATTCGAGATCGCGCCGGTGCCGCCGCGTGCAAATCCCCAGGCACGGAACGCGCCGTCGATTTCGCCCATGTAGTGATGGAGCAGGACGTAGGCGGTGCCCGGCGAGCGAACTCCCAGGAAAGTCCCGATGATTCCTGACGCTGACATCGTCGCCTTGAGCACGTCGGTCTCGAACCACTGATCGAGAAAGTCGATCGCGCTCATGGTCATCAGCTGGACCTGGTTGTACTTGTCCTCGCTGGTCATGTCCTGAAAACGGCGGCCGAGGAAAAGCATCTTCATCAGTTCTTTAGGATTGAGCGTCGCGGGATCAGGCGGGACCATGCTCAGGATCGGCTTTACGAAGCGGCACATCGCCTGCATCGCTTTGCCGAATTCGTCATACGCTTCCGCGTCAACCCGCGAGTGGCGGGCAATTTCGCGATGAGTCTTCCCGTGGTCGTTCACACGCCACAGGTAGTCTCCACTTGGCATCGGAGTAAACGTACCGTCGAGCGGAAGAATTTCCAGTCCGTGACGAGGCAAGTCGAGATCGCGAATAATCTCTGGACGCAACAAGGACACCACGTAGGAGCAGACCGAGAACTTGAATCCAGGAAAGACTTCTTCCGTGCATGCCGCGCCGCCAAGAATGTGACGGCGTTCGAGCACGAGAACTTCGCGGCCCGCTTTGGCCAGATAGGCAGCGGTCGTCAGGCCGTTGTGGCCTCCGCCAATCACGATCACGTCGTACTTATTCGCAGGCATAATTCAGTCCAGTGAGTCGGTCCAGTGATTCGATCAGACGGCAGAAACTGCTCTGAAAGTGACTCGCCATTCTATCGGTAAACTATCTTTTTGTCTCTATACTTACGCGTAAATTCTGACTTTGGGTCAATATATTTACGCTCTTGCTGAGGAGCGCTCTGCGCTCATATAATCCGGCGTTCAAGGTTTTCTCCGTGTCCCCTGTGACCTCCGTGGTTAGGAAGTCAAATGTCTTAACTATAGAGGTCACGGAGGACACTGGGGAAAGCCATCACACGAGGCCACCTTTGCCAGTTGGAACTGCATTTCACGAGAGAACGCTTGCCCTCTGCCAGAGCCTGAATTACCGGGAATGGTCGGGATACTACACCGTCAGCGTGTACGAAGTACATCACGAGCACGAGTACAACGCGATCCGCAATGCGTGCGCGATGATCGACATCTCGCCGCTCTACAAATATCTGATCACGGGCAAGGACGCTACAAAACTCGTGAACCGCATCATCACCCGCGACGTCAACAAAGTTGCCGTCGGCCAGGTGATTTATGCCTGCTGGTGCGACGAAGACGGCAAGGTGATTGACGACGGCACGGTGACACGTCTCGAAGAAAACAAGTATCGCTGGACTGCCGCCGATCCCAGCCTCCGCTGGTTTCGCCAAAACGGCCTCAACATGGATGTGCAGATCGAAGACATTTCCGAGCAGACGGCGGCACTGGCGCTGCAAGGGCCGACATCGGCGAAGTTGCTGAAGGCCGTGACCGACGCCGACATCGCGAACTTAAAATATTTTCGCAAGACCAGCGGCAAGATCGCGGGCGTTCCCGTCGATATCTCGCGTACCGGCTACACCGGCGACCTCGGCTACGAAGTCTGGATACCGTGGAATGACGCCGTCAAAGTCTGGGACGAGTTGATGGCCAAGGGCAAACAGTTCGATATTCACGCCGCCGGAATGTTGGCGCTGGATGTGGCGCGCGTCGAAGCCGGCCTGCTCCTGATCGAAGTGGACTACTCAAGTTCCAAGAAAGCGCTGATCCCGTCGCAGAAATACTCGCCCTACGAGCTGGGCTTCGGCAAGATGGTCCATCTGGATAAAGAAAACTTCATCGGAAAGAAGGCGCTGGCGCGCGACGTGCGGCAGGGCGTGCCTCGGCAGCTCGTTGGCCTGGAAGTCGATTGGGTGGAAGTCGAGGAGCAATTCGACAAGTTCGGATTGTCTCCGGCCGCGCCAAGTCAGGCGTCGCGCACGCCTGTGCCGGTTTATTCCGGAGATAAGCAGGTAGGGAAAGCCACGACGACGGCGTTTTCACCGCTGCTGAAAAAATTGATCGCGTTGGCGAGTGTAAGCGGCGAACACTCCAAAATCGGCACGAAGTTGCAGATGGAGTTGACGATCGAAGCCCAGCGCAAACAGACCACCGCAACGGTCGTCCCGCTACCGTTCTTCAATCCGAAGAGGAAGACGGCGACGCCCGTCTAAGGATCTTTTTTGCATCGATCAATGTGCAAGAACTTGCGGCCAAAAATTCTCCAAAAATACATTTGTCGCACAGCTTAGTTAGGTTATAACTAGCCCTTAAGCTCTCGCTTTTTCCAGACGATTGCTGGAGGTCGTTGTGAGACAGTGCCTGTTTCTTGGTGCCTTACTAATCGGCGTTGCTACAGTGAACGCTTCCGTGATTCATGTGCCGGCCGATCAGCCCACAATCCAGGCAGCGATCGGCGCTGCGACAAACGGCGACACTGTGCTCGTAGCTCCAGGAACTTACCACGAAAACATCAACTTCGGTGGCAAGCAAATTATCGTGAAGAGTTCAGGCGGGCGCAAGGTGACCTTCATTGATGGCGGCCAGGTTGCTCCGGTGGCCACATTCTCCAGTGGCGAAACTCTTAAGTCCGTGCTGAGTGGCTTCACCCTTCAGAATGGCACTTCCACCTTCAATTCCAGCTACGACGGCGGAGGTGTTTACATTAACGGAGCCTCGCCAACCATTAAGGGCAATATCATTCAGAACAACGGCGCGTGCAATGGGGGCGCCGGTATAGCGGTCGAGTTTGCTTCACCGTTGATCATGGGAAATACGATTCGCAACAACATGCAGTCGGGATGTTCGGGAGGAATTGGTGGAGCGGGAATTGCGGTTGGAGGAGCGGCTTCTGCCCGCATTATCGGCAACATTATTGAGAACAACATCTGGGGCTCCGGTGACGGCGGCGGAATCACCCTGTTTGCCGCGGGCGCGCCGACCATCCAGAACAACATTATTCGAGGCAACACGGCCACCGGAGTTTCGCCAGCTTCGCAAGGAGGCGGCATCTGGATTGTGAATGATTCCGACGCTCTCATCGAGCAAAATCTGATTTACAACAACAATGCGGGTCAGGGTGGAGGGATCTACTTCCTCGTGCCTTCGGGCGCGCGCGGTCCGTTCTTGATCAACAACACCATCGCGGACAACACCGCTGCGCAAGGATCGGCTGTCTTCGCTGGAGGTTTCGATAACCAGGTACAGCTCTACAACAACCTGTTGATTGGTTTGAACGGCCAAAATGCAGTTGACTGCGACGCTACCTACAGTCAGCAGCCCCCTTCTTTCTTCAACAACGATGCTTTCAGTCCTAACGGTACGGGGCTGCAAGGTACGTGCGCCAGTCAGGCTGGACAGAACGGCAATGTCTCGATCGACCCGATGTTTGTGAACGTGATCAGGGGCAAGTACCAGTTACTGGTGGGGTCGCCAGCGATCGATGCCGGAACGAACTCCGCTCCGCTTCTGACCCCGAAGGATCTGGCACACAAGCCTCGAATCGTGGATGGAAACAGTGATGGAGTCGCGACGATCGACATTGGAGCTTACGAGTTCCAATAGCGAGAATCGTCCCGACCACGTCTCCACGGTTTGTCCCCCATGGCAGGCGCCTGCGCCGAATCCCTAACTAGGCCTGCGTGACCGCCGTTTCCCAGACCAGTAGAGCCACACTCCGATTAATACCAGCGCGCCGCAGCCGCCGACGATCTTGGAGACGGCCACAATCTTGTGCGGCTCATCGGGCTGCGGGATTACGGAAATCGCGATCGTCAATGCGGTCGTTGCGAATCCGACGATTGAGACCGTATACGCCACCGCCTTCCCACCGGGCACGCGGATCACGTCGCTGGCTGCCGGTTCGCGCTGCAATTTAAACATCGCGGCGAACAGATACAGATAGGGAATGAAATAGGTAATCACGCCCATGCTGACGAGTACTTCGTATGCGCCTTTCACGGAGGTACCCGCTTGTCCGAGAAAGATGAAAATAATTCCGATGAATGTTTGCGTGAGGATTGCGACCCACGGAGTTCCCCAGCGCGGATGAAGCGCTCCGAACGACGGCGGCAGAAAGCGATCGATTCCCGCGACGAAAGGCAGTCGAGCGCACGCGGCCAGGTAGGCTCCCGAGGCGCCGATGTTGCTCAGCGCGATCAGAAACGCCGCTACGGGCAGCACACCCGGTATTCCCACCCTGGCGGCAGTCTTGCCGATGGCCTGCACCAGGCCTTGCAGACTGTTGATCTCCGTCGAGGGCAGTGCGAGCAGCACACACACCGTGCCGATGATGTAACAGAAGCTCACCGTCAGCCCCGCGACAAACAGTGTCAAAGGAATCGTGCGGCGTGCATTCTTGATTTCTTCTCCCATGAACGACGCGGTCTCACATCCGCCGAACGCGAAAGTGAGCACCGACCAGAAAATCAAATCGTTCAAGTGCACGCTCGGCGTCATCGTGTGCCACGAGAAGGTCGTCGCCGATCCGTAACGATGATAGGCGAGCAGGCCCATGCCGATGACGATCATCACCGGAATCCACATGGCGAGCGCGCCGATGTTGTGCAGCCACTTGCCGACGTCCAGTCCCACGATGTTAAGCAGCGTTGCGGCAATCAATGTCAGAAGTGCGAACACAATGTAGAACGTAGCGTTGCCGGAGAGATATCCCCACTCGGCCTCGCGCATGAAGATGACATTGCTGGCAGCAAAATAGAGCACAGCTGGAAAGTAGGGAAGGTTCGAGGTCCAGTAAGTCCAGGCGGCCATGAACCCGGAGAAGTCGCCGAACGCGCGCTTTGCCCACACGTAGAGCCCGCCTTCGTTGGGATAGCGCGAGGAGAGTTCAATCACCGAAAGTGCCAGCGGCGTGTAGAACGCCAGCCAGGCGCCAATCCAGATGACGATGGAACTTGGGCCCGCGGCCGCCGCGGTCGCGATCCAGCGCAGGCTGATGCCAGTGACTACATAAAACAGCAGCAGATCACGGAATCCCATGACCCGCTTGGGACGATTTGGATCGGCGGCCTCGGCAATCGAGACGCCCGTACCGGCTATGGCGATGGAGTCTGGCCCAGAGTCACTCACGTAGTCGCTCGCCGGTGAAATGGCGAGGGGCAAGGATTACAGAGAGTTGGAAGAACGGCAAGGTGATTCGTCAGGCAGCGTCAGGTAATTTCGGGATGCGACGTGGCAAAGTAGTCCGGACCCTGCAGGAATTTTTCATAGCATTCCGTGCATACCCAGTCCCGCCCATTGGTATACGCGATGCCGTGCTCCGGTTCGGTAGCAGACTCTAGTAACTCCCAACCGCACACGAAGCATGGTTCCGTTTTCCATCCACCTCGCTGTGCTTCGAAATCCTGATTATCGTTGGCGAGCCCAGGATCCAGCGACACGGCGCCGGTTGCACGATGTACGGCTGTGTCCCGCGACGTCCACGAACGCTTGTGCCAGTGCCACTGAAACTTGCGGCAATTCCTGACGCGCTCCTGAATCGGATCGGCGCTACGCGGAGCGCCATGAATGTTTACAGTGAATTCGCCTTCAGGTCGTCGAAAGGGCCGTCGGCTGGAGCCCTCCAGAGGCGATTGCGCGAACCGTTCCCTCAGCTGCTCAAGCGTCATACCTCGTTCGCTCAGCATGGCAGCGGCAAAGGAATTTTCTTCCCGCAGTAAACCGAGCAGCAGATGTTCGGTGCCGATGTGCCGATGAGAGAGCCTCCCCGCCTCCTCAGCGCCGTAGGTGAGCACTCGCTTGCACTCGTTACTTAAGGGCAGGTCAACCGAGATGGATACTTTTTTGTTCACAACTGTATGATCGTCGACCTGTTTCCGAATCGATTCCGCCGAGCCTGAGGGCAACAGGCGAACAAGTTCAGGGTGTTCCCGAATCAGCCCCAGCAAGAGATGTTCGGTTTCAATGTAGGGAGATCCATAATGGCTGGCTTCGTAACGCGAAAAGAAAATAACGCGGCGGGCTTTCTCGGTATATCGCTCGAACACAGACTTACTCCGGAGCGACTATCTTATCGCGATTCCATTTCCAGTACAGGTATCCCGGCACTCCCGCGAGCACGATCGTCGCGCCCCAGAACGCTTCGGTCGGGCGCGTGACAATCGTATTCAGAGTCCAGATCACTCCGATCAACACATAAAATCCCGGCAGCCAAGGGTATCCCGTGCAGCGATAAGGACGCGGCACATCTGGTTTTTTCCAGCGCAACACGAACAGACCGATGACGGTCAGCGTGTAACTCAACACCATCCCGAAAATTACGTAAGTGTAGAGCTGATCGTAGCGTCCGCTCATCGTGAGTAGCGCAGCCCAAATGCCTTGCCCAATCAGGCTAAAGGCAGGAGTGCGCCATAGGGGATGGATTACTGCCATGCGTTTGAAGAATACGCCGTCCTGCGCCATGGCGAGATAGACGCGCGATCCCGAAAGTGTGCAGGCTGCCGCGGCGCTGAAGCAGGAAATCGCAATCATCGCCGACAGCCAGTTGGCTGCGGCCGGAGAGAAGAGCGCGACAGCGGCAGCGTGCGCGATGGTTTCATACTTTGAAATCTCGCTCAACGGCAAGGCATACACGTAAGTGAGATTCATCGCCAGATAGATCGCGCCGACGGCGAGCACTCCAAAAACCATGGCCAGCGGGACGTTTCGCCGTGGGTCTTTGACTTCGCCCGCGACCCAAGTTACATACACCCAGCCGTCATACGCCCAGAACACCGCGATGAGTCCCACGCCCAGCGCGGAGATCAATTGACCCGGACTCAGGCCCATGCTGATGCCGCCCGTCGTGGCAGTAAAGTTCGACCAGTGTCCCTTGCCGACGGCAAACCCCAGCACGACAAATCCGGCCATCGCCACGAACTTTGTCCAGGTAGAGACGTTTTGCAGGAGCGCGCCCCAGCGCAATCCGAAGACATTGACGTAAGTGAGGATGAGGATCAGTACGAGCCCCACCGCATGGGAGCGTGTGAACGCCATACCTGCCACGGAGAAAATCACATGATGCTGCGAGATCGCAGGAATGATGTTTCCCATGTATGCCGCGGACGCCACGGAAAGCGCGGCAATCGTTCCGCCATTGGCCACCGCGAAAAGCATCCATCCGTAGAGGAAGGCAACCAGGTCGCCGTAGGCTTCGCGCAGGTAAATATATTGTCCGCCCGAGTCGGGAAACATCGATCCCAGCTCCGCGAACGCCGCGCACGCGCACAACGAGATTGCGCCGCCGAGAATCCAGACCAGAAAAAACCAGAAGGGGTGCGGCAGTGGCTCGGCGATATCTTTCGCGGTAAGAAAAATCGACGACCCGATAATGCCGCTGACCAGCAGCAGTACCGCATCAAGCAAACTCAGCCCGCGAACGAGGCTGGGCTTTCCTTCGGGCGAATCAATCTGGGTGGCCGGAGAAACGGGAAGGGAACTCATCCGCTAGCCCATCCCCAATTCGTCCGATGATTCCAGTGGCGTGCCGCAGCGCCGGCAGATCACAGACGAACAATCGCCGCACGTGAGCGGATCATTCACCGCGACCGCACAGACTGGGCAGTAAAGCGTGTCTGGCGACTTTCCTGCGGCTGGGCCCCTCTCCTGGCTGGTATCCATGAGCGAAAAAGACTGTAGCACAGTTCGCGCAAGCTACATCGAGGGGAGGACGGAACCTCACCGAAACGAAAAACCGCAAAACTGCTGATGGGCAATGACCGATGGTCAATGAGTGAAATCGGGATGTTACGCCAGTTGACGCCACCATATCGTAATCAGCAACTGAGACTCGCCAGCACATGCGGTCTTTGTTGATGCGCTTGACAGGGAACGCAGACTGAGGGAGAATCGCTCCGCTTTAATTCCGGCGTATTTCCCCAGATTCGTGCCGGAACTCCTCCTCCACAGCGATCGCCATTTATCAGTACGCAGCAGTCTCTAGCTAGCAGTGATCGATCAAGGTGCGGGCGCACGCTCGCAATCATGAACACGGCTGAGGAGGCGTATCATGCGTCCAGTTGCATCCCACGAAATCTTTCCCACGGCATTCCGATCGATTACATTCACGATTCTTTGTTTATGCGCCCTGACTCCCTCTGTATTCGCCCAAGACAACTGGCTCGGCGGGACAGGGAACTGGAGCAACGGCGCGAAGTGGAGCGCTGGCGTTCCGGGCAGCAGTAGCGACGTTTTCATCGACCACAGCAAGGCCGGTGCTTCTCCGGTCACCTTGGATGTTGGCGGTCAAGCTAATACTTTGACCATCGATAGTGACGACAGTTTGTCCTTCAGCAACAACCAATCCCTGGTCATCAACGGCAACAGCGTCAGCAACGCGGGAACGATATCGCTCAACTCAGCGGGTAACTTAACCACTCTGTTCATCGCCAATGGCGCCACGCTCAGCGGCGCTGGTACCTTGACCATGGGCAACAACTCGCAGAACCAGGTGGACGGAAACAGCGGAGCGGTCCTCACCAATCAGAGCACGATCCAGGGGGTCGGTCAGATCGGTCCACACTTCCTGATGGCGAACCAAGGTACGGTCAATGCCAACGTCACCGGCGCCACTTTGAATTTGATGCAGCAAAGTTCTGGGACGGACACGAATTCGGCGACCATGGAAGCAACCAATGGCGGCATTTTAGCGATCTCGACCGGAGGCAGCAGCAGCCTCAACAACACCGGCGGCACGATCAAAGCGGTGGGAGCCAATTCTCAGGTGCAGTTCGAGAACGGAACGACGATCACCGGCGGAACGCTGACCACCAGCAACGGTGGGTTGCTCGTGCTGAATGCAGGCGCCGGCTTAAACTTAAGCGGCGTGACCAACTCCGGCACCTTCTCAATCCTGAACAATGCCAGCGCCCTCCTGAGTGGCACGATCACCAACACGGGGACCTTTCAACTGAACTCCGGGGGAAGCCTGACGCTACTGTTTGTGCCTACCGCTGCGACGTTGACCGGCGCCGGCACGGTCACCATGGGCAACAATTCACAGAACGAAGTGGACGGCAATAGCGGGGCCACGCTTACGATTAAGCAGACGATCCAGGGGGTCGGCAACATCGGACCGCACTTCCTGTTCTCGAACCAGGGGACCATCAATGCCAATGTGAAAGGTGCGATCCTGAACGTGCTTCAGCAAAGTAGTGGTACCGACACGAATACGGCCGTTATGGAAGCGACGAATGGCGGAATTTTGCAGATATCCACCGGTGGTAGCAGCAGCATCAACAATACAGGCGGGACGATCGAGGCCATCGGCACCGGTTCTGTGGTGCAGTTTGAAAACGGCACCACGATCACTGGCGGAACGCTGACTACCAGCAGCGGGGGGATGCTCGCGGTCCTCGCAGGCGCTGGCGTATTCGAAAACGGAGTGACCAATGCCGGCGCGTTTACTGTCCAGAACAACGGCTCCCTCTACCTGCAATCGGACCTCACAAACAATGGAACCATATCACTCAACTCTGCCGGCAACCTGACCTACCTCTTTCTTCCCACCGTTAGCGCTTCCTTGCTCGGCAAGGGCAGAGTGATCATGGATAACAACGTCAACAGCGCCATCGACGGCAACGGTGGGCTCACCTTTACAAATCACAGCACAATCCAAGGCGGCGGCACCATTGGCCCGCACTTTACTTTTACCAACTTGGGAACGCTCAAAGTGCCCAAAGGTGACGCGCTGTTTATTACCGCACCGTTCACGAACTTCAACGGCAGCACGGTGATCGGTGGCACTTACACCGTTTCCGGAACGCTGGAATTTACGAATGCCAGTATCGTGACCAACTCCGCCAAGATTACTTTGACTGGATCCACAGCGCAGATCGTTAATCAAAGCGCGGTCAACGCACTGGCGAACTTGTCCAGCAATGTAAGCAGCGGATCGTTCACCTCCAGCGGCGGTCAGCAGTATGCGACCACGCTTAGCGGCAGTTTTAGTAATGCGGGTAAGCTGATGGTCGGCAAAAACAGCGGTTTCAAGATTCTCTGCAACCCGACCTTCCAATGCCCGTACACGCAAACCGGAAGCATGACAACGGTAGACGGCACTCTGACTGCTGCGTTCGGCGTGAACATCAACGGTGGGAAGTTGTTCGGCACCGGCACGGTCGCCTCGAGCGTGAACTCGAAGGCCTCGGTGACTGCTGGCGACACCGCAAGCAAGGCGGGAACGCTTTCGGTGAGCACTTACACGCAGCAATCCGCTGGCAGCCTCAATATCCAGCTCGGCGGCACGACGGTTGGCACGCAGTACAGCCAGCTGGCGGTAGCCAACGGCGCAAGCCTGAACGGCACGCTCAATGTCAACTTGATCAACGGATTCATTCCGACGATCGGAGACGTCTACACCATTTTGACCAGCAGCGCCCGTACAGGCACGTTTTCGACGGTCAATCTTCCCGCCCTCAGTGGCGCCCATTTCGTGATCAATTACTCCTCGACGAGCGTGACCCTAACGGTGGTGAGTGGGTAGGTCAAAGCATGTCTTGAATATAGATAGGGACGGGAGTCGTCGCGTCGCGCAGATTCCCAGTCTGTCTCTGCTGACCTTTGGGTTGTGGTGCTGCACACCAGTAGTTGTTGAAACCAGGCGATTTCACCAACTACGATCCTCAGCCGTGTAAGTCGGATTGTGAGTCTAGTCACAATGCTCCTTTAACAAAGAACCCCACCTATTCATCCCGCTTGCGCAGGATGAGTTCCCCTTCGGCCGGCGGCATCGAAAAAGGAAATTCCCACACCCGGTCTTTCATCCACACGCGCAGGATGAAATCCTCGCGCTCTTTCCATGAACCGAGCCATTTGTTCTTCGTGCCAAAAAATACCCATCCGTGAACTTCAGGATTGCCGGGATTGAGGATTGCTGGCTGCAAACTCTGCGTACTCAGAAATTCGATAAACTGGACAACCTGCTTTTGATATTCGCGCGCCCGATCTGTCTTCTGCTCGGCTGTCTCGGGCTTTTTCTTGATCTCGCGTTCAGTGTCGAAGACTTTGGTGTCCACATCGTTCTGCATCCTGGTGGAGAAATCGGTGGGATCGAGATAGCCTTCGATCACGTTGTGATGACGGACGAACTCCATGCGCAAGTCAGCGGGGAAGTCGAACTTGCCTTTGCCGGTATAGGTCACGCTCATGAAAACGCCGAGAGGCTTGTACAGGCGGCGCCGGCTCTTAGGCAGTTCCTGTGAGTCCATGAGCAAAGTGATGTCCAGATCGTCACCAGTCATACGCCAGCGGTAGTGGCCATCGTCGGTGCGCTGGAATTCACATCCCGGAGCGTCCGCTTTCCAGCGTACTGCCGGCAGTTGTTTCTTCTTTGCGTGGCAGGGAAAGGCAGTTAGTAACACGCAAAACACCAACAAAAGACTTTGTCGCGAGCGGCGGGGATACGGCATAGGCGCGTGGGTCGCTATCGCCAGACTACCCGGTCGTGGCCAGATCGGGCAAGGGAATCGGTCGTCGCAAGGGTGCTTGGGGCGAGGCCTCCCGACCTGTTACCATCCCCTGAGCAAGGAGCGCAATGACGGCATTCCTCTGGGCGGTCGTAATCCTGATGGCAGCAGCGCTGCTGGCGGAAGTCGTCGCCTTCGTCGGGATTTCTGTCGTCGGGATGCGCGCTGCTCGCCGGGCTGCTGAAATCAGCGAACAACTGAAGCGGGCGGTCGAGCCGACAGTGCAACTTGCCAATGAGTTGAAACAAACGCTTCAGCCTCGCCTCGAAACGATCACGAACGAGTGCCAGCAGATTGCAGAGTTGGTATCGACACGTACGGATACTGTGGGGGCCGTTCTCGACGACACAAGCCGGCGCGCCGAACGCGTTCGCCTGCGGCTTCTGGAAGGCGTTCAGAGCGTCAACGGACAACCCGGCCGCCCCGGAATCTATCGCGAGATTGCCGAGCCGATCAAAACCGCGGGCCATGTCATGCGTGGATTGAAGATCGCTCTGTGGATATTGCGCAGGGTCGCCTGAGTCGTTTCCGCTCTACTTATCTATTTATCTATCAGAATGTCGGAGTAGCTCACCATCCACCGCGACATCGGCGTGTTCACTTTGGCCCACTGTTTGAATTCGTAGAAGTTGCGATACTCCCAGCGCATTCTTCGAAGTGCGAAAGAATTTGCGGAAGCATGGGCCGGGTCCGAAAGCGCATAGCCCATTTCCCGAAGATAACGCCCGATCAGTTGCTCGAACTCGGCCAGCTGGTCGACCGGGAATTTAGCCTTCCAGCGGCCGACCGGCGTGAAGTGGCCTTCACTTAAATCTTCTTTGAAGGACGTCAGCGGCTTCTTCACCGATCCGACACTGGTTTGCTGAATGTGGGAGTAATCGAGGTCCTGCTGGAGGAACGCGCCGATCTGTTTGAGCGCCGGCTCCGGGCGTTCCACCAGATCCTCGTAGGACACCTCGATATATCGTGCTCCGAGTCGCGATCCATTCTTCCGTCCTTTGCGGACGATCCATTCCCAGTAGAGCCCGGCTGCGAGCAGGCTGCGATTCTTGTCCCAGGGCAGCGGGCGGCTCCAATGACGCTTGTCGAGCGAAAGCGCCACGTCGCGAGCGTCGCGGATGATATGAATAAACTGCGCGTCCGGGAAATCGCGGCTGATACGCAGCATGTGAGGAACATTGGTGGGAGTGGAATCGATCCAGCGATCGACTCCCTGCGCGCGCGCCACGCCTTCCATCACAATGCGCATGAAGTCGCTGCCGTTGTGGCATTCCGCCATCACTTGCGCTTCGAGAGCGCGTGCGTCGAGACCGGAGACCGCGAACGCTTTGCTGCGGAGCCACTCGTGCATCATCTTCTTCTTGTTCGCCGGGTCGCTGAGGTCGCCGAAGATCGGTTCCAGCACGTCGAACACATTCATCTGCGTGTGGAAGCGTGCGAAGCCTCCCGCGGAAAGCAGCAGGTGATAGAGAAAGCTCGTTCCCGAACGGGGACAACCAACGATGAAGACCGGAGGTCTCATGGATGAGAAGGTCGATGCAATAACGCGTCTGCTCCAGGCTGATTGAAACGGCGAAACGCCAGTGTATCAGCGACGCGCGTTGACCCAGCCCCAACCAAAGGAATCCCCGCGAATATGTTAGATTGAAATGAGTGTGGGCGCGTAGCTCAGGTGGTAGAGCAACGCCCTTTTAAGGCGTGGGTCGCAGGTTCGAATCCTGCCGCGCTCACCAACCCATCTCCCGGAATGACTCCGCTTTCGATTGTTTTCCGGGACGCCGCTCCAAGAATCGCCGGAGAATTTCCATGAAAAGAAATCACCTGATTATTGCGGCGATATTGATGTCTCTGCTTGCGCTCGCCTGTGCATCCGCGCAGGCGCCGAAAGAAACCAGTGCGGTCCCCGCTCTCCCCGCCGACATTCCCTCTAACGCCGAGCGCTATTCCTTCAGCATGATGGGAAATCTTGCCGGCCAGCAGGCGATCTGGACAGCGTCTGACGGCACCGTGCACATGTTTTATCAATTCAATGACCGCGGTCGCGGTCCGAAGACGACCAGCGTTCTTACGCTCGATTCGAACGGAATTCCGGTAGCGGAAACCGTCAACGGCAATGACTATCTGAAGTCGCCGGTGAACGAAAACTACTCCCTGACAGCCGGAACCGCGCTGTGGAAAAATAATTCCGAACAGGGCGAGAAAAAAGTTGGCGCGCCGGCGCTTTATGTGTCGATTAATGGAGCGCCCGCGGAACTGGGATTGATCGCTTCCGTGGCGCAGGCCAACGGCGGCAAAGTCACACTGTTGCCCGAGGGCGAGGCTCGAGCCGAAAAAGTCGCGGAACGCGATCTCGAGAACTCCGGCCAGAAGAAGCACGTTGTCCTTTATGCCGTCACCGGACTCGATTTTTCCCCCACCGATGTCTGGCTCGATGACCGCGGCAAATTTTTTGCATTCGTGAATCCGTGGAGCACAATCGTTCCCGAAGGCTGGGAAGCCAGCGCGACCGCCCTCAACGCGGCGCAGGACGAGATTTCGAATGCCCGCTCGGCGGAGTTGGCCGAGAAGTTGGCCCACCGTGTAAAGGGCATTGCGTTTACGCATGCCAATGTGTCCGACGCCGAGACCGGCAAGATTGTCAAAGATCAGACCGTCGTTGTGAGCGGAAACCGTATTCAAAGCGTCGGCGCCGCGGCAACGCAGCGAGTTGCGGATACGGAAGTGATCGATGCCACCGGCAAGACCCTGATCCCTGGTCTATGGGACATGCACACACACGTCGGCGACAACGACGGCCTGCTGAATCTGGCCGCCGGAGTCACCACTGTTCGCGATCTCGCCAATGACACCGATACGCTCCTCGCCCGCCGCAAGCGCATCGAAGAAGGGAAAGAGATCGGCACGAGAATCATCGTTGCCGGCATCATCGATGGGCGCGGGCCCTTTCAAGGTCCGACCAAGGTCCTAGTATCGACCGAAGACGAAGCCCGCGCCGCCGTCGACAGCTACGCCCGGCTCGGCTATGTGCAGATCAAGATTTACAGTTCGGTGAAGCCCGAACTAGTGCCAGCAATCATTGATGAAGCACATAAGAAAGGCCTGCGCGTCAGTGGACACATCCCGGCCGAGATGACGGCCGCCCAATGCGTCAAGCTTGGCTACGATGAAATTCAGCATGCCAACTTTCTCATGTTGAATTTCTGGCCCGACGTCAAGAACACCAACACTCCCACTCGTTTTACGGAAGTTGCCCGGCGCGGCGCAGCTCTCGATCTGAAGTCGGCGGAGGTGCAGGCGTTCGTGAAACTGTTGCAGGACCACCACACTACGCTCGATCCCACACTTAGCATTTTCGAAGACATGTTCACCTCCCGCGCCGGTGAGATTCCGCGAGGCTTCCAGCCCATTGCAAAACGGCTGCCGCCACAAGTCCGGCGCGGCCTGCTGTCGGCTGGCCTGACACCGCCGGCGGGTATGGATCAAACTTATCGCCAGTCGTTTGCAAAGATGGTCGAGTTCATCGGAGTGCTCTATCGCGCTGGAATTCCTCTGGAATCCGGCACCGACTCAATGGTTGGTTTTGCGCTGCATCGGGAACTCGAACTGCACGTGCAGGCTGGCATCCCGCCTGCACGCGTATTACAGGACGCTACTCTGAACGCCGCACGCATCATGAGCATGGATCGCGATCTCGGATCGATCACTCCGGGCAAACTCGCCGACCTTGCGCTGGTGGACGGCGACCCAACCGCCAACATCAGCGATGTGAGAAAGACGTCACTGGTTGTGAAGGACGGTGTGCTATACCGTCCCGCCGAACTCTATGCGGCGCTCGGCGTGCAACCGTAGTGCTTTTTGCTTGTTCTCACAATCCGCATCGTCTCAAACGCGATAATTTGTTTTCTCGCAAGGATGAACATCCACCTCTTTCCGCGTAAATTAGATGAAATGACCAAGATCAAGTGTCAGGCTTTGCTGTTTGACATGGATGGAGTGCTAGTGAACTCGATCGCTGTTGTGGCACGCGTGTGGAGCAAGTGGGCCATTGCCCGCGGATTCGATCCGGAGAAGGTTGTGCGCGCAGCACATGGGCGGCCAAGTATCGATACGGTTCGCGATTTTCTGCCCAATGCCGACGCCAACGAAGAGAATCTGGAAGTGGAGCGGCAAGAGATCGAAGACCTGGATGGGGTGGTTGCCATACCGGGAGCCGTAGCGCTGGTGTGCGGGCTGCCCATCGGCCGCTGGACTGTGGTCACCTCGGCAACGCGCCCACTGGCCGAGGTACGGCTGCGGGCAGCGGGCATTCCGATCCCGCCTACGCTGATTACCGCAGGCGACATTCAGCACGGCAAGCCAAATCCAGAGCCCTATCGGACGGCTGCGGCTCGGCTCGGCTATACGGCCGCAGAGTGTGTCGTCGTGGAGGACGCCCCCGCAGGAATACGCGCGGGCAAGGCGGCTGGAGCGCGTGTAATCGGCTTTCCGACCACCTCGGATCGCGGCGAATTGGAGCGTGCGGGTGTGGATTGGGTAGTCCGCAATTGCGCGGACATCGAGGCGACTTTGGACGGAGACAGCATCGCTCTCACTCTCACGGCGTGATCGATGAACACGCTTGTGTGACGAATGTCATTTACTAGGGATGGATGGCTCATCTAAAATCCTCAGTTCTTCAGAAGCA
>DATMNN010000073.1:0-9572 GCA_035569025.1 Terriglobales bacterium
GGACGAGATAGCAAGTCGATCCGTCGATACCTCGGCAACCAGCATCGCCGCCCCTCCGTCTGGCCATGTGTCCCTGGAAGGCGTGCACAGTTCCGTAGAGGTTCCGCATCATCAGGCGGGATTCTGGGAGCAATGGCGGGCTTTCGTCGGCCCCGCGATCCTGGTCAGTGTTGGATACATGGACCCCGGCAATTGGGGGACCGACCTTCAGGCCGGCGCTCAATTCAAGTACGGACTGCTCTGGGTAGTGGGCCTCGCCAGCCTGATGGCGATCTTCATGCAGGTGATCTCCGCGAGGCTGGGCGTCGTAACAGGAAAGGACCTCGCACAGTGCTGCCGCGACTGGTATCCAGCATGGACCCGATGGCCGAACTGGCTGATGAGCGAAATTGCCATCGGGGCCTGCGATCTGGCGGAGGTGCTGGGCAGCGCCGTCGCGCTGAACCTGCTGTTTCATATCCCATTATTTTGGGCCGTCATCATCACAGGAGTGGACGTGCTGCTATTGCTGGCTCTGCAATCGTTCGGCATGCGCACAATCGAAGCCGTTGTGCTGCTGCTGATTGTGACGATTTTCACCTGCTACTTCATCGAGATCTTCGTCCTGCCGCAGACGCAACCCAGTTTTCTGGAAATGGGGAAGGCGTTGATTTCTCCTCATTTTGGCAAGACGGGAATGCTGTACGTCGCCATCGGCATCATTGGTGCGACCGTGATGCCGCACAACTTGTACCTGCACTCGGCACTGGTGCAAAGCCGCAAGCTGCAGAAAGACGAGCCTTCCATTCGCAGCGCGATCCGGTTCAACACGATTGACTCCATCGTCGCTCTGACCGTGGCGTTCTTCGTGAATGCGGCGATTCTGGTGCTGGCCGCGACAGTATTCTTCGGAAAAGAAAGCGTGATGGTTTCGGGCGGACACCTGGTTACATTCAGCGGCCAGAGTGATTGGATTCGCGTCGCCTACTTAACTCTGGCGCCGCTTTTAGGCACAGCCGCCGCCAGCACGCTGTTCGCGGTAGCGTTGCTCGCGAGCGGACAGAGCAGCACCATCACCGGCACGCTCGCCGGGCAGGTTGTGATGGAAGGCTTCATGCGCTGGCGAATCCAGCCCTGGGTCCGCCGCCTGATCACCCGTGGTCTTGCCATTCTGCCCGCGGTGTTCATCATTGGCCTGCGCGGCGAAGGCAGCGTCACCGACCTGCTCACGTTGAGCCAGGTCGTGCTCGCTTTGCAGTTGCCCTTTGCGATGTTCCCGTTGCTTCACTTCACCAGTTCCCGCAAACGTATGGGCCGGTGGAAGAACGGCGGCTTTCTGCTGGTTGCGGGCTGGGCCAGTGCTATGCTGATCACCGTCATGGACGTCTACGGCCTGCCGGACGCACTTAAGTCTGCATGGCAGGTTGTCACCGGCGGATAAAGTCGCAACAGCAAGACCGGGCACAGGACCGGACCCAAATGTACGAGACTATCCTCGTAACGCTGGACGGAACGCCCAGCGATCGGGCCATCATCGAACACGTCAAGCAACTGGCGAAGATGGCGCACAGCCGTCTCGTGCTGTTGCATGTCGCCGATGGGTGGGCGGCCCGGACCTACGGTCGCGACGCAGTCAGTGCGGAAATCGCCGAAGATACGACTTATCTGGAAAAGATTCGTGCCGAGTTTCTTTCCGCCGACATTCCCGCCCAGGCCGAACTGGCCTTCGGCGAACCCGCCAACGAAATTATCAAATGGGTGAAGGAAAAGGGCTGCGACCTGGTGGCCATGAGTACCCATGGACACCGCTTCCTAGCGGATGTTTTTCTTGGTACCACGGCCACCCGAGTCCAGCACAACATCAGCGCCCCGGTTCTGCTGTTGCGAGCGAAGTGAAGGCCGCAGAACCTGGTCACGCCTTTCTCTGTATCAGGTCCCACTGATTGCCGTACAAATCTTCGAACACCGCGACGGTGCCGTAGGGCTCCTCAACGGGCGGGCGGATGAACCTGATTCTGCGCGAAATCATTTCGTTGTAGTCGCGCCAGAAGTCGTCGGTGTGGAGAAATAGAAAGACGCGTCCGCCCGTCTGGTTGCCGATCCGGCTCGACTGCTCGGGAGTCGCCGCCTGGGCGAGCAGCAGGCTGGTACCGTCGGACCCTGGCGGAGCGATCAATACCCAGCGCTTGTTCTCACTCAGTCGGGTGTCTTCGATCATTTTGAAGTGAAGCGTGCCGGTAAAAAAATCCAGAGCCTCATCGTAGTCACGGACTACCAGAGCGATATGACCTAGTGTTTGTTTCATCGGAGACGACCCCTACTGTAACGCAAGCGATATAGCCCGGCCGTCGCGCCCGCCCCCACACCCGCAACCAGTGCCAAACGAATTACACTATTAATTCAGAGTCTTTTTCTGTGTGAAGGAAGACCATCATGTCAGCGAATAGTTTTGGCGCCCGTTCCGTCCTCAGAGTCGGCAACAAAGAATACGAACTTTACCGGATCGATGCACTCGACAAGCAGGGTATCTCGACCAGCCATTTGCCGTTCTCACTGCGCATTCTGCTGGAGAACCTGCTGCGCACCGAAGACGGCCGCAACGTCACCAAGGACGAAATTCGCGCGCTGGCAGCTTGGAACAAAAGCTCGAAGCCCGAAAAAGAGATTGCCTTCACACCCAGTCGCGTCCTGCTCCAGGATTTCACCGGCGTCCCGGCTGTAGTCGATCTCGCCGCCATGCGCGACGCCATGAAGCGCCTCGGCGGCGATGCCAAGCTGATCAATCCCTTGCAACCCGCGGAATTGGTCATTGATCACTCCGTGCAAGTCGACGAGTATGGTTCAGCCAGCGCGTTCGACGTCAATGCGCTGCTCGAATTTCAGCGCAATGAAGAGCGGTACGCATTTCTGCGCTGGGGACAGACCGGATTCCGCAATCTCGCCATCGTCCCGCCCGATACGGGCATTGTCCATCAGGTGAATCTCGAATATCTCGCGCGTGTCGTTTTTGTTCACGAAGAAGGCGGCAAGCGCACGGCATATCCCGACACGCTCGTCGGTACCGACTCCCACACCACCATGGTGAATGGCCTCGGCGTTTTGGGCTGGGGCGTGGGTGGTATCGAGGCCGAGGCGGCGATGCTGGGGCAGCCAGTTTCCATGCTGATCCCGCTGGTCGTCGGTGTGAAACTCACCGGACGCCTGCGCGAAGGCGCGACCGCCACCGATCTCGTGCTTACGATCACGGAATTACTGCGCAAACACGGAGTGGTGGGAAAGTTCGTCGAGTATTTCGGACCGGGCCTGCAGGATCTGCCCCTCGCCGACCGCGCCACCATTGCGAACATGTCGCCCGAATACGGCGCGACATGCGGTATCTTTCCGATCGACAAAGAGAGCCTGCGCTACCTGAAACTCACGGGCCGCAGTGACGAGCAGATCGCTCTCGTCGAAGCCTATGCGCGCGAGCAGGGACTCTTCCACGATGCGCGCACTCCCGAGGCCGAATACTCCGAACTGCTAAGTCTCGATCTCGCGACCGTGGAGCCGAGTCTTGCCGGACCAAAGCGTCCGCAGGACCGCGTTGTGCTCTCGAAGGCGGGGGAGTCATTTACCCAGGCATTGCCTTCCTTGATCAAGCCCAAGGCGAAAGCCGCGGTGGCGGCTACTTCCGGTGCGATATCGAAGAACTGGGAACAGGAAGGCGGAAATCCCGCTGGGGTGGGCGTGGAAGATCCGAAAGTGCACGAACATGTATCCCCGAGTGTGAAGTCGTCGCTGCAGCACGGCAGCGTGGTGATTGCCGCGATCACGAGCTGCACCAACACTTCGAATCCGTCAGTGATGATTGCCGCCGGGTTGGTGGCAAAAAAAGCGGTCGAGAAAGGACTGAGCACGCCCGCCTGGGTGAAGACTTCGCTCGCTCCCGGATCCAAAGTGGTGCGCGATTATCTCGAAGCGGCAGGCTTGACACCATATCTGGAGAAATTGAAGTTCAACATCGTAGGTTACGGCTGCACAACCTGCATTGGAAACTCCGGTCCCTTGCCGACGGAGGTCTCGCAGGCCATCGACGAGAAGGAACTGGTGGTCGCCTCGGTACTTTCCGGGAACCGTAATTTTGAAGGACGCATCAACTCCGAAGTGCGGGCCAATTACCTGATGTCGCCGCCGCTGGTCGTGGCATTCGCATTAGCGGGACGAATCGACATCGATCTTCGAAAAGATCCGATCGGCAAAGACAAGGAAGGGCAGCCCGTTTTTCTCGCGGACCTGTGGCCGTCGCAAAGCGAAGTGGAACAGTCCATGGCTGGCTCGATTACGTCCGAGATGTTTCGCAAGAGCTATAGCGAGGTTTACCTCGGCGACGAACGCTGGCGTTCTTTGCCCGTACCGACCGGCGAAACCTATGCGTGGGAGAAGGACTCGACCTACATCCGCAAGGCCCCGTACTTCGACGGTATGACTATCAAGCCAGCCGCAATCGAGGACATCAAGGGCGCGCGGGTGCTCGCCGTGCTCGGCGATAGTGTGACAACCGACCACATCTCACCTGCGGGATCGATTAAGAAAGATGGTCCCGCCGGCAAATATTTGATCGCCCACGGCGTCCAGCCCGCCGATTTCAATTCCTATGGATCGCGTCGCGGCAATCATGAAGTGATGGTCCGCGGAACTTTTGCCAACACCCGCTTGCGCAACAAAATGGTCGCAACCGAAGGCGGGTTCACTCGCCATCTGCCCGATGGCGCCGAGATGTCCATCTTCGAAGCGTCCGAAAAATATCACGCCGAGAAAATCCCGCTCGTGATTCTCGCCGGCAAGGAATATGGATCGGGATCGTCACGCGACTGGGCCGCAAAGGGGCCGCGGCTGCTGGGCGTGCGCGCTGTGATCGCGGAAAGCTACGAACGTATTCATCGCTCTAACCTGGTCGGCATGGGCATTCTTCCTCTCCAGTTCCTGCATGGTCAAAATGCTGAATCGCTGAAGTTAACTGGCGAGGAGGTTTTCGAAATCGCTGGCGTTGCCGAAGTGGTGGAGAAGTTCTCTGCGGGCCGGCAAATTTCCGTGCGCGTCAAAGGCGAAAAAAAAGCCGAGTTCAAAGCGCTTGTCCGCATTGATACGCCGCAAGAAGCGCTCTACTACGCCAATGGCGGTATCTTGCAGTACGTGTTGCGGCAGTTACTGGCGGGCAAGGCCTAGCCCGAACCTGCATGCCTATCCCCCCGCCGTACATCCCAGCCGCGTGCAGCCTGACTGCGATGCTCATCTGGGGCGTGAGCGATTTTTCCGGTGGAGTGGGCGCACGCCGGGTGAATGCGTTCTTGTTCACCGCGATCGTCCATCTGAGCGGGGTCGTCCTGATGTACTCCTTGGCCCGCGTTACGCATGCTCCGTTTCCTGATCGTGCGAGTCTGTTGTGGTCGCTGGCCGCCGGCTCGGTGGGTGGTATTTCACTGGCGATGTTTTATCGCGCTCTCGCCAGCGGCAAGATGGGATTGACGGCCCCGGTGTCAGCTGTACTTGGCGCTGGGATCCCAACAATTATTACCGCATTTCGCGAAGGGTTTCCCGGGTATCGCCATCTGATCGGCTTCGTCCTCGCCGGGGTTGGCGTGTGGCTCATCTCGCGCACGGAAGGCAGCGCGGGCCGTCCGGAAGGCCTGGGGATGGCCGTACTCGCGGGCATTGGATTTGCGGTGTTCTACCTGTGCGTGAACCAGGCGAACCATGCTTCCCCGGTCTGGGTAGCCTTGTGGTCGCGGTTTGCATCGTTCGCTGTCACCAGCACGTTCGTGCTGGTCGCGAGACAAGTGCGGGGCATGCCTCGTGCCGTGCTGGCCATTGCGATTTGCACCGGATTTCTTGACACCATCGGCAGCGCCCTTTTCGTGCGTGCTTCACAAACGGGGCGCCTGGATACGGCGGTTGTCCTGAGTTCTCTGTATCCTGCGATTACCGTGCTGCTGGCGAGGTTCTTTCTGCATGAGCACTTTAGTCGAGGCAAGACCGTAGGAATGTTGGCCGCCCTGGCGGCGGTGCCGCTGGTGGCGGGCTAGTTAATAGACTGGCTAATTCCATATTCCGGAATATGGAATACGATAACCCCGTGCCTTTAGTCGAAATCCGCAACCTGTCCAAGACCTTTGATCTCCGCGAATCGGCTTTCGGCAGCCGGAGCGGAGGACAAGTTCGCGCCGTCGACGATGTTTCTCTCGACATTCAGGAAGGCGAAACTCTCGGACTCGTCGGAGAGTCTGGTTCCGGCAAGAGCACGCTCGGCCGCCTGATTCTGCGGCTGATTCAGCCGACCTCCGGCGCAATTACATTCGGCGGACGGGACTTACTGGCGGCAAAGGGCGCGGATTTGCGGCGGCTTCGCCGCGAGATGCAGATCATCTTTCAGGATCCGTTTGGATCGCTCGATTCGCGCTTTCGCGTGGAAGACCTGATCGCCGAACCGCTCATCATTCATGAAAATCTCAGCGCTGAAGTGCGCCGACAGCGCGTAAAGGAATTGCTACGTGCCGTTGGACTCGATGAATCGGCAATGACCCGCTATGCCCACGAATTCTCCGGTGGGCAGCGGCAGCGCATTGGAATTGCCCGGGCTCTGGCGCTGCGTCCCAAATTTATTGTGGCGGACGAACCTGTGTCGGCGCTTGATGTCAGCGTGGGCGCGCAGATCGTGAACCTGCTGCGCGAATTGCAGCGCGAGTTCGGGCTTACCTACCTCTTTATCTCTCACTCCATGCCCGTGGTGCGCTACCTTTCGACCAGAATTGCCGTGCTCTATCGAGGGAAGGTCGTGGAGGTCGGGCCGACGGCCCAGGTCACCGGAAGTCCACAGCACGCCTATACGAAGACCCTGCTGGCTGCCACGCCCGAAATCGCTGTGCAGTAGCGGTTCACCGGCGCGCACCCGGCGTTCGCCGAAACCTTCGCCATTTGCCGACTTGGGGTTGCTGAAAGTGGGGCGGAAAACCTAGAATCACTCCGAAATTCGAGGAGGAAAGAATGGCTACAGCTTCCGTGGTACCGCCCAACGAGACTGCGCCTCTGTCCCAGGTTCAGCGCGTGGTCAACACGTTTGTCGCGCCCAGCAAAGCATTCACCGATCTACGCCGCAGTGCAAGCTGGTGGCTGCCGTTTCTGATCGGTGGCATCGTTTACGTGATGTTCATCTTCGTCGTCGACCAGAAAGTGGGATTCCGGAAAGTGGTGGAAAACCAGTTACGCATCCAACCAAAACAGGCCGAGCGAGTCGAACGACTTCCCCCGGACCAGCGCGAGAAGGCGATGGACCAGCAGACAGGATTTTGGAAAGTATTGTCCTACGGTGGACCCGTCGTCGGGTTGATTTTCTACCTCGTTATTGCCGGCGTTCTATTCGCCACATTCAAGTTCGGGGCCAATGCGGACATGCGGTTCAAGACCATGTTCGCGCTGGCGGTGTTTGCCTGGCTGCCGCAGATATTCGTGTCGTTGCTGGCTGTTCTTTCACTTTTGGCCGGAGTGAGCAGCGACGGGTTCATGATCCAATCGCCGGCCGCTACCAGCTTGGGGACGTTCGTCGACCCGGCAGCATCGCCCGTCATGTTTGCCTTGTTGAGCTCAATCGATATCTTCACGTTTTGGTCACTGGTATTGATGGCCATCGGCGTTGTAGCCATCAGCAAGGTCAAACGTGGGACAGCTTTTGCAGTCGTTTTCGGCTGGTTCGCGTTTTGGGTGGTCGTGAAAATCGGATTGGCCGCCGCTAATTCGTAGTCGCGCCAAATTCGAGTCGTCGAAAATGAGGGGAGCGGGTACCTTGCCCGCTCCTTTTCGCGTTTACAATGTCCCCGCACCATGCACACCGCAGACGTAGCCATCATCGGCGGAGGCATTGTTGGATCGAGCATTGCCTATCACCTGGTCGCCGCCGGCTGTAAGAACGTGCTCGTGATCGAGCGCGAGACCGCACAGGGCAAGGGATCAACCGGCAAGAGCATGGGCGGAGTCCGCGCCCAGTTCTCCACCCCGGTCAACATCCAGATGTCGCTTTATTCGATTCCGTTCTACGCCAGTTTCGAGGAACAGCTCGGCTATCCCTGTGACTATCGTCCGCAGGGATATCTCTTCTGCGCCACGACCGCAAACCACATCTCCTATCTGCGAGTGAATTGCGAAAAACAGATCGCCATGGGACTGAAGAACGTGCAGCTCATTTCGGGAGACGATATTCGCCGCCAATTTCCGCAACTGCGGGGCGATGACATCATCGGCGGAAGTTTCTGCTCGACCGACGGTTTCGTCGATCCCTACAGCGCCATGATCGGCTTCATGACCTGGGCGTGCGATCACGGAGCCACGCTCTGGAAGAACGCCACTGTAAACGCGATCTCGAAGCGGGGCAGTTGTTTTGAAATTGCGACGACTCGCGACGCGGTTTCAGCGCAGATAGTCGTGAACTGTGCCGGAGCCTGGTCCCCTGGAATCGCAAAGATGGTGGGCATTGACCTGCCCGTCGAACCCCTCCGCCGGATGCTGGTCCCGACCGAACCCTTCGATCAGTTTCCGCACAGCGCGCCCATGATCATCGATATGTCGAACGGATTCCATTTTCGTCCGGAGGGCCGAGGCTTTTTGCTGGCGTGGAACGACCCCGAAGAAACGCCGGGATACAAGGTTGATTTCGAGTCCTCGTTCATCGAGAAAATTCTGACGCGCGCCGCCGATCGAGTGCCGGTATTCGAGAATCTGGCCGTGAATCCGAAGCGGGCCTGGGCCGGGTTATATGAAATGACACCCGATCATCATCCGATTCTGGGAGAGTCGCCGCAGTTGCCGGGCTTTTTCTTCGCCAACGGTTTCAGCGGCCACGGCGTGATGCACTCGCCCGCCACAGGTAAAATTCTGAGTGACCTGATTCTGACAGGCAAGACTGATCTGATTGACGCCTCTCTGTTAAATTTCTCGCGGTTCGCAGAGGGCCGCATGATTCACGAGACAGCGTTGCTGTAGAAGTTCTCAGTTCCCGGTTCTGAGTTTCCGATAAGCGGCTTTTTCGCTTGCTGTCTCCAATCTGGTTTAGAGTCTTGTGTGTTCTTGCTGAGAGCCGAGAACTGTTTTTCATGCCCCAGGAACACAACTACTGGCTGACCACGGTCGAGATGCCCAAGCCTCTACCGCAGCCCTTGCCCGAGACCGCTGATGTGGCGGTGATCGGTGCCGGGTTCACTGGGCTCTCCGCCGCCGTGGCGCTCGCCAAACGGGGCGCGAAGGTTGTGGTCCTCGAATCCGAAACCATCGGCTGGGGCGCAAGCTCGCGCAATGGCGGTATGGTGCTCACCGGATTGAAACTCGGCGTCAACGAGTTGATTTCAAAATTTGGACGCGAACTTACGCAGCGCATGTATGCGGCTTCGCTCGACACCATCGCCTGCGTCGAGCGCATTGTGAAAGAAGAAAATATCGCTTGTGATTTCGCCCGCACTGGCCATTTGGAAGTCGCCTGCAAGCAGAGCCACTTCGACGACTATGCCCGGCAGGTTGAAGTAATCGCCCGCGAGTTCAGTCATCAATTGAAAATCGTCCCGCGGGATCAG
>DATMNN010000074.1:0-16544 GCA_035569025.1 Terriglobales bacterium
GGTTCTCGACAAGGCACCTTGATGCCTGCGCTACTCAACTTGTGGTATGAGCAGCTTGCCTACCACAAGATATTGCCATCCGTATCTCAATTGTCAACAAAAATCGCACAGCTTTCGACGATTTGGGCGAGACCGTGCTCCCATATCGCATCCCGCCGCATGTGCGATAATTTTTTCAGGACCCTAAAAATCATGTCAGACCACAAAGTTTTTTGCGCAAAGCTGAAGCAGGAGTTGCCCGGACTCGAGGAGCCGCCGTTCGATTCCGATCTCGGCCACAAAATTTACAACCAGGTATCGCAGCAGGCCTGGGGCCAGTGGACGGAGTATTGCAAAATGCTCCTCAACGAATATCGCCTGAATCCAGCACGGAAACAGGATCAGGAAGTGATCGTGAAACAGATGGAGCAATTCTTCTTCGGCGAAGGAGCCGCACCGCCCGCACAGTACGTTCCTCCTGCGCATTGAGCTTTCGCTGCCAAGGTCACGGGGAGGTTACTGTGTGGTTACCTTTGGCCGTAATCCTGTTCTCTGATTCATCACCTCGTAACAAATTTTCCGGACAATGAAAACGTGGACTCGCATGTCTACGACACGCTGATCCTCTCCGACCTGCATCTCGGCGCGGACATGAGCCGCGCGCGCGACGCTCTTCGTCTGCTTCGCAATACCAGCTACCGTCGCCTGATCCTGAACGGGGACATTTTCGCCGACCTGAATTTTGCCCGCCTGAAAAAAGAGCACTGGAAATTTCTCGGCTACATCCGCAAGCTCTCGAATCCCAAGCGCAACGTCGAAGTCGTGTGGGTGGAAGGCAACCACGACCACGGGCTCATTCAGATCATGTCCCACCTGGTGGGCGTTCGCGCGTTTCAGGAATACCGATGGGAATACCAGGGGTTGCGCCACATTGCCGTCCACGGGCACCAGTTCGACAGCTTCGGCGTCAACAACGTCCGCTTTAACTACGTGTTCGGCACTCTGCTCTACCTGCAATTGCAGAAGTGGGATACCAAGGGCAAATTCCTCACCCGCTTTCTTGACCGCCTGAACACTCGCTGGCTGCGATTGTCGTCAAAGGTTGCGAACGGAGCGCTGGCGCACGCGCGCCATCAACAGGGTGCGCGCATTTTCTGCGGACACACGCACGCCGCCCTCCACCGGCACGAAAACGGCGTCGACTATTACAACTCCGGCAGTTGGATCGACGAGCACCCGGCCTATATCACGGTCGGCGAGCAAGGAGTCCAAATCCATGAATACATCGAGCGAGCTGACGATAGTGATTCCAGCGAAGAACGAGGCGAAGCTGATTCCGACCTTATTGAATTCGCTGGCGAGACAGGACTACCCGAAGATGCCGAATACGAGGGTGTTGGTAGCTGACGCCAACTCCACCGATGGCATGCCCGAGATCGTCCTGAGCTTTCGCGATCGATTGAAAGTCGAGGTGATACCAGGCGGCCTGCCCTCGGTCGGCCGCAATAACGGAGCCCGCCTGGCGGACACGAAGTACGTTCTGTTTCTGGATGCCGACATCGAACTGGCTTCCGACTCGCTCATCCGGCGCGCCACTGGAGCCGCGCAGGAAAAAGATCTGGAGTGTCTGACTACCAACATCCTGTGCCGCGACGGCAGCGTGACCGACCGGATCTTCTATGGGGTGAATGATTTCTTCCAGTATCTTTCGTATCTGCATCGCCCATTCAGCACCGGCATGTTCATGATGTTCAGTACCGGGAAATTCCGCGAACTCGGCGGGTTTGACGAACGCGTCCACTTTGCCGAAGACTATCGCCTGAGCTGTCAGGTAGCGCGTCGAAAATTCAAAATCGTCCGGGGAGGCGTCTACACCACAAACCGCCGCATGCAGAAGATGGGCTATCTCCGCACCAGTTGGTTATTCTTGTGGACGGTCATGAACTTCTGGAACGAAGACCACTTTTTGCGCGATCACCACTATTGGGCAGAGAGAAAGTCTTGAGAGTTTCCTTCCGTGACCTCCGTTGTTGAAACAATCTCAAACCTTGGAGGTCACGTAGGAAAAAAGATCAGAAGTGGACCGCAATGCCCGTCGAGAATCGCACGTCGTTCTGTCCATTGTCGAAGAATCGCGTGTGAATCCAGTCGAGTTGTCCGCGCCACGACACCGGGCCGAAAATCTGATAGTCGAGCCCTCCGCCGACTGCATTCGCGAACGAAGTATTGGTAGCCGCCCCGTGGCTCACGTTGATGTGCGCCGCGCCGATCAGTAGTTCCGCGAACGGACGATATTTTCCCACTCGCATCGAGACTCTCGGACCAAACAGATAATTGTGCTCGCCAACGTCATGGCCGTAAGTACCGCCCAAATCGCCGACGATCCCGATCCACGGCAGGAAGTTTCCCTCCAGCGAAGCGTTCCATCCGTTCAGATTGACAGCATCATTAGAGACGATTTCTGCACGATTATACGAATAGCCGAAAAACACATTGCCCTTGGTCGGGAGCTGCGCTGATGCGCCGAGCGCCAGCGTGATGACGAGCAGAGCCAGAAACGAGAGTTTTCGCACAACAGTCTCCTTGCAGATTTAAGAGTTTAGTTGGAGTTTAGGATGCGTTTGCGGGTGCAAATTTTGCCTCGCCCAGAGTTCGTGATCAGCGGAACACGGCGGAAAAAAATCCTCGCAATTTGCCAAAAAATCCGCGGCGTTGAGCTGGCCCGGATGCCGTCTCCGTACCCGTTGGCGCTGGCGCCTTCGAAGGCGGAGTTGGGCTCAAGGCCGGCGTGGGCAGGGGACGCGCGTCGAGCGGCAAAGCGCGCGCATCTTCCACCGGCGCCGGAGGAGGCCCGGTAGCGCGGAACACAAATGGTTCGTCGACCTGGACATGTAATTCCTTCGACGTGTCGGCAGTGCTGGCGGGCACCGCCGCCGGCGCCGGACTCTCCGCAGGAGTGGCTGTCGCAGCGATCGGTGGAGCGACCTGCCGAGCGCGGCCGGCCGTTTGTTCGTCGACGGTCACCGGCGGTGGAACCTCAGCCCGCAGCACCGGCTGACGCGCTGGCGGACATCCACACTCCAGCGGCACCGCCATGTCCACCCGATCCAGTTGTCCAGCCCTGAACACGAGTTGGTCCGTCGCCTTTACCTGATACGTGCGATCCCCCATCAACTCCGTGACAATCGCGGACGCGGTATTTCTTGGCAGGGAGCGCACGCAAGTATTGCCATGAGTATCCGTACTGATGGCCAGATGAAATTCTCCCGGACCCGAAAGCAGGATGCGAAAATCTGGCGTCATCACCGAATCGGACGAAGCGTCCAGCGTGTAGTGCGCTTCGAGCGCGCCCGTGTTCAGGCCCAGCATGACGTTGCGTCCGTTCTGCGAAGGCGTCACCGACACCGTTGTTCCCGGACAAACATGCACTTCTCCGCCGCGCGCCAGATTCAACACCGCCGTATCGTCCCCCGCAGTGATCGAAGATCCCGCAGCCAGGCTATTGCCGGCGACCGCCAACGGCCCGTTCGGATGCGCCACCGCAACCACGGGTGTCGGCGCAGATGTAAGGCTGGCCACGGAGGGTGCCTGAAACGGAGTCTTGTTCTCGTCTGTGGCCGGGTTCTTGCCCAAATGAATCACCAGGCGATTCCCCGCCGCCGCCCACGTAAACACTCGCGGCGCCAGCAAGTCCACGACGATGCGAGCCACCGGCGGACTCTCCTGAAACTGGTCGGCGCGCAGCGTGCTGATCTGGTCGGCCTGCACGCTGACCCGTTTGTGGCGCGTGTCGAGCCTCGCATTCGGCAGATCGATGACCAGCCGAGCCGGATCGCTCAGGGCCTGGATCGCCGGGATCAATGGTTTCGTAGAAAGAATCTCCACCGCCGGACCATCCCTCTCCTGAATGATCCGAAAGGTCTTGATCGAAGAGTACGGAGAAGAGGCAGCCGAGGGAATGACTGGGGTAAGACCCGTCTGCGCAACTACCATGCGAGATGAAATCAGAAACAGTCCCAGCGCTGCCCGAACCAGGACCTTGCCGCCGAGGCTGGAGCGCGCGAAAAATCCGAGATTAGAATTCGGCCGGAAGCACTTCACGAGAGCACTCGAGTGTTCATTCCACGATACCACTCAAGCGCGAAAGGGCAGAAGTAACGCAGGTGGTCAGGAGTCGGCCAGGAACTCGTATTCTTCAATCACGGCCGCGACCGCCATTTTGCCGTTGGCAGGACCACCCTCAACTCGCAGCACCCGCCCCTTGCAGCGGACGCGAATGCTTTCAGTAAGGGTGATTTCCGGAGGCAGGGTCAGAGTAAAGTCAATATTGGAGCCCGCCTGGATCGCCGAGTCGAGGTAGAAGCAGACACCTCGCGCGCTGACATCGCGTGTCTGCGCATCGCGCTCCGCCCCGTTGTCTCCGTAGCGGACACTCACTGGCAGATGCAGTGCGAACCGTCGCGTGGCGCGTTTTTCGTTTTCCTCACGCTGCGCCTGTGCCATGCAGCCTCCCGGAACCCTGTAAGCATGGCGGTTGGGAATTGGCCTGTCAAGCACATGGTGGCGCGCATAAGGCATCGCCACCAAGCCGCTAAGGGCTCGAAAATTTCCCATTTCTCCGATTTCACGGCGTTCTCGGCGTCTCGGAGGTTCGGCGCTTTCAATGCCTTTGGCGCTAAAATGACAGTCGTGGTCTTCGTCCTCGACAACTACGACTCGTTCACCTACAACCTGGTCCAGTACATCGGAGAACTGGGCGCCGAAGTCGAGGTCCGCCGCAACGATCAGGTAAGCGTGCAGGAAATTGAAACCCTCCAGCCCGAGCGCATCGTGATTTCACCGGGTCCGTGCACTCCGCTGGAAGCCGGCATCAGCATCGACCTGATCCGCCACTTCGCCGGCAAAGTTCCGCTGCTCGGTGTATGCCTGGGACATCAGGCCATGGGCGCAGCGTTTGGTGGACAGGTCGTCCGCGCAAAGAACCTGATGCACGGCAAGACCAGCCAGGTCGAGCACGATAACAAGACGATCTTCCGCGGCCTGCAATCCCCGATGACCGCCACCCGTTATCACTCGCTCATCGTGGCCGAGGACAGTCTGCCGAAAGAATTGGAAATCAGTGCCTGGACTGCCGATCAAGACGGAACCCGCGTCATCATGGGATTACGCCACAAGAAATATCCCGTCGAAGGTGTACAGTTTCATCCCGAGAGTGTACTGACTGCGGAAGGTAAGAAACTGGTGAAAAACTTTCTTTCGGTTTAAGCCTCGTGGTTATTTCTTCGCTGCCGCGTACTTCTCCGCACCCATGAAGTGCAGCGACACATAAGGTTCGTTGCCGACGACCCAACTGTCGTGTCCGGGAGCAATGTAGAACACATCTCCCGCCCGCATTTCGATGACGCGGCCGTCCTCCATCGCGGCGGTTGCTTTTCCGGCAACCACCATTCCGATGTGCTCCACGTAGCACATCGTCGCCCCCGTGGCGGCCCCGACATCGACCGACCACTTCCATCCCGGATCATACGTCGCCCGTCCGATTGTCATGCCGCCAATCTGGATAAGCTCGAATTTTCCCTTTGGGAAGTTGCGGATTTCATCCGGCCGCTCAAATCGTTTCAGGATTACATCCAGCATCGGGACCTCCCACCACGGTATTTCTACGAAGCCGAACGGGCCACTTCCACCGCCCGCAGCACAGCCCGCGACTTGTTCCGGCTCTCCTCAAACTCCCGCTGCGGATCGGAATCCGCTACGATGCCTCCACCCGCCTGAAGGTAGGCCTTCTTGCCCTTCATAAGAAGCGTCCGAATGGCGATGCAGGAGTCGAGGTTGCCGGCGAAATCGGCGTATAGCACCGCGCCTCCATAGACGCCGCGACGCGTCGGCTCTAATTCTTCGATGATCTGCATGGCGCGCACTTTCGGAGCGCCACTCAACGTTCCAGCTGGGAAGCAGGCGGCGAACGCGTCCATGGCATCGAGTTCGGGACGCAGTCGGCCCTCCAACGCCGAAACCATGTGCATCACGTGGGAGTATCGTTCCACATACATCAGGCCGCGAACCTGCACCGAGCCGTAGTCACTGACCCGTCCCAGGTCATTGCGGCCCAGATCGACGAGCATCACGTGCTCGGCGCGTTCTTTTTCGTCCGCGCACATTTTCTTTTCCAACGCGGCATCTTCGGCCTCATCACGTCCGCGCGGATTCGTCCCAGCAATCGGACGATAGTCGAGTTTCCGTCCGACCACACGCACCAGCATCTCGGGCGACGAGCCCAGCACGTGCATTTCACCCGGACCGCCGGCGCCGGAGCGCAGGAAAAACATATAAGGCGAAGGATTCACGGCCCGAAGCGCGCGATACAAATCGAACGGCGCAACCCCCGGCTCAAAATCCCAGCGCTGTGAGAGTACGACCTGGAAAATGTCTCCCGCGGCAATGTATTCCTTCGCCTGCTGCACGCTCTCGATGTACTTCGGTTTTGGCGTGCGCGCTTGAACCTTCAGCCTGGATTTCTTCGACGCCTTACGCCAGTGCGCCGCCTTGTAACCGGCAGCCAGTTTCTTTTCAATTCGCGCAATCTCTGCCAATGATCGCTTGTAAGCCCGTTGCGGAGACTCCCGCGTCACATCGGCCGATGCCACGATGTGGATCTGGTGTCGCAAGTGATCAAACGCCAGTACGCGATCGAAAAACATCAGTACGCAGTCGGGCACATCGAGGTCATCTTTCGCGTGCTCACCGATATTCTCCAGCCGCCGCACGATGTCATACGCACAATACCCCACCGCGCCCGCCGTAAACGGAGGCAATCCCTCCATCGCCGCCGGACGATGCACCCGCAGCAACTCCTTCATAACCTGAAAAATATCGCCCGTGCGGCGCTCCGCTTTTCGTCCGCGCCGGATCGTGATATTCGCTCCACGCGATTCGAGGCGCAGGAACGGCCGGACACCCAAGAAAGTATAGCGCCCGATTTTCTCGCCGCCTTCAACTGACTCGAGCAGGAACGCGTCCGGTTCGCTTTCGGCGATGGCAAGAAACGCCGACACTGGCGTCAGCAGGTCGGCCGAGATCGACTTCGCTACCGGTACCAGCGTCGCCTCGCGCGCCATCCGGGAAAATTCTTTGAAATCGGGTCGGATCATTGCCCTTGCCCTTCTCTTTCCAGGTTTCCATTATAGGGAAGCGATACAATGCTCGGGCGATTTGGGAGATCACGTGAGCGAACCGACCCCCTCCAGACGCCCGGATGCCAGCCGTCACTACGACGCCAACTACGGAAACTTCCAGACCGACCTGTACGCCCAGATTCGCCGCGAAGCTTTCGGTGACGACATCGGCCAAAGCAGCTGGATTACCGCCGACGAGCAGGACAGATTTCTGGGCGCTCTCAACCTTGGCCATGGTAAGGCCGCGCTCGACATTGCCTGTGGATCGGGCGGTCCCGTGCTGCGAATCGCGGAACGCACCGGCTGTTCTGTAGTTGGAGTTGACGTTCACGAGCAAGCCATTTCAACCGCCAATTCGTTGGCCGCCCAGCGCGGGATGACCGATCGAGCAAAGTTTCAGGTCGCGGACGCGACTGCGGCCTTGCCCTTCCCTGACGCGAGCTTCGACGCCATCACTTGTATCGACGCCATCAACCACCTGCCCAACCGCCCGCTGATCCTCGCCGACTGGGCTCGCCTGCTGAAGCCCGCCGGACGATTGCTCTTCACAGATCCCATCACCGTGACGGGGCCACTCACAAACGCTGAAATCACCGTCCGCAGTTCCATCGGATTCTTCCTGTTTGTGCCGCGGGGTTATAACGAGCGCGTGCTCGAGCAATCCGGGTTACGTCTACTGGTGAACGAAGACGTGACCAGAAACATGGCGGAAATCGCCGAACGCCGCCGTGCCGCCCGCGCGGCCAGGGCAACCGATCTGCGCGAAATCGAAGGCGACCAGACCTACGAAGGCCAGCAGGAGTTTTTTGCTGTGGCGTCGCGCATTGCGAGAGAGGGGCGACTATCCCGCTTTCTCTTTGTCGCGGAAAAATCGAGCTGACTCACGGCTACGGCCTCCCTGGCTTGCCTAGGCCGAGGGGCAGCAATATACTTTGCGAGGCCTATCACCTATCAATCGGATAGTGCCCATTTGCAATCATCCGGAGATTTTATGAAGACACTCGATCTTGCGCAGGAAACGAATCCACGTGAGGCACAAGAGGCGCGTTTCGATCTCGCTGCCCAGAAACTCAACCTCGATGAAGGCCTCTGGAAAGTTCTTCGCAGCCCGAGCCGCGAGATCATCGTTCATATCCCGGTGATGATGGACGATGGCCATCTTGAAGTCTTCACCGGCTACCGTGTGCAGCACTCGATCGCGCGCGGCCCGGCCAAGGGCGGCCTGCGCTATGCGCCCGACGTCAACCTGGACGAAATCCGCGCTCTCGCGAGTTGGATGACCTGGAAGTGCGCAGTCGTCAACATTCCTTTCGGCGGCGCCAAAGGTGGAATCATCTGCGATCCACACAAAATGTCGATGGGCGAACTGGAGCGCATGACGCGCCGCTACACCGCTGAACTCTTCGAATTCATCGGCCCGGAAAAGGACGTTCCGGCGCCCGACGTAAACACCAACGAACAAACCATGGCATGGATCATGGACACTTACTCCATGCATATGCGCCAAACCGTGACCGCCGTCGTCACCGGCAAACCGATCAACATCGGCGGTTCGCGCGGCCGTCGCGAAGCCACCGGACGAGGCGTCCTCATCGTCTGTGAACAGGCCATCAAGAAGCTCAAGCTGAATCGCGAAACCACCCGTGTGATTATCCAGGGCTTCGGCAACGTTGGATCCAATGCCGCACGCCTGATGGCCGAGGCGGGTTACAAAGTGATTGGCATTCTCGAAGTGGGGGGCGGCCTCTACAACAAGAATGGCATCGACGCAGAAGCGCTCTGGGAGTTCCGCCAGCGCAACGGTACCATCCACGGATTCCCCGGCGCCGAAAAATATGACCCCGCGGAACTGCTGCTGATGGAATGTGACATCCTGATTCCAGCCGCCACCGAAAATCAGATCACCAGCCAGAACGCCGACCGCGTCAAGTGCAAAATCCTCGCCGAAGGCGCCAATGGTCCGACCACTGCCGCGGCGGACGACATTCTCTCCGAAAAGAAAGTCTTCGTCATTCCCGATATCCTCGCCAACGCCGGCGGCGTTACCACTTCCTACTTCGAGTGGGTGCAGGATCGCCAGGGCTACTTCTGGAAAGAGTCCGTCGTGAACGAGCATCTCGAAGACATCATGATCACCGCCTTCGACGACGTGGTGCGCTATGCCGAAACCCACGGCGTGAACAACCGTATTGCCGCTTATATGCTGGCAATCGATCGCGTCGCCTATACCATCCGGCAACGTGGCATCTACGCCTGATCCTTCATTTCTGACAAGGAAACCTCAGAACGGACTCGCCCAGCCGAGTCCGTTTCGTTGTTGACCCCAAGGCCGCCCGATGGCATGATTTTGGGCGCCATCCGTCTGCGATTGCTTTCGAATGCGGACCGACGTAATTTCCGGTCCATACTCTGGAGGCCTCTGCCTCTCACTGCGAGGAAACAAATGAACAGGTGCAAACTGACTTTGTGGGCCCTGACCGTGTGTCTGGCGTTCACGATCCTGGCGTCACCGGCCTTAGCCAATGCGCAGGCTGACACCAGCGACACCAAGACGTCTGACACCACGACAAAAAAGAAGAAGTCGAAAAAGAAATCCGCGACCTCCACTACAGACGACAAGTCTGCTGATGCGGCCTCCACTACCGACACATCCACTAAGAAGAAATCCAAGAAGGCGAAGAAGGACGACAGCGCCGCCGCTTCCACGGACACCGCCGCGGCCCCTGCGTCGGCCAAGAAATCGCACAAAAAGAAGAAAGCTGACTCCGCCGATCAGTCGGCGAGCACCGCGCCGGCCGCCGATGCTTCCGGCAGCGCAGCTCCAAAGAAGAGCCACAAGAAGAAATCTGACGCCGCGGACGCCCCCGCCGCCAGTGCACCGGCCGCGTCCGCACCGGCGGCAGCTCCGGCCTCCGCACCCGCTCCGGCGCCGAAAGCCGCTTCCAGCGGAATGGCTCCGGCTGCATCGGACAGCGCTCCTGCTCCCAAGAAGACCAAGGCCGCAGCGACTCCGGCGGCTTCCAGTCCCGAAATCGCAGCCGCGCAATCCAGCGGCAAGGTCTGGGTCAACCTCGACAGCGGCGTATATCACAAGGGTGGACGCTGGTACGGCAAAACGAAGAGCGGTAAATTCATGACCGAATCCGAAGCCAAGGCTGCGGGCTACAAAGAATCCCAAAAAGACTAAGGAGATCACCTCATGCGTAAGAGCTTGACTGCAAAAGTCGCCGTCGCAATTTTCGCCCTCAGCCTGATGAGCGGCATGGCGTTCGCTCAGACCAAAACCACCAAGCCCGCACCGGCAGCTGCCGCAGCCTCCGCCGACTTGCTGGATATCAACACGGCAACCAAAGATCAACTCGACGCACTACCCGGTATCGGCGAGAAATACTCGCAGAAAATCATCGACGGACGGCCCTACGCGAAGAAGACCGACCTGACGAGAAAGAAAATCATTCCCTCAGCCACGTACGCGAAGATCAAGGACTTGATCATCGCAAAACAGAAATAGGCATTTACCGCGGAGCACACCGAGATCGCAGACTAGGAACGGGAACTAAGAACTTTGCGACCTCGGCGTTCTCTGCGGTAAAACGCTCTTCGGTGAAATCAGGAGGCACTTATGGGTTTACTCGACAATCTTGAAAATCAGGCCGCCACCAGCATGCTGGGTGGCAGTTCCAATCCGCTGGCGGCCGGCATCCTGCAAATGATTCAAAATCAGCCCGGCGGTTTGTCCGGACTCGTGCAGTCGTTTCACGACAAAGGCCTCGGCGGCCTGGTTTCGCAATGGGTCAGCACCGGCCCGAACCCGCCGATGACCTCCGATCAGGTTCATCAGGCGCTGGGCAGCGACAAAGTGAAGGAACTCGCCGCTGCCGCCGGAATCTCGCCGGATATGGCGAACTCGGCGATCGCGCAACTGCTGCCCGGAATCATCGACAAGCTGACTCCGAACGGCCAGGTACCCGACCACAGCAGCATGATGGACATGGCGTCCGGACTCCTCAAGAGCCTGACCCAGGCGAAAGCATCGTAAGATTCTCTTTCGAGTCAGGCCTGGACGCGATTCGAGTCTGACTCGGCCTTCCATGCGTCAAACGCAATTCGTCCGCCGCTCGATAGCTCTTACCTGGATTCTACTGTGAGCTCTCACCTCACTCTTTAAGTCTGTTGTGTTGAGGCTGCGCATTTCATTTATTGAATCGGCACCCTGGCTTCGTCGATCAATGCAATGCGGGGTGACACACGATGGAAGTCATACTATTTCGTTCCAAGCTCACGGCGGAAGCCGGTGCCGACTATGACGCCATGGACGCCGAACTCCAGTCACTAGTGCAGGAGAACCCAGGTTTCATCCGGGCGAAGAGCTACACCGCTGCGGACGGAGAGCGCCTCACCGTTGTCTGGTGGCGCGATCCGGAATCGCTCAGCGAATGGCGGAATCTAGCGCGCCATCGCGAAGCCCAAAACACCGGCCGGCAACGCTGGTATCAGTTCTACGAGATGGAAGTTGCAACCGTCAGCCGGACCAAGAGTTTTGAGCGAGAGAAGCGTTGACCTGCAACGAACGCCCATACCAGGAGGGCAACCTCGGGGCTGGCCCTTCCCTCCGTTGCCTTCCCTTGCCGGGTGGGGGATAATCACTTTGGCTTCGCCTGAGGCGCAGCAGCAGCCATTGCGTGAATCTCCCCAACTCCATCACGCTGACCCGGATCGCCAGTATTCCGCTCCTGATCTGGATTCTCTCCAGCTCGCGCTTTTCCAGCCTGAACGGCGAGAAAGAGCTGCTGGCATCCACCGTTTTTATCCTGGCATCGATCACCGACGGCATTGACGGCTATCTCGCGCGCAAACGCGGCCAAATCACGACCCTCGGCATGCTGCTCGATCCACTGGCCGACAAACTCCTGATTGCCGCGGCGTTTGTCACACTTGTCCAATTCAATCCCGCCATGGTTCCGGCATGGATGGCAGTGGTGATCATCGGCCGTGAATTCCTCGTCAGTGGCCTGCGCTCGATCGCCGCTTCGGAAGGCTTCACCATTGAGGCCAGCGAACTCGGTAAATTCAAGATGCTCGTGCAGATCATCTCGGTAGTCGCGGTGATCCTGGCGCACCGCTGGCACGAATGGCCGCTGTTCAGCTTCTACATCCTCCCCGTCTACTGGATTGCCTTGCTGGCGATCTGGTTTATGGTCCTGCTTTCGCTGGTTTCTGCGGTCGATTACTTCATCGCCTTCTGGTCCAGGATCGACCGCAAGTCCGAGAAGCGCCGTCGCCGCAGCTTCGTCCTTTCGCGGCGGAGGAAGCGCGATGTTCAGGCCGTCTGACATTAAGTCCGACCGAGGCCGCTCCGTCACATTCCCCGAGCTTTCTCCAGACGATCGTCAGACTCTCCTCCGCATCGCCCACGAATCCATTCTTTCGTCATTTACAGATCGCGCGGTGCCCAAATCGCCGCCTTCGGCGATCCTGTCAGAACCACGTGGAGTCTTCACCACCCTCTATCTCCACGGCAGCTTGCGGGGATGCGTCGGCTATGCGATGCCCGTCTCGCCTCTCTACCTGGCCGTGGCGGAAACCGCGCGCGCGGCCGCTTTCGAGGACACCAGGTTCCAACCGGTTGATCGCCCGCAGGCTCAACACCTCAAGGTTTCTCTGAGCGTGCTGTCAGCGATCTCTGCGATTCAACCCGAAGATGTCGAGGTTGGACGCCACGGGCTCGTAGTCTCGCTCGGAGGCCGTCGCGGCCTTCTTCTGCCCCAGGTTCCAACCGAGCATGGATGGGATCGCGAAACCTTTCTCCAACAAACCTGCCGGAAGGCAGGGCTGCCAGCCGACGCATGGCGCAAGGGAGCTTCCTTCGAAGCCTTCACCGCGGAAGTATTCGGCGACGATCGAACCTGATTTCAAGCTGGGTCGGACAGTTTCGAGTTCTAGTCAACCAGAAAAGCTCGCGCTCGCATCTCATCGAATGAACGCGAATAGAACGCCGGTTACGCACCAAGGTAATCTGGCGCTTTTCGTGCAAGCAAGTAGGCTGGGTGAATCTGTTCGGGGAGCCTCTTATGGAACTTGCCGCGTTAATCGCAGTCCTGGTCATCGCCGGGTCGATGATCCCGGGAAAGTCCGAAGTTATGTTTTACCGGTAGTCCGGCGTTGCCTGCCGAATCTCCGGCTTTTTCCCGGTCTGGCACCTGACGGGCCAACCGGTTCCGCTGAATAATAGAACGCTCTAGCCCTGCTCACCTCGAACGGACTCCAAATCAAAAAATAACGGGGAAGATTTCTCTCCCCCGTTCGGTGCCGGATTTTTCGATTGCCTAGTTGCTGCTCTCGTCCAGTTCCACCGCGTCTCCCGGATGCAGATCTTCCAGGGAGAACACGACCATGCCCGTGGCAGTGGTTGGCGTAACGGTGAGAATGACCACTTCTCCGACCGCTCGCCGCGGCAGGTCCGCGACATGAATGTTCGGGCCGTTCGTCTTGGTCCACCTCTTGGCTTCGAACTTTGGCAGACGCGCCTGCGTGTCTTCGGAGGTCGAGGCCTTAAACGATAGCGAGTCCACCGGATCCTTCAGATCGAGGTTGTAAGGACGCACGGCTCGGAAGTAGTCGCCGACTTTTGCTCCCTGATTCGACCCGAAGTTCATGTAGATCTTCGCGCCCGTACCGATCGTTCCGTCGAAATCCTTGGCCAGCAGAATTCGGCCCGTGAGCTTTCCATTGGGAACGGAGAACCGGTCGAGATGAATAGGAGGATGGAAAGCGATCGCCGTCTTTTCCGCGAATGCCACCGCAACGTCCCCGGGATTAATCGGATCGCAGCTGAACTCCACTTCCGCGACCGCGCTCCGGCTGCGGGCGTCGAGTACCTTCACCCGGCCGACTTCGCTGTAAGGGTGCCCGCTGTTCGAAATCAGCCGGCGCTGCCCTTCAAAAAATTCATATTCGTTCACATCGCGCAGCTCCCGCACGATGGTATATTCCTGCCCCGCCTGATAGCCAGTCCCCGACAAATAGATCATTTCGCCATTGGTAAACTTGGTTGTGTTAGGGGTTTGCAGGCCGCCGTTCACGTATTTCGAGTCAGGAACGCGCTCCTTGCTGATGAATCCGGCGCAATACATGTCGGCAGCGGTTGGCGTCTGATAGCGGGCAATCGGCACATTGCCGGTGGTGGAAATGATGCCCGACGGATCGGCCGAACCGGCCTGCTGGGCTACCGCGGCGCTCGCCAGCAGCAGCACTAACAATCCTGTTTTCTTCATGTTACCTCCGGGTCAAAAGCGCCACACCGTCCGGCAGCCCCGACCTATCTCTCTCTGAGAAAAGGGGTTACAGCCGAAAGGTAACAAGCGCGGGGGTACTGGTCAAGGTTACGAGGGTGTCAGGCGCTCTGCTCCCAAAGTGTTTTCGCGGAGCGCTTTGTCAATCCCTTGTTGCATCTGGGCTTACGCCCCTGTAATATCGGCGCCGTTCCACGACAATGCCATTGGCTCTTTCACACAGCGTCGCCTCCCGTCTCTTGCCACTCCGTTTGCCTAGGGTCTGTCTGGCACTGGCGAGCGATTCGGCCGACGAACTGGTCAACTCTGCGGAGACGATGGCACGCGATAACCCCTTTCTTGAGTTTCGCTTGGACTACCTGAAGCAGCCCGCTTCTGCACTCCCAAAGATCAAGAGTTTCCTCGAAACTCACCAGTACGTGACAGCGATCGGCACCTGCCGCCGCTCGGAAAATGGCGGCAACTTCAAAGGCTCACTGGCGGCAGAGTTGGAGATTCTCACCAAGGCCGCTGCCGCAGGATGCCAGCTTCTTGATCTCGAACTGGAAAGCGGTCTGCGCTGCAAGCCGGACGTAGTCGCTCGCCTGCGCACCCGCGCCGGACTGATTCTCTCGTTTCACGATTTTCGCGCCACACGCGGATTGGAAAAGACGCTCGAGAAAATGCTCTCCGTCCCAGCCGACTACTACAAGATCGTCACCACCGCGACCACGTTGTCCGATAACGTCGCCGTGATGAAGTTCCTGCAGACGCAAAGCGACAAGCACGCGCTGATCGGATTGTGCATGGGGGAACAGGGCATTATCAGCCGTGTGCTGGGCGTTCGCGCCGGAAGCATGTTCACGTTCGCGGCAGTCAGTGCGGACCAGAGAACCGCTCCCGGTCAAATCAGCGCGCAGCAACTCCGCTCGATTTATCGCATCGACCAGGTCGATGCGGCCACTCGCGTCTACGGCGTAGCCGGCGATCCCGTCGGACATTCCCTCTCGCCCGTAATCATGAACACGGCGCTGCGGCGCGAAAACGTAAATGCGGTCTATCTCGCCCTGCACGCCAAAACGCTCAAGGATCTTCTGTACTGCGTGCGCGAGATTCCTCTTCACGGCCTCAGCATCACGATGCCGTACAAGCAGGCCATCCTCGAACATCTCGACAACACCGACGCGCACACCACCAAGATCGGCGCGTGCAATACCGTAGTCCGCGGACAGGACGGCAAACTCTACGGCTTCAACACTGACACCGCAGGTGTGGTTCGTCCGCTGGAGCAGCGCATCACTATCGAGGGCGCCAAGATTCTGGTTCTGGGAGCAGGAGGAGCCGCCCGCGCAGCTGTCTTCGGCCTGAAAGAGCGCGGGGCGGAAGTGTGGATCCTGAACCGCACCGCCGTGAAGGCACAGAAGTTAGCGCGTCAGGCCAAAGCTCGTTCCATCAAGCGAGCCGATCTGCGCAAGATGTCGTTCGACGTGATTATTAACGCCACGCCCATCGGCATGACCGGATCAGAAAGTCCGTTGAAAGAGAACGAGATGCAAGCGAAAGTGGTATTCGATATGGTCTACGACCCGGTCGAAACTCCGTTCTTGCGCATCGCGCGCGCAAAGGGACTCTCAGTCATACCGGGTGTCGAGATGTTTGTTCACCAGGCCGCCCGTCAGTTCGAGATTTGGACCGGCAAACCAGCCCCCGCTGACGATATGCTGCGAGCCGTGACGATCGCGCTACAGGAGCGCGCAGCAGCAAGAAAAGCACTTAGCAGTTAGCACTTAGCCAAAGCAGTCGGAACTGTGAAAGCCACCAAAAGAAAACTGCTGCTCCGAGAGCTTTGGCTAAATCCCAAGTGGCAAGTGCTAACTGCCGCTCTTCCCGCCAAAATGCATTTTCCGGATGCAATTCCCATAACAAAGGTTGCAAAATTCAAAAGCCTCGAATAAAATCGATTCATGAGCGCTACTTACGGCGTTCATCTCGCGGTAACAATCACTTTCTTCCAGGTAGGAAACGCACAGCCCTAAGCTAAAAAATCTAAAGGGGTGCCCAGAGCCCCGGTGCAATTCGGAGAGAATGCATGGCGTGGTACGCGTACTGCCTCACGGAA
>DATMNN010000075.1:0-16017 GCA_035569025.1 Terriglobales bacterium
TCCGTGGGTAGGGCGAGGGCTTCGTCGTAGCTGTCGGTGTGCAGCGACTGCGTTCCTCCCAACACGGCGGCCAGCGCCTGGATGGCCACGCGCGCGATGTTGTTCATCGGTTGCTGCGCGGTGAGCGAGACTCCCGCGGTCTGAGTGTGGAAGCGCATCAGCCGGGTGCGTTCATTCTTCGCGCCAAACCGGTCCTTCATCAGCCGGTACCAGACTTTGCGCGCAGCGCGATACTTGGCGATCTCCTCGAAGAAGTCGTTGTGCGCGTTGAAGAAGAAGCTCAGGCGCGGACCGAACTCATCCACGTCAAGTCCGCGTTGGCGCGCCCATTCCACGTACTCGACGCCGTCATAAAGAGTGAACGCCAGCTCTTGTAAGGCGGTCGAGCCGGCTTCGCGAATGTGATATCCGCTGATCGAGATCGTGTTGAAGCGCGGGGTGAATTTCGAGCCGAACTCGAAGGTGTCAATCACCAGCCGCATCGATTGTGCAGGAGGATAGATGTATTCCTTCTGCGCGATGTATTCCTTCAGGATGTCGTTCTGAATCGTGCCCGAGATCTTCTTCCAGTCCGCGCCCTGCTTCTCGGCAACCACCAGATACATCGCCCACAGCACCGACGCCGGTGAATTGATGGTCATCGATACCGTGGTATTCTCGAGATCGATGCCGCCGAAGAGAATCTCCATGTCCTCGAGCGAGTCAATCGCGACGCCGCACTTGCCGACCTCGCCTTCGCTCGCGGGATGGTCAGAGTCGTAGCCCATGAGCGTGGGGAGATCGAACGCGACGGACAACCCGCTGCCGCCGTGTTCGAGCAGATACTTGTAACGCTGGTTGGTTTCTTCCGGCGAAGCGAAGCCGGAGAACTGCCGCATGGTGTAAAGCTTCCCACGATATCCCGTTGCGTGAATTCCGCGCGTGAAAGGCGCCTGGCCGGGATAGCCGAGATATTGTTCTTCGCTCCAGTCGGCGGGAAGATCGGCCTGCGTGTAGAGGCGTCGAATGGGCACACCGGAGATCGTCGTGAAGCGCGCGTTGCCATGCTCGTCTACATTCACACCGGTGGGCGCGCCGATGGGCCGCTCGGGAGCTTTCTCAATCGTGGGCGCGAGCGTCTTCTCGGCCCAGTGTTTCTCGGCTTTTGAAGGGCGGCGATTTTCAAACACATCAGCGACAGGACTATCGGCCACTTGCGGTTTCGACGGCTTCTTTTGCATGCAATCCCCAGTTCTTCCTTGATGATAGGGAAGGCGCGCAATTGGAGCAAGGCCGCGAACACACGGTAAGAACGACCGGTCGGTCAGCAGACGAAGACGCATACGTTGCTGTCTCTTCAGAGCCAGTTGCCTCAAACGGAGCGTGTCATCAACCACAGCATGTCATCCTGAACTCGGCGTCAAGCCGAGTGAGGGACCGTACGACGGTTTCCGCCTACGATGAAGGCGCAAGGTTTCTTGGCTCAGCGTCCATAGTGGGAATTCCTGTTTACTGCATCGAAGGCGGCGACCGACGTACGGTCCCTCGCGTCGGCTTCGTCGGCGCTCAGGATGACAACGTAGATTTTTGTCGGCTCAGTTCCCAAGCTTTCGCGTACTTCCACGACACGTAGACCGCATGGTAAAGGTGCAGCAGCAGTCCTTCACGTCCGTCGAGAAATCCGAGGCGGAAGAAATAGTTGTAGATGAAAGTAAACACCGGCCGCAGGACGATGTTGATGAAGCTGAAGCGCACTTTTCCTTTGGCCACAACCATCTCCGCCCCGAGCGACGAGTAGCGGTTCATGTGCTCGATGTAGTCAGAGAGCGTCGGGTAGGAATGGTGCAGAAGTGAGCCTCGGAGTTGTCCCGATATTCCTTGGGTCAAAGTGATATCTTCATGCACCAGTCTGTCTTCGAATATGGCTGTGCCTCTGCGAAACAACCTAAGCTTGCGATCTGGCCAAAAGCCTCCATGCCTGATCCACCGACCGAGAAAAAGATTCTTTCGTGCCACCAAATATCCGTTCATCTCTGCGAAGAAGGAGTCCGGATTTCCTTGTGCTTTCATCATCAAGCGCATTTGCTTTCGCGTCTGTCGAGTCGATAAGTAAGTTAGAGCTCTGACCCGCTCGAATCTTGCATACGAATCGTCCGTAGTCGTTGGTGCTTGAAACAGGAACATGAGTTCTTCAAGCAGAGATGGTTCAACCTCCTCGTCTGCATCCAAACTTAGAATCCATTTTCCTGTCGCCTTGTCGATCGCTGAATTCTTCTGCGCCGCGTAGCCCTTCCATTCCTCGACGAAAACTTTCGCACCGAGCGATTTCGCGATCTCCACCGTCCGATCGGTTGAGCTGGAGTCGACGACGATGATTTCTCCCTTGCCATCGGCGACCAGCGCCTGCACGCTCTCAAGCGTGCGGCCGATGTTAGCTTCTTCGTTACAGGTGATAATGACGACCGAAAGTTGCATGGCGCAGAGTGTTTGCGAACTCGGAATTGTCTCATAGCCGGTTCAACCTTGAGATGTATGCTGCAGCAACCGTGGAAGAGCGGCGCTCCAGCGCCGCGTCAGCCGTTCTCAATCTCGCGGGCTTCAGCCCCGGTGGATCGCCGCCGCGCCTCAAGAATCACAAACACAATCAGGATGACCAGCTCCGGCTCAATCGGATGCCGATACCGTGCATGCGGAAAGACGAAGTAATACACCGTCGGATACGTGAGCACGAGCCCGGCAAAGAGCCAGGCGGTCGGCCGCTTCTGTCGGACAGCGCGGGCTAGTCCCAATAGCGCCAGCACCGAAGTTGCCAGAAACGCCGACGTGCGGAAGTCCACGGGCGAAACGCTATTGCTCTCTCGGGGCACTCCGTTCCAGTAGTAGAAGAAGCGCTTCAGGCTGATGACTGCAAATCGGCGAGGATGTGCGCCAATCCAGGAGAAGGCCTCTTGCTTACACGATTCGCTATACCCAAGCTCGCCCATCTGCTGGAATTTCTCCCACTCCAGTTTGTTGTGATGCGGCTGAAGGTACGGCATCAGCATACCTTCGGCGTAAGGACCGTTGCCCAGACGGAACTGCAACCCGAAATCGTCGCGAAGAAGGAAGTGTCCGAAGACCGCGTAATTGCGGACAAGCCAAGGCGACAGCGCTGTCCAGAAAACGACCGAAGCGATCACAATCCCCGCGAGGGACGCCAGGCTTCGGCGATAACGCTGCCGCCAGATCCACAACCCGCAGAAGGGCAGGAAGGTGAGCATCGTGGGATTGGCTAGCACGCCTATGCCGTAGAGCGCGCCGAACAGCACCCAGCCTTGCCATCCCGGCCAGTCTTGCAGTTCCAATGCCAGCAGGAACACGCACGCCAGGATGAACGGCGTAAACGTCGTATCCCAGATCCAATGGATCGACCAGTACCACACGTACGGATTCAGCCCCCACGCATACGCCGACCACTGTGCGACCCTTTCGCCGAACGTCTTGCGCGCGATCAGAAAAATAGGAATGCACGTCAGCGTTGCGAAAAGGCTGTTGATGCCGAGCAGCACCCACGCTGATGCGAGCGTATAAATGCCGAACAGCCTGAAGACTCCGCCGATCAGAAATGGATAGAGCGGCGGCTCCCATGCCGTCGGTCCGGTGTCGCCGTCATAGGGACTGCTGAAGCCCTGCCCCTGAGCGATGGAGCGTCCGATGCGGCCCATCTCCCATCCGAACTCGAAGTTGTCGTTGCCGGGACGCGTTCGATATTGATGAAAGACTCCGATGGACGCAACCTGCAGCACGAAGGAAAGAGGTAGCAGCCACAGAAAGAATCTTGGAAGCCCCGGTCGGCGGAAGCCCGGGTCTTTTTCAAGTCGTTCACGCGGCGCCGAAGGCCCGCTGTTCCACGTCGCCATCGCAGCGTAGTGTATCAGCGATCTACGGGCGGGAGTTTCTCTGCGCTCTCGGCGGCAGTTCTCAGTGCTCTCTGCGGTAAGGAACCTTCACCCCAGAGTTCGCTGAGCAAACCGTGCAGAGAGCGCTGAGAAAGCCGAGACTCTATTGCCCTCCGGACTGACCTGGCTGAATCGATGCCGACGGCGCAATCGGCTGGGCGTCAGGTTGCACATCCGGCCGCGGAGCTACATACGGCACGTTCGGCAAATGCGTGACCTGGCCTCGCGTGGCGTCGGCGATGTCGATGCCGGCATGTTCCAGCAGTAGTCCCGTCGCACGGTCGAGTTCAAGACGCGACTTTTCGTAGGCTGCCTTGGCCGAAACCAGGTTCGATTCGCCAGTGGTCAGCGTGGCGGCGTCCTGTAGGATGGTCACCTGTGTCGTGAGCCCTACCTTCAACTTCTGTTGATCCGCCTCCAGGGTCTGCCGGGCCAGATCGACAGCGGACTGCGCTGCCTGCACCGCGGTCCGATTCTGTTTCACATCGAATTGCGCATTGCGGACTTCGATCCTCACCTGGTTTTCAAGCTGATGCTGGCGCACCTGCGCCTGGCGGTATTCGAGTTGCGCGCGCACCTGGTTCGACTGCGCCAGTCGGTTGCGAATCGGGATATTCAGCGAGAGTCCGATTCCTTTATCGGGAGCGGTTCCGTTCACCAATTGGTTGAGCGTTCCGCCGTAGCTCACCGAATTCGCGCCGTGAAATATCGGAGGAGGTGAGCATGCGTTGCCTTGGAATGTACACTGCGAATTCAAATCTCCGCCCACGCCAGAACCTCCGTAATAAGCAAAGGCATCCAGAGTGGGCAGCATGGAATTCTTCACGGCGCGGTTGTTAATGTCGCGCGAGTTCAGATCAATGCGCGTCTCCACCAGTTCGGCGCGATGTTTCATCGCGTCGTTGATCAAATCCTGTATGGGAGTGACCGGTTCCTCCTGCGGCACCTGCATGATGGAGGTCGGAATCACGTCAGCTTCCGCCAGCACTGGATCTTCAATACTTCGGCTCAGCGCATTTTTCATCAGCAACTGCTGCAGTTGCAGATTGTTCTGCGCCACAATCAGATTCTGCTGGTCGGTGGCAACTGTGCTTTGCGCGCTCACCACTTGAATGGGCGGCACCGTGCCGACCTGGGCCTGCCGTTTCGCGTCATCAAGAGCCTTTTGCGCGTAGGTGAGAGACTCCTGCTGCACGCGAACATTTTCGAACGCGTACACAAAATCCCAGTACATGTTTTCAATCTGGTCGACCGTGGTAATGACCTGCAGTCGGAAGGCGACGTCGGAGATCTCGCGGTTGTTTTTTGCAATGTGAATGAATCGCATATTTGGCAACGACCCAAAGCCCTGCAACAGGTTTTGTGTGAGCCGAAATTGAAAGTTCGATCCCAGTTGTGGAGTCAGAAGGTTTACGGTGCTGTTGGTCGCCAGGTGGGTATTGTTGAAGCCTGCAGTCAGCGTGGTTCCCCAATGAAATCCTTGCGTATAGGCAAAGTTCGCAGTGTAGGTATTTTGCGCAACGATCCCTCCAGGCGCCGGGCTGAATACACTGGTGGATGCCGTCTCGTTCTTGTCAAGCTGGAGTGAACTTATCAGCAGCGGGTCGAAGCTGGTGATGTTCGATCCGATGCCGAGGGTCGAACTGACGAGTCCGAGCGTGCCGGTGCCGGCGCCACCGGCGGCAACTGTGGTCCCGCCGGTTCCGGAGCCGACCGTGCCGCCAAGCCCGCCCACGCCGCCGCCGGGAGTGTTTTGCACGATACCTGTATTCACGCCGAGAATGCTCGCGCCGGACTTAGCCCGGAGCAGGTCGGCGTCGGCGATGTTCAGGTTGTAGCGGGCGAGGTCGAGGTCGAGGTTGTTCTCCAACGCCAGCGCGATCGCGTCGTCGATCGAGAGATAGATCTTGCCATCTCGCATCAGGGAATCGATGCGCGACGAATTTGCAAACGATGGTTGCGCCAGTTCCCGCGGCAGATAAGGCTGCAGGATATGAGGGAAGGCCGACCGCGGCTGTGAATAGTCAGTCAGATGGACGGCGCGAGCCTGTTCCGGCTGTGGCGCGGCAGGCGTCGACTGCGAAGGTGCCGCTGGTACGCTTTGTTGCGCAGCCAGCGACAGCGGCACGGCTGCAATCAAAAGAACGGCAGAGGAATGCCGCACTGCCAACCTGAAAGCACAAATCAGACGCGGGAAGGACATGAGCTTCTCCTTGCTAGGGAAAAATAGCGCAAAGCATTGCAGGATCAGAAATCAGAAAGCGCAAAGTTGGATGCAGAACGCGAAAAAGCGTCTCTTCATCTTAGCGGCAGAAGTTTGCTGCGAGGCGTCGAGGATTGTAAAGAATTGTGAGGAAAAGAACGCCGCAGTGCGAGCACAGCGGCGTTCGAATTTGTGAAGCAGGCCTATTGTTGTGGTTGCGCCGTGGGGGTGGCGGTCGGCAGTTCCTTGCGGGGTGCAACGTAAGGAACGGTGGGCATTCGCGTGACCTGCCCGCGTGCGGCATCGTCGATGCTGATGCCGTTCTTATCGAGCAACGAGCCGGTAGCGCGTTCCATCTCAACCCGCGATTTCTCGTACGCAGCCATCGCCGACATCAGGGTCGATTCGGCCGTTGCCAGTGCGCTGCGAGTCTGCAGGACCGCAGTGGTGGTCGAAGTGCCGAATTGATATTTCTTCTGCTCGGCATCCAGCGATTGCCGTGCGTAGTCGACAGCAGCCTGAGCCGATGCCACGCTGGCGCGGTTTTGCTCGACTGCGAACTGGGCCTGGCGAACTTCGATGCTCACCCGGTTCTCGGTCTGCTGGAGCGCCATCTGCTGCTGCCGGTATTCCAACTCGCCGCGAATCTGAATCGCCTGAGCAGCCCGGTTCCGCAGCGGGATATTGAGCTGCAGTCCGACCCCCTTGTCGGGAGCGGTGGAATTGACGAGTTGATTGAGGGTTCCCGCGTAGCTAATCGGCGAAGCTGCTGTCGGCGAACAACCGAAACCAGGATTATCCGGGTTACCGCAAAGGTTGGTAGGATTCTGCGATCCGCCCAATCCATAGCCGCCGTAGTAGGCGTATGCATCCAAAGTTGGTAACAGAGCGCTGTGCAGTGCTTGGTTGCTGACCTGCTGGCTGTTCAACTGAATCCGCGACTCGATAAGCTCCGCCCGGTGCTGCAGCGCTTCATTCACCAGCTCCTCGGTTGGTTGAACTTGCTCGTTTTCCGGAACTTCCATCGTCGAAGTAGGAATCACATCGGCATTTGCCAGCGTCGGATCGTGAAGTGTGCGGCTGAGTGCGTTCTTCATGATCAACTGTTCCAACTGCAGGTTCGTCTTCGCAACCGTCAATGCCTGCTCATCGGCTGCGACCGTGCTTTGTGCCCGCACAGCTTCAATCGGCGCGAGGCTACCGATCTCCACCTGCTTCTTCGTGTCAGAAAAGGTCTTCTGCGAGAAGCTCAAAGATTCTTGCTTCACCCGCAGATTTTCATAGGCATAGACCAGATCCCAATACATGTTTTCAATCTGATCGACGGTGGTGATGATCTGCAGGCGGAATGCTACATCGGAAAGTTCACGGTTGTTCTTGGCTAGACGGATAAAGCGCGTGTTGGGTGCGAACCCGAATCCCTGAAGCAGATGCTGCGTCAGTTTGAACTGGAAATTGGAATTCAACTGTGGGCTCAGTGGTTGGAAAGGAGCGTTACCGACCGAGGTGCGACTGTTATTGAAACCAACCGACAAGTTGGTTCCCCACTGGAACCCCTGATTGTACTGAAAATTGGCGGTGGTTGTGTTTTGCGGCGAAGCAGGGCTAAAGGTGCTAGACGGGAGGATGTGGAATTTATCACTCTGAAACGATCCCGTCAGAATTGGGTCAAAACTCGTGATGAGCGGACCGAATAGACCGCCAGCCGTCGAACCGACGATACCACCAACGCCCACACCGGCCCCGCCAGCGCCCAGACTAGTTCCGCCGGTACCGGAACCGACCTGCGTTCCGATGCCGCCGACCCCGCCGCCCGGAGTGTTCTGCACGATGCCGACATTCACGCCCAGAATCTGAGCGCCGGCCTTGGCACGCAGCACATCAGTGTCGGCAATGTTCAGGGTGTAGCGCGCGATCGCGATATCAAGATTGTTCTCAAGCGCCAGGGCGATGGCGTCATTTACCGACAGATAGAGCTTGCCTTCGCGCATCAGAGAGTCGATACGCGCCGTGTTCGCCAGATTCGGCGGGTCAACCCGTCGCGAGGTATAGGGGCCAATGGGGTTGGGAAAGTGCCTCACCGGCTTGCTGTAGTTCAGCGCCGGAACCGGCTTGGCTTCGGGAGTATTCTGCGGCGTTGGCGCCGCGGGCGGTTCCTGTGCCCAACAGGCCATGGTCAGCGTTGCGAATAGACTTGCCGTGGTGGCGAGCCGGATGGTCGAGGTTATAGGTGCAAATGGCATCTACTCATCTCCGATCGTAAAAACCACGTTGATTAATGCTTGGTTACGAAAAAAACAGGTTCTGCCCGATGCAATCGTCCTGAAACAAAATCTCTACTCAGGCATTGGTACGCAAAGGAGCGGCGGAAGGTTCCGGAAAGCTGGACAAACAAGGACCTTCCTTGTTGCCTTCGGTTTTGCGGACTGCAGCGTTTCGAGGCCGAGCTTCGACTGGAGCGTCCAAGATCGAAGCCAGGTTTCTGTGGAAACCGTTTAGTATAGCTGACCGAAACACGAAATCGCTTCCGCCGCATCCGTTTAACGAGATCCCTGAATGGATTTAAATGATTTCGATGATTCGGCGCCCCCGCCGGACTCTAAAGTTCGCCGGCGCAATCTCAAATTGATCCTTTCCTATGATGGGGCGGAATTCTCCGGGTGGCAGGTCCAGCCTGACGCAGTGACGGTGCAGGGGACGCTCGCCTCAGCCATTGGACGAATCACGGGCGAAAAAGTATTGCCACAAGGCTCGGGACGCACCGACGCGGGAGTGCACGCGCTGGCTCAGGTTATGACATTTGTCACATCGTCGTCGGTCCCAACGGAGAATTTCCTGAAAGCATTGAACGATATCCTGCCGCCTTCGATACGCGTGCTTGATGTGAAAGAAATGCCGGCGGGGTTTCATGCGCGGCACTCGGCGCGAAGAAAGACTTATCGCTACCGGATCTATCGAGAGACGATCTGCCCGCCATTTTTGGCGCGGTATGTGTGGCATTACCCATACCCGTTAAACGAGGAAGCAATGATCGGTGCCGCAGGCCTGGTTGTCGGAGAGCACGACTTCACCTCGTTCGCCGCGGTCGATCCGGAGCGGGGACGGGAAGGCGAGCCCGTCTCAAATGTGCGGACGATCTTCTCTTCAACGTGGGAACGCATAGGAGAGGAATTGATTTACACGGTAAGCGGCTCCGGATTTCTGCACCACATGGTGCGCAATCTGGTTGGAACATTCATCCTGGTGGGCCGCGGCACGCTGCATGCCGATGACGTGACGCGGATTCTGGAAGCACGCAACCGGTCGGCCGCGGGAGCGACCGCACCAGCGTCGGGGCTGTATTTGGTCCACGTCGATTACTAGGGGCCAAGAATTTTGTGGAGACAGCCGCCTTCGTCTGTCCGGCCGCACGAGCGGCCGTCTTTGCCCCCTGCAGCGGAAATTCGAGCTGAGATGACGGACATATCGAGTAAGAAGAAATTGCTTTCATGGGCAGCAGCACAGTCAAAAACAGTCGCCCTTCGGGCGACGGACAGCCGAAGGCGGCTGTCCCCACAAAATTTGCGCTCGGCTATTTTCCCGTAAGGAAGCTCCAGACAAGAGACGTAGCCAGCTACGTTTCTGGGGAATACCATTACTTCATGGCGACCGATCTGCAAATTGCGGCTCGAAGGATTTCGTCGGTGAATCCCGCTACCGGCGAAGTGCTGCGGGAACTGGATTGCGCCGGAGAAACCGAGGTTGCTGCCGCTGTGGAGCGTGCGCGCGTTGCGCAAGCAGTCTGGTCCGATCTTGGTCTGCAGCACCGCACCGCCGTTTTGCGTGAGTTTCAGAGAAAACTTTACGAGAGGAAGTCAGAGGTAGCGGCGGCGATTACGTGTGAAGTGGGGAAACCTCTGGCGGAGGCACTCGTCACCGAGGTGCTCGTTGTTCTCGACGCCGCGCGATTCCTCATTCACAACGCATTCAGTTTGCTTCGCGATGAACCTGTCCCCCACGGCAATCTGGTTACCAAGCTGAAGCGCGGATGGCTGGTTCGCGAACCGCACGGCGTAATCGGAATCATCTCGCCGTGGAACTATCCGTTTTCAATTCCGGCGACGGAGACGCTGGCGGCGCTGGTCGCAGGAAACGCCGTGGTGCTAAAACCCTCGGAGCTTACGCCGCTGGTGGCGCTGGAGCTGGCCTCTCTGCTGCGTGCGGCCGGTGTGCCCGAGGACGTGTTTCAGGTGGTAGTGGGCGAGGGGCCGGCCGGAGCGGCTCTGGTGCATTCACCCATCAACAAGCTCGTGTTCACGGGAAGCGTTGGTACCGGCAAGCGGATCGCCGCCGCCGCCGCCGATCGCCTGCTTCCAATGGTCCTCGAACTGGGTGGGAAAGATCCCATGCTGGTGCTGGATGATGCCGACGTCGATGTAGCTTCGAGTGCTGCGGTTTGGGGAGCTTTCGTCAACGCCGGGCAGGCCTGCCTGTCGGTCGAGCGTTGCTACGTGCATCGTAGTTTGTACGAGTCCTTTGCCCAGGCATGTGCAAGTAAGACGAAGAAGCTGCGCGTGGGCAACGGCATGGATCCACACACGGATGTGGGACCGATGATTCAGGAGCGGCAGGTCCGGATCGTGGAGTCGCACGTGGAAGACGCGAAGTCACGCGGAGCGCGGGTTCTCGCAGGTGGCACGCGCCTGCCAGAGTTGGGGCCAAATTACTACGCTCCTACGGTGTTAGCGGATGTGACGCACGACATGCGCATCATGCGCGAAGAAACATTCGGTCCCGTGCTGCCGGTGATGGCGTGCGACGACGTCGACGAAGCTGTGCGCCTGGCAAACGATTCTGAATATGGATTGGCGGCCAGTGTGTGGACGCGCGATCCGAAACGCGGAGAGCGCGTAGCCCGCCGCATTCACGCCGGGACGGTCATGGTGAATGACGTGATTTCTTGCTTCGGCATCAGCGAGGCGCCGCACGGTGGTGTGAAAGCCAGCGGTGTGGGCCGTACTCACGGTCGCTTCGGACTGGAGGAGATGGTGCGCGTGAAATACCTGGATACCGACCGCCTGCCGGGGATGAAGAAAGTCTGGTGGCACGGATACGGCGAGGATTTCCGCCGCCAAATGGAAGGCTTCCTGGATATGCAATTCGCCAGCGGACTGCTGACGCGTGTGCGCGGCGCGCTCCGCGCGACCGGAACGATTCTGAGAAAGCGGTTATAAGCAGGGGCCGGTATTCCTTCGACTCAGCGACGCTACGAAACTGGCACCTCGAATTTATCGCCGTGACTCGGTGGATGCGAGATCACCAGCAAGCGCAGCGGGCTCGAGGAAGGATTGCGAATCTGGTGGCGCACGCCCGGCATGATGCGAATTCCGCTTCCCGCGGGCACGAGCACGGGATCACCCTCCACTTCCATGATCGCCTCGCCCGAGAGAATATAGAAAAACTGCTGCGCCTTCTTGTGATAATGCCGCACCTCGGCCGCGCCTGGGGGGATGAGTTCCTCGATTACCGTCAACTGCGGATCTTTGACCAGATGCCACGCATCGCACTCGTGTCCCCATCGGTAGTACTCGGCGTTGACCCGGCTGACAGCGCCCGGGCGAGCCACGAGTGATTTTTCCGGGCCGGCCTCTCCCGAAAGACTTGCCTTCTTCCCCATGTGTTGCGCCTCCATGCTTCAGTGTAAGCTGGATGCCCATGAGCGAGCCGACCGAATTCCACGCCCAACGTCATTTATTTCGCCACACTTTAGCCACGCTTGCTTACCGGTGCGGGAAGACGCTGCGTAACGCGCCCGCCGGATTCGCAGAATTCGAAGCGGGTAGTGGTGCGCGCACCCCGGAGCAAATCCTGGCGCACATCGGCGATTTGATGGACTGGGGATTGTCGATGGCCAACGGCGAACGCAAATGGAATGACTCCAAGCCGCTGCCATGGGATGACGAGGTGAATCGGTTCTTCGCGGCAGTGAAGAAATTCGACGATTATCTGGCGTCCGGCGCGCCACTGCAGGCGTCGCTGGAGAATTTGTTTCAGGGGCCGGTCGCCGATGCGTTCACCCACAGCGGACAGATCGGCATTCTGCGAAGGATGGCGGGCGCCCCGGTGAAAGCGGAAAACTACTTCAAAGCCGAGATTCATGCCGGACGCGTCGGCGCGGATCAGGTCGCGCCGAAACGTGAGTTCTAGTTTGTGTAGGGGCGGACGCCTCGTCCGCCCCGCGACTCTGAACGAAGCGAAGGGGAGCGTGCCGGCATCCGGTAGACTCCAGCTATTTGTTTTGCACCCGGCGCCCGCATTGCGCGCTGCGCGCAACCCCGGACGAAGGCGTCCGGGGCTACACAACGGTTCAGACCGTTCGATTGCGGTAGAGGGATGCGTCGACCTGCCGCTTCATGAGTTCCATGTTCAGCGAAACTCCCAGGAACTCGGAAATTTTCCGGGTGGCTTCTTCCGGCTGCCTTAAGGCCTCGTGGTACGACACTCGCATCGATTTAACGTAAGGCCTGCCGTCGAGCCACGCATAGACCTCGCGCAAGTGCTTTTCGAAGGCGGCAGCCATCGCGGCTGGATTCGCACCCTCTTTGTACGTCCCTCTCCGGCGCAACATCTGATCCTGTGACGCTAAAACTTCCGGGAGCGGCCGCTGCATGAAGATCACTCGATACTCATGATTGGAAGGCAGCGACAGCAGAAGCCGCGAGATCACCTTCACGAGCTTGCCCTCGGCCTCGGCAATGAAGCCGGGATCATTAGGAAGTTGCTGGATGCGTTCCCATTCCAGATATCCACGAGGATTATCGGCGTCGGCCGTGCGCTCGCCGTCAGAAAGCGGCGTCATTCCTCCCGCAACCAGCATCTGCATCATTAAAGAAGTACCCGAGCGCGGCAGGCCGGAAACGATCGTGATCATGAATTTATCAGCCTAGCAGATCAAAGACGACGACGAGCAATGAGCTATGAGCAATGAGCAATGAGTAAAGTTGGATTGCTCACCGCTCAATGCTCACTGCTCATCGCTCAGAAGTTTTCGGTTACAATGAGCGCATTAGGCCGAATCCGGCGGCGCGAAAGCCCCGCTCGAATTGAGGGTATGTCCTTTGGCGACTGGCGAAGTGACCACTTCCGGCTCCGAGAATATCCCGCAGCTTCCCAACCATAAGGTGAAGATCAAAAAGCAGGGACAGCGTGCGTGCAATGAAAAAGATGCCAAAGGAAAGTTCTGCGGCGGGCATCTAAAGCTCTGGTCCTATAAGACCGACGTGGTCGAACGCGCTTGTGGTGACGTTGAGAAGGCCTGGGGTCCGAACGCCGAAGTGTATCGCTGCGAAAACTGCAAGGCGCTGTACCTGCCCACTCCTGGAGAGAGCAAGGTCAACGTCGCGGGCACGGGAATGATCTCGGTATTCGGATTGACGCTGCCGCCGAAGGAAAAGTAGCTTTGAGCGATGAGTTCTGAGCGGTGAGCAATCGCCACCGTGCACTCGCTGGACTGGGAGAACTGGAAATCTATTGGGCGGGAGCTTTTGCTCATAGCTCATTGCTCACCGCTCATTGCTCGCCATGAACACCTCCGACCTCATTTACGACTGGAACAAGAACTTCCCGCCGGGACTGAAGCCTCCGGGACCGGTTCTGCTCAACGATGAGAGCCTGCGCGACGGCCTGCAGTCGCCTTCGGTGCGCGATCCTTCCATCTCCGAGAAGATTGAAATTCTTCATCTCATGGAGGCTCTCGGGATCAATTCCCTCGACCTGGGCTTACCCGGAGCGGGGCCACGCGCCATCGAAGCCGTTACTGCGCTGGCCCGCGAGATAGCCGCGCACAAGATGAAGATTCAGGCCAACTGTGCCGCGCGCACGCACGAGAACGACATTCGGCCGATCGCTGAAATCGTGCAGAAGACCGGGCTGCGCATTGAGGCTGCAACGTTCATCGGCTCCAGTCCGATTCGTCGCTTCACCGAAGGCTGGACGGATGACTTCCTGCTGAAGACAACCGAGAAGGCGGTGAAGTACGCGGTTTCCCTCGGACTCGACGTCATGTACGTCACCGAGGACACAAGCCGTTGCGATCCCGAGACCGTAAAGCGACTATACGCGGCGGCGATCGAATGTGGCGCGCGCGCGATTTGTATTTGCGACACCGCCGGCCATGCCACGCCGATGGGAGCCTTGGCCCTCGTGCGATTCGTGATCGCAGAGGTCGTCAAACCTTCAGGCGAGAAGATTCGCGTCGACTGGCACGGTCACAGCGACCGCGGACTGGCGATTGCCAACTCCATGGCGGCGATCATTGCTGGGGCACATGGCGTGCACGCCTGCGCCATCGGTCTGGGCGAGCGCGTCGGCAACACCCAGATCGATCAGATGCTGGTCAACCTCAAGCTGATGGGCATCGCGCCCTGGGATCAGCAGGACCTGACCAAGCTGAAAGAATATTGCGAGGCGGTATCGCGCGCGACCGGAGTGCCAATCCCGCGCAATTATCCGGTTGTCGGCGATGATGCATTCCGCACCGCGACCGGGGTGCATGCGGCGGCGATCATCAAGGCCTATCACAAGAATGACATTGTGCTGGCCAACACGGTCTACTCCGGAGTGCCCTCCCACGTGTTCGGGCTCGACCAGATCATCGACGTCGGCCCGATGAGCGGCAAGTCGAACGTGCTCTTCTGGCTGGAGCGGCACAACATCCCGGCATCCGATGACATTGTCGACCGCATCTACCAGCGCGCCAAGCAGAGCGACCACACGCTGAGCGAAGCTGAGATTCTCGAGTGCGTGCCGGTCTCGGTGCTGAAGAAATAGCCGCATGCCTTCTCTTCGACATGCGATTCTCGGTGTAGGCGGTGTCGGAGGCCTAATCGGCGCCAATCTCGCACGATTGGGCGATTCAGTTACCGCCGTCGTAAAGCCACAGTCACTCGCGTCCTACCCCGAACAGCTAAAGCTTGAAAGTCCTTTCGGAAACTTTGCCGTGCCCGTGGCCCGCAGCGCCGAGGTACCACCTGTCGATGTGCTGTGGATTGCAGTCAAAGCCACGCAATTGCAGGATTCGCTCGCCACGGTAACGCATCCGGCCTCGGTCGGCGCCATCGTTCCTCTCCTTAACGGCATCGATCATCTCGCGTTGCTGCGAAAAAGATATGGTGACGGGTGCGTGATCGCTGCCACCATCGCAGTCGAATCCGAGCGCGTTGCCCCTGGACACTTCGCGCACCGCTCGCCATTCGCGATATTGAACGTGTCCTCTGCCGGGCAGCCGTTACTGGGTTCCACCCTCCAACAACTGCAGAAGACCGGCTTCGAGTGCCACTTCGTCGACGACGAGGTCACGCTGATGTGGACCAAAATCGTCTTTCTGGCGCCGATCGCATTGGCAACCACTGCATTTGATCAACCGGTAGGCGGCGTGATGAGCAATCCCGAGTGGAAAGCGGAGTGGGAATCCTGCGTCCGCGACGCCTGCGCCGTTGCGGCGGCCGAGGGTGCGAAGGTCGATGCGGACGTTGTTTTTGCGAGGATGAGCAGGGCGCCGTATGGTATGCGCAGCTCGATGCAAAAGGATGTGGAACGGGGCAACCCGCCAGAACTGGATGCGATTGCCGGCCCCATTCTGCGTGCCGGTTCCCGCCGCGGCATCGAAGTTCGCACCACCAAAGCGTTGGTGAACGCCGTCGAAGCGCGCAGTGTCGGCACAAGCCCGCGGCGAAGCTCGTGAAGCTGACGCGAGATCTCACCTAACAGGCTGAGTGAAGGATCGATCTGTCAAATGATCTTGGGTGGCGCTGCGCTTTAAGCGCTGCGATAAGCGCTTTGTTTTTTATGGCGGCTTTAGCCGCCGGGGTCAAGATGCGGGTCGCGAGTAGGTTTTTCTGCAGTTGGGTAAGGCCCTAT
>DATMNN010000076.1:0-154617 GCA_035569025.1 Terriglobales bacterium
GCGCCTCGAGCAGGTCGCGAAAGAGCGCGATATCCAGGTCGCATCGCTCGGATCGCTCGCCAGCGAAGTTTCCACTCTCTACGGACTGAAGTCCGACCCCATCCTGATGAATGCCTCAACCGTCCAGATTGAAGACGGGCAGCTGCATTCCTCGATGGACCAGCTCTATGCCCTGAAGCACACCGCGATGTCGGGAGCTGCCACGGTCGGAATCTCGTTAGGCCTGACCAAGAATTCCACCACCGCCGACTGGGTGCGCGCCAATTCCGCGCCGAATCTGTGGCCGGTTGAAGGCCAGATTACGGGCTCTTTTGGCGAACGCATCGATCCATTCAACGGGGAAGGCGCATTCCACTCCGGCGTGGACATTTCCGCCGTAGTCGGACAGCCGGTACTAGCCCCTGCCGACGGCACCGTAACCTTCGCCGATTTCATGGGCGGCTACGGACGCGCTGTTGTGATCGACCACGGACATGGCATCACCACCCGCTACGGCCACCTCGCCAGCTTCGCAATCGCCGGCGGCCAGTATATTCATCGCGGAGACGTTCTCGGCTACGTCGGCTTGAGCGGACGCTCCACCGGTCCGCACCTCCACTACGAAGTCCGCATCAACGAAACGCCAGTCAATCCCTACAAGTATCTGCGCATGACGATGGCCCACCTGGGCGGCTTCGCCGCAGGCTCGTAAGCCAGAAATACCACAACAAGAAGGTTTCCAGTTGCCTCTCCCGGTCACGAACTCCGAGACACTCCGTCACGTGCGGAACGTCCCGGTCACGCCTGTCGTAATCTTGAGCGGAACATCTCATTGACGTACGTTTATGGGATGAAACGCCAAGCTAACCTTGCAGCGCTCCTCATAGGGATCGTCCTGGTGTTTTCGGTTCCGTCTCACGCAGATAGCGACGGATATTTTTGCACTGGCAAGGGCTATGTAGCCTTCGAAGTGCGCGAGGGGGTCACTCCCCGGGTTTCCGGTCATATCCTCAATCTGGTGCGCTTTGGCTCGGATAGCAGCATAAAAGTCACAGCTCGGGTGACGTTGCCAGATTTTCAAGTGCACGCGATGAGTTGCGCGCCGGACAGCGTCGTGATCTCCGGATGGGACAAAGTGTTCAACAAATGCCTCGTTGAAATCGCGAGTCCGCAAGAAACAGGCCCCGCGGAATGTGATAAGGATCGCGAGCGTCGCTTCGACTATCGGAAGGAAGGAAAAGAGCCTCCAACTCTAGGCGAATTGGCGCGCCCCGGATCAATCACACTCGAATCGTTGGACCCCGATCACACGTATCAGCTTATCCTCAGCGGATCGAGCAAAAAAGTAGGGGTGAACAGCTGGGAAGTGCGCCGCAAAGCCGAAGTCGTCCAAATTGACCCGCAGGGGCATGTAGCACAGCGCTTAGTCGTTTACCAGACGCGGATCGTAGCACCTAACTCTTGCGGCAGTTAGGAAATTTCTAGACTTTCGCCTTCTTCACTTCCTCAATCAGCGGCGGCACGATGTCGAACAAGTTCCCGACCACCGCGTAGTCCGCGATCTCGAAAATCGGTGCCTCTGAATCTTTGTTAATCGCGATGATGCTCTTCGCGCCTTTCATCCCGACGATGTGCTGGATGGCCCCGGAAATTCCCAAGGCGAGGTAAAGCTTCGGCGCGACCGTTTGTCCCGATGACCCGATCTGGCGGTCCATCGGGAGCCATCCGTTGTCGCAAATCGGCCGTGACGCTGCCAGTTCGCCGCCCAGCGCGTCAGCCAGCTGCTTCGCGAGATCGATGTTTTTTTGTTCCTTGATGCCCCGTCCGACCGACACGATAATCTCGGCCTGCGTCAGGTCCACCGCCTGCTTCGCTTCTTTGAAAATTTCCTGAGGCTTGTTGCGCACCGCACGGTCCGGAATCTCAACGTTCACCGTCTCAACCGGTGCCGCGGACGCCCCAGCTTCAACCTTGTCGGCGCGGAATGAGCCGTTCTGGAAGGTCACGAAGCACGGACCTGTTCCAGTGAAGCTCACATCGGCAACGAACTTTCCCTGAAACATCTGGCGGGTAAACAGCAGTTTGCCGCTTTCGTGTTTGTAGCCCACAACGTCGCTGATGGCAGTACTTGCCAGCGCAGTAGCCAGTTTGGGCACAAAGTCGCGAACCTGATAGGTGTGGGGCATCAGGACGACCCGGGCAGTGTGCTTCTCAAGAAATTGTTTCAGTGCGGCGGCGAATGCATCGGGAGTGTACGGTTCCAGCCTGGTCGATTCCACGGCATAGACTTTCGCCAGTTTCTTCGCCGCCACCTCGCCAGCGATCGCCGAAACGCCGGAACCCACGACGGCCGCTTCTAACGTCCATCCCATATCAGCGGCGATGGCCTGCCCTGCAGCAATCGTCTCCCAGGAAACGCGGTTCAGTTTGCCTTCGCGCTGTTCGACCACTACCAGAATCGTGTCAGCCATAAAAAGTTCTCATTCCTAGCTGTCAGCTCTAAGCTCGCTCTCGGCTCTCAGCAAACCCGTTCTCTAACCTGAGAGCTGAGAACTGACAGCTGAGAGCTGCTTTGCTTACAGCACCCGCACATCGTTCTTCAACTTCTCCACCAACTTCTTCGCCACTTCCGCCGGAGGCCCTTCCAGGAATTCTGTGTTTTTCGACTTCTGCGGCACATACAATTTTTCAATCTTCTGCAAATTGTCCCCAATTGCCGACTGGACTTCGGACATTGCTACTTTCCGCATGGGTTTGTTCTTGGCCTGCTTGATCCCGATCAGCGTCGCGTAGCGCAGCTTGTTGATACCGGACTGGATCGTCAGCACAGCGGGCAGCGGCACATCCACGAACTGAAAAAAGCCTGCTTCCAGTTCGCGTTTCACGCGAATGCCGCCGTCCGTTTTTTCGATCTGCATGATGATGGTCGCGTGCGGCCATCCCAAAATCTCCGCCAGGATTACACCCGTCTGGGCGTAGCCGTAGTCGTCGGATTGCAGCCCAGTAAAAACAAGGTCGAAGGTCTCGTCTTTGATGGCGGCCGCGATGGCGCGTGCCGTGTTGTAAGCGTCGAGTCCGACAAAACCGTCGCCTTCGAGATGAATCGCCCGGTCGGCACCCTTGGCCAGCGCTTCCCGCAATACCTGCTGCGCCCGCGCCGGACCGGCCGTGACTACGACCACTTCACCGGTGTGCTTTTCCTTTTGCCGCAGCGCTTCTTCCAGCGCGTACGCGTCCGGCTCATTCACTTCGTAGGAAACCTCCTCGCGGATCCACGTTCCCGCCTCATTGAGCTTGAGGGGAGCGTCTTTCTGCGGGACCTGCTTCATGCAGACCAGAATTTTCACAAATCGACTCCAGCCCTGTGCCTTCGCAGAGCACAGGAAAACTAGTCAGTATAAATGAGCGCGATCGCGGTGCACGAATCGCGGGGAGGCGTGCGAGGAAGTGAGCACAGATGGCTCCCCCTCCCGGCGGGACATCATCTGGCACGGAAGTAACCTTGACCGCAGCGTGGCCGGTTGCGATGCTCGGAGCGTGGCTCAGAAACCCGTGGCACCGAAACCCAAACCGCCCGCAAAGCGCACGCGCGCGCCCCGTATTCGCGTCCCTAACAACGAACGCGCGATTTTCTCGGTCGACGAGGCTAAGTTCGTGGGAGTGATTCAAAGGCTTTCGCTCACCGGAGGGTCGGCGGTACTTGCCAAGGGCCCGATCCCGGGCGGGACCATGGGTGGATTGATCCTGAACACGGTATTCGGAAAGGTCACCGCGCAAATCGAATACCTGCAGACCGGTGCCGATGGAGTTCCGCTCGCCCAGGCTTTTCGTTTTCTTGGCATGGACGAAGGCAGCACGCGCCGGTACGCAGCAGCAGCCCAGCAGATGGAACGCGAGGGCTTTAGCGATGCTCCCGCAAAGCGACCAGCCTCGGCGCCCGCAACACACAGCCTGAGCCAACTGCTGCACAGCGTCCGGCGCCTGGCCGCAAGTATTTCTGCCCGCTAATTCACTACGGCGCTACCCCAGAAACGCCACGCTCTGCACACCCGTGATCTCGAACCGCTTCCGGCAGCGGATATTCTTGCAGACCATCATGTCGTCACGCCGCAGCATGTAGGACTGCGCCTTTGCAAACTTCGCGCGGTCGCGGTCGTCGGCGCGGGGAGGCAGACTTTTTTTCTTGGTGCGCACCAGCCACTGGATCTCATACTCGCCGGGCTGGTGGCAATGCGGGCAATTCAAGGTCGCCGGTTTCTTGTCCGGCCGCTCGTCAAAAAATTCACGCTCATCCATGAAGGTCAGGTCTCAGTTCTTGGGCGACAGTCTCGCGGAAATTGCAAACATTCCCGGGCTGCCCATCGACACTCTGAGATTATTGCACTTTTGCGAGTTGCAGTGCGAAGATGCCCTGATGGCGGCCAAAAAGAAAAAGAAGAAAACCTTCACTGCGAGCAAAGCGGTCCGGGAAATGGCTCGCGAACGGGTGGGGAGCCCCAAGCCATCGCGCCTCGTGCTGGCGAAGAAATCCAAGCCGGAGAAGTACAAGCCTACACTCGGAAAGCTGCTGGAAGATCAGTGAACTCTAGGGAGCAGGAGGAGGAGTGGGGCAGGTCACATCGACTGCCGCCGTTCCGATCACGATGCCGCTGGACGAGTCGTTAGGATCGCTATGGGCGGTGGCGGTAATCGTGATGCCAGTGCCGCAGCCTTCTCCAGATGTTGCCAGACCGTGAGTGTCCACGGACACTACGTCGCTCGCCGCCGACGTCCACGTCGCGGAGTCGGTTATGTCGCGGCTGTCCGGCGGATGAACGTAGTTTCCAATAGCCTGGAATTGCAAAGTCAACCCGGGACCGCCCAGCGTAGCCTTGTCGGGGATCATGGTGATGGACACCAGCTTGCGCTTGAATCCACAACTGGGCAACAACAGCACGGCCAACATCAGCGTCGCAAAGATTGCCAGCCGTGACTGCCTCATCTAGGCCTCCAAGTATCCGATCGGATAACCCGTTGCTGACTTGCGTGGAATGGAAAGTCTAGTGCCAAGAACCGGCAAAATCAACCGCCGCCAAAGCACACTAGAGCCCGATGTCAGCCCGTCGCGCGGGATGCAGGACGTTCGCCGCGGGGTATACGAACCTATTTCTTCGGCCTCGACTCCGGCGGCACCAATCCCGCCATCCGGTAATATCCCACTAACTGGCCGTAGTGTTCGCCGTCGTGTTCCACCAGGCCCCACGCCATATCCGAAACCCGTGTCTGCTGGTTGGCAAACGGATCCACGATCAGGTCGCTCATCCCCTTGTCGCCTTTCGCTTTGATCGCGGCGGCTCCATCGGCAAACGACTGTTTCACGAAGGCAACAATATCCGCCTTCGTCTTGTAGTCAACGCGCTTGGGATCTTCACCAGGGGGCATTTTCTTTCCGGTCGCCGGATTGGTGAAAAAGTAATTCGCGCCCGCGGCATGAAGCAATTGGTCCGCGAAACTGCGTTGCGCCGGTGTCGGCTTGAAATCGTACTTATCTTCGGGAAAGTCTTCCGCCATAGCGATCAACTTTCGTCCGATGTCGTTCCATGTGTCGAGCAAGGCCTGCGAGGGGCCGACGGCCGGTTTTGGCGGTGTATCTTTTTTCGCAGCGTCCTGACCGTAGACCGGCATTGTCAAAACGGCAGCGGCGATGACCAGTGCAAGGGTCCAACAGAACTTTTTCATAAAAGGGATTCCTCCAAAGATTCAGATCGTTGCGCGGCAACCGCTGTTGTGTTTACGAAGTCTGCTGCACGATGCTGTCGAGCGAGCCGAACCCGATCCCCAGTTCCGAACAGAGAGCATGATGCCGGTCAAACCGATTCTTCGTCGCAAGTACTTTACTCCCACGCAACCCTCCGCGCCCATAGCAGGCCAGCCGAAAAACGGGAAGGGGATAGTCGGTGCCGAACAAGAGCCGGTGATGCAGGTCAGGATGCCGTCGCAACCGGAACAACATTCCCAGCCGATTGGGCAGGCTGAGCGCGGAGATATCGGAGAAAAAATTCTCGTACCCGTGCGCCAGGTCCAAAAATGTCTTGTAGAACTTCTCGGAGAAAATCAGGCCGTGACTGCATCCATGTGCCGCAATCACCGTGACTCCTTCGTCCAGCGCGACGCGCAATTTGTTCGGATCGCCCGCCGACTGGTCCGTTCCGATCAGGCTGAACTCGAATCCGACATGACTCAACAGCGGAATTTTCAGCCGCGCGAGTTCTTTGTAGAAGGGAATATGACGCCGGTCGCCGGGATCGAACTGCTGGGCATTGGGCAGCCACTTGATGAGTTTCGCGCCGGAATCCGCGCAGCGCTGCAGTTCGTCGATGGCATCACGGCGCTCTGGATTCACTGAGGCGCCCGCCCAGAAATCGTCGGGATACTCGCGTGCGAGATTCAGAACATAGTCGTTCGAGATGAGAAACTCGGTGGATTGTTCGTCCAGCTTCCCCGCGGAATCGTAGACGCCGTCCATGCCAAGCAACACCGCGCGTCCCACCTTGTGCGAACCGCGTAATTCGGCCAGTAGATTCGCGACATACTTGGCGTTTGATTTTTCCGCCTGCTTAAGGTCGAGCCCCTGCTGCCAGATTAGGAATCTGAATAAAGGACTCCGCAGCATTTTGGGAGAAACGTAGCAGCCATTGCCTCCGCAGGGGAGCGCGGCCAGGTGAACATGGCAATCGGTGACTTTGGGTTGAACAGCCGGAGCACTCGGCGAGTCCATCCGAAAGAGTCTACACCGGGGGAGTTAGACCGAGAGAGTTAAACCGAGTACGACACGTCCTGACCGTTCGCGTCGTGGAACATGACGCTGGCCGACGCCACCGGCCCCGGAGACTTCGCCCCGCGCCGCATCGCGACGATGCCGGTGCGCACCATCTCCATCACACCATACGGACGCAGCACATCAAGCAGTCCATCGATCTTATCTTCGGCTCCGGTGATTTCAATCGTCAGGGAATCGGGAGCCACGTCGAGCACACGCGCGCGAAATACGCCGGCCAGTTCCAGCACATGCGACCGCTGTTCGTGGGTGACAGCGACTTTGATCATGGCCAGATCGCGGACGATGGACGATTCGTTGGTGATGTTGTCCACGCGAATCACGTTCACCAGTTTGTACAGGTTCGCCTCGATGCGTCGTGCCTGGTCGTAATCGGAGTCCACGGTGATGGTCATGCGCGAGACTTCGGGCTTCTCCGTGCGCCCGACGGTGAGCGAGTCGATATTGAAAGCGCGGCGGCGGAACAGGGACGCAACACGCGTCAGCACGCCCGGCTTGTTTTCAACGTAGACAACAAATGTGTTCATCATAGGAGTCTTATTCGTCCTCCGCTGTCTCCACAATCGGACTCGGGCGGCGAATCATCTCATGCAGTCCCGATCCCGCGGCCACCATCGGATACACCGTGTCTTCCTGCTCGACGTGAAAGTTGATCAGCATCGGCCCATCGTGCCGGCGTGCCGTATCGACCGTCGGCACAACTTCCGATCGGCGCCGCACAGTCGCGGCTTTAATGCCGTAAGCTTCCGCGAGTTTGGCAAAATCCGGATTCAGCAGCGGCGTCGCCGAGTAATTGCGCTCATAGAAAAATTCCTGCCACTGCCGCACCATCCCGAGATAGCCGTTGTTGATGATCGCGATGTTGATCTTGAGATTTTCCTGGACGATGGTCGCCAGCTCCGACATCGTCATCTGAAATCCGCCGTCACCGACAATGACCCACACTTCTGCTTCCGGCCGCGCCACTTTTGCGCCGATCGCTGCGGGTAAAGCGAATCCCATCGTGCCCAGACCGCCCGACGTAATCAGGCTGCGCTCTTTTTCGTGTTTGTAGTACTGCGCTTCCCACATCTGGTGTTGTCCCACGTCGGTCACGACGATGGTCTCTGCGTCGCGCGTCTGGCGCCAGAGGTCGTTGATCACGTGCGCGGCGTAAAGATGTCCATTGTCCGGCAGGTTCTGAATATCGTGGACAGCCGCATCCCCCTTAAGGCGATCGATCGAATCCAGCCACTCGCTGCGATCCGGGGACTCGATCCGCGGCAGAAGTTCGTGCAACACTTCGCGCAGATCGCCCACCAGCGCGACGTCTACTTTCACGTTCTTGTTGATCTCTGCCGGATCGATCTCGACGTGAATCTTCTTCGCGTTCGGTGCATACGTTTTCAGGTTGCCTGTCACGCGGTCGTCGAACCGCATGCCTAGTGCGATGAGCAGATCGGCGTCCTGAATCGCGTGATTCACCCAGGCTTCGCCATGCATGCCCATCATTCCGAGATTCAACGGATGCGAAGCGGGAAACGCGCCCAATCCAAGCAAAGTAAGCGCTACAGGAATACCGGCACGTTCCGCAAAGTCGCGGACTTCACGCATCGCGCCCGAGATGATGATGCCGTGTCCGGCAAGGATCACCGGTCTCTTCGCTTTATGAATCAATTCGAGCGCTTCGTCGTACTCCTTCGGAGCCGGCGACAGATCAGGACGATAGCCCGGCAACTGCGGCTCTGCGCCTTCCCAGTCGAAGGCGCATGTCGTCTGCTGCGCGTCCTTCGTGATATCGATCAGCACCGGTCCGGGGCGTCCGGAGCGCGCCACGTAAAAAGCCTCGCGGACGGTACGGGCAACTTCGCTGGCATGCGTCACCAGATAGTTGTGCTTGGTGATCGGCAGCGTGACGCCGGTAATGTCTGTCTCCTGGAACGCATCGGACCCAATCAGCTTGCTGCCGACTTGCCCGGTGATACAGACGATCGGAGAAGAATCGAGCATCGCGGTAGCGATGCCAGTCACCATGTTCGTAGCGCCCGGCCCGGATGTCGCAACCGCTACGCCGACTCCGCCGCCCGCGCGCGCAAAACCGTCGGCCATGTGCGTCGCGCCCTGCTCGTGGCGCACCAGGATGTGGTGAATCTTGCTGTGCTTCAGTGCGTCATACGCGGGAAGAATCGCGCCGCCGGGATATCCAAACACAGTCTCCACGCCCTCGCGCTCAAGACACTCCCACAGAATGCCCGCGCCGGTCATGGTGCTCGATTGCTTTTCGTCTTTCATGAAGCCTTGCCCTCTCAAAACCGGCCGCAAAGGAATCGCCGAGTGGTTTCTGATTGTACCAACCGACCGCCCGGTCGGCAATCGCAAACATTCAATCCCATGCAAACCGGGTTCAATCATACTTTCTGGCCGAGCCAGAGGTCGTAACAACCTTGTCTTTCAACAAGATCCACCGGCTCAGGATTTGTATTGACTTCACTTTCGTCATGGCATACATTCTCGCGCGATCCCAGCGAGCCGGCTTCCCGGTCAACACTCCCGAATTTTCCCTCTCGCTGCTTCCTCACAAACCAGTTTGTACTCGTGTGCCTCTTTTGGGCAGACACGTGGAATTGTGTTCGGATATTTTCTAATCCGAAGCGCCCGCTCGCCGGCCGCAAAGATCGGCACACTTGATCGGGAACTGAGTATCAGCCCGCTCCGGCCAATCCTGATTTACAAAATCGATAAGGAGTTCACTATGCCAACGAAAAGAAAGTCCCGGAAACCCAGAAAGCTTCGCGTTGGATCTCCAGCCGGCGTCGGAACCGATGTCCTCGTCGCGTGCTGGCAGGACGATCCCGGCGATCCCGCATCGCAGCCTGTCTTAACGCCGATTCAACTGCCGGTCCCCGACCAGAGCGCGACCCCACTCCCCTTCAAAATCGCGGACAAAACTCCGCCCCCAAGTATCTATCAGCCCGGAACCGTTGAGTTCCTCTACTACGCCAACGCCTGCGCTCTGCGCCGCACCGCCGATTTTTGGGGAAGCATCGTTCCCGCCGGCACGGACTGGGAAATTGGAAAGACCTTGCCCGTGAACCTCGATTCCGGAGTCGACCTCAACGCCTTCTACACCCGGGGCGACGGCGGCGACTCTCCCGGCCTGCACTTCTTCCACGAAGCCATCGGGGGACGCGTGTTTTTCTCCGGCGAGAGCCCCGACGTAGCCTGCCACGAGATGGGGCATGCCGTGCTCGATGCCCTGCGCCCGCAATTGTTCGACGCGCAGACCATCGAAGCCGCCGCCTTTCACGAATCCTTTGGAGACATGAGTGCGTTACTGTCCGCCCTGCAAGTCCCGTCCTTCCGCGACGTTCTGTTGGGAGACACGGGCGGCAGGCTGAATCGGTCTTCGCGATTGTCGCGCCTCGCCGAACAACTGGGGGCCGCTATCCGCACTCAAGAAGCGGACGCCGTCGACCCTGACTGTCTCCGCAACGCCAACAACTCTTTCTTTTATCGGGATCCCCAGACCTTGCCGCCTTCTGCCCCGGCGTCAGCATTGTCGTCGGAGCCACATTCTTTCTCCCGCGTATTCACCGGCGCATTTCTCGACGTTCTGGCCGGCATGTTTGCTCTCCAGAGTACGCAGGATAGCGATGGCATTGTGCAGGCAGCCCAGGCGGCTGCACAGATCCTGTTAGGTGGCATCGCCAATGCCGCCGTCGTGCCCGACTTCTTCAGCCAGGTTGCCGGCAACATGGTGCAGTTCGGCGACGGCGCTCCCTTCAACGGCAAGTATCACGACGTACTCAAGAGCGCTTTTGTGCGCCGCGGAATTCTGTCTCTGGAGGCGGCTGCGACCATCAGCAAAACGAAATCTCAACCCAAGGGGATCGCCGCCGCCACGAAAATGCGCGCCGGGCAAACGGGGTTGCTGCCCAAAGCAGCGATTGCCGCGTCGCATTTTGGCCTCAATCAATTGACCCTGCAGGTGCATGTGGCCTCCGAACCCAGACGTCTGGCATTGAGCGCCTCCTCACTGACGCTCGGTCCTGCCGAAACCCGTTCGTCGCAAAGCGCCGCGGAATCCTACACCGAGGATCTGTTCCAGCGGGGCCATGTGGATGTCGGTAAGTACGCCGACCCCAAAAGCGGCATGTCCCGCCTCTTCAGCTTCAAGACTCATTTGGTTACGGAAGAAGGCGGGCAGCTGTTGTTGAAGCGGATTACGTTTAATTGCGGATTTGGTGACGGCGGACTCCGGAGACTCTAACGACGGACTTCCACTGCACTTTACGTGTTCCCCTGCGTGCCTTGCTGTCCCCGACCCCGGCATTTGACCGGAGTCGGGGGGGCACGTAGAGTAAAAATCAGGGTTCGCGAACATGGCTACCAGGAAAAAACCAACGCCAAAAACCAGGTCGGTTGCCGGAAAAACAAAAACAAAGACCTCCCAACCTGCCGCCTCAAAGGCGAAGAAGCCGAACGCCGCCGTCGGCATGGCCGCAGCCACCGACCGCTTCGTGAAAGACCTGCTCATCCGGGGAGACGCCGCGAAGCCCGACTCCACCGGCGCAGTGCCCCGCGATGCGACGCACGTAATCGAAAATCAAAACGAAGACGGAACCACCGTCGTCAGGCGCGTGCGCTACAAGTTGTTCTAGACCAGTGCGTCAAACATCTCGACATTTTGGGTCGCCGGTTGCCCCCGTGCCCTCCGTGGTTAAAGCCTTTGACTTCCTCGCCATTTTCCGCCGCCGATATCGATATTCGGCATAACTCCGGTACACTGTTGCGCGGGTGTTCCGATGGCTTCCTGTACTTCCTGCGGCTCTCAGCTACCCATTGCTGTCCGGTTCTGCTCTTCTTGTGGTGCGCCCGTCGGCTCCGACGACATGGCGACGTTGGAATTCGCAACGAAGGCCTCGCCGCGGCCAGTAAGATCGGCGTCTGCCTCTTCGCAGTCTCCGAGTTCTTCCGGATTCGCCCTGAACGAAGGCCGGTTTCTTCCTGGGCGTCTACTCGCCGGGCGTTACCGCATCATTGCATTGCTCGGAAAAGGCGGCATGGGCGAAGTCTATCGCGCGGACGACCTGACGCTCGGCCAGCCGGTTGCTCTGAAATTTCTTCCCGAACAAGCCACGCGCGACGAGAGTCTGCTGGAACGCTTCCGGAACGAAGTCCGGATCGCTCGCCGAGTCTCGCATCCCAACGTCTGTCGCGTATACGACGTCGGCGAAGTCGACGGCTATTCCTTCTTCACCATGGAGTATGTTGACGGCGAAGACCTGGCGTCGCTGCTGCGCCGCATCGGCCGGCTGCCGCAGGACAAGGCTACCGATATCGCCCGTCAACTCTGCGCCGGACTAGCCGCCGCTCATGCCAAAGGCGTCCTGCATCGTGACCTGAAGCCCGCCAACATCATGCTCGATGGACGCGGCCAGGTCGTGATGACTGACTTCGGACTCGCCGGACTCGCCGACCAGATTCAAGGCGCCGACGTCCGTAGCGGAACGCCTGCCTATATGGCTCCGGAACAAATCGCGGGGAAAGAAGTCACGGCCCAAAGCGACATCTATTCTCTCGGCCTCGTGTTGTATGAAGTCTTCACCGGCAAGCGCGCCTTCACGGCGGAAACGCTCGCCGAACTGGTGCGAGGCGGTACGTCGACTACGCCCAGCCGTCCTTCGTCAGTCGTCAAGGATCTTGATCCCGCTGTGGAACGCGTCATCCTTCGCTGCCTGGAGCCCGAGCCGCGCAGCCGCCCTGCATCTGCTCTCAGCGTTGCCGCCGCTCTGCCGGGCGGCGACCCGCTGGCAGCCGCGCTCGCCGCAGGCGAGACACCCTCGCCGCAGATGGTTGCGGCCGCTGGTGAAACAGCCGGACTCAAACCACGTACCGCCATTCTCTGCTTCGCGGCGCTGCTGATCGGCTTGGCCGTCGGCGTCTATCTGAGTATTCGCAACAGCGCCATCGAACAACTCGGTCTCGACCAGTCCCCGGAAGTGCTTCGACAGAAAGCGCGCGACCTTATCAATAGCTTTGGATACTCTGAGCGGCCCGCCGATTTCGCGATGGACTTCGACTACGACACCGACTTTGTCAGTTACGTCGAAAAGAACGACAAGCCGCATCCGAACTGGAGCCAGGTTTTTGCCAGCCAGCCCCTCGTTCTCTATTTTTCCTACCGGCAGAGTCCGCAATATCTTGTGGCCTCCGATTTCCACGACATGTTGCTCAGTCCCGGCGTAGTCCAGAAGAACGATCCGCCAACCACAGTTTCGGGCATGATCAACCTGAGCCTCGATCCTCGTGGACGGCTGCTGTACTTGCAGGCGATCCCACCGGAGAAAGACAGTGAATCCGCAGCTTCGAAAGTGATGGATTGGAACCCCGTCTTCAACGCTGCTGGTCTTGATCTTTCGAAGTTCCAGCCAGCTCCGCCCATTTGGAATTCCCTCGCCAGCTCCGACACCCGCGCCGCCTGGACGGGCCTGTGGCCTAGCAGCTCGCGGCCGCTCCACGTTGAGGGCGCTGCTTACCACGGCAAGCCGGTATTCTTCGCGCTCGTCGGTGAGTGGACGCAACCTCCGCGCATGAAAGCGCCCGAGGAAACAATTGGCAAGAAAATCGTGAAGATCGCCGGTGTCTTGCTATTGATCTCGATGATGGCCTTTGGCGTGTTCCTCGCCCGTCTCAACCATCGCCGCGGCCGTGGCGACCGGGCTGGTGCGTTTCGGCTCGCGTGTCTGATGTTCGTGGTTGAGATGGTGCTCTGGCTCTGCCGCAGTCACCTCGTGCCGGGCGTCGACACGTTTGGACTGTTCGTGATCGCCTTCAGCACTGCACTGTTCATCTCCGGTCTGACATGGATTCTCTATCTTGCCCTCGAGCCTTACGTGCGTCGCTATTGGCCCCAATCGATCATTTCGTGGAGTCGTTTGGTATCCGGCCAGTTGCGCGATCCGGTCGTAGGTCGCGACATTTTGTTCGGCGTAATGCTGGGTACCACTTGGTTGCTGATCTTCAAGATCACTAACATCCTGTTGTTGCGCCAGGGAGCTTCCCCGCCTCTCTTGCAGACCGACTACCTGCTAGGCGTTCGTTGGACCCTTAGCGCATGGGTTTTCCAGATTCCCACTTCGATCCTCGCGACCTTGGAGTTTTTCTTTGTAGTATTGGGCTTGAAGATTGGCCTCCGTCGGGACTGGTTGGCCGCAGTCGTTTTTGTGGCGATTTTTGCCGCGTTGAAAACCTCGGGAAGTTCCTATCTCGCGATCGAGTTGCCGGCAGAGGTCCTCGTTTACGCGATCGCCGTGCTGATTGTAGTTCGCTTCGGACTGATTCCCCTGGCTTGCGCGATCTTCACCGTTGATCTGCTCGTCAACGTGCCCTTCACCGCTGATTTCTCCGCCTGGTACGCAAGCAGCCCAATCTTTGTCTTGCTCACCGTGGTCGCTTTGGCGGCGTGGGGCTTTTACCACTCCCTGGGCGGAGCGCCACTTTGGAGTCCGGACGCCAATGAGCGATTAAAGGTGTGACCACAGAGCCTGCATTTTCCCGTGAACCCAATCCTGGCCTCTGCCGCGACTGCCAGCATTCCCGCCGCATTGAATCGGATCGCGGCTCCGTTTTCTTTCGCTGCGAGCTCGCGCTGAAGGATTCCAGCTTCCCGAAGTACCCGCGCCTGCCCGTGTTAACTTGCCGCGGATATCAGGCGACGGTTAAACCAGAATCCTAGCAGTTGGTAGCCGGGTCTCTGATGAAACGAGATTCGTATCAGGTTATGCCTCCAGGCATAAAACAAGATCCGCTCAAGAGGCGCCTTGAGGCGCTGGGGGCGCCCCATGAGCGCTAACTAACAAATTGCTTCCAGATTGCTTGGATCCAGACGGATCATCTACAGACCGAAGAGTTGTCCATAAAAATCCCTGTCGGCAGTTTCTTAGATTCATTCCGCCACGGTAGAGGACATTATCATCATCATCCGTGAGAGAGGGGCATGATCTAAACTACGTCGTAACGGGATTGATCCGGGCCGCAGGCGCCCAATGTCTATCTGTGGACACTCATCTGCGAGACCCCGTGCGACATTGCCTGCGCGTTCAGCTTGCCACTGGCTAGGGCCAAGAGGGGGTAATTGTAGTTGGAACCATTTCGGATTCACGTCGCGGATGAGGTGCTCATTGATTTGCGGGCACGGTTGCGCCATACAAGATGGCCCGACCAGATACCCGGTATAGGTTGGGAACAAGGCACCGAGTTGAACTGGTTACGACGCCTCGTGTCCTATTGGGCCCACGAGTTCGACTGGCGTGGCTGGGAGCGAAAGCTCAACGCGTTCAACCACTTCACCTGGGAGGACATCCACTTTGTGTACCAGCGTGCGGCATCAGGTAGGGGTGTGCCGCTCATTCTCACGCACGGCTGGCCCAGCAGCTTCCTCGATTACATGGACATGCTGCCGATGCTCGAGCACTTCGACGTGGTCGTACCCTCCCTGCCGGGGTATGGTTTCTCGCCGCGTCCAGCCAAGGTCGGCATCAACTATCGCTACGTCTCGGAGCGCTGGCACCGTCTCATGTCTGAGCTTGGGTATTCCCGCTATGGCGCGAGCGGTTATGATTTTGGGGCCGGGGTGACGACGATCCTAGCGCTAGACCATCCCGAGTCGGTGATCGGGATCCATCTCACCACACTGGAGTCGGATCTCGCCCCCGTGGTGGAGGATACGGAGCTGTCCGATGTCGAGCGTTCGTACCTTGCGGTGAGCCGGGGCTGGGATACGACGGAGCGGGGCTACAGCGCGATCCAGTCCACCAAGCCGCAGACTGTGGGCTATGGACTCAACGACTCCCCGGCAGGGCTCGCGGCGTACGTGGGTGAGAAGTGGCATTCGTGGAGCGACGTTACGCCGACCGACGACTTCCTCTGCGCCACGCTCACGTTGTACTGGATCACGCAGAGCATCACTTCGTCGATGCGCGACTACTGGGACAATCGCTGGCACCCGGTCGATCCCGCCTACGTCAGCACACCCACGGCGTTTGGTGTTTTCGCGCACCAGACCGTCCCCGAGGGCGAACTGCCGCGCTCGTATTTGGAGCGCCTATACAACATCCAGCGCTGGACAGTGTTTCCGAGCGGCGGGCATTTCGCTCCGGCTGAGAAACCAGCGGCAGTCGCAGCCGACCTGACCGCCTTCTTCCGTGGCCTAAGCTGAAGCCATGCTGACGATCTGCACTTCCAAATGCAACACTAAAGGTTAGCGTTTATGGGCGCCCCGGTTCCTGAAGGGGCATCAAAATTTGGCGTCTTGCGGCATCGCTGAGGCGACGCCCTGATTCGAATCTCCTCCTTCGGCACCGACGTCTCCGGCCGCATGAGTGACCTATCCACGGCGCGTCTATAATCTTTTTCTATGGCGACCAGCACGTCGATTTCCGAGGAGGTCCGCGCGAAGTATGAACCGGTAATCGGGCTGGAGGTTCACGTCCAGTTGCTGACCGCCTCGAAGATTTTCTGTTCCTGCTCTACACGGTTCGGCGATCCGCCCAATACCAATGTCTGTCCCGTGTGTCTCGGGATGCCGGGCGCGTTGCCGGTCTTGAACCGGAAAGCCGTGGAGTTCGCCACACTGGCCGCGATGGCGCTGGGATGCCGCATCAACGAGACATCGGTTTTTTCCCGCAAGAATTACTTCTACCCCGACCTGCCCAAGGGATATCAGATCTCGCAATACGACAAGCCGCTGGCGGAGTTTGGCGCCATTGAAATTCCCACCAGCAGCGGCACAAGCACAAAGAAGATCGGCATCACCCGCCTGCACCTCGAAGAAGATGCGGGCAAAAGCCTGCATGACGGTTTTCCCGACGCCGCCGAAAAAACGGGCATCGATCTCAACCGCACCGGCGTGGCGCTGGCCGAGATCGTGAGCGAGCCCGACATGCGGTCACCCGACGAAGCCTACGAGTATCTGACACGCCTGAAAGAGATCGTCCTGTACACCGGCGTGAGCGACTGCAACATGGAAGAGGGCTCCTTACGTTGCGACGCCAACATCAGCGTGCGGCCTCGCGGACAAAAAGAGTTCGGCACCAAGAGCGAAGTGAAGAACGTCAATTCCTTCCGCTTCATCAAGCAGGCTCTGGAATACGAGATCGAGAGGCACATCGGCGTACTCGAGTCCGGCGGGACGATCACGCAGGAAACGCGCCTCTTCAACGCGAACGAGGGCCGTACTTACGGCATGCGGTCGAAGGAGCAGGCACACGATTACCGATATTTTCCGGAGCCCGATCTACGCCCGCTGGTAGTCGACGAGGCCTGGCAGTCGCGCATTCGGAGCGCTTTGCCCGAACTGCCCGAAGCCCGCCGCATGCGGATGACGAAAGAATACGGAATCACCCCAGACGACGCCGCGTCTCTCACGCGCACGCGAGCGATGGCCGATCAGTTTGAATCAGCGGCGCAGGCGGCGAAAAATCCCAAACGCGTCGCCAACCTCGTGCAGAGCGAATTGCTAGGTCGACTGAAAGCTCGCGGCCTGGAACTCGAGCAGTCGCCGATCTCAATGGCAGGTGTTGCGGCATCGGCCGATCTGGTCGAATCGGGCGCAATCTCCGGGAAGATGCTCAAAGATCTCTATGACCTGAGCTTCGAGCGCAACAAGGATTTTCCTGTTGTGTACGACGAGGAAGGCCGGCCGCAGCAATCGCGCGATACGTCAGCACTGGAAAAGTTCGCGGACGAAGTAATCGCCGCCAATCCCAAGCAGGTTGAACAATATCGCGCCGGCAAGAAAACCATGCTCGGATTTTTTGTCGGACAAGTGATGAAGGCTTCGAAGGGCCAGGCCAATCCGCAGTTGGTGAATGAAGTGGTAACGAAAAAACTTGATGGATAGCTGGTGATCGATTGGGAGAGACGGAGCTTTTCCCGACGCCCGGCGGCAATCATTTACGTCGCAACCAATAAAAGGGGTATTTGCCCTTCCATCGACAGTACGCGACATAACTCCATACGCAGACACAGATAATGGCTACCGTAAAGACAGTCCCAGACACACCGAGCACCAGATCAGACCCAACAATGTCACTGAGCTTAGCTGCGAGCAACATTGAAGGAAAGAGCAGTCCTAGTAAGATCAGCAACCAACGTCTGCTTTTCCGATATTCTGATTCGATCTTTGGTATTGGATCCGTCACTCTGCTCTACTTCGCCGTTCCCGCGTTCTTCAGCACTTCTTCTGCGTAGTAGTTCGTGATCTTGGCATCGTCGCGCAGAGTTTCGTAATATGCAGCTTTTAAGAGTTGCTCACGGCGGTCGCGCAGTTGCTGACGGAATGCCTGCTGCACGCTGGGATTATTTAGGTCACGCTGGCCGGCTGCTTCTTTCGAAACCAGCTTCACGATCATGTATCCATAGGGCTGATGGTTGGCCGGATTCAGCAGCGGCAGCACCGGTGTGTATTGACCTGGCTTGAGCTTCAGTACGGAGTCGCGAGTCACAGGATCCGCATTCTTCAGCGCGGATTCTGGGGCAAGCCCCAGGTCGCCGCCGTTGTTACTCGTCTCCGGATCTTCCGAGTAATTCATCGCTAGCGTCGCAAAGTCGTCGCCGCTGTCCAGACGGTTGCCGATCATCTGTATTTTCTTGCGCGCGTCAGCATCGTTTTGCGCTTTGCTGTTCTGCAGATTGTGGACCTGGGGGTTAGGAGACCCGGTCACCATGATCTTCGCCAGATGGTATTGCGGCTCGATGAAATTGAATTCCGATTTGTGGGCGTTGTAATAGTCGGCGACGTCCTGATCCGTGATGTTGATGCGCGACGTGATTTCCTTGTTCAAAACCTTGTCGCGGGTCAGCGAGCGTCGCAAATCGCGCTTGAAATCGTCGACCGTGATTTTCTTTTCGTCCAGGCGTTTTTGGAATTGCTCAGCCGTGAACGGAGATTTCATCTCGTTCAGTTTCCGATCCACTTCTTCGTCGGTGGCGAGCAGGCCGAGTTTCTCGGCGCGGCGCATCAGGATCTCGGTTTCAATCAATGTGTCCAGAATACTCAGGCGAAGGCTGACCGCCTGCTCGCCGGTTGGCTGCTGATCGGAACCGGCGGTTTGGTTCGCGAAGTACTTGTCCACCTCGCTGCGGTAGATCTTGCGGCCATTGACCGAAGCCATCACATCGCCGCCACTCCCGTCGCTATTGCAGGCTGCAAGCTGCAGCACGAAGAACGCGCTCAACGCGACGAAAATGGTCTGTTTCCAGCGAACGTGTAATTTCAATGTTGCCTCCGGAATAGCAGTTGGCACTTAGCATTTAGCACTTAGCCAAAACCCGGTGCCGACGGTCGCTGCGAGCCGCATCAGATAGGTTGTGCCTTGGCTAAATGCTGAGTGCTAACTGCTAATTGTTCATTTTGCTGCCGAATCGGGCTTGCGTTCGGGAACCGTTGCGCCTGCGTCCCGAAGCGCGTTGTCGAGCGCGGCTCGCATTTCCTCGATGGGTACTGCGCCGTCGATCTTTTGCCCATTCACAAACATGGCCGGCGTTGCGCTGACTCCCAAAGCGTCGCCCTCGCGTTGCGAGGCCCGCACCGCTTTGTCATCCTGCGCCTTCACGCAGGACTGGAGTTTGGCCGCGTCCAGGTTGTGCTTCTGGCCTTGCGTGATCGCGAGCTTGTCGAGATCGGCGTCAGCGGCTTCGAGTCCTTTTTCGTTGAATGCTTTATCGGCCTCGCCCTTGGCGCGATGCGCGGCTAGGGCTGCGTTCGACGCCGCTCGACCTTTTTCCTTGTACTCCCGCTCCACCTCTTCGCGATTGCCGTGCACGTAATCGGCAAAATCCCAATACGCGTCAGCATTCTGGGCGGCCAGGCAGTTCGCATTCACGGCGGCATGGATCGCCCAGGGATGGATCTCATCCAGCGGATAGTCCTTGTAAATAAACAGCACACGGTCGCCATATTCCTTCAGCAAGGTCGGAAACAGGTTCGAGTGCATGCGCGAACAGAACGGGCATTCAAAGTCGTCGAAATTCACGGCGACCACTTTTGCATTCTTAGCGCCGCGCGTCGGACGCCCGGTGACGTCGATTTTCTTCATCACCTCGGCATAAGGATCGGCCGTGAGATCGATCTTGGTCATGCGCAGCAGGGTCTTCCGGTCCTTCGAGAGTAGAAACTCATAGTCTTTCTTCTTGCCGGAATCATCGAAGGTGACGGTCAACGCTTCATAGTTCGGGAACTCGCTCGTCCGTAGCGGGCCGATCCCAACCTTGATTTCAGGTGGAACGGAATACGTGGCACGGACCTGCCGTTCCAGCAACTTCACGACATCCGGAGGCGCGGACGGCGCAGGCTGAGCCGAGCAGCCCAGACAGACTAACAGCAGAACGAAAAAAGCACGCCGGACAAGATTCACTAGAAACCGCCTAAACATATGGAATTGTTGCATTATCTCACGGGGAGAGGGCCGGTTCAGGCTTCGTTGTAGAGACTCGGCTTGCCGCGTCGCCACCGCAACAAGCGTGAATCCGCGCCGTCCAGCCTACGCGAGCTTACGGATCAGATCTTCCGCCGACAGGAGCGAGTTCATCGACCCCGATCGAAATCCTTCCAGGTCCAGCGTTACAAACTTGAATCCAAGCTTCTTGAAGATGCCGGCGAATTCGCGAGCCATTTCGGCAGTCAGGGCGCGAGGCAGTTCCTCGCGTGCGATTTCAATGCGCACGATGTCGCCATGGTGGCGCACGCGGAACTGGCGGAACCCGAGGCCGCGCAAAGCGTCTTCTCCACGCTCCACAACGTCCAGCGCTTCGGACGTCACTGGACGCCCATATTCAATTCTCGACGATAGACACGCCGACGCAGGCTTGTCCCAGACGCGCAAGCCGAAGTGCTGAGCAAGTTCCCGGATTTCTTTTTTGTTCAGGGCCACGTCGCACAGGGGAGCCATGACATGATGCTGTCGCGCTGCCTGCTGTCCCGGCCGGAAGTCACCCTGATCGTCGAGGTTCACGCCATACGCAATGGCGTCGAAGGCCTGCGCGGCCCGATACTGCTCCATCACGTTGAACAGTTCGTCCTTGCAATGGAAGCAGCGCTGCGCGTCGTTGCGGGCGTAGTCGGGATTTTCCAGTTCGTGGGTTACGATCGCCTCAATTGGAATTCCATTTTCACGGGCAAAATCGAGAGCGTCTTCCAGGTGAGTTCGCGCCAGGCTGGGAGAGTCCGCGATAACCGCAAGCATGCGGTCGCCTAACACCTCATGCGCCGCCCAGGCCAGAAAAGCCGAGTCGACACCGCCAGAATAGGCCACGAGCAGCCTGCCAGTAGTTCCAAGGGCCTGCCTGAGCCGTGCAAACTTCAGATCGATTGGAGCCGAAAGTTCCACCACATCATTGTAGTGAAACGATCACGACTCCGCATGATGCGTGACACATTCTCTCAATACAGCCGTTCCTGCCTTTTCAGATTCCCGAACGCTCCAACATTCGCCAGCGAGAACGCAACCCGGAACTGGTTCTCGTTCCTCACCAGTCCGAGGGCAAAGCGGCGGTATTCGACGCTGATACCGCAGCAATCCCAGTTGTAGGTGGCCTGGGCGGTGGAGTACTGGAGGAATCCCTGGTTGTGGTCGAACCCAAAACTGCTTGCGCCGCTGAAGCCGCGCTTCTGCGGCTGTCCATAGCCAAACAGGATACGGAACTGGTGAAAGTCCCTCTGGCTGGGTGTGGAGTCGCCCTGGCTCATGTCGTTGACGCGCAGGAATGCGTCGCCCCCGCCGATGGTAAAAAGCCCGTAGTGATAGTTCACCAGCGCCGTGCTGGCATTGATGCGACCGGTTTTTAAATCGTAGTCAAGATCCCATTCGCTATTGGTGCGTGGGCTGGTCTCGATACGCAACCTGGAAATGATGGGCGAGAATCGCCGCACATCGTTCAGGAACGCGATGCCGGTGAAATCTGCGGTGGAGGTAAAGACGTTGCGCTGCCCGATTCCAAGCGCGTGCCCGAACGTGGGATCGAAATAATATTTCTGGCCGACTTCCCACGTCACTACTTCTCGCGGACCCGTAGGACAAGGCCGAGACGCGGCACTCTCAGGGGCTTCCCAAGGCACCGAACTCACTGGCGCAGCGCCCCCGATGGTCAGGGAACTCATCCCCTGCTGCGCGCAGTCTTTGTTCCCGTCATCAGGATTCACGCGCTTGGCATACAGCCGGTTCACGACGGCGTATTCAATGTTATTAGTGTCGCTCAGAATGTCGACCGAATCCAGACGCAGCGTGCTGGCAAAATTGTTCACGCCGGTAACATAGTCATACCGCATCCGCGGCTCGATGACGTGCTTCCACTTGCGCCCGAGGAAAGGACGGTCAAATATCCGCGAGAGCACCGGAGGACGCAGCTCAAAAGCCATCTCCAGGTCTTTGCGGTTCAAGGCATCCTGCTGCGTCTGGCAGGTGTTGTCAAAAGGCTGCCGCTCGCAGCGCTGGGTGTAGAAAGTATCCCGTAAAGTCAGCTCCGGCCGGGCCGACCAGCCTCTCCATTGAAAAGGCATCGCCAGCGACGGAGCGAGGTCGAAGCGGCCCACCAGTCCGCCGTTGTGGAAAGTCTGCTGCACCGGAGGCCCAAGCGCATCAATCCTCAGATCGCCGCGCTGCAATCCTTCAGCCCCGCTCTGAAACGACCACAACAGCGGCGTGTTCCCTAACTTCCGCTCTGCGCCCGAGTAGAAGACGCTCGGCGCGTGCAGTATACGGATCAGTTCGGTCTGCGTGATATCGCTACACTGCCCCTGCTGCTGCGCGTTGTCAGGATTACAGATTTCAAAGTTCTGATAACGCTCCGCCAGCACGTTGAACCGAAATCCGTTAGTGGCGTTCGACAGAAAGATTTGAGACTTAACTTCCGAGTTAACGGCCTGGCTGTAGATCTCCGTAAAAGCAATGCGGAACACGAACGAACTCAGATAGTCCACATTAGCCACGCCGCGGAAGTTGCCTCCAAAAAGACCCTCTGCTGTCAGGTGGACATCCTCGCCACCCTGATCCTGGTGGGGTGTGCCGATGCCACGATCGAGCACTCCGAAATAACTCAGATCGACGTAGGACGTGTCGCTCGGGCGGGTACGAAATTCGCCGCGCTGCGACCATCCCCGTTTCGAGTAGTATTCCGCGCCGATCGTAAGGTCCATGCTTCGATTGATCGCCCAGTAGACCGACTCCCCGATAATTTTCCCCTTCCGCGACGAGTTGCCGATACTCGGAATCAGAAATCCCGACTGCCGTTGCAGTTTCTGAACCGGGTGCGTGACAAACGGAAAATAGAACACCGGCACGCGGCCCAGAAGGAATTGGCTGTTGTAGATCTTCGCGCTGCCGTCCACGTCCACGGTGATGCGACTGGCCTCGAACCGCCACTTCGGATTCGGTAGCTCACAAGTCGTCACCGTGCCCTGCCGCACCAGGTAGTGATCGGGGCCCTGCTTCTCGACCTCCTTGCCGGTGAACGCGAACGGGTTCGAAGTTGTCAGGATATAACCCGAGCGCCGCAGCCGGAATCCGGCCGTCCCGATCACGTCATAGAACGTTCCCACCTGCGTGCGCACGTTATAGGTGCCGTGGCTGGCTTCGACGTGTTCGTCATAGGGACCGCCGTCCAGCACCACATGTCCTTCGACCTGGGTATCGCCAGTGTCGGACTTGTAGGTGATTTCGTCGGCGTACAGAACATAGGTACGGTAGTGAACCTCGGCCTGCCCGCGGAGCTTATAGGTCGCGCCGTCTTTCTCCTGCTGCACGGCTCGAATGGTGACTTCTTCCTCCGTCAAACTGGAGGGAGAGGCTGCGACAGGCGCGGAAACTGACGCCAAACGGGGCGGGGTCTGGCTGGTTACTATCGCCGGAGCGAGAAGGAGATGACAAAGCGAAAGGGCCGTGATAATGATTCGGTAGCGGAAGATCATTGCAGGAGCACGTTCGCTCCGCCGGCCGTCGCCAACGGGAACCTCGGTTGACCTTAGCATGCGGCTGGTATGGGACGCAAAGCTGTGCCGCGATATCCCCGCTCACTGTGCCTGGCCTGGCTCTGGCTACTGGCATTCTCCGATGACCGCGCAATATGGACTGCCCTGTAGGCGGCGATACCGCCGTACATCCGGACGCGCCTGCCGACTTGCTGGCAAGCGCTCCCGGCGTTGAAGATGCTGCTACGGAAGTAGATGCGCAGCCGCAGAGCTCCGGCGTAGACGCGGACTATTGGCGTCACGAAGTTGCATCCCGGCTAGAGCGGTACCGGGCGCGCCGCAAACCGCGTGCGCCTCGCTACCCCTCGTTGAGGCTGCCCTTTGATTCCGCGGATAGCTGGGCGCCTGTCAGTGCTTCGGCACTGGCGGTTTCTGCCTCGGCTCCCGACCGCGCCCCCGCGCCCCGTACCGAGCAGAACGCTTCCCATCTGGTAGAACCTCGGCCCGTAGTCGCCGATGAGGCCGAACTCTTTACAAACGTTATCGAGTTTCCACGCTACGCAGCGGTTCCGGTTCACCATGCGAACGAGCTGGCGGAACCGATCTTCGAGCGGCCGCGCATCGTGGAAGCGCCCGAGGTTCTGCCTCCGCCCCCGGCTCTGGGCGGCATGCTCATGGAGCCGGCCCGCAATCGGGAACCCGAGCGCCGAACGGCTGCCGACCTGACCCTGAATCCCGCATCGCTCCCGCGGCGGATGCTCGCAGGATTGTTCGACACAGGGATTCTGTTGGCTGCACTGGCTGGATTCGGCGGGATTTTTGTCTGGATGAACGCACAGCGCCCGCCGCTGGCCGTCGTGGGCATGGCGATAGCGAGCATCTCCGTGATCTTGTGGGCCGCTTACGAATTCTTGTTCACGGTCTACACAGGTTCCACTCCCGGATTACGTCTGGCACGCCTCAAACTCGTGAAGTTCGACGGATCGGAGCCGTCCCGGCGCTTGCGCCGCTGGCGCGTACTGGCTTCATATCTCTCGGCGTTTGCCCTGGGTCTCGGTTATCTATGGAGTGTGCTCGACGAAGACGGACTGTGCTGGCACGATCGCATTACACGTACCCACCTGATTTGAACACTTGCCCCTGATGCTCGCAGACGCCACGTGGTGCGTTATAGCATGAGACCATGAACCTCCCCGTCAACCCTCCGATTTTACCGATGCTCTCCAAACGCATCGACGAACTGCCGGAGGGCGGAGACTGGATCTTCGAACCAAAGTGGGATGGGTTTCGCGCGTTGATCTTCCGGGACGGAGACGAGATCCTCATCCAGAGCCGTGATGGAAAATCTCTGAATCGCTATTTTCCCGAACTGCTAGATCCACTCCAAAAGCAGTTGCCCGCCCGCTGCGTGCTGGACGGCGAAATCGTGATCGCAACGAACGGCGGGCTGGACTTCGAGGCCCTACAGCTCCGGATTCATCCGGCTGTTTCGCGAGTCAAGCTTCTGGCGGAACAAACCCCGGCATCAGTCGTATTCTTCGACTTGCTTTGCGAGGGTGACCAGGATTTACGAGGCGAACCGTTCCAAAGGCGGCGGCAGAAATTGGAAGCTTTGCTTGCATCCGCGACGCCGCCCGTCCATCTGACACCAGCGACTCCCGAAACGTCCGTGGCGTCGGACTGGTTCCGGCGTTTCGAGGGTGCCGGTCTCGATGGCGTGATGGCCAAGCCGGTCGCACGCACCTACGAATCTGACAAGCGCCTCATGCTGAAGATCAAGCACGAGCGTGATTGCGATTGCGTCGTCGCAGGTTTTCGTTGGCACAAGAAAGGCGAGGGCACACTGATTGGCTCGTTGTTGCTCGGGCTTTTCAACGATTCCGGCGCGCTGCAACACGTTGGCGTATGCGCCAGCTTTACGAAAGAGAAGCGTGCACAGCTTGTGGAATACCTCGCGCCCTACCGCGAAAACGCTCTCTCCAACCACCCTTGGAAGGGTTGGGCCGAGCATGGAGCCGCGGCCGCTGAAGCCGGACAGCGGATGCCGGGAGGTCAGAGCCGCTGGAGTCAGGGCAAGGATCTGTCATGGGAGCCGTTGCGTCCTGAACTTGTAGTCGAAGTCGCGTATGAGCATATGCAGGGCACCCGCTTCCGTCACATGGCGCACTTTCGCAGTTGGCGCAGCGACAAAAAGCCCACCGACTGCACCTATGCTCAGCTCGAAGTGGTCCCGCCACAAGAGTTGATGGCGATTTTTGCCAGTGGTCGCTGAGTTGCGCAAGAATGCGCTCAGGTTTTCTTCCTTGAAGCGCGCTTAGCCGAGGCACGCAGCGTACGCCATTCGCGTGTCGGATCGTCGTCAGGATCGGGAGTCTCCTGCTGCGGTCTTAGCTCCTCTGGCACATGGCGCAGGTTGACTCGAATACGTGTCCAGGTGGAGGACCTGCCTCGCATGGAGTCGACCAACACGTCATCCACGGCGATCAATTTAGCTACATCGGTGTATCTGGCCTTCCACCGTTCCAGTCCTGCCAGCGCGGCATTCTTGTCGGGCGAGTTGGCAATCACCAACAATGGCATCTTCGTCCGTGGCGCAGTTGCTGATCTTTTCGTTGCGGAACGGGCACGCGAAGGGGCAACGCGCGGCGCTTCGCCCTCCACCTTGCGAAAGTGCGGAGGCCAGGGGGCGTCGCCCAAACCAGCGGCCTCGTCACGGGCCGCCAATTCAAGCAATTTTTCAAGTGAACCGGGTGTGGAGTCGATTCCGGCGTGCGGATCGCCAAGCTCCGCGAAACGTTTTGGAATCGTCAGTACGGTAAAGTCGGTGGGTTCGCAATCGGAGACCTCGTGCCAGTGGAGCGGCGCCGACACTCGCGCATCCGGCAGCGGACGGACGGAATATGCGGAGCACGTCGTTCGATCCTTCGCATTCTGGTTGTAGTCGAGGAATACGCCGTGACGCTCTTCCTTCCACCATTTCGAACTGGCCAGCGCCGGAGCGCGACGTTCGATAGCGCGCGAGAGTGCGATCGCGGCACGGCGGACCTCGGTAAAAGTCCAACGCGGCTGAGTTCGCACATTCACATGCATACCGCGTGATCCGCTGGTCTTGGGCCAGCCGATGAGTCCCATCTCGTCCAGGAACGCCTGTACTTCCAGTGCGACGCTGCGGACATCCGCCCAACTCACGCCGGGAACTGGGTCAAGATCGATCCTCAACTCGTCCGGATGGTCGAGATCACTGGAACGCACGGGATGCGGGTGCAGTTCGATGCAGCCCAGGTTGACAATCCAGGCGAGTCCGGACGCGTCATCGATCACAAGTTCCTCGGCAGTGCGGCCGGAAGGAAACGATAAAGTCGTAGTTCGCAGCCACGCGGGCCGCTCGGTCGGTGCGCGCTTCTGATAAAACGCCTCGCCTTCCGCGCCGTCAACGAAGCGCTTGAGAACGATCGGACGATCCCGGATTCCACCCAGAGCGCCCGGCGCCACGGACAGGTAGTAGCGCACGATGTCGAGCTTGGAAAGTTTGGTCTGCTTGGAAAAATAAGGTTTGTCCGGGTTCGTGACCCGAACCTCACGTCCCTCGATCAAAAGCAACTCGACGGCTGGTTCTTTTGCCACGAGCAAAACCTTCCTGGATGAACTCCCCCAATGTTCGGGGCCAATCTTCGCCTGCCAATCGCGCGACCAGTGAGACCTATTTGCCCATCACCATCTTGGCGATCGTCGCCAGTTGCATATTGGAAGTGCCTTCGTAGATCTTTCCGATCTTGGCATCGCGCCAGTATTTCTCCACCGGATAATCCTTGGTGAATCCATATCCGCCATAGATTTCGACCGCCAGCGACGTCACGTGCTCCGCGACCTGCGATGCGAACAGCTTTGCCATCGCGGCTTCTTTTACGAAGTCGAAGCCCGCGTCTTTCAAACGCGCGGCGTTATAGACCATCAATCGCGCCGCTTCGATTTCGGTGGCCATCTGCGCAATCTGAAACTGGATGCCTTGGAATTCCGAGATAGCTTTCCCGAACTGCTTGCGTTCCTGCGCGTACTTCGAGGCAGACTCCCACGCTCCTCGCGCTACGCCCAGCATCTGCGCGCCGATGCCGATACGCCCCTCATTCAGCGTTTCAATCGCGATTTTGTATCCCTTGCCCACTTCGCCGAGCACGTTTTCCTTCGGCACACGGCAATCTTCCAGAATCAACTCGCATGTCGACGACGCGCGAATCCCCAGCTTGTCTTCTTTCTTGCCGACCGTGAATCCCGGGAAACTCTTTTCGATCAGAAACGCCGTGATCCCCTTGTAGCCCTTCGACGGATCGACCGTGGCAAACAGGATGAACAGTCCGGCCTCTTTGCCGTTCGTGATCCAGAGCTTGCGTCCGTTCAGGACGAAGTCGTTACCCCTCAGTTCCGCCCTGGTTTGCAGCGCGAATGCGTCCGATCCCGACCCCGCCTCGCTCAACGCGTAAGCCCCGAGCGTGTCGGCCGCCATCTTTGGCAGATAGCGTTTCTTCTGCTCGTCATTGGCCCACCGCAGGATGGCGTTGGCGACCAGCGTGTTCTGTACATCGACAATCACTCCGGCGGAAGCATCCACGCGCGAAAATTCTTCAACTGCAAGGATGGCTTCGAAGAAGGTTCCACCAGCGCCGCCGTACTGCTCCGGGATTTCGATCCCCATCAGGCCAAGCTGGAAAAACTGATCGAGAAGCGCGTGGTCGAACACAGTCTTCTCGTCCATTTCTTTGGCCAGGGGACGAATCTTGTCCTCGGAAAACTGGCGCACATTGTCGCGAAACAAAATTTCATCGTCGCTGAGAGTGGTGAGCGGGGCTGGCGTCGCGAGCTGCAATGTTTCCGGCATGAAGAACCTTCTGGTAGAGACGCGGCGGACCACGGCTCAGAAGTATGAGTAACCAAAAATTGTAGCAGTATGAACAGAAGCATGAATGTGGATGGCACTACCTTACTTCGGCCGTCAACTCCGCCACCGTCAACTGATCCGCGTTCCGTAACTCTGGAAACAGCCAGGCCCAGATTCCGATCACGACCAGCGTCCCGATCCCCCCGATCACTACCGCCGGCACCGTACCAAACAAGTGCGCGGTGAATCCCGATTCAAACTCGCCCAGCTCGTTTGACACACCGATGAAAAGCATATCCACGGCGTTCACACGGCCCCGCATTTCGTCAGGAGTGGCAATCTGTACCAGTGTGCCGCGGATGATCACGCTCACCATGTCGCTTGCCCCGCAAAGGAAAAGCGCGACCAGTGACAGGATCAGGCTGCGCGACAGTCCAAACGCGATGGTGAAAACGCCGAACCCAGCCACGCACAAAAGCATGGAAAGGCCCGCCCGCCTTTGAATCGGCCGGTGCGCGACTGCAATTGCCATCACCGCTGCGCCAATGCCCGGAGCGCTCCGCAACAGCCCCAGTCCCCACGGCCCAGTGTGCAGGATTTCCCGCGCGTACACCGGCAAGAGCGCGACCGCGCCCCCGAGCAGCACCGCAAACATGTCGAGAGAAATGGAACCGAGAATAACTTTCTTTTTCCAAATAAAATGAAATCCCGCCAGCACGGTTCGCAGGCTCACAGGCTCTTTCGGACGCGCCGCCAGGCGAATCCTGATTCGCAACGTCATCGACCAGGCCAGAGCCGAGACCGCAACTCCCATGGCGTACACCGCGAGGGGTCCCCGGAAAACGGCGTAGGCAATGCCGCCGATGGCGGGGCCGGCAATGGTGGCGATCTGAAACACGCTCGAATTCCACGCGACGGCGTTCGCGAAGTCTTCTTCCGGCACAAGCAGGGGAAGAATCGCGCGGCTCGCCGGCCAGTTGAACGAACGAACCGATCCCGATAGCACCAGCACCGCGTAAATCAGATGAACAGAATGGGGTGCTCTCCAGCTGATCAGCAACAACAAGGCGGAACACAGGCCGAATCCGCCATAGCACCACATCAGCAACTTGCGGCGGTCGTACAGGTCAGCGGCATGTCCGCCGAACAGAAAGAGCACAATCCCCGGAAGAAATTGCGCGAGCCCGACATATCCCAGGTCCAGGGCGCGATGCGTGATTTCATAAACCTGCCAGGCCACCGCGACCGATTGCATTTCGAGCGATACGACCAGAAAAAATCGCGCCGCCATATACCAGACGAAATCGCGATGGCGGAACGCGAGCCGTCCCGCAAGGCGTGGGTCGCTGGAAGTGAGCATTGGGAGATTTGATTATCTCAAGGAAAGATTCGCTGACGAATTTCAAGCACCGATCGAAACAAATCCAAGGTGCGTCAAACAGACTAAGGGTTTCCTCCGTGTTCCCCCGTGTCCTCCGTGGTGAAAGCCTTTGACTTCTTTGCCGCACACCACAAGGTTGGGACAGCCCTTCGCCGATTGCATTAAACTGAGCCCAGGTCGAAGACCGGTACGGAAACTCATGCCGAAACTTGACGTACTTGGGATCCTGCGAACTCAACTCAAGGAGGCCCGCGACTCGGTGGAACGATTGCACCATGCCGTCCAGGCACTGGAACGGCTGAGCCGCCGTGAGCGTCGGCGCGCCGACAACATTTCCGCCGCCGGACGCAAGCGCATCGCCGAAGCCCAGAAAGCCCGCTGGAAGAAGTTGCGCCTGCCGAAGTAATGCGTATCACTTCCGGTTAATGAGCGACGCTACATATCCAGCGCCAAACCCGTTGTCGATATTCACCACGCTGACATTCGAGGCGCACGAGTTCATCATGCCAAGCAGCGCGGCCAGTCCCTTAAAAGCGGCGCCGTAACCCACGCTGGTGGGAACTGCGACCACCGGAACGCCAACCAGACCCCCGACCACGCTGGGCAATGCGCCTTCCATCCCCGCGCATACAACGATCACCCGCGCCTTCGACAGCTCCGACCGGTGCGCCAGCAGTCGGTGAATGCCCGCCACTCCGACGTCATAAATATGCTGGACTGTATTCCCCATCATCTCCGCCGTGACGACAGCTTCTTCCGCCACCGGGATATCGCTCGTCCCCGCCGATACCACCGCAATCACGCCCTTGCCGTACCGCTTGGGATCCCGTTGCAGGACGATCGCCCGTGCCAGGGATCGATACTCCGCCTTCTTCACGACCGCTGCGACCGCTGCAAATTGCTCTTCGTTCGCCCGTGTGGCCAGCACATTGCCGCCATGCCCGGCCAGTCGTTCGAATATCTGAGCGACCTGCCGCGGAGTCTTCCCCTGACTGAAGATGACCTCGGGCATCCCCTGGCGGAGCGCCCGGTGATGGTCGACCTTGGCGAATCCCAAGTCTTCAAAAGGAAAGTGGCGAAGGCGTTCGACCGCCTCGTCGGCGGACAACTTGCCATTTCGAACCTGTTCAAACAGCTCGCGCAGAGCTTTGGAATTCAAGCGGACCTCGGAATCACATCTTGGCACCTTACATCTGGGATCACAAATCCGGGTCGAAGAGAGACGTGCCCCCGAACCAGATTCTGGTTGGTGAAGGCGCCGGCATCCAGGGCCTCGCTGCGGTCGCCGGTCCTCCGATTTCCATTGGTAACTCATTGAAACAAATCAAATACTTTCAGTAACTTACCTAGATTACTCCAGTGGTTCTACGCCCTTCAGACAGTTTGCCGATCCCCATCCCGCGCCCTATAATCGTTTCACTCTGGTTCTGGGTTCTCCGTCAGGTTGAAGGTAGGGGAAGGGCCGAAGGCGCGAGTGTGTCTTTTGGCCGAGCCATATACCTATATGCGAAGTCGCATACAAATCGCCCTGATAGCCACCACGGTAGCCGCGGCCGCCCTTTTCTCCGCCACCTCGGCATGGGCCGAATCGGCTGGCAGAAGTGTTCCCATCGCCACCACCACCGACGAGTTCGGCCGCAAGATTTACGTGAATGACGAGGGCTCGTCCAAGTCCGCCCCGGCCGCGGATATGTCTCAGCCGGCTGGACTTTCCTACTGGAGTTCGACCGAGCATCGCTGGAAGCCGGTACCAACCAGCGGCGCCGCAATTCGAGCTGCCCGTTCCGCGGCAACTGAAGTGAACCATTATCTGGATGGGAGCACGCGTCTTCTCCGGAACACTCGGGTTTTTACGGAGCAGGAGATTGACGCCGCCATCGTCCAAGCAGCTTCGCGGCACAATGTAGATGCCAATCTTGTCCGCTCGGTTGTGAAGGTGGAGTCGAACTACAACCCGAACGCCGTTTCCCGCAAGGGCGCCATGGGCCTGATGCAGCTTATGCCCGGAACGGCCCGGTCGCTCAACGTCACGAATCCGTTCGATCCTAACCAGAACGTCGATGCCGGTGTTCGGCATCTAAAGAGACTGTTGGAGAGTTACGGCGGAAACGTGCAGTTGAGCCTGGCGGCGTATAACGCCGGTTCGGCAGCCGTGGCCAGGAGCGCCGGAGTTCCGCGCTTTGCCGAGACGCGAAACTATGTGCGCCGGATCACGAATCTGTACTACGGCGGCGCTGACGGCTCATTCATTATCGGAAATCCCGTACATGACCCGGTACGGGTACAGCGCGACGCACGCGGTGTGCTGTACATCAGCAACACGGAATAAACTCGCGGCTTCCCGTACGCGGGACGTCGCACCGCAATCAGATTGAGTCAGTAATTTGAATACCCAGGCTTCTACGACCCTAGTCCGAGGCCAAGTCAGAAGGCACCGCGCTTTGCAGCTGACTGCCGCCGTCCTGCTGGTGCTGATGCCGGCCGCGACCGCTTCTGCCCGAATCCGCCACAATGACGCCTGGGCCCGCCAGCACTTTGCCTCCGCCGAGCGCATGCGCGAAGCCCTCAATGGCCGTCCCGTCGACGAACGTTCCCGCCGCGAATATCAGCATGCGATTAACGCTTACCGCAGCGTGTATTTTGGAGCGCCTTCTTCCTCCAAGGCCGATCCCAGCGTAGTCGCGACCGCGGAATTGATGGTCGAGATGGGCCGCCAGTTCGACGACAATAAGACTCTGCGCGCCGCGGTCGAGCAGTATCGATTCCTGCGCAAGGAATACCCCGGCAGCAAGTATCGCTTTGATGCCCTCTTCACAATTGGCGAGGTCTACAAGGACGACCTGAACGATCCGGAAGAAGCACGTGCCACATTCGAAGACTTTCTCCACCGTTATCCGCGCAACCATCTCGCCGATGACGCCCGCTCCGCGTTAAAGGAACTCGACGCCGACGCCGAGGCGGCCGAAGCCGCCGATCAGGCAGCCCGCAAGCCAACTGCAAAATCGCGGCTTAGCGGCAAGGATGCCAGCGCCGAATCTTCCGGGAACGCTGGCGCGAATGTTGCTTCCCGCCGTAGCGCGCTGCCGCGTGTGACCGGAGTGCGTCATTGGTCTGCGCCCGACTACACACGCGTCGCCATCGATGTCGAACAGGACGTCAAGTTCGATTCCCAGCGCATTTCTCATCCCGACCGCATCTTTTTCGACCTGCGTGATACCAAGCTCGCGTCCACTTTGGTCGGTAAGACATTCGACGTCGACGACGGTTTTCTGAAGAAGATTCGCGTCGCGGAATTTCAGCCCGGCCGCACTCGGGTCGTACTCGAAGTCGACGAACTAGCCAGCTACAACGCTTTCCTGCTTCCAAATCCCTACCGCCTGATCATTGACGTTCACGGCAAGCAAAGCCGGGCGACGCTGCTGGCGAAGGCGAACCCTCCAGCAGATACGAATCCCTCTACCGGCGCGACGACGCAGGCAAATGCCGATAGTTCGGCCAATGATGGCAATGATAGTGCCAATGACGACGATGAAAATGTCGATCGCAAGACTGAGCGCCCTGCCGAGACCAAGCATGCCGACGCCCCATCGCAAAAGCCGGCGCGTGCGAAGGTGCAATTTTCGAAAGCCGAATCTGTCAAGGACGTGGCAGCAGTCCAGCATCCGGATGCGCCGCCTACGGCTTCGAGCAATGGCGAACCCGCGTCCGGCATTGGAGTCGTAAAGACCACTGTTCCCGTACCCGGTTCGAACCGCAAGATTCCGAAGACAATCGTAGAAGCCGAGGATCAGGCGCCGACAACCGTGGCCACGCTGCAACCGGATAAGCTACGTCCCGAAGTGCCCCCCGCCCAACGCGCCGCTATCGCCGCCCAGGACGCGGCAGGTTCTCCGAAGCCGGATGCGCGGACCGCCCGCAAGAAAAAATCTCATTCCACCGCTGCCGCCGACACGGCTGATCTCCAGATTCGCGAAGCCCGCCCGACGGCCTCGGGAGACCGTTCGCTGATCCGGGCACTAGGCCTGAAGATTGGCAAGATCGTGATCGACCCGGGCCATGGCGGCCACGACACCGGCACCATCGGTCCTAACGGGCTGCTCGAGAAAGACCTGGTGCTCGACGTCGCCAAGCGCCTCGGTCGTCTGCTCGAGACTCGCTTGGGCGCGGAAGTTGTCTACACCCGCCAGGACGATACTTTCATCCCGCTCGAAACTCGCACGGCCATCGCCAATCGCGAGCGCGCCGACCTGTTTATTTCTGTCCATGCCAACTCCAGTCACGATTCCGATGCGCGCGGTGTGGAAACCTACTACCTGAATTTCACGTCGTCTCCGGAAGCGCTCGAAGTAGCCGCCCGCGAAAACGCCGTCTCGGAGAAATCCATCTACGAGTTGCAGGACCTGGTGAAGAAGATCGCATTGAAAGAGAAGATCGAAGAGTCCCGCGAGTTTGCCAGCAACGTGCAGGAGTCGCTCTACGGAGGACTCTCGCTGCGCACCGCCGGCGTCCGCAATCGCGGCATCAAGAAAGCGCCCTTTATCGTCCTGATCGGCGCCAACATGCCTTCCATCCTGGCTGAGATTTCGTTCGTCTCCAACCCCGCCGACGAGCGCAAACTGCAAACCGCCGAACATCGCCAGCGCATCGCCGAGTCGCTCTATCAGGGCGTTTCCAAATACGCCGGCGGCCTCAGCGGCGTGAAGGTTGCCAGCAAAGGGCTGAAAAACGAAGGGCCGTAAAGGCGTTCTCAGTTCTCGGTTCTCCGTTCTGGTTTCTGGGAGGGCACGAATTCATGCGTGCCGCTAAATCGTTTCTATGAGTTATCGCTTCAGCGCCGAGGTGAGCCGTCTCGTCAGCGTTAGGTTTTTCCGTAGGCCTTATGGGCCGTGACATTGGTAATTTGCGGCCAACTCCACGGTACCCCAGAATGACTCTTGAACACGTTCGCCTGACAGATTAGCCGACGGCGCACGCCGAGGCCGGAGCACCATGATCAAGCAAACATTTTTCTGCCTTTTTGTGTTCGCCGTAGTCTGTGGATACGCGCAGACTCCAAAGCCAGCGTCCTACACCGCCGAAGCCACCAACCTGATCGCGCTCGAACGAATGTGGAACGAGGCACAGGTCAGCCGTGATGCGACTGCCGTCGCGAGCATGATCGGCGACCGCTTCGTGAACACTGAATATGACGGTGAGGTCAGCGACCGGGGAAAATTTCTCGCCGATTTCGCCGACCCCCAGTTCAAGCCCAGCCTGATGAACATTCAGAACGTCGAGGTTGAGATGTACGCGAGCACGGCGGTGGTGACCGGCAACTACCACACCAAGGGAATGTATGGCAGCAAACCCTACGAGCACTTCGGTCGCTTTACCGACACCTGGGTCTCGCAGGGCGGAAAATGGCTCTGTGTAGCCAGCCATAGCAGCCTCGTGAAGAAGTAAATTCTCGCTCTTCCACTGTCCTCATGGACAATCCAGAACTCGAGCCTGCCTCCGTGCGCGGATGTACCTCTGCGTCCTTCTCCGCACCCCGCCAGCAGTTTAAGATGATTCGCATAAGATAGCTCGCAACTGAGGTCCCTCCCCATGAGCACTCCCTGTCGTTACGGAATCCCGGCCACAATTCTTGCACTCGCGCTGACGGGCAACCTGTTGGGCTCCGGATCAACGTCGGCCGTTTCAGCGGAAAAACCCTCTGCCGCTCAATCGCAGGCGGCCCAAGCAACCTCGCAACAAATGGTCGCCGCCTCGGCGCCAGAGCCGGCTGCGACAGTGGTTCACGTTACCGTCGACGCCCTCAGCAACCGGCATCCGATCAGTCCGTACGTTTATGGCGGCGCCTACCCCAAGGACGCAGGCACTGTCAGCGACAGCGGAATTACGGTCGTCCGCTGGGGCGGCAATGCGACTTCTCGGTACAACTGGAAGGCGGGTACCTACAACGCCGCCAATGACTGGTATTACGCCGACTTCGGTTACACAGAAATCGGAGACGCCGATTCCGCCAAATTCATTCAGGACGTGAAAGCTGCTGGCAGCAATCCCCTGATGACCATGGTGATGCTCGACTGGGTTGCGAAAAACGTAAGCGACGGCAGCGCATACAGTTTCGGAATCGCTAAGTATGGAGCCCAGTGCGGGATCAACCCCTACAACTCCGACGATGGCAACGGACTTAAACCAGACTGCACCACTCCCATCACGGGCAACGATCCCAACGACGCCAACTTTCCACTTAAAGATGCACCGCAGAATGGCGACCCCGTCAGCACTCTCTATCGCAATCAGTGGACGGCTGCTCTGGCAGCGGCTTTTGGAAGCGCCCCGCATTTCTATGACATGGACAACGAGATCGACATCTGGAGCGGCACGCACCGCGACGTTCATCCCCAGCCCGCTGCGTACAACGAGATGCGCGACAAGTTCATTGCAGAATCGCGCGCGCTCAAGACGTGGGATCCGGCCGCCATCCGTCTCGGCCCGGTGAGTTGTTGCTGGTGGTTTTACTGGAATGGCGCCAACAACGACGACAAGGCCGCCCACGCCGGTAACGATCTGTTGCCCTGGTGGCTGAACGAAGTCTACTGGCAGGACAAGATTGCCGGCGCTCGGTCCGTCGATCTTTTTGACATCCACGCATATCCGGACACGCCCGACACGTCGGGATTCACTCTCGCAAGAAAACGTGCGCTGGCAACCCGCATCTATCGCGACTATTGGGATCCGAAATACGTAAGCGAGTCAGGGTCCATCAATCAACCGTGGGCCACGCAGATTCAGCCCAATAAAACGATCCCCTTCCGCATTCCGCGCATGCGGGCGCTGGCCAACACGATCTATCCCGGCACGCCTCTCGCCATGACCGAGTGGAGCGCCGAGATCGCCGGCGGATCGGACTTCTCCACCGCCCTTGGGGATGCCGACGCTTACGGCATTCTGGGACGCGAGCGGGTTTACCTGGCATCGCGCTGGGTCGCGCCCGATCCTGCCAATCCGAACTATCAGGCCATCAAGCTCTATCGAAACTATGACGGCCAGCACCACGGCTTCGCGACCACGTCCGTATCCGCAAGCAATGACGCGGCGCCGAATCTGTTCAGCAGCTATGCCGCCGTCGATCCCACAGGCAAGACACTGACCTTGATGATGATCAACAAGAAGCCCGGGGGCGCGGTGACCGTTCAGGTTGCGCTCAACGGATTCAATCCCTCGCAGGTCACGAGTTACACACTGTCGAAAAAGAATCCGGCAATCATCGTAGCCTCGGGCCCGCAGGCCTGGACTTTGAGCCTGTCCCTTCCGCCCTACTCTGCCACTCTCTTCGTGATCGCCGGATCGATGCCGCAAATCCCAGCCGCGGAATGGGATCTGAATCCGGACACGATCATGGTTCCCGCCAACGGAAGAGTAGCCCTCGCGCCAAAAATTGTTTCGGGATCTGGAACAGTCACGCTGGGCGCTCCTCAGGCTGACGCGGGAATCGCGCTGGCCGTGACGCAGGGAGCAGTGACCTCCACCCAGAACGGAGCCATCACCGTGACGGGAGGGAGCAAGGCCGGCTTCTACCACTTCACCGTCCCGGGGACAGACAATTCTGGCGTGGCCCAACAGCAGAGCGGATGGATCCTCGTCGGCAACCCGGCCGCAACCTTCAGTAAGACGGGCGACAATCAGAGCGGCACGCATGGCACAACGCTTAACCTCTCGGTGACGTTGCAACCGGGCCAGTCTGGCGGAACTGCGTCCGGTGCGACGGTGTTCTTCACAACCGATGCGGGAACTCTGTCGAACCGCCTGGTCACTACCGATTTCTCGGGCAAAGCCGCAGTCACGCTGACGTTACCCGGCACCGCAGCAACAGTGCATGTGATTGCCGAAGGCCCGTTTGGGCTCGGGCATCCGATAGCGACTTTCACCGAAACCTCGCAGTGAACATCCCACCGGGGCCGACCCGGTGGAAACTTTCCGCGCGTCCCGGTAGTCTAAGCAGACAGGAACTTTGCGCTTTCTCGCGGAATGATGAACATTCGTCCACTCGCCTTTTTACTGGTGCTTTTCGTCGGCGCCGGCACCCTGGCTGCCGACGTGCCTGCGGCATCTCCTGTTCTGCCTCCTCAATTCGCGGGATGGCAACTTCGCGCACCTGCGGAGAAGAGCGCAGATCCCTCCTTCGCCGACGAAACCAACGCGCCGGTCCTTCGCGAGTATGGTTTCCAGCGTCTGGAGAAAGCTACTTACACGCGAGATGACGGCCGCAAGCTCGCCATCAAAGCCGCTGTCTTCGCCGACGCCACCGGCGCGTACGGGGCATTCACGTACTACAAAACCCCCGTCATGCGGGACGAAACCATTGGCGGACAGGCATCGTCGATGGGCAATCGAGTTCTTTTCTACCAGGGCAACATTTTGATCGACGCCGTTTTCGACCGGCTCACCATCATGTCAGCCGCCGAACTTCGCGAACTCGCGGGCGATTTGCCCGCGCCTGTTGGGAATGCGCGCAATCTGCCACCTCTGCCCAACTACATTCCCAAACAGGCGGACGCTAAAAATGCGAAGTACATCCTGGGCCCGGTCGCGCTCGATCACGCCCGTTCGCCATTGCCCGCATCGCTGGTGGATTTCACGAAAAGCGCCGAAGTCGTGATCGCTACGCATCCAGCGAAATTGGGCGACGCCACGTTGATGCTGATTGAGTATCCGAACCCCCAAATCGCCGCTGAAAAATTGCGGGAGATCGATGCCGTCCACCAGCCCACCGCGCAGCCCGAAGCAGGCAAGCCTTCGATTCTCGACGTGGCCCCATTTTTTGATAAGCGCACGGGACCGATCATTGTGATCGCTGCTGGCCCGCTCGCAATCAGTGAAGCAAAGTCTCTCCTCGGCTCGGTGAGCTACGAAGCCGACGTTACGTGGAATGAAAACACGTACGTTTCGAAAAAAGACAACCTGGCCAATCTGCTCTTCAACATCATCGTGCTATGCGGCATTGTGGTGGGCGTGTCGCTGGTCGCGGGACTCGCTTTTGGAGGCTTCCGCATCGTCATGAAGCGTCTTTTCCCCGACCGCGTCTTCGACCGCCCCGAAGACCGGGAATTGATCTCGCTGCACCTTGGTGACACCCTGGAGCAGGCCTCCCGCAGACGGTAAGTCGCTCAATCGAATGTTCTTAACGACAGAAAACGCCGCTTTCCTCACATTTTGATCCCGTTTGGCGACTTGTGGACATATTGCGTAAGTGATTGAAAAGAAAGATATTTAAATCATAAATTTTGCTTGACACCCCCCTTTTAAGGCTCATAAGATTTCGGCAGAAAGTTCTGATGGCTTAAACCTCCGTTGGAACTATTCTCCCTTGAAGAAGAGGCCGCCCACGTTGCCGGGTGGCCTTTTCGTTTTGGGATCGAGAGCTCGGGCAAGATTGGCAAGCTCTCAGCTCTCAGCAAAACCGCAAGCACGGCGTAGACCGATGTACCGAGAGACGTGTTGTACTGAGAGCTTGGAGCTGAGAGCTGCGAACTGGGAACTGGGAACTACAAAACAGTTCACCGCGTATCATCACGTGAGGAATTAACTTATGTTCTGCGATCAGTGTGGGATGCAATTGCAGCCGGCGCAGTCAAACTGCGCGCGTTGCGGCAAACCGGTGTTAGGCCCCGCGTCGTACCGTCGGAATCGGGTGCAGGATCACGTCCGACTGGTGGCCATTCTGTGGATGGCGTATTCCTCACTGCTGATGTTCGCCGGCGTGGCGGCCGTGATCGTTGCACAAACCGTGTTCGGCGGCGTGTTCACCGCCCCCCAGGGGCCTCCCTGGCTGCGCCCCTTGTTGACGTTTGGCGGCGGACTGGTTGCCCTGGTGGCTGGCGCGGGTCTCAGCGCGGGATGGGGACTGTTGCGGCGAGAGCCGTGGGCACGCGTAGTGATCCTTGTCGTCGGCTTTTTTGCGCTCTTCCATGTTCCGCTCGGCACAGCCCTCGGCGTCTACACACTCTGGGTGCTGCTGCCCACGCAGTCCGACGACGAATACCAGGAGTTGGCCAAGGTGGCGTAGACGGAGTCACAAATCATGAGGTTCCGGTCTTGCGGGGTTTCTGTGTGCACCCCGCGGTTGATTTCGTTCATCTGCCGATATGAAACAGCCAAGCAGAATGCCAGGCCCACCGCTCACTTCGGACCAGATCGCCCAAGTTTCGGGCCTCGTAGCCCAATACATCACAACCCAGCGCGAGAAATACGGGCTCCGCGCGATCTCGTTATCTGTAGCACAACGAGCTGCGATGAACGGATTTTTCTCGCCGCAACTGCTGGAGAGCACACGCCTGCTGGTCCTGCACAGGGAGCGCATCGGCAACCCCGATTTCTATCCGGCTCTGAAGGGCTTGGGGATCAAGAATTTGCCCGACCAATCCACGATGGAGGCCATTACGTTCTCGGATGTGGTTGTCTCCCACGTCCCGTTCACCAGTGGATTGTTGTTTCACGAACTCGTCCACGTCGAGCAATACCGGCAACTCGGCGTTGACCGCTTCTCCGAACTCTACGTGCAGGGATTCCTGAAAGGCGGCTGCTACGAGGCCATTCCCCTCGAAATCAATGCCTATACACTCGGTGATCGCTTTGAGCAGGATCCTACACTTCACTTCGCTGTGTCCGAAGAGGTGAAAGAATGGGCCGTTGAACGAAGATTTTAGCGGGTTGCGATCTCCTGTGACATCACCCTGCATGCCCCCGTCGCAATGCGCAGTCGATTACGAGGCCCTGCTGCCTTCCGCGATAGCGCAAAGCGCAGCCAGCCCGGCCGCATTTCTGCACGAACAACTTCCGTTGATTTGGCGAGATGCCTACCTGAGAACCGTTGCGCATGACGCCAATCTTGTGCGTTTCCGGTTCCGTACGTTCGAATACATCTGCGATCTCTACTCGCAGTTGGAAGCCTCCGGCGAGATTCCCTATAACCAGACCATTGCCGACCGGGTGGTAGCGGTCATCGGGACATCTTCGCGCGCGGACGCAGCCCGTGACCCGAGCCGCATGCGGGGTTGGGCCGAACCAACTGAAGAGTTCCTCGGAGGCGAGCGAGACAAAGGACATTTCATGGCGCACTGCATCGGCGGCGGACTCGACGTCAACGTCTTCTCGCAGGAGCGCCGGCTGAATCGAGGATGGTCAGCCCAGGGGAAGATTTATCGTCAAATGGAGAACTACTGCTACGAGCAACCCGGCACACTCTGCTTCTCACGCCCGATCTACGCCGACGGCTCAAACGTCCCACGCTGGCTGGAATTCGGTTGCCTCAAAGCCGATCAGTCACTCTGGGTCGAAATCTTTGACAATTAGCCAGTCCGGCATCTGGCATCTGATTTGATAAACTAACTAAAGGCCGACGTAGCTCAGTTGGTAGAGCAGCCGATTCGTAATCGGCAGGTCACCAGTTCAACTCTGGTCGTCGGCTCCATTTCTTCTCCGCTGTCCATGCGGCTCCAACGCACATCATCGGGATTTTGAGGACTTGCGGTGGCCCACCTTTGGCCCACTTTTCTGGATGGCTTTTTGGAGTTTGTCCATGGCCGCCACACCCTCTTTCGCGGCCTGAAGCTTGATGTAATGCTTCTGCGTGACGGCGACGGCGCTGTGCCGCAGGATTATTTTTGCGGATTCGGCAGGGACGCCGAGGTCGAACAGGATGGTTCCCAATCCACGGCGGAACGCGTGCCACCCGTGCCAACGGTCGGCGACCACCGGGAGGATGTCGCGGCGCGCAAGATTGTCGAGGTTGAGCGAGAACTTCTTCTTCGGCCCCGTGAATATCCACTCACCGACGCTGCGCCGCTTGTGATCATCGAGCATCTTCTTCAACGCGGGCGCGACCGGGACGCTGGCTTCGGAATGTGAAGTCTTGGTGTCGGATACGTGCCGACGCCAGAGCGACCGGTGCACATGGATGAACTTCCCGTCGTAATCCTCCCAACGCAGGCCGCGAATCTCCGCCAACCGTAAACCGGAATACGCCGCGACGCCAACCACCGTGCGCGCCGGTTCAGGCAGTCGCTCCAGCATCCATTTCACTTCCGCCAACGTGTACGCGTGGCCATTGAATGAGGATCGAGTTCCCTCGACTATCGTTTCGCGAATTGGATTTGCCTTCTTGTCGATGAAGCCCAGGCGGATCGCGTAGCCGAACAACGCCGACATGCCGGTCTTAATGCGACAGAGAGATTGGTGAGAAAGGTCCGTTGAATCGAGCAAACGTTGGGCGTGCAGGGTTTTGAAATCACGAAGTCGGATGTCCCCGACGCCAGGCGTGATGTGGTTGGTCATCAGGTCCCGGTAGAACTTGTGTGTGCTGGCGCGGCGTCGCGTTGCCACCCATGGCAGGAAGAACCGTTCACCGAATTCCTGTACCGTGCTTGCACCTTCCGCCGCGACCTCGTCGCGATTGTACGGCGCAAGGATTTCGTCAGCCTTCGTCTGCACCGATGCCGCCGTGGGGAATTCTGACGACACCCTGACAAGCTTCGTCGATACCTGACGCCGTTTTCGAGTTCCGTTGGTGCCAACTTCCTCGACCCAATATCGGACCGTCCACGACCCACGACGCTTTCTAATTGATCCCCGTTGCATGGGGCAGAGTGTAACTCGCCTATGTCACTAAGCGAAGCGGCGACAAAGTGCTTGAGTTACTAGGGTTACCGTGTTAATATCTTCACAGTCGGCGGTGGGCGAACAATTCCGGGCAAGGGGCACCGACCCCCGCATCCATCAGGATGTTGCCAAAAGGTTCCGAATCCCAATCGGAGTCCCAATGGCGAACAAGCCCGTCGTCCCCAACACCACACCCGAAATTCTGACACCCGAAGATGTCGCGGCGTTGTTGCGCGTCAGCCCGTCGTGGGTCCATGAGAAGTGTCGCAATCGTTCACGCGATCCGTTGCCCGCCCACCGCATTGGTCGGTACCTAAGATTCAGTCGTTCCGAAGTGTTGGAATGGTTCGCCCGGACGGCGGAGAAGAAACGCGCCCGCCGATGATGGCGTGGCCCAGGGGAAAAAAAAATGCAAATAGCAAGTAAAACGACGACAACCACGTTCGATTTGACACTGACGGAAGAGGAACTGAAATTAATTCGGGAAGGTTTGGTCACGGCCATTCGCGGGTGTAAGCCCGACGACCACCTGACCGCCGCGTATCTCCACGAAGTGCTTGATCAGATAGACGGAATTCTTGGAGGCACGATTGTGCCGTTCGACGCTGGGGCGGCGTTTGCTTGATTATTTTTCGAACGTCGTAAAAGCAGCCTGACCCGTCACACCGCTTGCCCACAATGACCGGTTGCGCGAAAGCGCACAGTGTCGATTGTTAAAGTCTCTGGCGAGACGTAGCACCCAATTTTCAACGAACTTCCTTGCCTCGCCAGACAGGGACAATCGACACCACGACGCCCCGGTTTCACGACCGGGGCGTTTTGGCTTTTTACGGTCCCAGGAGTGATTGTGGACGACACGACGGCGCGGGATGAAACACAGGATGTCTATGCGGCGGAGCGGGCATGCAGCATCACGCTGAACACGCTTAAATACGCCGTTCGGTATAGGTTGTCGGAGTTCACGGGAGCGGAATTGAAGGTGTTCATTTGCCTTTTGTCCCACGCGAACAACAAGACGAAAAGAGCATGGGTGGGACTTGGTGCCGTGTTGCGTGAAACCGGACTGAGCCAATGCGGAATAAAGCTGGCGATAGCGGGATTGAAGAGAAAGGGTTGGATCAAGCGATTCCAGGTTCGACATGCAACGACCCACCAGCGGATGACCGCAACCACGTTTTGCAAATGGGCACCACCCGTACCGGGAACGTTGTGGGCGCGCATCGAGTCGCGGGTGCAGCGTGGTTAGCGAAAGCCATGGGTTAAAAAAGCACCGATGGACCCATGGGTTAAAAAGTCGCCCATGGGTTCCATGGGTTAAAAATTCACCCACTGAAGGGTCCAAGGAGTTTTTAGATCTTGGAAGGGTCCAAGGAGTAGAAGCCAAAGTAAGCAACCAAGGAATGCGGGTGGGTGTGGCGGGTTTCTCGTTCAAAGGCAAAACCAAATGCGGAAAGCGAACCCTAACACCGGGCGGGAACAGTATGGCCGATTGGCTAAAAATCGCGACGGAGAGATTCGGAAGGCACACTCCGATCACCGGCAACGGACCCATCGCGGTCCGTCGATGCAACGACGTTGTGTTGTGCGACATGGCCATGATGGCCCAAATGATCGTGTCTGAAAAATGTGGTGCGTATTGTTCCCACGGGATCGCCGCCAACGTGGTCGGTCACAAGATCTATTCGCTGGCGGTCAAGCACGCGGCTAGGGAACGAATCGTTGGTCGCCTGGATCGCATACCCGGTGAAGGGATTGACGAATGAGGCTACCACCGTGCGTGACGCTGACCGAGGATTTGTCGGCTGGAATTGATTGGTCGAAAGGGGAGGAAAAATGTTCTGCAACACAACCGGAAAAACCGTATACCCGACGGCAGGGGAAGCCCGCGCCGCGATCCAGGGGCAGCGACGCGATGGAAAAACCAACGTCGACCTGTTCGTCTACGAATGCGGGGACCACTTCCATTTGTCAAAACAAGTACAACTCAACGCGAAACGGCCAAGGCCGCAGACACGCGCGCCGAAAGCGGAGCCGATGATTACGAAGGCCGAATTCCGTCATCTGAAGAACCGCGTCAAGGACCTTGGACGCCAGATTGCGAACGACGAGCTAAAAGCACTACGGCAGGAATTGAAGCGTCTTGAGCCCACCTTCGCCGCCGACATCCGTTGGCTGGCGGAAAACGCGTTGGCGACCGCCATTGCCTTAGACATGAAGGCTGACATGCTGGATTCATTGCGCGCCGCTTCCGCCCTGGCGGACCGACACTTCGCTACGAGGAACTGAACATGCGACCACTTTCTAATCGAATTGAAGCCGGGAAATTGCGGAACCGCATCGCCATTGTGTTGACGGACCGCACACAGGACTCCACCGGCGGCGTCGACAACACGGCGGTTGTGCTCTACGCCCAACGATGGGCAAGCATCGACGCGGTGTCCGGCAATGAGGCTATTTCCGGGCAACAAACCAGTTCTAAAGTCACGCACCGGGTCGTCATCCGATACATCGGCGCGGCACCAAGTTGGCAATCGTTGTGGATTTTTCTTGGCGGCGCGTTGGTAAAAGATTCGAACGGAAATTTACAGCAGGCGCAGTCCGGTGGTGGAACGTCCGGTGCGGTTGCGCCCACATGGAATGCGACGGTCGGTGGGTTCACATCTGACGGCGACCCGAGCACCGGGATCACGTGGAAGAACCTGGGTGCAGCACCGAATCGGACCGGCATCAATTCCTCGATGCAGGTTGTGTTCAATGGCCGGTTGTTCCAAGTCGAGTATGTTCAGAATCCGGACGAGCGCACGAAAAAGTTAATCCTGATGTGCAGCGAAACCAACGATTCGCTCCAATACAACCCGACGGTCGCGCCCAGCAATATCGCGGCGCTATTGTCGCCAGGTGAAACGGTCGTCATCGACGGCGGTTCGTTCTAGTCATCTGGTGCAGCCCCGTCACATTCGTCTGAGAATGTGATTACGGGAGCCCTGGCACGTGGGGCGGGGAAACCCAAGTGACGTGTCGGCGCGTGTGCGGCGTTGGAGTGGAATCAGCACCACCCGGTTGGGGTGCCCTTGGAATTCCAAGAACCAACCAAAAAGTTTGGCCGAGCGAGCCGATCAGGCTGGGAAATCTTCCCCTCAGTCCGGCGATGACCTCGGCCATTCACTTTCCGCAGGCATAACAGCATCCGGGGATTGTGGCACTAGCCACGGTGAAGCCAGCCGAGGACCACCGGTCGTTCCCTGGCTTCACTCCCCCAAAAATTCAGAAAGTGGAGCACGAATCCAATGGCCAACAGCACACCCAATCTCGACATCGCACACATCGCGACGAATCAGAATCAAAAGGAAGCGACTGCCAACACAGCGTTCGACGACCTCGATACCGCGATGACGGACCAGATTTCGATTGACGTTTCCGCTGGCGGTACGATCACCCCGACGCCCGGCGATGTCATCCACGCGTTCAGCCTGAAATTCATCGGAACGATGATTGGTGACGCAACGGTCGTGGTGCCGGACAACAAACATCTTTACCGGTTGGAACATGCCTCGATTAACCCATCCATCGGCGACTACACCATCACGGTGAAGGTTGCTGGGCAAACAGGGGTGGTGTTGAACCCCGGCGACAAGAAGCTCGTCTACGTGGATGGCACCGACGTGCAGGCGTTCAATTAACCAAATTGCGCTAGAGAACGAAGCACCACCAGCACACACACCCACACAACCAACACCCGTTCACGTACCAGCAATCCTCGCAACACATGGACGCCCGGAACCCCACTCACCACAAACCAGCACCGCTGAAGCCCACGTAATCGAATCAATCAGGCATCGATTCGATGTGTTCTTGGCCCCTTTTTGGTGATGTCCACACACGTCCCAGGGCGCATCAGCACGCCAGCGGTCGCATCATCTGCAACTTGTTCATTGTTCTCAATGAGATGCAGCCCAATGCAATGGCCGCCTGTATGTCATTGATTCAATGGGGGATATGCCCCCCTCTTTTTGGATTTGACATCGTGGTGACGAGCGCGCGATGTGCACACGCACACACACGCAGATGGGAAAGTTTCGACGAAGGGGTTTTTCGTGTGCAACGTTGCGCTGACATGCATACCCGTCACACCCGTCGGACCTGATGCCATGAAAAAAGAAATTCGTATTGCGTTCCACGCCGACCAGGCACTCGCCGACGACCTCAAGCAGCGTTCGATTGAGACCGGCGTTCCGGTGTCGGAAATTATCAGGCGCAGTGTTCGCCTTGCCGCGTTCGCGGACCAGCGTCCACGCACCAGCAAGGGTGAAACCAGGTGAGCGGTCTCTTTGGATTGTTCGCCGGTGACGCCGACCAACGTTGGTGGAACGCAACGACCATCTCCGGCAAACCTGCCGGGTTGGGATTCCTTTGTCCAACATGCGGCCTTCGTTTCCCGCACAGCGCCCCGGATCGCATCGAGCATTGTGGGAGCGTTGAATGCGCCCCGACCGCGACGGAAAAACTGCCGACCCGGTCATTGGGCGCGCAACTTCCCCGCAACGTTTTCCTCGTGGGCGATTGGGGCACCACCGAACGTGAAGAAGCAGAATCCACGCCGCAGCTTGGCGTCACATATCGCTGAAAGAGAGAACCGTATGAAATGGCCAGATTTTTCAGGACTCAAAGTTCCCCAGGAAGCCAACGTCGTTGGCGATGCGATTAAGCAAATGACGGAACGTGGCCTGAAGCAGGCCGCCGCCGACCGCGACGCGCTGAACCAACGTATCGCGGCTGATGCCAAACGCCAGCGCCGCGAGGATCGCGCCCAAACCGCCGTCCTCAATGCCGAGTTGAATCGAGGAAACTGATGTCATTCTCCACGGAAGAAGTTCGAATGTTGTCGCAAGGCGACAGCGCCCGCCAGTGGGCTCCGATTCCGGAGCATTGCCCGCCATACATCCTGGAAAAGATTTGCGAGTTCCGCGCCGCCAAGATCGGCTTGAAACCCGCCGTCGTGCACGCTGCACCGGAGAACACAGATCTTCGAATGCGCCTCGCTCAAGTGAGTTTGTTCTAACCGTTGGTCGACGATTCGACCGAGAAAACCCGCCGGTGCGTCCGGCAGAAAGAGTTTCACATGTCCATGTCCCCAGCAGCCCTCCGCGAAGTATTCCATTTGCAGTGTGAAGCCAGCGACCTTTTGGCACTCCGTAATCTGACGGGCGAACAGCGCAAGCGCGCCGACCTGATCATGGCCAAAATTTCCAGCATCCGGCAGACCGGCCTCAGCGGTGATGAAGTCCGCCAGCAAGTTGCGAATGAAATGGCGCGCGAAATCGGCGTACGTCCGACGAAGTTTTCCACCTCCAGCAACGAGCAACGCGCGCACGAGAGCCTCTTCAAGAAATTCTTGCAGGGCGAAAACGTCGAGCGCGAAGCCCGAGCCACGACGTTCGTGGGTGGGACGCAATCCATCACGTACACCGAGGGACCGCAGGGTGGTTTCCTGGTCCCCACCAGTTTCTACGAGCAGGCCGCCGAAGGCATGGCCGCCACGGACCCGCTGCTCGATCCAAGCGTCGTGACCGTCATTCAGGAACCGGACTACCAGTTACGTCCGCTGAGTTTGCCTGGATGGGACCTGAGCGAAGTCGCCGCCGTGAAGGTCGGTGAAAACGTTCAGGAAGGTGCGGCCAACATCCCGACGTTGAGCACGAAACTGCTGAACAAATTCGGATACCGCATTGCGTTCGACGCGTCATTGGAATGGGACGAGGACGAGGAAGCGTACGGCGATCCGTTGGCTGCGATGGGACGTGCCACCGGCATCGCGTTGGCGCGCGGCACCGGCCAAGATCTTGTGAACGGTGACGGCAGCAGCGCACCACAGGGCATCGTGACGGGCGCGGCTGACAGCGGAGTGACCACCGCGAACACCGGGAAGGTTGTTCTCGGCGATTTCACGAACGTTTTCTTCAGCGTCAACAAGATCTACCGTGAATCCGCGAAATGCGGTTGGCTGGTCAACGATGCGGTCGCAAAACAGATTGCAAACGCGGTCGACGACCAACACCGACCACTCTTTCCGGTCGTGGATGGCGTGACGCGAATTCTCGGCAAGCCGGTTTATACGTGCCCGTCATTGCCGCAGTACAACGCGTCCCTGGGTACCCAGGCAGCGGGTTCCTTTTGCGTATTCGGCGACCTCAGCCACTATTACGTTCACGCGTCAAGCATCTTGATGCGGCGACTCCTGCAGGTGCCGGGTTTGATCGAATACGGCAAGTGCCGTTATCACGCCCTGCAATTGGTCGACGCCGTCCTGCACGATCCGACCGACGGCGCACTAGCGCCAATCGTCAGCGCGCGACTGAAGGCTTAAACGAAATCGTGGCACGCGGGGTCCCCAGGGGCCGCGAGGGTTTCATGGCCCATCCAACCCTACCCGCAAAAAAGAATGGGACTGGCTCCTACCCGGTCCCATTTTTTCTTGCTCGTCACACCGTCCGCTTATCTTGTGCAAACCCCTCACTTCGATGACCACCAATTTCAAAGTAGACCATCAGCCGTCAGCGCCGATACGCGAATCAGCTTTGACGACTACACGCGGATGGGTGTGCGGAAACGAAGATTATTTAACGGTCGCTCGCTACCCGTACCTTCCTGGGCGGTGAACGACGCGCAATTGCAGCGGTTGCTGGCGGAGTTCTTCTGGCGACGGACACTGATACACGGGAACGCAATGTGCGTGAGGTCGAGGAAGCGAACGAGTGCAGCGGAGATTCAATGCGAACTCTGCGACGAACCGATCACGCAGGGCGATGAATATTACGATTTTTCGCGGCATCGCTTCCAACACAAGCACCACGGTCGGCCTACCTATCGAAAGGGTTCAAAACCAGCGCAGATTCTTACCACAGCGCAAGCCAAACTCGTCGCGGATTTGCCCATGTGGAACCGCGCGATGGACAAACTCTGTCGGGAATACACGGCGCTGAAACAGACCGGCAATGATCCGGACCGCCAGAGGATTCTGGAAAATCGAATCGAGGGGATTGATACGTCAATGGTGTTCGCGAAGAACGGACCCGCATTTGTGGCCGCGATGGTCTACGCTTATTTCCGGCGGGGACTATCAAGCGTTGAAATCGCTGCCGAATTGGGATGCAAACCACCCTTGGTTCGGCGCACCATTCACAAGTTGAACCGACTGTGGAAGCAAACGCAGACGGCGTCGGGCACACAACAATAATTTTTTACCGCGAGACGTAACCGGCCCCGGCATGAAAGAATCATACCTGTAGGCAAGGTAGGCGACCCCAGTTGACCGGCCCCGGTTATGGGTGTACCCTTTCGGGCCATAGGGGAGAGTACTTCGGTAATGGTCCCCTGGACTGGCGTACCGTTTCCCAGATTCGCCAATGCCGATAACCTTCACATGAGCCACTTCAAGCATCTCAGCGTGAGAGGGAATTAGTGTCGGACACTTCGCGACCACGGATTGAGTTGAGGGTGTTTACGGAAGACCCGACGAAATCGTCGGTTCCAACACTCTTCAGCAATTACGTTGCGATCTCCAGGGCGGGCACCGAGGTGCAATTCGAATTTGTCGCCCTTGACATCAATGTGCTTGCCGCGAAAATGCAGGCCCAGGCAGCCGAAGCGCCCGGACCGGTTGAAGTGACCGGCAAGACAATGGCAAAAATCGTGTTGCCGCTGCACGCCTTCATGCAACTGGAACAGCATTTGCAAACGATTTTTTCTGCTGTAAAACAGGAATTCGCATTCGAAAAGGTTGAACCCAATGAGCGCCGCGCGATCAGTTAGTTTCCCGTTCAATCCGTCAAGCGCACAACCAGCCGAGCAGACCGCCGTGTTGGATCGGAAATTTGAACGCCAGTTTTACATCGAGGCGGTGTCCGTCCTGCGCGACTCCGACTTTGATTCCGCCGTCATGGCTGTGTATTCGTATCGGCCTGAGCGTGAGCTTCCCAGGGCGGAGGATTCACGCACCCGGCACAGGAGATATTTGATTCCTGAGTAGATAGATGCCGATCACTGCCGCCGAATGGTACGACCGTGACCCTGATTTAAGAAACCTAGAGCAGGGTGACGTTCTCGACGGCATTCCCATCGTTTACACTCCAGCGCAAAATGTTCGATGGGTATTGCTGCGACCCCTTCCTAAAGGCCCGCTTGAAAACGCTCGGGGTGGACTTCCGCGCACCTTTCACGCGAACGTCGACGGTGGTCTCCCCACGGCTTGGAATCGTCAAGACGGCGAACTCGTCATGGGTTCCGCGAGTGTCTATCGCGTGGTCATTTTGAGTCGTAGTTGCAATCTCGATTGGAAGAAGCATATTCAAGTTGCGCCGGTCTACCCCGTCGAGGGCGTGGACGACATCAGTCTTAGGTGCTTGCGCGACAATAACAACGCGTTTTCCTTCTATCTACCTCCTGACGGGGACGATATGCCCGAGGGTTACGCGGACTTGAGCCAGGTGTCCACCGTCCACGTATCGTACCTGAGACGAACCGATCACTTGGTACGGCGTTTGACCGGACGCGCACGGACAGCATTGCAGGACGTTGTTGCGGAGTACTACGCCAAGCCGTTCGGGTTCAATACGGATGATGCTGTTCCTCAGAGGGCGTTATACCGCTGCGCGAATTGCTTCTTCGAAGGTGTTCCAGACTGCGTAGCCCGCGAGATTGAGATGGGCGCAAACTTTCCACCTTGCCCGCTGTGCAACAATGACGCATTGTGGGTCAAGGTTCCACGTGACCTTCCTCGCCTCACAGGGGAATCGGTTCAGGGTGCCACTTCCTCTGAGTAGCGCCGTAAGCGCCGCCGACGAATTTGTGGCCCACAAAGTGGCCCACTTTTGACCGGCGAATGATGCCAAATGGCCCCGTTTCACCCCGTGTCAGACGGGCCATCGTGTTGAATTCAATCGTATCCGGGTGAAGGCAGTTCGCTTCGTAATCGGCAGGTCACCAGTTCAACTCTGGTGTCGGCTCCAGCATTTTTAGAGTCAATAGCCGTCATATCGTGGAAGTTATCCTTGCCGGCAAGAGTGTCCGCGCTACACGACCGAGTCCATGCCCGGCACTGCTGTCGCCCATCAACCTTTCTACCGGACGTACTTTGCTTTCGTTCGACCACTCCTGAAAGTTGACACAGACCCTTTCTGCGCTCGCAAAAAAATAGGAGGCTCTTTCGAGCCTCCTGAAAGTCCAACGCATATCGCAAACTTAGAACGTAACCTTGGCAACCAGCGCAATCGAGCGAGCGTTGCTTCCAAATACCGAAAATGGGTTGTTGAACTGAGCGTTGCTGGGTCTGGTATAGGACTGGAAGCCGGCACCGGAGGAACCGAATCCCGTCACGTCGTTAACCCCCAGCCCCGCGCCAGGAAAGCTGCTGGGAATGAGTTGGGGATGATTCAACAGATTGGAGAACTGCGCTCCGAAACGGAACTTGATCCCTTCCGTGATGTTCAGATCCTTGTTGATGCCCAGGTCGAAGTTATTCGTGGGACGTGTGGCAAGAATATTGCGGCTGCTGTTGGCGAATGCACCTGCACCCGCGGTGATGTACTGAGCGTTGGGGTTGACTGCGAGATATGCCACCACCGGCCCGGCACTGCTGCTACTGCAATCTGCGACGGTCCTGCACAACGGTGTGACGTCGCTTCCAACGCCCCGTTTGCCGGCGGCATTGAGGATTACGCGGTCGCCGGCATTATCGATGTTGAGGTTAGAGTCTATGCCGGATTGCGGAGTCACCCATTCCGGGGACTCGTAGGTGTAGACCGGGCTGAATTGCCAATTCCCCAGTACATTCTTTTCGAGCCAGGTTCCGCCCTTGAAAAACGGCAAATCGTACACCGCCGCAATCGTTAAGCGGTGAGTCCTCGACAGCGCTGACACTGACCTCTCCCCCGCAATATTCTGGAAGTCCTGTGCACGACGCGGCGTCAGATCGGTCGAGTGGAAGTCGGCCGTGCTGTTATCGATGGTCCGGCTCCAGGTGTAGGACGCCTGGAAGGTCAAGCCATTGCTCATCCTGCGGGTCAGACTGGTTTGCAAACCATGGTAGATCGACGACCCGAGAGGAAGGAAGGCAGTCAGCAGGTTGTTATTAAAAGCACAGACGCTCGGGCAACCGCCGGCATCCGCGTTGAAAATATCCGGGATCGGGTTGTTGCCGAGATCGTTGAGTGACAAAGGAAGTGCATCCAGTGCCGCCTGGCCCGGATTCTGCAGGAAGGTTGGCAATGAATGGTTCGCAGTTACATCCGACTGCAGGTTGATGATGTCCTGAAAGCTGAGGTGGACACCGTGAGTTCCGACATAGTTGACCTCGGCCGTGTAGTTCTTCCCAAACGCGTGCTGGATACCGAAGTTCCAGTTGACGGAATAAGGATCGTGTACTCGCGGCGGAATCCAGTTCGCGGTGTTCGCAATCGCGTCAGCTCGATCGAGAACTGTGACGCCAGTGCCACCCCCGGAAAGACCGCCCCCGCTAAGAAATCCGGCGGTTATGTCCTTGGGATTGGTGCTGGTGGTCGCGCCGACTTGCGGGGGAACGGCTAGAACCCCAATGTTGTCGTACAGGGTGTCATAAGCCATGCCGAAGCCACCGCGAATCGATGTACTCCCGCTTGTTCCCGGTGAATAGGCGAAGCCGACCCGAGGCGCATAGTTATTCTTCGGTGCCGCCGGTTTGTTGAAAACCAGTGGCGCACCTAGAGCCTGTGGTACGTGGATGCTGGGCGTGTTCGCGATCGCATTGAGAACCTGCCGGTCTTCTCCCAAAGGCGTGGTGGTGTACTCGTAGCGCAAGCCGGCATTGAGGGTCAGGTGCGAATTTACCTTAAACGTGTCGCTCGCATACCAGTAGACTGCTTTCTGATTCCCGTAATAAGTGGTCGATCCCGAACTTCTCTGGCCAAAAGCATCCGGCGAAAAGTCTTCCAGGTAAAGTTGGCTATTGTGCCACTGATAGTCTCCCCGCGCGCGCTGGGTAAAAGCCTGCGGCGAGATGTACCAGCGGTACTCGCCTCCGAATTTCAGACTATGCTTGCCCTTCACCCAGCTGACGTTATCCACAACCTGATAGAAGTTCTGAATCGCAAATTGCGGCGCGTTGGGGTCGGGTCCAAGGTTCAGGCCGCCGCCCAGGTCGAACAGGGTAACGTTGGGAAAAGCGTCGAGGCCGGGATAGCGAGTATTCAGCACTGGGAACGACTGGTTGTTCCGATTGAAGCCCACACGGAATTCATTCGAAAGTTGGGGAGTGAAGGCGTGGAACTCGCTGAGGTTGATCAGGTAATTGCGAGTCGGCTGTGGCGCATAGAAAGAGGGCAACTGCGCCGCGGTGTCGATGTTGTCAATCTTGTTCCAAACGAAGCGTCCGCGCAACTGATCGTTGCTCGAAATATTGAGGTCCACGCTCTGGACAAAATTCTGAAAGTTGATGAAGGAAGGCGGCACGATAGAGATGTTGCCGACCTCAATTGTGCCAGCGGCGCAAGTGCCATTGGCTGGCGCGCTGAAAGTGCTAAAGGTTCCACCGCCTTCATTATTAGGCAACTTTCCGTCGAACTGGATGCACCCATTCGCGGCTGGGGCGACCGGCACAAAATGCTGGAAGATTCCGAGGTTGGTAGCACTCGCGTTCGGATCGCCCGCGATAGCTGCCAGACCCGCCGCTGTGGGAGTCTGCACGGTCGGCCCACCGACCGTAACCTGTCCCACCGGCTGACGCTCGAAGTTAGTAAAGAAAAACAATTTGCCCTTGATAATGGGGCCGCCGAAGGTGCCTCCGTAGCGGTTGCTGTCGAAGCGGGGGTTCGAGGTCAACCCTTGCAGCACAACCGAGTTATCAACCGCGTTCAAGTTCCGGTTTCTGAAATACTCGTAGGCCGACCCGTGGAAACTATTGGTTCCGCTACGAACTGTGGTGTTGAACTGCCCTCCAGAGGAGTGGCCGAACTCAGCGTTGAACTGGTTTGAAAGCAGCGTAAAGCCCTCTACTGCGTCGTTCGGAACCTGAGCCAGTGGTCCGGTCACGCCTTTGCTGTTGTTGTCCACGCCCTCAATCGTAAAGTTGTTGTCGCGCGGGCGCTGTCCACCGACCGAGGGTCCGGAGCCGGCTCCCATCGCATTTGCATTCGTAACACCCGGGCTGAGGAGCGAAAGATTCAATACGCCAGCTCCAAGCCCGCCAGCCGAGGTGATACCCAAGTCCTGAGAGAACAATGTGTTGTAGTTGCTGCCAAGCTGCGCTGAGGTGGTATCAATCGAGGGCGCCGCTCCGGAAACCTCGACCGTTTCGGTTGCCATGCCCGGCGTCAACGTCAGGTTGCTGGTGCCGGTTTTGTTCAATGCGATATCAACCTGCTCGCTGATGGGCCTGAATCCGGTCATCTTCGCCGTGAGCCGGTAGGTTCCAACCGGCAGGTGATCGAAGCGGTAACCGCCCGTACTATTCGTCTTCGTGGTCGACGCTACACCGGTAGCCAAGTTTTCTATAGACACCTCGGCACCCACCACAGCGGCACCCTGTGCATCAAGCACTGTGCCGAGGATGTTGCCATCTACCGCCTGGCCATATGCCAGCACGCCGAAGAGCACGAACATGAATGCTAGTAGTCCGAAATTTCGCCTGCATTCCTTCATAAAGTTTTCTCCTAAGTCACACACCTGATCAACACCTGAGAGCTACTCGTTCCCATCTCGGGCTTGTTACGTGAAAGACCCGGAGGGATTTGTTTTGTGCTCAGAAAAAAGTGAGACCTTATGGGGCATATCGGAAACCGCGGAGAAAAGACGACAACCGGCAGAAAAAAATTAGAGTCGCAAAGTGGTCTCCCCGATTGCTTCCGTGTGGCCGACCACGTTGAAGCAAATCAACACAAGATATAAATCGTGACGTCTCGGGACGATCAGGAGAGTTTACGCAGATTGTTCCGGAGGCGGTCTGGTTCGCCATCGCGAAGGAGACCCTCAACCGCGAGATGGGTACTCTTCCAGATGGGAACGGCGCGCGCAAGCAATCTCCGCCCCTTTTGCGTGAGTGTCATCAGGCGGGCGCGGTGGTCGGCCGGGTCGGCCGTGATTTTGAGCAGAGCACGGCGCTGCAAGGGCTTAAGCGCCGCCGTCAAGGTGGTCCGATCCATTGCGAGTAGCGCTGCCACTGCCGCCATACGAGGTGGTTCCGGACGGTTCAGGGACATCAATAGCGAGAATTGCCCGTTTGTCAGGCCCAGGGCGCGGAACGCGTCATCGAAGCGCCGTGCCAGGGCTCTTGCCGCTCGCTGCGTATGGAGACAGAGGCAGGAGTCGCGGACCAGGAGCGTAGTCTCAAAAGGAGGGTTCGCAACCATTGACATGGGAAAATTATATTGATATCAACGTATATCGCCAAACGGGCCCGAAGAGTAAACAATCACGGGCATCCAGTTTGTGTCGCCCAAAGAATCCCCGATCTCAGGAGAAATCAATGATACGGAAGGCTCTCAACACAATTGCACTAACAAGCTTCACGCTGGTTGCCATGCTCGGCGCGATGTGCGAGGCGCACGCACAGGACGCCAAAGCGCCGTATCCGACCATAGCCCCGCTTGACCAATACCTCCTGGCGGATCGGAATGCGGAGATAGAGCTGGCACGGAGCGCTGCCCCGGAATCCATCTCAAAGGATGCCGAGGTCATGGTCCTCGGGCGGCATGGTTACGAAACCGCGGCCAAAGGCAAGAACGGTTTCGTGTGCCTTGTACAACGATCATGGATGGCCGGAATCGACGACCCCGATTTTTGGAATTCCAAGCTGCGGGCTCCGATCTGCCTCAACCCGCCCGCCACTCGATCCTTTCTTCCACTCATTATCAAGAGAACCGAGTTGATACTGGCTGGACGATCCAGAAACCAGATGTTCGAGGACATGCAAGCCGCTGTAGATAAGAAGGAATTGCCGACGCCGGAACCCGGCGCGATGTGCTACATGCTGTCCAAGCAAGGGTACCTGAGTGACCGCGACCCGCGCTGGCATCCCCACCTGATGTTTTTCATTCCGCTAACGGAGCCTGCAACTTGGGGCGCAGGTTTGCCTGGTTCTCCGGTGGTTGCAGCATTTACTGACACTCCGGAACGACTGACCGTGTTTCTGGTTCCGGTCGCCAAGTGGTCGGACGGTACGGATGCTTCGATGGATGAGCACTGAGGGGCGATCTCCGGTGGGTCATGCCCACTTTTCCCATTCCGTGCGAGACAAAAATTCCTCCGTCGCAGGCTAACTGGAGAAACGCACAGTACACCCACTCTTGCTACTCTCAATCCCGAGTTCCAGCGCTCGCATGATGTGCAGCGCGTGTTGCGGCGAAACATCCAGTGGCGCACCGGACACAATGGCCTCGTAGACGTTCTGGTAATAGCGGCTATAGTCGCCCTTTTCAGTCGGAACTCTGGACTCCTCGATTTTGTCGCCGTCAGCGATCGAGAGTGTGCCCCAGTGGGCGGCGTGCTCGCGGCCCCATTCGGGCTCGTCCAGCGTTCCGCCGGCCTTGAGAGCGTCTTCCTGCGGATCGGAGCCGAACTTGACGAACGATCCCTTTAAACCATGCAATCGAAACCGCGGACCAGCGGCGCATGTGACCAGGTTCGATCGCAGCAGCACGCGCAGCTTTGGATAATGCAGCACCGCGTCGAATCCATCGTCCACTACCGCGCCGTCGCGGTCTGCGCGCAACTCCACGGTCATCGACTGCGGCGGCCCGAAGAGCACGAAGGCCTGGTCGAGCATGTGCGGTCCCAGATCGAACCAGAGCCCGCTACCGGGAGTCGGAAGCTCGCGCCAGGCATCGGCCTTGAGCGTCGGCCGCCAACGTTCCATATGCGACTCAAAATTCACCAGGCGGCCAAGCGATCCTTCTTGTATGACGTCGCGCAGGGTCAGGAAATCGCCATCCCACCGGCGATTCTGATACACGGTAATCAACTTGCCGCACTTTTGCGCGACCCGAACCAGTTCCGCCGCCTCCGCGTACGTAGGAGCGAAGGGTTTGTCTACCACGACGTGCCGTCCCGCCTCCAGGCATTTCCGCGCCAGTTCGAGGTGCGTTGTGTTCGGCGTCGTGACCACCACCAGTTCGATGGAATCGATGGCCAGAAGTTCGTCCACGCTGCGGACTACCTTCACCCCCGGATACGCGGCGCGAGCGTTGTCGCCCGAGCGTTCCACGATCGCGGCCAGTTGCAGCCCGGGAACCGCGCGAATGATCGGCGCGTGAAAAACGCGTCCGCCCAATCCGAATCCGACCACACCGACTTGCACTGTTCGCATAAATGAACTCTCCGCTCCCCACGTTGCTATTGCGACGACCTGTAAGGGTAGCAGGGTCGTGCGCTGGGAACGCACCGTTTTTCATTTCGTTGCGCGCGTAATGCGGAGTGCCGGCGATTTTCTGTACCACTTCTGTGCCATTTCAGGCCGGTTCTCCACAGTTTCCACCGCCTTGATACTTGCATTGTCGACCGTTAGTTCCGGATAATTATGTGTGGAAGTACTAATCTCCGTGCAACGATACAGCCGAACCGATCTGCTCCGCATCCTGCGGATCAACTCCCGCCAACTCCAGGCGTGGGAGAAAGCGGCGCTCGTAACCGCTACCGAAAGCTATTCGTTTTTCGATCTGCTGCAAATCAAGAAAGTTCGTGACCTGTGCGCCGAAAAAGTGCGCCCGGCGATGATCCGGCAGTCGCTCGATGCGATGCAGAAGCAGGTCGCCGGCATGGAGAACCCGCTGCTCGAAGCGGGAGCGTATCAGACCGGGCGCCGAGTCGCCTTTCGCCACCAGGGGCGACTGCTCGAACCAATCGCCGGACAGTTCATGTTCGACTTCGCAACCCAGGAAAAATTAGTGGCCAGTCCGCCCCGCACCGGGCCGGAACTGGTTATCACCGACGTTGCCGAGTTGTTTGCGCGCGGCATTGCTCTGGAGGAAGAGCCCCGCACGCAGGATGAGGCTATCGCTGCCTATTTAAAGGTTCTCGACATGGATCCCAATCACGCCGCCGCGCACATCAATCTCGGAACGCTTTACTACAACCGGCAGGAATATTCCGCGGCCGAGCGGCACTACCGGTCGGCGATCGAAATCGATCCGCGCTATGCGCTCGCGCATTTCGATCTCGGCAACGTGCTTGACGAAACCGGCCGCGTGCAGGAAGCCATTGCCACCTACAAGACAGCGATCCAGTTGGCGCCCACGTATGCGGACGCTCACTACAATCTCGCGCTCGCCTATGAAAAAATCCGCGAGCCGCGTAAGGCTCTCCAGCACTGGCGTGCTTACGTAAGGCTGGATGCCGCCGGTCCCTGGGCGGTCCATGCGAAGCATCAGATCCAACGCATCCTCCAGGCCGACGGGCTGAAGCTCGTCTACAATCGCAAAGCAAATTGAGAGTTCAGCTCTTAGCTCCAAGCTCTCGGCTCTCAGCAAAACAATTCCGCATTCGTGTGCCTCTCCTGACAGCTTGGAGCTGAGAGCTTGGAGCTTCTCTCCAAACGCCGACTGCCGTGGCGTTTCGACGGCATCAGTGCTATAGTTCCGGCCCAAACCCGCCGTGACGAGACGATTCGCTGTCTCCGGCCTGTATCCATATCTTGGGCGAGGAACCGAAAATGAAAAGCAAACCGTTCTGGTCTTTTGTGAGCAGTGCGTGCTTTGTGATGGTTGTTGTTGCGATGGTCGCAAACGTTTCCTGGGCCGCTGGCTACAGGCGCGTGTACAGCTTCAGCGGAGGCATCGACGGCCGCGATCCCGCGACTCATATCACGTTCGACGCCGCCGGTAACGCCTACGGTACCACCGCCGCGGGTGGCGAATTCGATTTCGGGGCGGTCTTCCAACTTACGCCCTCCGGCGACACATGGGTCCAGACTGTGATCTACAGCTTTACCGCCGGCAACGACGGATATGATCCGCACGCCGGAGTCACGCTGGGCCCCGACGGAAGCCTCTACGGTACGACTGTCGCCGGTGGGAACGCTGGCAGTTGCGAAGGCAACGGATGCGGCGTGGTGTACAAGTTGACGCTCGACGGCGGTCAGTGGTTCCTGACCACCATCCACAATTTCAAGGGCGGAAACGATGGCGCCGGGCCGGGCAGCCGCGTCGTATTCGACTCAGCCGGCAATCTGTTCGGCTCGACTCCACGCGGCGGCACGCATGACATGGGCACCATCTTCATGATGACCCCCAACCCAAGCGGAACGTGGACCAAGAGAATTCTTCACAACTTTACCGGCGGCAAAGACGGCGCCACCGGCTCGATGGGCGATCTGCTCCTGGACGCTGCTGGAAATATCTATGGCGTCACCGAGCAAGGCGGAATCAACGGAGTCGGCAACGTGTACAAGCTCACGCGGTCGCCGAGCGGTCATTGGACATTCACGATTCTTTATTCATTCAAGGGCATGCCCGACGGCGCAAATCCCTACGGCGGCCTGATCTGGGATGCCGCCGGCAATCTCTACGGCACCACCTACTTTGGCGGCACAGCCGGAATGGGAATCACATTCCAGTTGACTCCCGGCCCCAACGGCAAATGGCAGGAGAACATTCTCTACAACTTCCTCGGCGATACCGATGGCAGCCTCCCGACCGCGACTCTGATCTTCGACAAGGCCGGCCATTTATTCGGCACCACATCGGCGGGTGGACGACCCTCCTGCGACTGCGGAACGGTATTCAAACTTTCTCTATCGAACGGCGCGTGGAACGAGAAGATCGTTCACTTCTTCGGCAAGGGCTTTGACGGATATGCTCCCAACTACGGACTGAGCTTCGACGCAGCCGGCAATCTCTACGGTGCTACACCCGCCGGTGGAACCAGTCGCACCGGCATGATCTTCAAGTTCACGCCGTAAAACGAGAACCGCGCGCGAAGTTTCGGTCAATAAAAAAGGCGCGGCTTGCGCCGCGCCCAGGAGAGAGAAGCAACCTCTTAGTTATCGACCGAGATTTTGTTGTCGACGCTGAATGCACCGAATACTCCATTGGCTCGCATGCCGGCGATGTTCTTATCCATTTCGCTCTGCACAGTTCCGTAGAGCGTGACGTGCCCGTTGTCGACCACGATGCGAATCGGGTCAACCGGGTCGATTGCGTAGCGCGAAAGAACCGAGTCGCGATAAATTGCGCGGGCCGTTCGCACGCGCAGTTGGTCGTCGAAGATCGAAGTCGGGAGAACTTTGACTTCGTTCACGACGTCCTTCACGCCCGGCATGTTCTGTACCGCCGCCAAAGCTGAGTCGCGCGCGACATAGTTCATGGTCTCGCCGCCCACAACGACAGTGCCGTTCTGGACTTCGAGCGTCAGGTTGTTAAAAGCGTTGTCGCTATAACCGACGCGGTCATACGCCAGCTTCTTGGACAGTTTCGCCTGCAACTGTGCGTCGGATACAGTTTCGCCCGCAACTGTGATCTGGTTGCGAACACCCGAGACTTCGGCGACTTTCTTCACCTTCTTGGCGGCATCGACCTTGTCCTGAAACAGGTTCACGGTGCCGGTAAGAGTCACAATTCCATCCTCGACGCTCGACTGCACATTTTGCAGTTGCTTCGCATCATGCATCTTCGCGCTGACCGTCTGCTGAATCTGCTGATCGTATCGGCCGGTGGCGGCCAGAGCGGTCATGCTCAGCAGGAGCAGCAACACCGGGCTGATCATTGCAAATATCTTTTTCATGTTCATGGTTGCCATCCTTACTGGAAAAATTTCGGTAACTCCATAACGGTTTATTAACCGGTTAGTTAAATAGATGCAACATCGCACCTCTGGGATGCACGCCTCCGCCGGCGCTTGTAAAACCTGCGAGACCATCTGCTTACATGGATTTGACATATCCTCGTGATAACAACTAATCTGAGGTATGGCGCCAGGCCTTCAATCCGAATTGAAACAGAAGGTCCCCTTCGCCGGACCCGAGCAGGAGGCGTACCTCTCACTGCTTCGTACGGCGGATGCACTCCAGTCGCAAGTCGAAGCCAAACTCAAGGAATTCGGGCTCACCGGCACGCAGTACAACGCGCTGCGAATCTTGCGTGGCGCAGGGCCAGAGGGGATCCCGTGCAGCGAAATCGGCGAACGCATGATTACCCGCGACCCTGACATTACGCGGCTGCTCGATCGGCTGCAGAAGCGAGGCCTCGTAAAGCGCACCCGAGGACAACAGGACCGCCGCGTGATCTACGGAAAAATCTGTCCCGCGGGACTGACTCTCCTGCGGGAGATCGACGCCCCGCTCAACAAATTCGGGCGCGAATTACTACGGCACGTGAGTCAGGAAAAGTTGCGGCAGTTGATTGAATTACTGGAACTGGTGCGAGGCGGGGGTCCTAGCGTCTAACGGTCGACTGGCCTCACCGCTTCTTTGCGGCCCTCTTCGGTTTCCCAGCGCGGCTCTTCTTGCCGGAATTGCCAGGAAACACCCGGGCAAAAATCTTGTCAATATTCTTGAGCTGTCTTTTCAAATCGAACGCATGCTCGATTTTCGCCCGAGGCACTCGTCCCGTGATGTTGGGATCTTCCAGCACGAGCGCGTGGAAATCGAGGTCTTCTCTCCATGCGCGCATGGCGTGGCCCTGTACCAGCCGATAGGCGTCTTCGCGTGAAACGCCTGCTTCCACCAGGTCAAGTAGAAGTTGCCCGCTGAATACCAGTCCGCGTGTTCCCTGAAGGTTCGCTAGCATGCGTTCCGGATACACGAACATCGTTTCGATCAGGTTCGAGGTCTTGTTTAAAAGGTAATCGGCCAATGTGGTCGAGTCCGGGATGATGACGCGCTCGGCCGACGAGTGCGAGATATCGCGCTCATGCCAGAGCGGAACATTTTCGAATCCAGCCTGCGCGTTCGCGCGCACCACACGCGCCAGGCCGCTGATCTGCTCGCTGTTTACCGGATTGCGCTTGTGCGGCATCGCCGACGAGCCCTTTTGTTTCTCGCTGAAGAACTCCTCGGCCTCGCGAACTTCGGTGCGCTGCAGATGACGAATTTCGGTGGCGATCTTGTCGAGGGTTGAGGCAATGACCGCCAGCGTAGCCAGAAAATGCGCATGCCGGTCGCGCTGAATCACCTGCGAAGAGACGGCTGCCGCCTTCAGCCCCAGCCGGGCACACATCTTCTCTTCAAGTTCCGGTGACAGGTGCGCAAATGTCCCCACCGCCCCTGAAAACTTGCCTACCCGCAGATCTTCACTGGCGGCCTTGAAGCGCACGATGTTGCGTTGCGTCTCCGAGTACCAGTTCGCAATCTTGAATCCAAACGTGATGGGCTCGGCGTGGACGCCGTGTGTCCGCCCGATCATCGGCGTGTCCTTGAACTCCCATGCACGCTGTTCGAGCACCCCGGCCAACCGCTCCAGATCGACTGCAATCAGCGACGAGGCCTGCTGGATGAGCAACGCCTGGGCGGTATCGACAACGTCGTTGGAGGTCAGTCCATAGTGAAACCATCGCGCGTGCGGGCCGACGATTTCGGCGACCGCAGTGGTGAAGGCAATGACGTCGTGTTTCACCTCCGCTTCAATTTCGAAAATGCGCTCCACGTTGAAGCTGGCCCGCAGGCGGATCGCCTTGGCCGCATCTTTCGGGACAATGCCGGCCTCAGCCAAAGTCTCAGTCGCCGCGACTTCAACCGCCAGCCAGGTGCGGAAGCGATTTTCATCACTCCAGATGCGAGCCATTTCAGGCCGGGTGTAACGTGGGATCACAGTCGCTTTCTCCGTAAAGGGAACTGAAGATTGTAAATCAGAAGGCGGGCCGCGGGCATCGAGCGAAGGGCTTCAGACGTTCATCGGGCTGTTAAGATTTCGGCGTGCGCGAGGGAGTACATGTCGCCGGATGGCTGGCTTGCGTCGTCTACTCGACTATCCCATTCTTCTGGCTGATGATCCACACGTTCGCTAACGTTTGGCGCGATCGACAAAAGTCGCCGTATCGTGTGCTGGTCCCGGCCTGGATGGCGATGTGGCCGATGATGGCGGCAATCACGTTGCCCTTTCGCAGCCTGGAGCTCTATCACACAAATTGGGCGTGGATTCCAGCGGGTCTGTTGGTAGCTCTGGGGGCCTTTGTCTACTCCCGATCGAGCAAGAATTTCAGTGCAAGGCAGCTAGTCGGCGTGCCTGAAGTGCTCGGCAGAAATCGGGAGCAGCGGTTGGTGACGGGGGGTATCCGAGCGCGCGTGCGACATCCGGTGTATCTGGCCCACCTTTGCGAGATGCTGGCCTGGAGCGTCGGGACAGGCCTCGCAGTGTGTTGGGGGCTGACGGCGTTCGCACTGGTGACCGGAGCGTGGATGATCCGGATGGAAGACACGGAACTGGAAAAGAGGTTTGGCGAGGACTACCGTCAATACCGCGCTACAGTTCCAGCAATCATCCCTACTCTCATCCCAAGAGTCGTGAAGCCATCCCAGCTATAATCCGCTTTGGCTGAAAGGCCGATGGCTGATTGCTGACAGCTGCTTCCCCATGCGCTTTGAACTCTTCATTGCGACCCGCTATCTCCGCGCGAAACGCCGCCAGGCTTTCATCGGTGTGATTACCGGCATTTCCATCCTTGGAGTCGCGGCCGGGGTGGCATCCTTGATTGTCGCGCTCGCCATTAACAACGGCTTCCGTCAGGATTTGCAGCAGCGGTTACTGGGTTCGACCGCGCATGTGAGCTTGCTGCGCGTGCAGAGCGATGGGATTCAGGATTGGCGTCCGCTGCTCGAAAAGTTGTCTAAACAACCGCATGTGGTAGCAGTGGCGCCGGCAATTTATGAGCAGGTGCTGATCTCGCGCGGGCCGCGGGCGCGCGGCGCGGTGGTGAAGGGGATGTTGCCGCAGTACGAGCGGCAGGTCAGCGATCTGCTCAAGACGGTCACGCTGGGATCTGCGGCGGCGCTCGACGACACTCCCGCGGAATCGGCAACTTCGACACCCGCGGGCGGGGCCTCCCGCTCCCCGCAGTCGAGTTCTCCAGACGATCTGGCTGGCGTGCAGCAGCGCATTTCTGCCATGCCTCCCATCATCCTCGGGAAAGACATGGCAGAGCAGATCGGCGCCAGCGTCGGATCCGTGGTCCTGGTTACGAGTCCGCAGGGAGAGCTCACGCCGTTCGGTATGGTGCCGAAATACTTGCGCTTCAAGGTCGCCGGCATTTTCAATTCAGGATTTTATGACTACGACTCGTCGTGGGCGTTCACGCGGCTTTCAGACGCTCAACAACTTTTCGGACTCGGTGACCTGATCTCGGTCATCGAATTCAAACTCGACGATATCTACGCCGCGAGCGATGTGGCCCGTCAGCTCGAACAGGCCGCCGATCTTTCCTCCGGAAGCCACGGCTTCATGGCCACCAGCTGGATGGAGCAGAACAAGGCGCTCTTCCGCGCCCTGCGTCTGGAACGTGTCGTAACTTTCATCACGATTGGCCTGATCGTCTTTGTAGCGGCGCTCAACATCCTGATCTCGCTCACCATGATGGTGATGGAGAAGACCAAAGACATTGCCGTCCTGATTGCGATGGGCACCAAGAAGGCGCAGATTCGCCGCGTGTTCATTGCGCAGGGCGTGTTGATCGGCGTCATCGGTACCGCGATCGGGCTGGTGCTTGGCTTCGCCATCTCTTGGGCAGGCGGACACTACCATTTCATTTCTCTCTCGCCGGAAGTGTATTCGATCGACTATGTCCCGTTCGTTCCCCGGGTGATAGACGGAGTAATCGTGGCGCTGGTGTCGATTGGGATTTCTCTGGTGGCGACAGTCTATCCGTCATGGTCGGCGGCGCGGATTCTGCCCGCCGAGGCACTCCGATACGAATAGCTCCGAACCGGCAGCTTTTGGGTGGCGCAGCGGTTCACCGCTGCGATAGATCGTTTGTTTTTGACCTGGGCTTCAGGCCCCCGAGGTACGCGCCGCAGACTTTTTCAGCAATCTGTTCAGCCTTACGGCGCAATCACCGCTCGGTAGATATTCAGCACGCCGTATCCGAAGACGTTGTTCGGAACTTTCCCTTGAGTGCCGCCACAAGTTTCGGTGGTCTTGATGTGGACCGCCTTCGTTTCAAGCAGTTTCTCGCTGGCATCGATGTTTCCGATTAAGCTCGGCTTGGCTTGCCAGAGCAGCGCGATCCCGCCCGCGATGTGCGGAGTGGCCATCGAAGTCCCAGACCATCCCGAAGCATAGGCATTGGTCGGCACCGCGCCGCGAATGTTCACTCCGGGCGCGGAAATGTCGGGTTTGCGCCGGTTGCTGCCGTCGATCGTGACCGGTCCGCGGCTGCTGAAGCTTGCGATGCGGTTCGAAGAATCCGTCGCGCCCACCGTGACCGAACTGTCATAGAGCGACGGCGGATCGGTGATGGTCGAGCACGACGAACCGGAATTGCCCGCAGCTACGGCCGGGAAAATTCCGGCCGCGCGCACGCTGTCAACCACCGCGAGCAGCGTATTCGCGGAACAGCCCTCGCTCGGAGGGCAGCCCCAGGAATTGTTAATAGAGTCCGGCGCCTTGGTCGGATCGCCCTGGTTCGGACTGCCGCCCACCGGGTACGGCGCCATCAGAAACTGAAAACATTCGGTATAGGTCGAGGGTGAGCCGGTGCCGCTGGAGTCCATGTTACGGCAGGCAATCCACTGCGCTCCCGGAGCGACGCCGATCTGGTTGCCGTGGCCGTCGTCGCCCACCATCTGGCTTACCGTGAACGTGCCATGGCCGTGCGGGTCCACGGGAGTCGGTGAGTGCGTCGAGGTGGCGTCATGCCAGTTGTAATCGTGATTCACCTTGGTGCCATCCCATCCGCGATAGTGCCCCTTGAGCGCGGGATGATCCCACTGCACGCCCGTGTCCGCGCCGGCCACGACGCGTCCTTCTCCATGGAAGCCGAGCGCCCACACTTTCGGCGCCTTGACCTTGGTGACATTCCATTCGATGCCTTGCGGCTGGTCGGGAGCATCGAGTGCGCCCGGGATCGGCAAGTTGGTCCGCACATGAGGATTCGCGTCAATCTGCTTGACATCGGAGCGCGCGGCGATTTCATCCAGCAGCGCGCGATTGCCGCTGACCTGAATCATGTTAACGACCCAGAACGACTGGTAAGGGATGCCGCGCTTCTCCAGCAGCGCGATGATCGGAGTCTGGGTGCGGCTGGCGACTTCGCGCAGCGCGTTCACGACGAAGCGCCCCTTCTCTTCTTTAGTAGTCAGGGAAGCTGCGGACCTGAGGTCTGCCTGTTCCGAGAGCACGATCAAAGCTTCGGTGGCATTCCCGTGAGCGGTTTCCGTAAGCAGACGGGGAGCAATTTTCGGGCTCGATGTCGCAGCGGATCGAGGAGCCAGAGTGGTCAGCAGGGACAGACCTGCAATAGCGACAACAACAAGGATGATTGCCGAAGCACGACTGCGAAGGGTCATAAGGGTCCTCTAGTCTGGAGCTGCGCGGGGGTTGAATTCACCGGCAAAAGCAGCGGCAAATTTATGAGTTGGACTTTAGCGTTGAACCGGAGAGGTGTCAACTGTGAAGAAAGGTGTGGCTTGGAGAGCTCATTCCGGTGCGTCCGATCAACCAATGTCATTCTGAGCGGCGTCGAAGGCCCCCGGAAGATCGCATCATGATCGACGCCACAAGGGAGTTCTCCCAATGCCGTTTATGCGGGGAGACTTGGCCGCGATGAAATGGTAAAGACTGTGTCAAATTTTATGGGGCGGGACGCTTTCCGCTTGCGCTTGATCTTCTGTGACCACAGTCACATTACAAGCCGATCTTTCGGGTATACAGTTTTTCGCATATCGCCTATCTGATATTGGAATCGGGCGAGAGGAACAAGCGCTTTCTTCTTCGTGGTCTAATGGATTTCGGGACCTGCTTCTACAGCATCGAAGCAGGCGGTTCGGCGGCCGTCCCGAGTGCCGTTTGATCCGTAGGAGGCGTGGTTTGCATCTAAGACAACAGGACCCGCTCTTACGGGTCGAGGGTTTGAAAAAGGTCTTTCGCTCAGGCGAAGCGGACCTGGTGCTCTTTGAGAATCTGTCTTTCCAGGTGAACAAAGGAGAGATGCTGGCGATCGTGGGGCAATCGGGTACTGGAAAGAGTACCTTGTTGCACATCGTCGGAGCGCTTGAACGTCCCTCGGCGGGTGCCGTATACTTCGCGCACTCTCAGGTGAACGCGCTTTCCGAAGACGACGCTGCCGAGTTTCGCAACCGCGAAATTGGCTTCGTGTGGCAGTTTCATTACCTGCTGCCTGAATTCACCGCTCTCGAAAATGTCGCTATGCCATTGCTCACGCGCGGACAAGCTTTACCGGTCGCGTCGAGCGTAGCTTCCAACTGGCTGCGTCAAGTAGGACTCGAGGCCCGCGGGCATCATCGCTCCGGCGAACTTTCCGGAGGCGAACAGCAGCGCATGGCGCTGGCGCGCGCGCTCATCACCAGGCCGCAACTTCTGCTGGCCGATGAGCCGACTGGCGATCTCGACGGACGCACCGGAGAAATCATTTTTGAGTTGATCGCTCGCCTGCATCGCGAGCATCAGTTGACGTCGCTGATCGCGACGCACAATCTGGCATTTGCACGACGGTGCCATAGAGTGTTGCGGCTCGATCAAGGCAAAATAGAAGAAGTGGCGCCGGAATCGCTTCCGGCGTAGAAGTGAGGAGAGACAGGGGCGCATCGGCCAAACCAAAGTACCCGGCGGCAGCGCCGTCTGGTGTTACTGTAAAGGAGTGATACGGTTTGGGTGCTTGGCCGATTGATACCATAACGAGGTTTGGGTAGGAGGAGAGGCGGGCAGACCGGCCCGGTTCTCCGCAGAGCTCAGGGGGAAATTAGTTTATGTTTGAACGTTATACGGAGAAAGCCAGACGCGTCATCTTCTTCGCGCGGTACGAAGCCAGCCAGTTCGGCTCTCCTTACATTGAGACCGAACATCTGCTGCTCGGATTGCTGAGAGAAGATAAGGCCCTGACGAACCGCTTCCTGCGCTCGCACGCGTCCGTGGAATCGATCCGCAAACAGATCGAGGGTCACACCACGATCCGCGAGAAAGTGTCGACCTCGGTCGATCTCCCATTAAGTAATGAGTGCAAGCGAGTGCTGGCCTACGCCGCGGAAGAAGCGGAACGCCTCTCGCATAAGCACATTGGGACCGAGCACTTGCTGTTGGGCCTGTTGCGCGAAGAAAAATGCTTTGCCGCAGAGATCCTGCATGAGCGCGGACTGCGCCTCTCGACGATTCGCGAAGAACTCGCGCGCACCAGCCAGGAAAAAGCGCAGCCGCAACGCGGACAGCGCGAGTCGTCATTACTAAGTGAATTTTCCCGCGACCTGACTCAGGCCGCGATGGACACGCAACTCGATCCACTGGTGGGCCGCGACGGTGAAGTCGAGCGGGTAGTGCAGATTCTCTGCCGCCGTACCAAGAACAATCCCGTATTGATCGGCGAACCGGGCGTTGGCAAAACCGCCATCGTAGAAGGGCTGGCCCAGCGAATCGCCGACGGTGAAGTCCCGTCGTTCCTGGCCGACAAGCGCATTCTTGCTCTTGACCTGTCGCTGATCGTCGCCGGAACCAAGTATCGCGGACAGTTTGAAGAACGTCTCAAGACCATCATGAAGGAACTGATGGAGTCGCAAAATTCCATCATCTTCATCGACGAACTGCACACCCTCGTCGGTGCTGGATCGGCCGAGGGCTCGCTCGACGCCGCCAATATTCTGAAACCAGCTCTCTCACGCGGCGAAATTCAGTGCATCGGCGCTACCACCCCGAGCGAATATCGCAAGTCGATCGAGAAAGACCGTTCACTCGAGCGCCGCTTCCAGGCCGTAAAAGTTCCGCCACCGAACGAAGCCGATGCGGTCAAGATATTGAACGGAATCAAAGAGCGCTACGAGAAGTTCCATGCCGTCACCTACACCGACGACGCCATCAACTTCTCCGTGTCGCATTCGAGCCGTTATATTCCGGACCGTTTCCTTCCGGATAAGGCCATCGATCTGATCGACGAAGCCGGTGCACGTGTGAAGTTGCGCCAGACTTCGCTGCCCGAAGAGTTGACGGAAGTCCAGAAGCGGATCAAGTTCATCGTCCATCGTATGGAGAACGCCATCGCGAACCACGAGTTCGAGAAGGCGCGCTTCTACTCGGACGAAGAACGCAAAGAGCGCGAAAACCTGCGCGCCCTTCGCGAAAAATACCACCTCGATGAATCCTCCACCGGCGTTGTCGGTCGGGAGGACATCGAGGACGTGGTATCGCGCTGGACCGGCGTCCCCATCACTTCGATCAAGGAAGAAGAAACACAGAAGCTGTTGCGTATCGAAGAAGAACTGCATAAGCGGATCATTTCGCAGGACAAAGCGATCAGTGCCCTGGCCCGCGCCATCCGCCGCAGCCGCGCCGGATTGAAGAGCCCGAACCGCCCGATCGGATCGTTCCTGTTCCTCGGGCCGACCGGCGTGGGCAAAACCGAAGTCGCCCGTACGCTCGCCCACTTCATGTTTGGCAGCGAAAAAGCGCTCGTCCGATTCGACATGTCGGAATTCATGGAGAAGCACTCGGTCTCGAAGCTGATCGGTTCGCCTCCGGGATATGTTGGCTACGAAGAAGGCGGACAACTCACCGAACGCGTGAAGCGCGCTCCGTACTCGGTTGTGCTGCTCGACGAAATCGAAAAGGCGCACCCGGACGTTTTCAATATCCTGTTGCAGGTGTTTGAAGACGGACAGCTCACCGACGGCCTCGGCAACACGGTTGACTTCAAAAACGTGATCCTGATCATGACGTCAAACATCGGAGCACGTTTCCTCATGAAGCGCGAAGGCCTCGGCTTCCAAACATCGAGCGAAGGCATGGTGTCGGAAAAAGTCGAAGACCTCGTCAAGAACGAAGTTAAGCGTACCTTTAACCCCGAGTTCCTGAACCGCGTGGACGAAATCATCCTGTTCATGGCTCTGAGTGAGACTGACCTGATCCAGATTCTCGAACTGATGGTCAATCAGTTGAATCAGAACCTTGCGCAGCGCTCGATCACGGTCACGGTGGCGGACGAAGCCAAGAAGTGGATTCTCAACCAGACGCTAACCGACCGCAGCTACGGGGCACGTCCGCTGCGCAGAGCGTTGCAGAAGTACATCGAAGACCCGCTATCGGAAGCGCTGATCCAGGGCACGATTACAACCCGGCCGGCGTTCATCGAAGTCTTCCTCGAGGACAACAAGTTGTACTATCGTCCCGTGGACGCGGAAAAAGCGGAAGGTGTGCTGTTGTACGAGAGCTAGAAAATCAGCACTTGGCATTTAGCATTTGGCACTTAGCAAGAGCCGCCAGCGAAAAGTTGGCGGCTTTTGCTTTTGTATGTGGATTAGGTTTGCTCCGAGTGACTCGAGCCTGACAGTCTCGCTACAATAGCGTTCCATGGATGGTGCCCGCGAATACCGCCTGCTCCCTGGCAAGTTACCCGAGGCCCAAAAGCAACTCACTAATCGCTATCTTGTTCCGCAGCTCTCCATACTCGGCGCCTCGGTTCTCGTGTCAACCTTTCTGGGAATGAGGCAAGCCAGCCCCGGTACTATGATCGCGTTCGTGATATGCGCGGCATTGTTCATTACCTATATTGGCTTCGCCAGTCCTCGTCGAATGCGCAAAAATCTGATCAAGTGTTGGGATAGTTATACCTTGACGATCGGCCCGGACTACCTGCTGCGGAAACAGGCTGACACGCCCGAGATCCGATTGCCGTTCCAGGCCATCAAGCGGATTGAGCACTTGCCCGGTCGGTACCTTCGCGTAGTCGGGAAAGATAGCGGCAACGTGATTGGCATACCGGAAGGTATCGAAGACTTCGAGGGAGTACTGAATACGGTCTCTGGGGTTGTACCGGTCACGCCTGCCAAGCGAGACCGTAGCCTGAAGAGCTCTTTGCTCATGGCGTTCGGCTTCACGGCCTACCTCATCATGCTGTGGTCCCACTCGCGGCTGCTCGTCTTGTTCCTCGCAATTCTAGTGAGCGCCCTTCTGATTTGGTTATTTGTATACATGCAAACAAACCCCAACATTCTGCGGAGAAACAAGCGATTTTCCTGGTTCTACCTGGCCTTTGTCCTGGTCAGCGTGCTAAAGGTGCTTGAGGTTTTCGGACGGCACTAGGAGCGAACCCGAATCCTGTGGTCGGAAACGTCTCCCAGCTTCCCGAGTGACCGTCGCCTTCCACACCAACGCACCCCTCTTTTGTAAACGTAATTGACCCTCCAACCCGATTGTGATTAACTGCGCTGATCCGCAGCGGGCCCCAGCTCAGAAGTCAGGCCCAACGCGGAATCTGTGGCGTGTGAGGTGCGTAATGAGGATCAGATTGGTTTGCTGTACCCTGGCCATCCTCGGGCTGGGTTTGAATGCAGGTGCAAGCGCGCGCGACGTCGTCCTGCCCGCTGGCACTCTCTTGCAGTGCACCCTCAATGAGCCCAACTTTTCCTCCGCGACCGCCGCGGTGGGCGATCCTGTGCTCTGCCATCTTCGTGGCATCACCGAGTTCGGACAGCAGGCATTTCCCCGCGGAAGTTATCTCGTCGGGCACCTCGAATCCGAAAAAGATCCCGGACATTTCTTCGGCAAGGGAAACATGAAGCTGCAGTTCGACCGTATTGGGTTGCCGAGCGGCGATCTGCCTCTGGACGCGAAGATCATTGCGACTCGCGGCTACAAGGTCAATCGCGAGGGCGCGATCAATGGCAAGGGCCATGCCAAGCGCGACGTCGTGGAATGGTTGCTCCCGCCCCTCTGGCCATGGAAGGTGATTATGTTGCCGGCCCGCGGCCCGCGTCCCGCGCTCAAGGGCGAGTCCGTGATGACCTTGCGCCTGATGGATGACATCCAGTTGCCGCAAGTCGCCTCGGGACTGCTCGGTCCGGGATGGCACTACTTCAACGAACCGCGCAGCGACGTAAGAAACCAACCGAGCTTCGGAGGCACAACGTCACAGCTGACGCAGCGCCCCATCGAACCGGTTTCGGATGAAGAACTGCCGGCTGCCCACATGAGCCTTGCCAGTGTTACGACCAGGCTACAGCCCGGCGCGCCGGAACTCCCGTCTTACGAAAACCCGGCGGTGGTTCGGGTTACGTCCGCTTCCACGGCAGCGCCGGTATTCGTGTTGAAGACTGGAACTTCCCTGGAAGTAAGTAATTACACCTACCAGTCCGGCCGGATTTCCTACAACCTCGCAAGCGGAGGAACCGGCGTCATCAGCACCGACGAAATCGACTGGAGTTCGACCACGCGCCTCAACTCGGCACGAGGTGTCCGGGTGACGTTGCGAGCCGGCCATCCCGTTCAGGGTGCATCGGGCATGTGAGTCTCCTCAACGATACAGCTGTTTTTCTCCAATGTTGATCGTATGGGCCGCCAGCGAAAGCCGGCGGCTCTTATTTTTTGTACGCACCATTTCCAGCAATTCTTGCGACCTCTTCGGTCACAGGTGAATCTGAAACTGCATTGCGAGGGTCCTCATGTCCAAAGTCAACATCGCCGAAAAGTTCTCGAAGATCACCGAGTACTGGAAGCCCTACATTGGCGCCGAACTCAACGGACAAGCCGTAAAGTTCGACAAGCTCAAGGGAGAGTTCATCTTTCATCATCACGATAACGAAGACGAAATGTTTCTTGTGGTGAAAGGCCGCTTCCGGATGGAATTTCTCGACCACCATGAGTGGATCGAAGAGGGCGAATTCATCGTCGTGCCGCATGGAGTCGAACACAAGCCGGTTGCAGACGAAGAATGTTGGCTCCTGCTATTCGAGCCGTCCACGACTCTCAACACGGGTAACGTAGCCAACGAGCGCACCCATCACGAACTGGAGCGGGTGTAGTTGCCGCCGCTAATGCGTCGCTCTATTTCAACGTCAGAAACGCGACGCCGTAGCCGTTGAGAGTGACAGCAATCTGTGGCGCCGCCGTGACTGAAGTTGGCGCGGGCCCCGTGGCAACGTTGGTGTTCGCGTCGATGGTGAGCAGGCTTGCCGAAGCAAACGTTCCGAACGCTGAAGTATCGATTAGAACCGTGCGCGGTGAACCACCCCCGTTGTTATCACCGGCGGAGCGCACCGCATAATTCGAGACCATAATCGTTACGCTGCCATCGAGATTGAGCACCGGCAGGATTTCGACGTCGGTCGTATCCGTTGCGGAGTAGTTCAGCAACGATGTCCCAGGTGGCGAAGGAAAGATGCGGGCCAGCCAGTAGTCCACCCAATAACTGAGTTGCACGGCGCCGGTGTTGTAATCGACTTCGCCAAATTGTTTGTCGGCGTCAAAGTCCCAGTGATAGAGAGCCTCGACCCCAGCCTTGCCAAGTTGCGAGAAAACATAGGGTCGCCAGGCCGCAAAGAAAGGGCTCGATCCGCGAACGTCAGGGACGAAAGCAGTGCCGTTGCAAGCGCTGACCCCGCCGCCCTTATCGAAGTCGGCGTTCACGTTGTTTTCTGTTACCCACACAGGAACACCGCGCAGCGCGGGATTCGTCGCCATCTGCGAGTAAAAGAACTGTGCGTCGGACGCGAAACCAGGGACCGTTGCGAAGATAGTTGCGTCGCTGTCCTTCTGATTGCAGGTTGAGTAGAAGTGTGTCGCCACCGCGTCGACCTGCGCGGTGACTCCGTTTATGAAGGGCGGAACCCAATTCTGCGGTTCATTGCCGAAGTCCGCCAGTTCCAGCGCCACGTACTTGAGCGACGAATCCACCAACTGCATCTTCGGTACCACCGCGTTGTACATGTCCACATACTGCTGCGGCGTCAGGTTGTTGTTGATGTTCGGCTCGTTGTAAATGCCCCAGTATTGAATCGGAAATGGGCTAGGCGAAACATGGAAGCCGTCGGGCGCATTGAAGCCGCCGGCGTTGTAATAACTCACAAGATCCTGCGAGTAGTTAGCCAGTTGCTGGAACGTGAGATCGACAAAACTGTTGCTGCTGTCGCCTCCGCTATACAGGAACGGCGGCCCCTTTGCGATTTGAAATTCTGGACTATGATCGCCCACGCCCAGCACCGGCTGCGTGATCGCGTCGAGTTGAGTGAAGTCCCAGGTGGATGCGGTTCTCTGCGGCACGCCCTGGGAGATTCCCTGCAAGCGCGTGTGCTGCGATTGGAGGTTGTCCAGGGTCGTGGTCGCAGCGGGATTCAGCTGGAAGAACTGGTAGTCCCATTCGGCGGGCTGGAACGACGTCGCCATCGCGACTTGGAATTGGTGTCTGACGGACGCGCTAATTTGCGCAACCGCGCCCACCACCAGCGAGAGCGGCGCCGATCCGCTGACCACGCCATCGCTGGCCGTTACAGTCAATGGATAGGTCGCGGCCGCAGCGGTCGGAGCCGTGATCATGATGCTGCCCGTATTGGACGAATTCGGCGACTGGATCGTCGCCGAAGCCCCCGTCGGCAGTCCCTGGACTTGCAGCGTAACGTTCCCAGTCATGCCAGTGCGGGTCAGCGTAACGTTAATTGTGGCGGGAGACTGTCCGGTAAAGATCAAGGCTGAACCCGGTGAGAAGCTGAGAGACAGCTTGTTTACCGGTGGAGTACTAGACCCTCCACCTCCGCAGGCAGCCAGCAACAGCAGAGCAGAGCACGCGAGAACCGCGAGACAAATGCGCATCGCGACGCATTGTAATCCCCATCGCCCTGCGGAAAATCGTTTTTTTGGAAGATTCGAAGGCCCTTTTTCGCACGCCCGTACCACTCACTTCGGTACCCTACAACGCCGCATCCGAATCCGGCAGCATAGAGACTCGCCCGGAACCTCCCTCCTGCGCCGGGCCAAGCAGTCGTTCCTCGGGTGTGCAACCGGGTGTCCAATACGATGTTCGAAACAGATTCGAAAGACACGCAGGTCGTCGAAACCTGGCAGCGTTTTGTGCAAGGATTGCTGGGCGTGCTGGCGCTGATCGGCGCCGGCGTGATGGCCCACTACTATGCCCCGCCCGAGACCGCCAGTCTCGAACAGCAGGTGCGTCAGCTCTCCCGCCAGGTGGAGGATCTCGAACGTCAGGGAGCGTTCTCTCCCGCCGCGGTGGACGACGCCCGCGAGTCCGTCGCCTACATCTACGGTATCTATCGGGTATCGGGCGATCCGGGAGCGGCGCCCATTCACGCCCGCGTAGCGGGCACCGGATTCATCGTTGGCCCGGGCCTCATTGCAACCAATCGCCACGTAGCCGAACCATGGTACGGAGATCGCGAGGCTGCCGTCGCGATACGCCACGGAGCAACGCCCCAGCTGGAAAAACTGGAAGCTTATTTTCCGGGATCGCCCATACCTGTAGTCCTGCATCCGGTAATTTTTTCGCAGCACGGGGACCTCGCCGTCCTGCGCATTGAGTCGACCGCCTTCACGGAAAAACTGCGCGCTCTGCCTTTGGCAACAGCTCCCCCGCATGTAGGCGAGCCCGTCAGCGTGCTCGCGTATCCCATGGGAGTCACCGGCATGGTCGCGAAGTCGCCGGCTGCGGTGTACGAGCGCTTATCCTCGCATCAGGACGACGCGAATACCGCTGGCGAACTCGCCGCACTGTCGCTCATCCGCCCATCGGCCACTTTCGGACACATCGGTGACGTCTCCGGCGACAAACTGATCTATGACGCACCCACCGCCCGCGGCGGCAGCGGAGGCCCCGTCCTCAACACGCACGGTCAGGTCGTGGGAGTAAACTCCGCTTACATCGACGGATTCTCAGGCGGCACACTCGGCGTTGCTGCCTATGACCTGCTGCCCTTGGTCGAAAAAGCGACCCGCACTCCACCCGTAACCGCTGCAAAATCAAGGTAGAAGTCTCACTCCCAAGTGCAAATTGTTGCGCGCAGAGCTATACTTGCGCCGTTTCCGCGTTGCCCGTTGAACAGACAAGTACTCTGGATTCAGGCACATTTGTATCTCGCTGATTTAATTGGCGAATTGGCCTTTGGGCTGCACCAAGAGAAGTGAGAATCCAAGGCCGATGTCCGCTCCCTTTCTGATCCACTGGACAGTCTGCGCGGGATACGGTCTAGAATGAGTGCCTCCCCGATTGTGGGTCAAAGAGATTTCCTCATGATGAAAAATGTTCTGTTTGCACTGACGCTGATGAGTGTTTCCCTGTGGACTGGATGTGCCACCGGTGGTAGCGGTCACACTGGGGGGGACATCGTGGTGAGCGTAACAGCCGCATCGGACTTTGTCGCGGTCACTCTCACGGACCAGTTCACAGCCAAAGTCACCCCCGCAGGCACAGACCAGACCGTCACGTGGAGCTTGACCCAGAACGGCGGCGGTGCCTGTACCGGCACGCCGAATCCCTGCGGAACGATCGACGCAAACGGACTCTACACGGCCCCGGCAACACCGATCCAGGTGATTGTGATTGCCACCTTGGTCTCCAGTCCCACCAAGACGGGCAGTCTTGGCTTGAACGTGGCCGGGATCACCGTTCTGACAACGCCGAAGCTTAACGACAATTCCCTGAGTGTCGTGAAGGGCGTGAGCCAGTTGTTCACCGCGACCGGCGGCCCGGACGACTCCCGCGTGCAGACCTTTACCTGGAGCCTGGTGTGCGATGCGGGTGCGGGTCTCTGCGGCACACTCACGCCCGATCCGCAACACTCCTACTCCGCGACTTATACGGCCACAAACTCCATTCCAAGCCCTGCGGTCGCGCATATCACTGCGACGTCCACCATCGACACGACAGCCTCGGACACGGTCGACGTTACGATCGTCAAGAACCGTTTAAGCCCCAACAGCACCTATGCGTTTCGTCTCTCGGGCTTCGATGCCAGTGGGCCAATCGCAGTGGCAGGCAATATCCTGACGGACGGGAATGGCGCGATCTTGACCGGAGCGCAGGATGAACTGACCATCACGACGCAAGCGACGCGAGTGATCGACTCTGGCAGCGTAACGCTGGATTCCAATCTCCACGGCCTTATGACCCTGCATACCATCGCGGGATCCCGCAGCTACAAAGTTGTGTTCAACACCGCGGGCGATGGCCAGATGATTGAATTCGGGGACGGCACAGGCCGCCAGGGCTCGGGTGAGATCCGGATTGCCAAGGCCAAGTTCAATAACACCTCGCTCCCGCTCGGTTCGACATTTGCGTTCGGGATGACCGGCATTGATCCGGTGCTCAAGCGCCTGGGGATTGCGGGCCTCTTCCAGCCTGATGGCGCTACTCCCGGTCACATTACCTTTGGATTACTGGATATCAACGATTTCGGAACCGCAACGTCCAGCAGCAACGTCACCGGCGCCTACGATGTTGCCGCAAACGGTCGCGGCACGATGTCGCTGACCGACAACACTTCCGGCAAGACCTACAACTACGCCTTCTACCTGGTCAGCGGACAGCCCAACAAGGCCACTAACCCACTGACGATGTTTGTAATCTCAGTCGACGATCCCCAGACCAATCCCGCAGTGGCAGGCGCGATCGTGACGCAGGATACGGGCCAGGTCTATGACAACAGCGCCCTGGACGATTTTTCCATTTCCAACCTGACCGGACTGGATAGTTCCGGAACGAAAGCTCTTGCTTCACTGACGAACGCACGGGGCGACAAGAGCGGGCACTTTGTCGGAACCTACGCCGCGAACAACGCGGGAACGATCGTTACCGCGAACCCCAGCAAACCTTTCAACTACACCTACGCTTTCACGTCCGGCGCGAAGGGGCGGTACACGATCGATATGTTGGGAGATCCCAATGCCAGCCCGGTCGTTCCGCCGGTGCATTGCGTTCTTTATCTGACCACTACCAATCAAGGATTTCTGCTCGATCAATCCAGTCCGGCCGTTTACACCGGGACTATGGATCAAGCCTTGGCGACCAACCCGCGTGCTGCGGAACTGGCAGGCTCCATGGAAGCCGTCACGGGGAATTCAGCAACGAACTTGGTTACTCAAACGGCCACAAACTTCCAGTTCGTACTGTTGCCGCCGACCCCTCCCTTTACCGGCGCAAGGGATGAAACTGCCGGCGTCCAGACTGCCGGCCAGGCCCTGGCGGGGACGTTCATCGTGAATGGTGACAGCTCGGGATCACTTACGTTCACGCAACCAGACGCCGAAAACTATGTCCTCTACGTTCTGGACAATCCTAAGGCTTCAAACAGCCTGATCCAGCATTTCGTCATGATCAACGTCGATAAGACGACAACGAGTCCGGCCGTGATCTTTGGAGAAAGATAAATTCGGATCGTAGTCCTGTACTCGAGATTACTTTCCGCGAATCACAACCTTCGCAGTTGCCAGGTTGTCGAACCGGTCGTAGGCGCGGACGACCAGGACGTGATCGTTCGAAACCGGTATCGATCCAGTCGGCGCCACGGCCGGCGCCATCAATGGCACGCGGAAGTCATACTCCTCCACCTTTGAATCCGACAACTGTCCTACTGGCTCGACAAACTGCCAGTCCCCGGCATCGAGCGAATACTCCGCGCGCTTGATGGGAGAGAAGGAATCGGTCGCACGAAAGTGTGCGTGCAGCTGATTGCCATCCACGACCGCGCCGATTCCGCTGATGGCAGGCGGCGTTGTATCGACCTCGAATCGCGCGCTCTCGCGCCGTGAGCTTAGCGCCTCACCCGGCGAGTGCGAGGGAGAATCCGACGCCTCGACCATCGCGGTGTAACCGCCGTCCGGCAGAAGGCTGGCATCGAACGAATAGTAGTGGTCGCTGAGGTTGTCTTTCAGCAGCAACCAGCGCGACTCGCCATCGCCGCGGTAGTACAGCGAATATTCCAACTGGTCGTCATTGTCGTCGTGGGCCGACCAGCGGATTCCAATTGAGTCACGGTCCCTCACACTCGGCGGCGGAGGATCGAAACGCGGCTGTCCCGGCGTAGGCGCATCCGTGCCGGTGATGTGTGGAATCACCTGATACCGGGTTCCCGGCTGCACGGTTACGTCATCCAGTTGCGGCGCAACGTTCTTGGGCAGGTAGTAAATCTGCACCGAATCCACGCGAGGCGCGGGATTGTTGGCATGCAGCACCGCTTTCCACTGTACAAATCGCGCGGCCGGCACCCTGAGGTCAGCGCCGTTCGCGAGATCGACCCGCGTCCACGGACTCCAGTTGCGGTCGGGGTTATCAACGTTACCGCTCCGTGCAAAGAGTTCGGCATTGCCCGTGGACCGGATATTCGCGCGCCCCCAGCGCGAAAACACACGCGCATCCAGGACGTCGCTCTCGTAGGTGCCGTCGTTTTCCGCCCCCGGACCGAGCACAAAAATCTTTCCCAGGTTGCTGCTCGACGCGTAGAGCCCACCGCCCGGCGCATTTGCGAACGCCGTGATCTGCGTGCCGTTAGCCTTCACCAAGTCGGTAAAGTCGTCGACGCCGTTAATGGCGAAAATGTGTCCGCGATTGCCTGTGCCCGCAATCAATCGGCCGCGCTGATCGAATCCGAGGGAGTACACTAGATCCTCGCGCGAAGTCCATAGTCTCGTCGGCGCGCCGTCTGGCCCGATACGATAAATCTCCGAGCCCCCCGTCGCGCCCAGTCCGGGCGCGGGAAACGGAGAACCCGTTCCTGCCGGACCCGCTGGATTCGTAGCGCCGACGGGCGCTCCCGCGCCGGACTGCGCAGCCGCGGACGCGAGCATGTTCTGGACCATGGCTCCCGGCGCGCCCGATCCCGGACGCTTTTCACCCGCTCCCGCGGCGTAGATGTTGCCCGCGCTGTCGAGTGCAAGCGACGTAATCTCTTTTTTCGGGGCGCTGTAGAGCACGAACGCTTCGCCGCTGGGTGCGATCCGGTAAATCAATCCACTGCCGTCCGATCCGGCAATCACATTTCCCTTGGGATCGATCGCAAGAACGCGAATGTGGACCTCATCGCTCTTGAAGAACAGCGAGTGCTGTCCGCTGGGCGTGACTTTGTAAATCTCACCCCGATCACCCGTTGCAACAAAAAGGTTGCCCGTGCCATCGAGCACTATGTCCCAGATGTATTTCGTTCCCGGATCGAAATAGGCCGTCGCGCTCCACGATGATGCAGCAGGCTTGGCGTCTGCCCTGGACGCATTGCCGGATCCACCCTTCGCAGCACTATTCGCAACTACGCGATAGACCTTCCCGTCCGGCGCCGTGGCCGCGTACACCGAGCCGCTCTTGTCCACGAGGAGAGCCTGCACCTGAAGCTCCTGTGGCTCGAAGATTGCCGCGCTCTGTCCATCGGGTGTAATCCGATAAACGCGCGCCGGCGAGCCCGCTGCGGCGTAGACATTGCCCACGGCATCCGAAGCAACCGCCCAGACGTAAGTCGATGGCAACGTGGCGAGAGTCTTGAACGCCGGAGCCAGTTCGAGACCTCCATTACTGCGCAGCGCCACTCCCTTCGGAGTGCCTTTTACAAGATCGTCGAACTTGGATTGTTCCCAGATGCGAGTGCCCTCGGCGAGGGCGACAGTGGAAAGGAAAAGTGCCGACAGAAGAGCAAATGTTCTACGGACCGAGATCATATACCTCAATTTAATCAGGTATTTCGTCTCCGCGCCGCCGCGGGCATGTTACTTCGGACGATTGGCGGAAGCGATTGTAGGTCGGACACTCTTATCCGATGCCGTCGGTGTTGCCGTTGAGGTTGGTGTTGCCGCCGTTCTTGAGAGGGGAACTGACGAGCTACTTTATGCTAACAGTCAGCATCTGCGCGCCCGCAACCACGTAATCCAGCGGATCCGTCGACGCCTCATTCACCGACGATTCGTTCAACACCACCATCTCCTGCGTGCCGCGCATGTTGTCCATGACGTTCATCACGGAGAGCGGCAGCGTCGGCATTACCTTATCGCCGACCATCGCTTCGGGGTCTGACTCGAAGAGTGAAACATAGACGCGATTGTTGGTGTGTTCGCGGTTCAGCAGCGCAATGGTCGACGCCAGCCCGAGTTTGCGATTGGCCAGCGGCATGCCACGACGCATACGGTCGAGCGTGTCGCCGTCGCTCACCAGAATGCGCAAGATGCCTTTGGATGCCGACGTCGGAATCCGAATTGGAATCTGCCGCACCAGCCGCTCGCCGCGATACGGACGCAACACTGTCTCAACCATAATCTGGTCGCCGGGCCGCGCTTCGGTCGCATCGGTGCGCGAAGCTTCCAGCCGCGCCGAGCGCCGCTCACGCACCAGGTCGAAATCCAGCTTCACTCCTTGAATTTCAGGAACGTCGTAAGGATTGTCATAGATGCGCCCAAACCGGTCGCCGATTGTTGCCGCCGCCAGCGCCGCTGCAGGCTGCCCGCCATCCAGCGGAGCGAACATGTTCTTCAGCGCAACATCCGGATATCCCTTCACGCTGAGCGCGCCGTTCATCCGGTAAGTGATGTCATCACCGTAGTCGTTCGTGCCGTGCAGCGCGTTGAACACCGTTGCCATCATTGCGACCGGACTGAGCCTCGCGTTATTCAGGACTTCGTAGTGAAATTCTTTCGTTGCGGCTCCCGTTCCTCCGTGGACCGTGACCGTCACCGGAATCATCGTCGCCTCTTTGCCCATTTGGCCGAGGATGCCGTTGTGCCGGTCCTGCACGAACGATCCAACCGTCTCGGTCGTGTTGACGATCTTGAACGCGTTCAGCGGAGACGCCAGCGTAGCGACAACGGTGGCTTTGGTCATGGGCAGATCGACTTGCCCGAACTGCATCAGCGGATGCCCGCACGCCAGCAAGCGCTGCGGATCAATGTATGTAACCGTGCAGGTGGCGGCGATATCCATATCCCCGCGAACCAGCACCGCGCTCACCGCCGATCCGGGCTCGATCGGTTCTGGCTGTTTGCGATCGCTAGACGAACCGACGCCCATCACCGGCACGATACCCGCGGCGGCGAATTGCGAAGCATAGAGACGCAGCGTCTCTTCCGAGAATCCCGAAAACACCAGCGGAGTCTCAATCGGCTTCAGATAATTGCTGTAGCTCTGAACCGGCAAAGTCGAGACGCCCGGACTGGACGTGCGCGTCGTTTCATTCGACTCAGTGGACGTCGTCGCCGCCGGACCAGGCGCCGGCCGCTGATCGGACGCGTCAATCTCCAACATTCTCTCGATCGGAGTGACGCCCGCGATCGGTTCTTTAGAGAATTCTCCAATACGAAACGCCAGCGCGCCCGCAAGTTTGCCGTCGAAATAGACCGGGCTGCCACTCATGCCTGCCACCACGCCGGTGTATTCCGGTTTGGTTCCGTGCAGGCGCACCAGTATGATGTCGCCCTTGGCGCCGTTCATGTTGCGCAACACGCCCAGGACTTCTACCTCCATCGGTTCGGGCTTGGTGCCCTGAAAAACCGTGTAGGCAGTTCCACGCATGCCTTCGTGAATTTGGTCGAGGGGTATGATTGGAGTTTTGTTTTGTGCTGTGACCCAGGCGGAAGACGTGAGACACAAAAGGGCGGCGGCAACTGCGCGTACAACTTTCCCCATGAATAGCCCCGGAGGCAAAAATATCTGCCTGCTCTATTAGACTCCGCGTCTTGTGAGTTGTTTCGCCAGCAGAGGAGGTATTCTTAAAGGCCGCAAAATATCCCAACCGCAGAGTTCTTGCATCTATACTAGCACAGGATTTTTCGAGGATTTCATGCTTTCAGTTACTTTTGATGAACGCGGTTGTGACACCCCGGCTGTCCGTAACATGCTGGTGGTATTGGTACTTGCATTGTCTGTCGGGCTTGCCACGATAGCCTCAGCCGCTGCCCAGGATACTTCTCAGCAGCCCCCTGCGCCCGCCCCCAACCCGAACCAGCAGGACTCGCCGCCCGCCGCCGGCGGTCCCGATTCCAGCGCTGGGCCGTACGCGATCCCGAAAAAGAAAGAGCAGCCTCCAGAGCCTCCACCCGAGCGCCCGAAGAAGATCGAGGGCATGCCCGATTACTCGATCAATGTCGATGTGCCGCTCGTCAACCTTGACGTGCAAGTGACCACCAAAGACGGTCAATTCATTCCCGGACTCAACAAGGAAAATTTCAAGATTTTCGAAGACGGCACCCAGCAGAAAGTCTCCAATTTCGCCCAGTCCGGGGACAAGCCGATCACGGCCGTGCTGCTCGTGGAGTTCGCTTCCACGAACTACTACTTCATCGTAGACGCACTGAATGCCTCCTACGCATTCGCCAACTCCCTGAAGAAGGACGATTGGATCGCGGTCATTTCCTACGACATGAAGCCCCAGATCCTGGCGGACTTTACCCAGGACAAGCGCGCTGTCTACGGCGCTCTGAACCAGTTGCGTATGCCGGGCTTCGCGGAAACGAATATGTTCGATGCCTTGTTTGACACGCTCGACCGGCTGGATCGCATCGAGGGCAAGAAGTACGTGATCCTGGTCAGTACTGGCGTCGACACATTCAGCAAGCTGACGCTCGACAAGATCCTGAAGAAGGTGAAATCCACCAAAGACATCGCGATCTATCCCATCAGCGTCGGCTTTGCCGAGCGCGAGTACTATGAGTCGCACGGACGCGCCGCGCCACATGGCATGGGAATCCCCGTGGGCCAGATGGACTATCTCCAAGCCGACAACGAGATGAAGACATTCGCGAACCTGACAGGCGGCCGTGCGTATTTCCCTCGCTTTGAAGGTGAAATGCCAGGGATCTTCAACGAAATCGCAGCCGACCTTCGCAACCAGTACGTGCTCGCCTACCATCCGACCAACACCAAGCTCGATGGCACCTATCGCAAACTGAAAGTGGAACTGCAAGCCCCCGACGGCGGCCCGCTGAAGATTCGCGACCAGAAGGGAAAAGATGTAAAACCACTCGTCTACGCCCGGGAAGGCTATACGGCAAAGCATCAGGTGGAGTGAGGCAGCTCTCAGCTCTCAGGAAAACCTTACGCCCGGCGCGAACCGTGGTTACCGAGAGACTGGGTCCCTGAGAGCTGAGAGCTTGGAGCTGAAACCCGAGAGCTTGTTCCTAGTGGACATGAAAAAAGTGATCGAGCAGAAACATCATCCCTACGCCTAGAAAAACCACCAGAGCCATCTTCACTCCAGGCTCCTTGTTAACTTCCGGCATCAGATCCGACGCGGCCACGTAGATGGTGACACCCGCCGCCAGCGGCAGTCCGGCGCTGACCTGATGGCGGAAAACCGCCATCGTGAACACTCCCGCCATGGTGGCTGCTCCCAGCAACGCCGAAGCCCACCATGCCATGGCGCGGCTGCTTCCACTGGCCAGCATGACCGACGCGACCGTGAATCCTTCGGGAATCTTATGCAGGAAAACCGCCAGGAAAATAATCCAGCCCAGCCAGTTTGAAACCAGAAAGCCCGATGCGATTGCAATGCCGTCGAAAAACGTGTGGATGATCAGACCCACCAGCACCGAGTAACTTTTGTGCGAATGCACAAATTCGTCGCTATGAACTTCTTCACCGAAATGGAAATGCGGCGAAAGCGTGTGCTCGAAAAAGTGAATGATCAGATATCCGGCAAGGATGAGTAGAGCTCCCGACCGGCCTCGCAACTCCAGGCTGGCAGGGACCACCTCCAAAAGCGCGGTCGCCAGCATGAATCCGGCGCCGAGCGCGATGAAGTATTTTAGGTACCGCCGCTCCCAATGCCGCTGCACAATGATCGTCCCGCCAAACACATTGGCCATCGCGGCGGTTAAGCCAAGCAGCAGACTCGTGGTAATCGGATGCATGCGAAGGGGCAAGCCTATCAGGTGTGCGGCGTCGTTTCCAGATTTTCAATACCGTCACCGCGATTGAAAAAAGCAGTTCATTACGAACCTAGCGGCGCGCCGGCGAACTCTGTTCTCGAAAGTGCGCCACATTCTCCAGAATGTTGTCGCATATTTTTATTGACTCCTCCCGGAGAACCTTGCGCATCTCTGGCTCGTCCATCACGGTAAGAAGAGTGGCGGTTCCGTGGCAGGCGAGAAACAAGGCCTGGAATGCGCGCGCATAGTCTTCCGGTTGGCCGCCGAATCGTTCCGCCATTTTCATCAGCACCAAGACGCGACCAGGCCGCGGATTGCCCGGAGAGAAAAAACGGCCCCAGGAAACGCGCAGCAATTCGTACTCGTGCGGATTCTCTTCCGCGAATCGAAGGTATTCCCGGTAGATCTCTTCCAAGCTTGCGCACGAAAACAGATGAGCAAACAACTCTTCTCGCACGCGGTAGGCGAGGGCGAAGCGCAGCGCCTCTTTGTTCCGGAATCGTTTATAGAGAGTGGGAGTGGTGGTTCCGGCTTCGCGCGCCACGGCGCGTAGCGTCAAACCACTGTCGCCCCGCGTTCGCCACAGCCGTTGGGCGGCTTTGAGTATCCGTTCTTCCAGGTGCTTATCTGAAACCGGTGGCATGTTTGGGCCGTTAACAATGACATCGTATAACATTCACAATGCCGATGCAAGGTTTAGTGTGATCTATGGGTCATATAGAAAAAATATTATTAAATCAATTAAGTGTTGGTATTACATAACATTATGGATGTGATGAGACTTGTAGTCATTTTATTACATTGACAATGTAAAAGAAATAATGTTAAGATTTCACAAATTTACAGGCGGCTCTGCTGTCCTTCCTCCCGTGTGGGAATTTCAATATTCGAGGAGTACCTCTGATGTTTTCTTGGGAAAAAACTGGTGATCGAGTCGCCATCGTGCAAATGAACGCGGAGTTGCGCACCGCGCAGTTGGAATTGTTGAGCGCGCAGTGTGCGACCGACCGACTTCGTTTGCGCTTTTCGGCACAGGATATTGCCCGCCACGCGCAGCGCGACACTTTGCGCAAGGCATTGTCCTCGGCCACTGCCTTGCACCACTACTACAAAGACATCGCCCTCCAGGTGGAGGATCCCGATTCCATTTCCGCGAGCGCAGCCGCCTCGTGGACCGACGAGAAAATTGCCGAGGCGATCCGCCTGATGGCGGAGTACCTGCACGAACAGCGCGAACATTTCCGGCGAAACGCCCAGCCGCTCAGCGCCGATCATCGCCAGGCGATGGCGCCCTTCTTTCCGGCCAATGTACTCGAAACGATCCGCATCGTGGTCTTGAAAGGCAGCCGGGTACAGAACCCGCCCTTCTACGCTGAGGCCAGAACGCGGGGCCTCACGAACCTGCCCGAGTTTACTCATATGACTTCTTTGACCTTTGAAGATGTCGTGGTGTTTCATGGCGACGTGACCGACCGGGCTCTCTTCCACGCGCTGGTGCATGCGATCCAGTTTGAGGTGTTGGGCCTGGCGCGTTACACCGAATTGTTTGTCCGGAGTTTCCTGCAGACACGTTCACACATCAGCGTGCCGCTTGAAGCGCATGCCTTCGCGTTGGAATCCAAGTTCGCGGGAGACCCAGAGAGACCTTTCTCGGTAGAAGAGAAAGTCCAGCTCTGGGTGAGTCAGGGTCGCTACTGACGTTCAGTACGTTCTAGAGGTTGCTGAAAAATTGAATTCAGCAACGGAAGCGACCACCGGGGCTGAAGCCCACTCGTTAGGAGCGACTCACGCGGCTCTGAAGCGCCGCTCTTCCACGGCAGTGCCGGCATTTGTGCATTTTCCGCACCGCTCTACCCGCTATGCCGGATGTGCATGACGTCGCCGTCCTGCACGATGTAGTCCTTGCCCTCCAGACGCAGCGTGCCCTTGGCGCGGGCGTTGGCTTCAGAACCCGCGTCCAGCAACTGGTCCCAGCGGATCGTCTCCGCCCGGATAAAGTGCTTTTCCAGATCGGAATGGATCGCGCCCGCGGCATTCACCGCCCGCGTGTTCACGGGAATCGTCCACGCGCGGCACTCGTCTTCTCCGGCCGTGAAAAATGAAATCAATCCCAGAAGGTGATAGCTGGTTCGGATCAACCGCGTCAGTCCGCTTTCGGTCAGCCCATAGCTGCCAAGAAACTCCGCGGCATCTTCGTCGGACATCTCCGAAAGCTCCGCTTCCACTTTGCCGCAAATCGCGCTGCCGCCGGCATTGGGACGCCCTGCCACTTCACTCAACTTGTATTTCGCAACCGCCGCCTCCAGATCTTTTCCCAACTGCGTGCTCTCGCCGATGTTGAGCACGTAAAGAATCGGCTTCTCGCTCAGAAACATGAAGCCGCGTAAGCGCTTCTTGTCCTCAGGCGTCATTTCCATTTCGCGCAACGGCTTCTCGGTCTCTAGATGAGCCTTGGCCTTGATCATCAATTCGTTTTCGCGTTCCAGTTCCGGCGAGCGCATCTTCTTCAGGTCTTTTTCCAGGCGTTCCAGCCGCTTCTCGATCTGTCCGAGATCGCTCACCATGAGATCGAACTCGACGTTCTTGATGTCGCGCAATGGATCGATCGGGCCAACGTGCGGGATCGTGTCATCCTCAAACGCCCGCACCACATGGATGAGCGCGTCAACGCCGCGCAGATGGGCCATGTACGCCGTTTCCTTCAGTGCTTCCTGCCCGACCGCGCCCACGTCCACGTACTCCACCGAGGCGTGCGTCAGCTTCTTCGGGCTGTAGAGATCCGCCAGTTTGTCGAGGCGCTCATCGGGAACTTTGGCGACCCCAATATGCGCCTCGCGCGGGTTGGAGTAGGCCTGCTCCGAAAGGTTCGCCTTGGTGAGAATACGAAATAACGATGTCTTGCCTACCTGCGGCAGGCCGATAATGCCAGTTTTCATGGATCAGGTCTCAGTTCAGATATCAGAATAAATCAACCGATGGTTTTCTTTGCGTTCTCTGCGGCTTTCTCTGTGAACTTAGTGCAAAGTCCGCGCGGTCAGGAAGAGCGCCATCATTCCCAGCAGCAATACCGCTCCCTCAAAGTTCTCCGACCACACGTGCAGGCGGTCAAACTCCACGCGCACCTGGCTGTCTGGAGCCACGCTATCGATCACGCCGGCTTCCGTACGAAGTGCATGCATCCTCGGACTAATGGCAAACTGTGAAATGACCGTCAACAGGAGCATAAGCACGATCAGCAAATGACGTCCGGCGAGAAGGCGCGTATGTCCGGCGGTAATCCGGTTGTAGAGAGCTGACGTGATTAGGAAGACCATCCCCGAAACAATTCCCATCCAATGCAAAGCGTTGAGCGAACGGCCAACAATCTCCCCTGCGAGGTGCCGCGTCGGCAGCAGTCCCGGCGAAAACACGGTGGGTGCAACCACGAAGGCAAAGAAAATCAGCCCGCCAATCCAGACGACCAGCGCCAGCAGCATTAGAAAGCGCAGGAAAACCATAGGTCCCGATTATAGGGCTACGCGCCGGACCGCTTATCCACAGGCTGAACCAGCGCGGTCACTTACACGAAAGGACATGGGAATTTATTTTCTACACTCCCACATTTGAACAGGAAAGAAAGCTCGAATGACAGGTTCGCTGGCTCCCGCAGATGTGAACTTTGTTTCCTTGAAGCTGGCTGTCTTTTGTGTGCAGTGCGAACTGCTCAGCGAGAACAACACTCCGCGCTGTCTGGCATGTGGAAGCGGCGCGGTGCTGAGCCTTTCTCGCGTGCTCGGCGGATCGCTGCGCGGCCAGCAGACCGCTCACCTCATCGCCGACGCCGAACTCGACCGCCTGGTGCGCTCGCTGTTGCACAGCGTTCCACGAGTACCCGCCACCGCGGAAGTGGAGGAGATCGCCGCAGGATTTTCCGATCGCCATCACCTGCGGTTGCGCATGCCCGGCCCGGCGGTCGTGCATCGCACCGGAGGAAGAGCGTCCGATCATCATCCCAGAATCGATCCCGGCGAACTCGATCTCGAACCCGGTATCAGCGTAATCGCCGAAAAAGCCCAGGCGATGACCGGCGCATCCGGCGCCGCGATTGCCCTGCGCCGCGGCAACGAAATCATCTGCCGCGCGCGCACCGGACGCACCGCTCCCGATATCGGCTGCCGCCTGCAAACTGACCGGGGACTGTCTGCTGAGTGTGTTCGAACCGGCGAAGTGATGTTGTGCCCCGACACGGAGTACAACCCCAGAGTCGACCTCGCCACGTGCCGTCATCTCGGAGTTCGTTCCATCCTGGTAGCGCCGCTTCGCCATTTCCGCCGCACGCTCGGCGTGTTCGAAGTGTTGTCATCCATGCCGAACGCATTCGACCAGAACGATGTCGCAACCATGCAGTTTCTATCGGGGATGATGGTCGCCGCGATCTCAAGGTTGGCGAGTTTGCAGCCGGGAGTGGACAGAGCGGCAGGCGAGTAAGCCGAACCTATACCGCGGTTTGGTTTTAGAGGCCAAATCAGAACTGCTACACCGGCACCGGCACGCTCTCCACAATCTCGCGAATCACCTGCTCGGCCTGTTCGGATTTTTTCAGGGTAGACGCATAGAGGGAACTTACCACAACGCGATGCGCTAGGATCGCGACCGCCAGCGGCTTGAAATCTTCGGGAGTGCAGTAGTCGCGTCCATCCAGGAAGGCCATCGCTTGCGCGGCGTGGTAGAACATTTGCGATCCGCGCGGCGAGACGCCCAGCGATAGATGATCCGACTCGCGCGTCTTGCGGACGATTGCCAGCGCATAGGTAATCAGCGTTTCGTCCACGTGCACGTTGCGCACTGCCTGCTGGATTTCCAGTACGTCCGCGGCATTGAGCACGGGACGCAGCTGTTCCAGTTGCGCCGTGCCAGCTTCCGAACGCAAAATCTCGCGCTCTGTGTCGCCTTCGGGATATCCCATCCGCACCCGCATCAGAAAGCGGTCGAGTTGCGACTCCGGCAGCGGATACGTTCCATGATGTTCGATCGGATTCTGCGTGGCGATCACCAGGAACGGCTGCGGCAGAGCATACGAATGGGAGTCCATCGTGACTTGCCCTTCGTTCATGGCTTCGAGCAGCGCCGACTGTGTCTTGGGTGTCGTGCGATTGATTTCATCGGCCAACAACACGTTGGCAAAAACCGGCCCGCGCTTGAATTCGAATTTCTGCTCAATTGCGGAATAAATTGAAATACCAAGTACGTCCGATGGCAGCATGTCGCTCGTAAATTGAACACGCTGGAAAGTGCAATCGATGGCGCGAGCAAGCGTCTGGCCAAGTGTAGTCTTGCCGACTCCCGGAGCTCCTTCAATCAGTAGGTGCCCTTTAGCAAAAATCGAAACCAGCGCCAGCCGGAGGACGTCGTCCTGTCCGCGAATCACGCTGCGTAGAGCGCGTTCCAATTCCGCCGCGCGGCGGGAAGTCGCTACCATTGCCTGGGGAGCCATCGACGCTGATTTTACTATGCGGTTGAGGAAGCTTGAGGTTACCAATGTCACAGAAACCAGTTCTCTGTTCTTAGCTCTCTGCTCTCAGGCAAACCAATGAAAGACTTGGCCGAGAGCTTGGAGCTGAGAGCTGAGCGCTTAGAGCTTATTGCATAAATTCCGCCGGTCTTCCCGTCAGGCGCTCAATGCGCTTCGCCGTCGGCGGATGCGTCGAAAACAGGTTGCCGAAGCTTCCGGCACCGAGGAATGGCGCAATGATGAAGAGATGCGCGGTCGATGGGCTGGCCACGAGTGGCATACGTCGCGAATAAGCATCGATTTTCGCCAACGCGCCCGCGAGGGCATAGGGGTTACCGGTCCAGTGCGCGCCGGTTTCGTCGGCGGAGTATTCGCGCGAGCGCGAAACTGCCAGTTGAATCATTGCGGCCGCCACCGGAGCCAGGATGATCATCAGAATTCCGGCCAGACCGCCGCGGCGATCGTCGCGGTTGCCTCCATAGCCGCCGAAAATCATTCCGAACTGTGCGATGTGCGAGAGATAAGTGATCGCGCCGGCGATGGTCGCCGCAACGGAACTGATCAGGATGTCGCGATTGCGTACATGTCCCAGCTCGTGAGCGATCACGCCTTCGAGTTCTTCATCGTTCAGCAGGCCGAGAATACCCTGCGTTACGGCAACCGATGCATGATTGGGATTGCGGCCCGTAGCAAACGCATTCGGCGAATCGTTTGGAATCAGGTAGACCTTGGGCATCGGCAGTCCGACTTTTTGCGAGAGCCGCTCGACGATGTTGTAGACTCGCGGCAGATCTTCGCGCGAGATCGGCTGCGCGCGATACATGGCGAGCGCAATCTTGTCGGAGAAGAAGTAAGAAACGAAATTCATCACCGCGGCAAAGATCAGCGCCATCAGCATCCCGCGCTGTCCGCCAAGAGCGCGGCCCGCGACCATCAACAGCAACGTCATCGCGGTGAGCAGAAACGCGGTCTTGAAAGTGTTGCCCATAAGAAGTGGCCTCGTGCAGTATTAGATGCGGCCAGCGATCATTCGGCTCGGGGGCGGCTCCAGCCGCGCCGGCAGCCTTCTCCTATCCCTGCCGTTTCAATGCCCGGTCCAGAGTCTGATCCAGCGCAGCCTTGGCGCTTTCATATTCAGCAGGAGTGACCTTTCCCTGGCGCCGTTCCAACTCGAGCTGGAACATTTCTTCCTTCAAGGCCTCGAGCAACATGCTGGATCGCGCCACGGGAACAGCGGTTGCAGCGGAGGGTGAAGGTGCCGCCTGTAAGGGCGATGGAATCGTTGGATCCACGTACGCAGCCGGCACGCCCGCGCTCGCTGATTGACGCTTCATCACGATCCAGGCACCCGCCGCCAGCACGACTGCGAATCCCCCCAGGATGGGCCAGCGATACTGCTGCAATGCGTCCGGAGCATCGATCGGTGCTCCAAGTCCGCCGCCCGGACGGTTGTCACGACCCTGTCCCTGGCTCTGGGCGGCTCCCGAAGCGACCTGATCGGGCGATTCGGCAATCACTCCCGTGCCGCTGATCGTGAACACGAGCGACTGGCCCGCGGTCGTTTGTTGCGCCACCTGGACGACCGTGTCGTTCTGCCCGGGATCCTGCATCGGTTGAAATAAAGATGCATTGGCGGCACTGAATTGCATGCTCTTCGGAATCACCACCACGACATGCTGCGCCGGATAGAGTGGTTTGGGATCAACCTTGAGCGATCCCGTGTAAGGCATGGTGTACTCGACCTGAAATTGCGTTTCCCCCGGACGCAAAGGAAATGCAATCGCGTAACGGTTCTTCTCCGATTGTGGGGTAGCCTCAGCCGCAATGGCTTGTCCATTCGGCGCCTTCGCCTGCACGGACTCAATCTTCGCGCCCTCGGGCAGGTAGAACTCAAAGTTGTGATCGTTCATCTGCGTCCGCGCAGGGACTGACGAGTTGTTCACCGCGAACAGGCGCTTGCCATGCAACTCATTGTCCTGGGCCTCGAAACGCAACACGTCGGCGGTCATGCTGAGGTCGCTAATCCTGCGCGCAACGTCGTACACCTGAACTTCCACAGTGTTCGTGCCCGGCGGCGCCATCTTGTGATAAGTCACATCCTGATGAATCGCGCGGATCAGATGCGGCCCGGCCTCAGAGAGGTTGAAACTGAACTTGCCGGCACTGTCGGCCTTGGTCTTGGCGCCGATTTCCATCCCGTTGCCTAATTTGATCAGGATAACTTCATCGCCCGCCGCAGGCTTGCCGGTCGTGCCGTTGGTGACGGTCCCGGTAAGAGTTTGTGCGACAGCGAGAGACGCCAGACTCAGCAGCGCAAGCAATGCCAGGGACTTTGCGAGTTTCTTCAAGTCCGCTCCTTTTCAATTTCTAAATGTGGGATGGCGGCGCCGAAACCGCGCCGTGCTCCAGCCGTGCAATCTCCGCCATGATGGCCGCCGCTTCCTCTTCGAGCGAAACGTGCATCGATTGGTAGTCAGCTTCCGGGACCTTGCCGGCCTTGAGCTCAAAATTCAAGTCGCGCAGATTTTCGTAGACGGCTTCCTTGCGCTCGCGAAGGTACATGAGCCGCGTTTTTTCCGGGCCGGCATACACTTCACCCGGATAGAAAAACACATAATAGAGTGCAGCGACCGTGACCGCGGCGCAGACGTAGAGGATCATAGGTCCGTCTCCTGGCGCGCGCGGCGCTTGAAGTCATCGAGTTCGCCGCCGTGGGGAATGGTAATGCCGTCCGCGAGCGCCGGTGCCGGTTTGTTCTTCCAGGAGCGCACCACCATCACGACGAACGCCATGCCTAGCGCCAAAGCCAGGAAGGGCATGATCCAGGCCACCTGATTGAAGCCGGTCGCGGTTGGCGCGGCGATCACCGTCGGACCATAGTTCTGAACGAAGTTTTGCAGAACGAGGTCGTCATTGTCCCCGCGATCGAGGCTCGCCATCAATTCATTCCGCATCTTGTCGGAATACTGGCAGCCGACGTGGTTGCACTCGAGAAGTATCTGGCCACATCCGCATGCGCACATCATGCTGTGGCCGAGTTTGTCGAAACGGCCAGAATTGTCTCCCGCCCCCATAAAAATCAGGACGGCCAACACCAGTACGGTGACCTGGATGAAACGGCGACGAAAACAACGGGGAGTGTCCATCTCAGTCCCCCACTCCCGCATGAACCGGTTCCCGCACCGGCGCCAGCACCGCCACGCGAACCGTCGACACATTCGGAATCAACGCCAGAATCGTGCCGAACACCATGACGATCAGGCCAGTCCAAATCCACGGCACGAGCGGATTCAAGTGCGCCTTGATAATCGGGCGGCCCGTAGTCTCATTCATGCCTTCATAAACAAGATAAAGGTCGGTGACCAGCAGCAAATCTTCTTTCAGGCTGGGATAAATGCGCGGAATGGTCTGGGGCTGTCCGCTGGACTTATAAAAGCGCCGCTCCGGATACATCGTCGTGACCTGGCGGCCGCCACGAAACACATTGATGATTGCCCATTCGCTTCCGTAGTTCGGAGTGTCGTCCTGCGTGTACGACTGGCAAACCAGCGTATAGGGACCGATCAAAATCTTGTCGCCAAACGCCATCTCTTTCTCCACTTCCTTGTTGAAAGGAGTGCCAAGAATTCCGATGACAACCAGCGCCACGCCGAAATGAACGATATACCCGCCGTAGCGCCGGGTATTGCGGTGCCAGAGCTGGACCATCGCGGCCAGCAGGTTCATCTGGCCCTTGCCCGCGATCACGCGCCCGCCGCGAACGAACTCCGATATGACAGTGAAGATGACGAGAAACGACAGTATCGCGGCCATCGTAGCGTAGAAGTAGGAAGAGTCGTCCCACGGGCGGACGCCGAAAACGATCATCGCGATGCCAATTGCGATCGCGGCGATAAACGGGAATAGAAAATTCCGTTTCAGGCTTTCCAGCGACGTCTTGCGCCATGCCAGAAGCGGCCCAACCGCCGTCAGTAAAAGCAGCAACAGAGCCGTGGGGACGATCACCACGTTGTAGTAAGGCGCGCGGACCGTAATCGTGTGCCCCTGAAACAGTTCCGATATTTTCGGATACCACGTCCCCCACAAAATGGTGAAACACGCCACCAGCAGGAGCAGATTGTTGAACAGGAAGCTTGATTCGCGGGAAACCAGCGCTTCGAGCTTGTGCTCCGTCTTGAGATGCGAGTGATTCAGGATGAAAAATAAGGTGAACACCAGGAGGCTGATAATCAGGAACCATCCGAACCATGCACCGATCGTGGATTGAGCGAACGCGTGCACCGAGCTGATGATTCCGCTGCGCGTCAGGAAAGTCCCTAGAATCGAAAGCCAGAACGTAGCGAAAATCAGCCACATGTTCCAGACTTTCAGCATGCCGCGTTTTTCCTGCATCATCACGGAATGCAGAAACGCCGTCCCTGTCAGCCACGGCATGAGCGAAGCGTTTTCCACTGGATCCCAGCCCCAGTACCCGCCCCATCCGAGCACTGCGTAGGCCCAATGCGCGCCAAGAAAAACTCCGATGGTCAGAAAGCACCACGTGACCATCGTCCATCGCCGCGTGATGTAGATCCATTTGTCGCCCGGGTACTTCATGATCAGAGCGCCCAAAGCAAACGCAAACGGGATGGTGAAACCGATGTATCCCAGGTAGAGCATCGGGGGATGGATGACCATCTCCGGATACTGCAGCAGCGGATTCAGCCCGTTGCCGTCCGGCGGGAGCGCGCCTTCGACAATGCCGAACGGATGCGCCGCGAAATTCAAGAGCAGCAGAAAGAAAACCTGCACCGCCGCGATCACGACCGAAGCATGCGCAAACAGTCGCTGATCGGTCTTATACCGAAGGCGCAGCACAAACCCATAGCCGCCCAACAGCAGCGACCAGAACAGCAACGACCCTTCCTGTCCCGACCACAGAACGGCGAATTTGTAAGCTGCCGGCAAATCACGATTGCTGTGATGAAAAATGTAGGAAATGGAAAAGTCGTCGCGGAAAGCAGCCGTGACCAGAACGATCGCCGCCAGCAGCACCGCGCCAAACGCGGCAATGCCCGCCCGGCGCGCGGTTTCGCCCAGACGCATGGACCCAGCGTCGCGGCCGAACAGTGCAAGAAGACCCGCGAGGAATGAATACGAACTCAGGCCCAGCGCCAGCAGCAGCGCAAAGCTTCCAATCTGGGACATGGGGGAAACCCGAGCCTATTTTTTCAGATAAGCCACCGTAACGCAATTCGTGGGCAGGGCGGAAGTGCAGGCTGCCGAGGAACTTGGACAATGTCAGCGGGCGAATTAGCAAGAGGCGTGGTTACTACGAAACCCTACTTCGACGATTCCAGAGGATACTTCTTCTCCCGCCAATCGCGGATCCCGCCATCCATCGAGAGCACGTTGGTATAACCCATTTTTTGCAAGTTGTCCGCCGCGAGGGCAGATCGGAAGCCGCCGCCGCAATACAGCACCAGCGGCGTCGCAAGATCGGGATACTTGCCCTCGATATCGCGCTCGATGATCCCCCTACCCAGGTGAACCGCTCCCGGCAGATGATCTTTGTCGAACTCATGATCCTCGCGGACGTCCACCAGCACAAATTTGTCCCGCCGATCCATGCGAGACTTGATTTCATCGACGTTCGTCTCGCGCACACGTGTCTTGGCGTCTTCGACAATCTTCAGGAAACGAGGGGGATGTTGATGCGCCATGATGATTCGACCTCCTCCGGGATCTTACCAGCGCGAAACGTTTGCCTGGCGTCCTTTGTGTGGTCTTTGCGACTCTGTTGCGGCTTCACAGTTTGCTGAAATACTCCGCTTTTGGGTGGCGCAGCGGTTTACCGCTGCGATAAAGTTTTGTTTTGACGAGGGCTTCAGCCCTGAGGTGACAGACTGCCGACGTTTTCAGCAACGTCTAAAGGCCTCGCACAAATCGCAGAATCCCTATTGTCCTCACCCCACCCTGCTGTGTTAAAGATAAATACCCGCCATGGCTCTCGTACTTCGCGAATCCCAAATTCACTCCTGCGGTTGTTACACCACCAGACCCATTCGTAAGGGAACCCTGGTCCTGGAATACGTCGGCGAACGCCTGAGCAACGAGCAGGCGGACGACCTGTACGACGACGTGCCCATGACTTATCTCTTCGGCCTCGACAGCGGAAAACACGTCGTCGATGGCTACGGCGTCGCCGCGTTTGTTAACCACTCCTGCCAGCCCAACTGTGAAACCGACATCATTGCCGGACACGTGTGGATCATCGCCCTGCGCGACATCGAGGCTGGCGAGGAACTCACCTACGACTACTGCCTGTTCGACGGCGAAGACGATGCCCCCTGCTATTGCCGCTCTCCGCGCTGCCGGGGCAGCATGTATTCCGCTGCGCACTTGCGCAAGATCGCGAAAAAGCGTGCGAAGCTTGCCGCTGCTGCCTCCTGAGCGGCGTCACCAGCGGTGCTACAATCTGCTCTTCCGTTTTTCTCTGCAAATTTCGGAGACGCATCCGTGGAACGCGCCAGCAATCGCCTGGAAAACATCATCGCGAAGGCTCTCCATCTTGCCCCGCCGCAGGAGAGTCCGCTGCTGGCGTGGCCAGTGGCCTGCGGCAGTGCCGTCGCGGAACGCACCAGGGCAGTCGCATTTTCGGACGGAATCTTGCACGTCGAGGTCGCCGACCGCGGATGGCGCCAGGAGTTGGCCTCGCTCGCCCCGCGCTATGTCGCCGCCATCAATCGCTATTCCGCAGTTCAGGTAAAGCGCATCGAATTTGTCGTGAAGGGTTAGCTGTGCCGGCAACCAAAGAAATGATAGGGATGGCACGGCTTCAGCCGTGCCGAGTGCAGTAAACATCAACGCGGTTTTAGCCGCTGGGGCAGCCACAAGAACGACAGCCGCGCAGCGGCGGAATGTGAAAGCCCGGCACGGAAGTGCCGGGTAGCAACGTTGTGAGAGTTGAGTCCCAAACGGACGGCACGCTCTACAAGGACCGCAAATGAAGGTCACCGATAAAGATGTCGCATACGTGGCCGACCTGGCCAACCTCGAATTGGTCCCCGAGGAACGCACCCGCATGCTCCGCGACCTGAATTCCATTCTCGATTACATTGACCGCCTGAATGAACTGAACACCGACAAGGTCGCGCCCATGGCCCAGGTCGCGGAGAGCGACGGTGCCGACACATCCCGCGAAGACATCCGCTACGGATTGCGCGAATCGCTTCCCCACGAAACCGCTTTGAAAAATGCCCCCGAAACCGACGGTACATTCTTTGAAGTCCCGAAAGTAATTGAGAGGTAGATCCGCGATGGAAATGGAACTGACCAGAAGAAAAGCCTTCCTCTCGTTAGCGCTCCTCACGCATATCCCCGCCTGGGGATCGTCACTGCCATCCCTAAAGTCGAAGACCTATCCCTTCCAGGACCTTCCCGTCGAAAAAGAAAAAGAAGCGGCATACCGCGGAATCCTCGAAGGTCAAACTCGCACTGGCGATTATCTCGAGGCGCATGAGACCGTTCTGCAACCCGGCGCCATGCCGCATCCGCCGCATCGCCACATCGGAGAAGAGCTGTTCCTGATCAGCACCGGCACTCTCGAAGTGACCATCTCAGGGAAGGCGGCCACACTCGGTCCGGGTTCCGCCTTCTTTGTCGCCTCGAATGAAGAGCACAGCATCCGCAATGCCGGGAGCACGCCCGCGCAATATTTTGGGATAACGCTGGGCCAGAAAGTTTAGGTCAAAGCTTAGATCAATGACGCCTGAACTCACAATCGACACCATCCGCAGCGCGATCGCCGCCCGTACCACAACGGCCACTACGCTCACGGACGAGTTCTACGCGCGCATCAAGCAGGAGGACCCTGAGATCGGCGCATTTCTCACGCTCTCAAAAGAGCGCGCACACGCCAAGGCTGCCGAAATAGACAAACTCGCCGCCGCCGGCAACCCGTTGCCTCCACTCGCCGGAGTGCCAGTCGCCATCAAGGACGTCATGGTCACCTGCGACGTGCGGACCACCGCAGGATCAAGAATTCTGGAAAAGTTCGTCCCGCCCTACGACTGCACCGCAGTCGCCCGCCTGGAGGCCGCCGGCGCGGTGATCCTCGGCAAACTCAACTGCGACGAGTTCGCCATGGGATCGTCCACGGAAAATTCCGCCTATCACCCGGTGCGCAATCCGCACGACAAAACCCGTGTCCCCGGCGGGTCGTCAGGTGGATCGGCAGCCGCGGTCGCCGCGAATATGGCCGTTGCCACGCTGGGATCCGATACCGGCGGCTCGATCCGTCAGCCTGCTTCTTTCTGCGGCGTCGTTGGCCTTAAGCCGACGTACGGACGCGTTTCGCGCTACGGGCTCATTGCTTTCGCGTCCTCGCTCGACCACATTGGTCCCCTCGCGAAAACCGTGAAAGAAATCGCGCTCGTTCTTTGCACCATCGCCGGCCGCGATCCCATGGACTCCACGTCCGCCAACGAACCCGTTCCCGACTATGTCGCCGAACTGGAAAAGCCTGTCGAAGGATTAAAGGTCGGCATCGCGAAGGAATATTTTGGCGACGGTCTCGATCCCGAAGTACGCGCGGCCGTCGAGGCCGCCATTCAGAAACTTGCGGAACTGGGTTGCGAGGTTGTCCCTGTGTCGCTGCCGCACACAGAGTACGCCGTTCCCGCCTACTACATTGTGGCGACTGCCGAAGCATCCTCGAACTTGGCGCGCTACGACGGCGTGCGCTACGGATTCAGAGTCCGCAACCCGCGCAGTCTTTCTGACATGTACCGGCTCACCCGCGACGGCGGATTCGGCCTGGAGGTGAAACGCCGCATCATGCTCGGTACCTACGTCCTGAGCGCCGGATACTACGATGCCTACTACCTGAAAGCCCAGAAAGTGCGCACGCTGCTCACGCGCGACTTCGAAGAAGCCTTCAAGAAAGTCGACGTGATCGCCGCGCCCACCGCTCCCACTGCGGCGTTTCGGCTGGGAGAAAAAATTAACGACCCGCTCGCTATGTACCTGGCGGACATCTATACGGTGACTGCCAACTTGGCGGGAATTCCCGGAATCTCGGTGCCTTGCGGCGAGAGCCACGAAAAGCTCCCGATTGGACTTCAGTTGTTCGGGAAGCACTTCGACGAGGCTACGCTGTTGCGCGTTGCGCACGCTTATGAACAATCGCGGAAACAACTTTAGGGAGACGGGGTAAGCCTAGTCTCTACTCGGGCGTATAGTAGCGCTCGCCGGCGCATGCACGGCAAAGAATACGTTCGTCGCGACGAATTTCTTTTCGAAAATTAATCCCCTCGCCACATTCCGCGCAGACGATCCGCTCGCCTTTGTAGCCGGGTAGTTCCTCGGGCGCGACGTCGACCTTCACCCATTGGAGGTCGAACAAATCGTCCTCGGCCATCTCGCGGTACGCCAACATCTGCTGCTGGTTTCTATCGGGAAGTTCCGGATGCATGGTCCGCGCCAGGGCTTTCGACGATTCTTTGGCAGCGATACGGATCCCTTTCCCCGCACTCAAGTCGACAAAAGTTGCCGCCATTTTTCCCCAGTCACGCACCTTCAAGGTGCGCTTCCCGAGACGGCACCCCGTTACCACGCCAATCGCATCAGTCGCGCAACGATCGATCTCGACGAAAGTAATCAGCCGCTTCCGATCCGTGCCTCGCGGGTCTTGAATTCCGAGCTTCGACAGCCCCAGCATCGCCATCCGCACGCCGAGAATTTGCCCAGCACACAGATGGCCGTGGGCCAGTTCAGCGTCACGAATGTATTCGTCGAGAAATTTCATGGAAATCGCTAATTCTGTACTTTGGCACAGTCGGCTAGTTCGGGACAATCGTCAGAGTCGCGTTCTGGGCCTTCCGTCTCCAGCGCACGCCTTCCTTCGTGTTTTCAACAACGATTCCGGCCGCGGTCAACTCACCTCGCAACGCGTCGGAGACTTTGAAATTCCTTCCTTTGCGCGCCGCTTCCATCTCGGCAATTTTCTGATTGACCTGTTCGTCTGAAAGCTGTGCAGATTCGGCGATCTCGAGCAATTCGGGACTAGCTTCATTCTCGCGTCCCACGGTCCGCGCCCAATCGAGGATCGCCTTCATCTTAGGCTGGTCGTCATCTTTCAGCACTGCGAACACGCTGTCAAATTTCTCGAGCGCGGCCAGCAGCGGCGCAACGTCATCCTTCCGAACCTCACCCGCCTCCAGCGCCGCGTTCGCTTTGCGGACCATATCAAAGATCGCCGCCTGCGCCTGCGCCGTATTGAGGTCATCTTCTAATGCGTTCTTGATGCGTTCCGCTGTTTCACCACCCAGTTGCGTCATCGCCGGATTCGTGCCCTCGGCAAGTTGCGCGCTCGTCAGCCGGAATCGAAAGTTTCGCAGCTTCTCAACCGAACTCGCAGCGGACTTGAGCCCCTCAAAAGTAAAGTTCAACTGGTTGCGATAGGGAACTGAACTGAGCAGCCAGCGAATCGAAGACGGCTTGTGCCCCTTGAGCACCAGGTCGCGTGGAGTAAAAAAGTTCCCCAGGCTCTTCGACATCTTCTCACCTTCCACCAGCAGGAACCGCGCATGGAACCAGAAGCGCGCAAACGTCTGGCCAGTGAGCGCCTCCGACTGCGCAATCTCGTTTTCATGATGCGGAAAAATCAGATCCTCTCCGCCTGCGTGCAGGTCAAAAGTCGGACCCAGTTCCTCCATCGACATGACGGAACACTCCAGATGCCATCCCGGACGTCCCGGCCCAATCACCGTCTCCCACGAAGCCTCGCCCGGCTTGGGCGCCTTCCACAAGGCGAAATCGCGCGCGCTGTCCTTTTCGTACTCGTCCACGTCGACGCGCGCGCCGTCTTCCATCCCGGCAAAATCTTTCTTTGACAGCTTGCCGTAAGCCGGAAACTTCGCGATCCGGAAGTAGTACGACCCATCCTCCGCGCGGTAAGCAATGTCCTTAGCCTGCAGCTTCGCGATGAACTCTGCCATCTCCGGAATATGTTCCGTAGCACGCACCAGCTTTGGGCGCTCGATATTCAGCGTCGCCGAGTCTTCCAGAAACGCCTGTTCATATTTCGCTGTGTATTGCTGTACCGTCACGCCATCGCGCGCCGCGTTGCGGATGATCTTGTCGTCCACGTCGGTAATATTCATCACGTACTGAACGTCATATCCGCTCTGCCGCAAAAAGCGGTACAGCAGATCCACCGCAATAAACGTGCGGAAATTTCCGATGTGCCCGTAGTCATAAACCGTAGGTCCACAGGCATACATCCGGACCTGATTGCCCTGCATGGGCTGAAACTCTTCAATTTTTCCGGAGAGTGTGTTGTAAAGGCGCAGTGCCATGAATGAGTTCGCGTTTGTCGTGCGAGTCTTTCATTCTAGGGGCGGGTGAAAATGGGGTCAAACGGGGCGAGGCTTAGGAGCTAGGGCATTTTGAAACACGTGATGTTAACCGGGTGGCAATATCTGCCATTTTGCGAGCGGCCGCACCCCAGACTAGCCGACAAACAGACAAGACCGGCCACCTACAGTTGGACAAGCCCACGACGCAAAGCGATAACGAGAGCCTGTGTGCGATCAATAGCACCAAGCTTTCCGAAAATGTGCTTCATGTGAGCCTTTACCGTCTCTTCGGTGATGAAGAGCTTGTTCGCGATGTCGCGGTTGCGATTTCCGTCTGCCACGTGACGAAGAACTTCTACTTCCCGACAGCTGAGCGGCTCGTCACCGTAGTGTTCAGCTAGTTCGGCTGCGATTTGGACCGAAATCTTCTTGTTCCCAGCATGAACCTGGCGAATCACATCGACCAACTCTCTTGGAGGCATGCTTTTGAGGATGTACGCTTGCGCCCCTGCCGCCAGGGCTCGCCGAATGTCGTTTTCGTACCCGAAAGTGCTGAATATGATGCAACGTGCGTCGGGGAACTCGCCTTGGATTGCAATCATCGCATCGATGCCGCTCATATCGGGAAGCGTATCGTCCATGACTATGACGTCGGTCTTTTGCTTACGAAGGGCTCGGATGGCTTCACCGCCGGTGGAAGCTTGTCCTATCAGACGCATATCAGGTTGGGCATTGATAACAGCGGCAAGACCATCGCGCAGCAAAGGATGATTATCGACGCTGAAAACAGTAATCTTCTCGCTCATACACTGTGCCCTCCTGCTCTCTTGACGTTCTCATCTGTGGTTTGTTCGGATTAACGCTTCTCGCAGCTCCACATCAACATTGATCCTCATGAAGAAGCGCTATGTCCGCATTTACCATTTCCGGGAATGCTGGCTTTCGATTTTCGGAAATCTCGACTCTGAAGTGCCGGAATTTGCCGGCAAGCTGCTCGATTCTCCATCCGCCGTGGTCGCTAACTCGCTTCCCCCCGCACCTTACGATCACTCTACCGAATAAATATGCCCGATCGCTTACCCTGTCTAGGTTGGCTACGGTAACGTACCGCTCGACCACTGCGGACGCCCTTTGTTGACAATGAGTTATGATGAGCTGCACTGCGGAGCGTTTCGGCAGTAAAATACCTGGTCGTTCCAGCTCGACAGGCGAAGAAGTCCTCGCCCGCTATGGCCACTCAACACAGTTCGCCTGCTGACGGGGTTCCTCCTGAGCCTCGGCCGGAAGTCGGGGAATTCCTGGATGACATTCTTCAGAGCACTCCCTTCCGAACCAGCCGTCAGTGCCAGGACCTGTTTCGCTACATCGTCGAGCACAGCCTTGCAGGTTCCGAGGAGTCGCTTCGCGAACGTGTGATCGGAATGGAAGTCTTCGGACGCGCTCCTGACTACGACACCGCTCAGGATCCAGTCGTACGTGTTCGTGCGGCCGACGTCAGAAAGCGCCTGGCGCAGTACTATCAAACGCAAAAGAATTCGACCGGCCAGTGGAAGATAGAGATCCCGACCGGATCCTACAAGGCGCAGTTTCACCCGCCCGAGGGTGCCGTATCTCAGATTGCCGAGGCTCCGGACGCAACCCACCCCAGCAGTGCAGCAATCGTTTCTCAGCAGCCAGAGCAGTTAGCGGGGAATACACCACTTCGCAAAGGAAACGTGTTCTGGGCCACTGGTGCAGTAATCCTGCTCGCCGCCGTGTTCGCCGGCTTGATGCTGACTCAGCACACGACAACGCCCGCCGGTAACGCCATCGACCTCTTCTGGGGGCCGGTTTTGGAGAACCCAAGACCGGTGTTCGTCTGCACGGGCAGCAATTCTGTTTATGTTTTATCGTCAAAGGCTATCGGGAAATATAGAACCATCCACCCGCACCCGCAGGACGCGACTACGAACCTCGAGACGGTTGTGCCACTTGAAGAATTAAGGATCCTTTCGGGTGATGATTTCATTCCAGTGAAAGACAGGTTCCTGACCACCGGGGACGCATCGGCGATTGCGCAGGTTTCGTCTCTTCTCACCTCGCGCCACCACCCCTATGACCTGAGGTTTGGTACAGATCTTTCGTTCGGCGACCTGCGGAATAGTGCCGCAGTCTTGATCGGCGCCTTCAACAACAGCTGGACGCTCAACATGACCGGCAATCTCCGATTTGTCTACGAATCGGGCGATTCGCCGCAGATGCACGTCCAGGACAAACTTGATCCATCCCGCTCCTGGTGGCCGAAGTCTTTGGGCGAGAAAGACAGTGACGACTACGCTATTGTCTCCCGCATTCTCGACTCGAAGACTGGGAGCTCCCTCGTGATCATTGCCGGGCTCACGCATCGCGGCACTCAGGCCGCGGGTGATTTCATCACGAATCCTGATCTAGTCGCGGAATTCGTCAAGCAAGCACCCAAGGACTGGAGCCGCAAGAATCTGCAGATCGTGCTTCACACAAACGTTGTGAACGACATTCCCGGATCGCCAACTGTCGTCGCCTCGTATTCCTGGTGAAGTCCTTCCCACCCTATCTACGCACTTCGGAGGGGGCCCCACTTCTGACTGAAAAGCAGCGGGGACATTTCCATCGTGGTATGACAATTAAAACTTCTGTCTTGACAGCAACTTGCTGTCGTTCTAACCTTCCGCAATTCTAGTAATGTTCCTTCTCGTTTCGGCGAACCGAAAGTCCGAAACAACAATTTGGAGGCACACATGACCCGCTCCGGATCCGTTGCTGTTGCGTATTGCACGCCTTCGTGGAGGCGTATGACGAGCATCCTGGTCGTGATGCTGCTCGTGGCAATTATGGCCTGGTCGCAAGCGACCACTTCGGTTCGAGGGACGGTGACGGATCCCGACGGGAACGCCGTCACGGGTGCGAACGTTGTTCTCGCCAGCCCGGAATCGAAGACTGAGCGCACGGTGACGACCGGAAATCAAGGCGAGTACCAGTTCCTTCTTGTCCCTTCCGGAAGCTACACCCTGACAGTAAAGGCGGCTGGCTTTCGCGGTTATGAACAGAAGAATCTCGTCCTGCTTGTGAATACGCCAGCGACGGCCAACGTTGAGCTGAAGGTCGGCGCGGCGACTGAAACTCTGACGGTGACTTCAGAGGCTCCGGCCATTGATATGGTCGATGCGTCCCTCGGCAATTCCTTCAACGAAACCCAAGTGCAGGATATTCCTCTGGAGGGCCGAAATGTTCCCGACCTGCTGAGCCTGCAAGCCGGAGTTGCGTACACGGGCAACCGGATCGGGGACAAAGACCAGGACACGCGCAATGGCGCTGTGAACGGAGCCCGCAGCGATCAGAGCAATGTCACACTCGACAACGTCGACGTGAACGATCAGTCCAATGGATATGCCTTTACGTCAGTGCTCCCCGTGACCCAGGATTCGGTTCAGGAATTCCGTGTAACCACGACGAATTATGGGGCAGACCAAGGGCAGGGTTCCGGCGCACAAGTCGCGCTGGTGACCAGGAGCGGCACCAACGCGTTTCACGGAGCGCTCTATGAATACCTGCGGAACACAATCACCAGCGCCAATGACTACCTCGTCAAGCAATCGGAACTGAATATAGGGTTGCCGAACAAGCCTCTGCAGCTCAATCGCAATATTTTCGGCGCAGCGGTCGGGGGACCGATTCAAAAAGACCGGCTGTTCTTCTTTGCCAACTATGAGGGCTCCCGCCAGCGGGAGGAGCAACGCGCTGAGCGAGTGATTCCTACGCCGACACTGTGCCAGGGCATCTTTCAATATGTGAACGGGGACGGCAGTGGAACCACGAACTGGGGCCCCCCGCAGCTTCAGCTGCTTGACCCTAATCGCATCGGAATCGATCTGGCAATGCTCGACCCGATCAATCACACCGGTTATCTCGACCGGACTTTCTGCACGGGTCAGACACCGACCAACGATCTTTCGGCGGGAGACCAGTTGAATTATGCCGGCTTCGTTTTCCGCGCACCCACCAAGCTTGATAACGACGTGTTCATAGCTCGCCTCGATTACCACCTCACCGCGAATGGCAAGCACAATCTGTTTTGGCGTGGGAATTTGAATGATTTGCGCAATACCGGAGCTCCCTTCTTGCCGGGTAAGTACCAGACATTGCCTGGCGAATTGAACCCGGGCGCTCCGATGCAAACAACTTCCGATCACAGCAAAGGCTTTGCCTTGGGATACATCGTCGTTCTCAGTCCAACGATGGTCAACTCCTTCCATTGGGGATACACGCGGCAAAGCTTTGGAGTTTTGGGCAACACCAACCAGCAGTGGAACACGTTTCTCGGTTTGGACCAGGGGATTAACTTCAGTCACAATTTCCAGTTGCCGCTGCACAACTTTGTCGACGACTTTACCTGGACCAGGGGGACACACTCATTTCAGTTTGGAACGTCAATAAAAATCGCCCGAAACCCGCGTACCAGCTTCTTGCACTCCAATACTCTGGCCCTTGGGACCACGAACTGGACCTCTCCGATCGGTTTTGCAGGCACTGTAACCAGCACGCTTGATCCGACGAACGTCACCGCTCACCCAGGGATTAGTGGGCCAGAGCCACTGACCGCAACGCAGTACGATCGTCCTTTGTTGTCCTTGTACGGGATGATCTCGGACGTGGTCGCGAACTACAACCTGGATCGCGGCGGCAACGTGGTGCCGGGATTCGCGTGTCCTGGCGGAACTTGTGGCGCCCCTGTCAACCGGCGCTATGGCCTCAATTCGTACGAGTTTTATGGCCAAGACACTTGGCGGGTTAAGCCGAATCTCACGGTGACTTACGGACTGCGCTGGTCGTTCTTTCCGGCGCCGTGGGAAACCAACGGCTTCCAGGCATCCACGACATTCGGACTGGGAAGTCAGTTCGCCCAGAACGTGAAGAACATGAACCAGGGGATTGGCTACGGCGCGATGGGGTCGATCGATTTCAGTCCGAGTGGTCCAGCAAACAACGGCCCGGGTTTCTATCCGCTGGAAAAAACGGATTGGTCGCCGCGAATCTCGATCGCCTACTCCCCGCGGTTCGATTCCGGTCCCTTCAGGAAAATCTTTGGCGACAATGACAAGACTGTCATCCGCGCCGGCTTCAGCCGCGTGTACGACCGCGCTGGATTCGCGCTTATCAATAGTTTCGACCAGATCGGCTCCGCCGGTTTCTCCACCACGCTCCAGAATGCTTGCTGCACGGCTGGTCAAACCAGCGCGGAGAACCTGCCGCGAATCACAGGCATCAATGCGATTCCGGTAAACAACTTCGATGGTTTTCCATTCCTGCAGCCGCCCCCACCGGCCCACTTCCCGCAAGTAACTGGGATCAACTCGCAGGCCAACCTGTGGGGAAACGACAACACGCTCAAGACACCACATGCCTATACCGTGGACTTTTCCATCGGACGCGAGTTGCCTCACCGGTTCTCGTTGCAGGTATCGTATGTAGGCCGCTTCGGCCACGACCTGCTTACCCAGCGCGATCTGACTCAGCCCTTGAATATCAAGGATCCGATGTCAGGGATCGACTACTACACGGCGGCATCGGCCTTGTCGAACCTGGCGAGAAAGATCGCGACGGACAATCTCGTTTGTGGAGGTAGCGCCAACTTTTACCAAGCCGTCATCATTGCCACCCCCCCGACTAGCGGACCCTGTGCGGGGCGCCCGTCGGATATCGCGAGTGTGACTGCCGGAGGGTCTGGCCCCAGGGCGCTCGGTCCCACAGCCCAATACTGGGTCAACATGTTACCTGCACTCCGGCCCGGTGCGACACAATACGACTCGTTCAGCGGTTTCGTCCCTGCCGCTGGGACGAGTGTAACGGATGGGCTGATACAGTCTGTCTTTGACCTGTACTACAACCCGGGGCTGTCGGTCATCGGAGATGAAATCGTCGGCTTGGCGGATATCGACCTGTATGGCGGGCTCGGCGACAACGCCGGCACAGGACCCTATTTCTTCAAAGGTCCTCGGACCTTAGCCAATGGCCCGGGCCAGTTCCTCAACAACCAGGCTATTTCCATGTATGGATGGAGCTCGACCGGAAGTTCCAGCTACCACGCGCTGCAAATCAACCTGAGGAAACAGGTCAGCCACGGAGTTCAGTTTGACATGAACTATACCTGGTCGAAGTCCATCGACATCACCTCGGCGGCATCGCGGGTGGGATTTTCGGTGTATGGCTATCAGAACATCGGCCTGGTCGGAAGCCGCGTGGCCAATGCTTTTTCCCCCAATCTGGCCCGCGCAGTGTCGGATTTTGATTCCACCCATCAGTTCAACCTCAATTGGGTTGCGGAGCTGCCCGTGGGCAAGGGTCGCGCCCTGGCCGGCAACGCCAGTGGTTGGTTGGACGCTTTCATCGGCGGCTGGTCGACTTCCGGAGTCGCTCGCTACACCAGCGGATTTCCCTTCAGCGTGGATGGTGGCCAGCGCTGGCCCACAGACTGGTTCCTGACAGCGGTGACGCAGATGACTGCGAAACCCAAAACAGGTACCTTCAAGAAAGCGGGGAGCGTCAACCTTTTTGCCGATCCCGCCACGGCTCAGCAGGACTTCACCTTGCCGCTTCCCGGTGGGGTGGGCTCGCGCAACGTCTTGCGCGGGAACGGGTACGCTGATTGGGACATGAGCCTTTACAAGAGCTGGAAAATGCCCTACCGCGAGACTCACAGCCTGCAATTTCGCTGGGATGTGTTTAACGTGACCAATCTCACACGCTTCAATGCTCAGTCGGTGGGATCGTCGTCTCTGCTGACCTCACTGACGCAGTCACCGAATAATTTCGGCGCGTATACCAGCCTGCTGACTCAGCCGCGCGTGATGCAGTTCGCGTTGCGGTATGAGTTCTAGTTGGGGTCCGGGAGACTTTTTCCGACTTCACAAAGACCGGAATCGGTTCTTGACTTCGCTGACAAATTCGACAAATTTGGGATGCGTGATGATCTCGGGATGCCAGCACAGATCACGCTCAATCAGGTCGTAAGTCTCCACGATGTGTGAGCCGGGCACGGGATTGCCCTGTGTGTCATGGTCGCGTCCCATCAACCACAGGTGGTCCGCAACCGAAGCGGCTGCGGTTACATCGTGAGTGACGACGATGATGGTGTTCAGTTCATCCATGTTGGCGACTTTCTGGATCAGCGCGCCGGTTTTCTCCAGCATCAGTAAGTCCAGCCCGCTGAACGGCTCGTCCATCAGCAGGAAATGATCCGAACACAGGATCTGCTGGATGATCGCGCACCGCTGGCGCTGCCCGCCTGATAACTGGACCGGGTAAAGCCGCGCCTTGTCGATCAGTTCAAAGTCGTTCAAGTACTGCATCACTTTATCGCGCGCGACCTTGTCGTCTTTCTCTTTTCGGCTCGCAGCCAGAAGCAGATTCGAGAGCACGGTGCGGTGCTCGAACAAGGGATAATCTTGGGCGACGACCCCTACTTCCCCGGGTTGAACCGGGCGGTCAAGATCGTTTACGGTCACACGCCCTGAAGTCGGCGGATTCAGACCTGCAATGATGCGGAACAACTGTGTCTTTCCAATGCCGCTTGGACCCAGGAAACCAACAACCTGACCCTGCGTACAGTCCGGCCGGATAATATTTTTGATCTCTGCGCTGACGTTCTTGAGGATGGGCCGGCCATCATACTCAAGAGAAACATTCTCGATCTTCAGCAACGTCTTGCCGTAGGTGTGCGAAATCATAGTCTTGTCTTTAACGCCAGCCGTTCCCGTTCAGAATGTCAGGTCCCCGTTATTTACGCTCCAACGTCAGATCAGCATAAGGGCAAAAAATCTTTCGCAACACGCCTATCGCATAGTCCTGCGCCAAACCGAGCACCAGGATGGTCAGTTGAATGGCAAAGACGGCGCTCAGGTGGAAGTGCTTGTTCTGATTGAGCAGCATGGCGCCCACTCCGCCTTCGGAACGAGAGATCCCCTCCACCATGGTCAGCATCATCCAGCCCATGGCCGCGTTCTGGCGCAAAACTTCAAAAGCCTTGTCGGCCTGGCCCAAAATAATTACTTCGTAAACCACGCGCCACTCGCCCATGCGCAGGGTCCGCGCCAGGTCGAACTTTTCTTTGGGAATGCTGGCCACGACTTCCGCCATGCCAGTGACGAAAAACACGGAAACCGAGAACACCAGCAGGAACAATTTCAGCTCATGGCCAGAGGTCGCCATCAGGGTAAAAAAGAACGTGAGACCGACCATCGACAAAAAACGCAATTTGCTGAGCAGTGCCACCACAGGACGAAAGAACGGGATCACCGTCAGATAGGCCAACAGCAGGGACAGAACTGCCGAGATTGCGATGGCTTCAATGTTCAGGAGGAAGCTGGTAATCAGTTCGCCGCCCAGGCCTTCAAACCACAAGTCGCCCAGCGCCTGGAAGACTTCTTTGGGCTTGGGCAGGAAGACCGTGGGCGAGAAGATCCAAATTGACAGCAACATCAGCAACTGAAATCCAACCAGCCACCGAAGTGTCCCTTTGGAGATGACTCGGTTGGGTGCTAAGAGCTGAATTGCCTCATTCATCTGGTCTGTCCGCCATGGTTACGCTGTCTCCGCGCTCTTAAAGGAAAGGGGAGGGCAACCGATCCTCCCCAACTCTCTTAGAAACCAAATCAGCTACCGAGCAGAGTAATCTCTACCCGCCGGTTGGCTGCCTTTCCAGCGACGGTTTCGTTCGTCGCAACCGGTTTCTGGGAGCCGTGGCCAGCAATCCGAAATCGGCTGTCTGGGAAGTTCCTCGGAGCGTGCTTCTGCAGCCAATCCTTCACCGCAGTGGCACGCGCATCTGATAGAGCCTGGTTCACTTCCTCGCTTCCGGTATTGTCGGTGAAACCGTCTACTTGAATGAACAAACCGGTAATCGCCAGAGAGTCCTTCAACTCCTGCATGGTGCGAGCACCTTCGGACGTAAACGTTGCCTTGCCCGTATCGAAGTTGATCGAGTACGAACGCTTGGAAACCACCGGCCCGGTTTCGTTGGCGGCATATTGCGGCGTCTCGCTTTCAGCGCCTCCGCTGGTCATGCGAGCCTGCGCGCCGGTGATGAATGACTTGTCCTCAATGTCCTTCACATCGGGGATCGGCGTATCTTTGAAAAGCGCGGGATACTGCTGCGTGGCAATGTTGCCGAAGACGGTGTACGTCGAGCGGAAATTGTCGTTGGTTCCGGGCTCGAGGCCAAACAAGATGAGATTGTCCGCCAGATTGTTCACGGTCGAGCCGCCCAGTTCCACTTTCAATCCCTGAGCATCGCTTTCGGTTACACCTTTGTAGTATTTGTACCAGTACGCCTCGTCCTGGTCGCTGTAGACCTTGGCGCTGATGGCGGAAGCCTTGTGCAATACCTGGTCAAAGGCCTTCACCTGATCGCCGCCCTCGAAAGTGGCTGCCAGCATTCCTTCAATCTGTGGACGGTTCCGTTCGAAGAAGTTCTTGGGCCCGACGATCACATCGGGCATCTGCGAACGATACTGCTTCGAGCTAACCACCTTCACAAGCCCGCCCTTGCCCTTTGCGACCGTCACGTCGCCCGGCGTCCAGGTCACAACGGCGTTGACGCACACATGCTTGGTCTCGCCCGTAAGGTGGCCGTCTTTCACCACCTTGCGATCGTCGCACTTTCCCGCAACGTAATCAGCGGCGGCCACATTGTAGTCAGAGGCGTTGATCCAGTTCACTGCGTCCGGATCGTAGGTTTTTTCATCCGGATTGTTTTTGATGCCATTGTCGCCTTCCCACTTCTGGGCGATGTTCCAGTCGCCGTCGCGCAGCACGCCCTCGACCAGCAAACCTTTCGCTGCCTGAGGATCGCGCTTCACTTCGGGCGGCGCCATAAAGGAATCCTCACCGCGGCTATAGCCTGTCGCGCCGATGACCTTGGCCTGGAAATCGGGTCCGAGCTTCTTCAACTGTGGGTTGATGGCCGCCAGAAACTGGCCGGAACCGTCACCCATGATCAGCACGAAGTTGGCGCCATTGGAACACTGCGACGACCCATTCGAGATTTCTCGAGCGCAGGCAATCAGATCCTCCTGCATTTTGCCGGTGTCGTCCTGTCGAATCAGCATCAGGTTGACGCCATGCTTCTCCATCAGCGAGCCCTTGGTCGTAGACGCGCCGCCGTTGGCGTAGATCATCCCGATCTGAGCGTTCCATTCCCAAATCTCACCGCGAATCAAAGTGGACGGCACGCTCGCGGGACTGGATGTAGGGAGCGTAATCGGCTCAACGTTCTGCACCATCGCCTCTTTCACGTCAGGCAAGATAGCCTTCTCCGGCACCAGTGCCTTCATCACGCCCGGAGTTGGAATCCAGCCAAGCTCCGCGGCTTTGCGCAGCCCAAAGACAAAGAGCACTACCAGCAGGATGATCAGGATTACTTTCGGGCCAGTCTTCAGACGTGCCATAGTGAACGTTTCCTCCCCGTGTACAGCCTGTTCTGGATCCCCAGCACCTTATTGATTACTCAAAATTGATTACTCAAACTTCGTTACTTGAACATGTCGCCATAGTCGCCCGCGCCCCGAGCTGTGGTGGATGTCTCGGCGGACTTCTTTACTGGAACCGGTACGGGCGTAGCGGATGCGCCCGGCAGCAGGAAGGCCGTATCCGAGTCTCCTGAAGTAAGCAACTTCTGTTCGTAAGCGTCGAGTTTCTGCAGAGCTTCTGTTTCGACCGCTCCATTTTCCAGGTCGATCGTGTCCATGAAATTTTGTGCCAGGCGTTGGAAATCTTCCATTTCGCCCAGTTTGCGTCCCGCCTCTTCGGCCAGGTGCTCCATGGTCGCGTTGTACAACTCCCGTTCGTCGCCATTACCCTTAATGACTGCCATGGCGGTGCGATAGGCGCGGTAGGCGGAATTGATCGTCTTGTACTCAATCTCCGATTGCTTAACTTCATTGTCGGTATCTTCAATATAGAAGTCGATGTGAACCGCCCATTTACTGAGCAGGTCATAAATGTTCTGTAGCTTCCCCAGTAGTTGCTGATAGCTAAGGTTCGACTTTTCCAGCCGCCCCGCCTGATTGGCCTTCGCCTTCATCTGCAGCGCCATGCGGAGCTGCTCATTCTGATCCGCGGTTGTGGTCGCTACTTTCTTGGCATGCGCGGCCATGCGCATGTTCTCGTTTGCCAGTTCGTGATTCTTGTCGATGATGTCTTTCAAGTACCGGATTTGCCCGCTGACATTGCTGATCTGCTGGTTCATCACGTCGCGCCGCTTCCGCATCTGCGACAGGTGATCTTTTAGAATGCCGATCGGGTCAATGTTGATGATCATCCCGGTGAGCCATCGCATCAGCAACCGAAACAACAAGTGCGTGCGGCTGCTGAACAATACGAACAAAACGGCCGCCAGTATCAGCGCCAGGAAAACCATGTGGAGAGTGTCAGCCAGCATCGACACGATGAACGGCACGATCATTCCCCACCCGTAGACGAGCGCCCCAGCGAGAATGGCGAGGGCGATCATGCCGGTCTTGCCTTCCGGGCGAGACCAGAACGACTTGAGGTCCTGGCCGAGGCTAGTGGGAGTTGCAGGCGTTAAACTCATAGTTTCCTCATCCTTGGAGAAGACTTACGCACTTAGCCTTTTCCTGATCGATCTCAACCGCCCGGCGCTGAGCCGCAATCGTAAACTGTGACTCCGCATGCTGGATCTTGCCTTGTGCTTCCACCAGGTCTGTCGACATTTGTGACAGCTGCTGCTGGAGTTGGGCAATCTCCTTCTGTTTTGCAGCAATCGCATCGGTCATCTCTTGTACTTTCTTCTGGCGATGCGCAATTTCCTGATCTTTAGTCGCCTCGGCCGTTGCGGCAAACGCTTCCTGCTCGTTCTGAAGTGCGACCTTCAGACCATCAAACGTAGCCAGAATTTTCTCTTGTGTCAGACCTTCCTGTGCTCTTGCCTGAACGACCGCCGTCTTGAATTTTGTACGCTCATCCATGGCGGGAATCGCGGACAAGGGATCCAGATACTTACGAATCGTCGCGGCCACTGCTGTCGCCTGGAAATCCGTTCTCGCCAGGATTTTCTTGTAAACGTGTTCCGTCTCTTCACCGAACGACTGATACGACGCGCTGGCTGCGGGAACCGCCGGGACCGATTCGCCGACCGTCGCCGGAGGGTTGGAAGCCTTCGCCTCAGAATGAGCTTGGTTTGGCGCGGACGCTTTCGGGTCGGGTTCGTCTTCAATGATGGCGTGTTTGATAGTGTCGATAAACTTGCTCATTTTGTTGCGAACTCCTTCGTCATGTGCCGTCCGAAATTGAAAAGTCTGACTGTCCGGCATTTCCTCCCGAGGACGGTTGCCTACGTGGCAAGCAAATGCAAATCTAAGTCTTTTGTTAACAGTATCCTGCCGAAAGTGCCCGTTCGGCTACAGTGATGTTGGGGCAGGTGCCTGCTCCATCAATGGGGGTTATCCCCCCGGAACACCAATACCTCGCATCCAAAGGATGCTATGTCTCACCGACACCGATGTCAACGTTTGGTCTATCGCGCATATTGCAGATCGCAAATTACTTAGGAAGAATTGCGATGAGAAGAAGATGCCAAAAAAAGCCGGGGGGGAAGAGACCCAGACAGTGGGAGTTCGCTCCATATTGCAGGGGAATCGGAATCAGTTGGTATTCTTCGCCGGACGGGATCGGAGAGAGCGGGCAATCAATCCCAGTCCCCCAACCAAAAGCACCAGCATGACCATGGTTTCGAAGAGACTCGCCGGCTGAAAGAAGATATGCATGTTGGCAATCACCCCGGCGAGAATGAAGAGCGCCCCCGACACAGTGAGCAACCATCCGATTGTGCTGCGACCATTCCAGAACAATATCCCCACTCCAAACAGCATGGGCACAAGCGTGATACCAAACGTGTTTGTGCCGTAGAAGCTCCAGTAAGAGCCAACCACCTTCACTTGGTTGGCGATGAGGTATCCACCGACACAAGTCATGATGAAACCGAGCACGAAATGCCCAAGTCCACCGGGCGTGCCGCCCACATCGCGAAGAGACCGGTCGTCCATCCGCTTGAGGATATCAGACCCGCTAGCTCACACAACATCTAATCGATAGAGTCAGGGACTCTTCATATTGCGACGGGCAGAGACTGTACTGCGTACCCATTTCGCGATCTTTGCGAGGAGTGGGCCGCAGGGACGCCTGCGGAGGAGGGGTTGGTTCTCAAGGGGTGGGGGGTGGACCTTCATCTTGAGGACTTGTCAGTCGTTGACTATCACAAGACCCGGTTCGCCGACAGTGTAAGTGCGGTAACTACTCCAACGCCATAGTTCCGGCGAGGTCACGGCTCCGCGGCTGACCTGGTTATCGTGATGTAACATAGCCTCTCGATTCGCTTGCGTCCTGTCCAGGTAACCATTACACGGGATGAAATACAGTTCGTTGTCCCTTGGTTACAGCACATCACTAACGGAACAAACAGGAAGGCAGTTCTCGCCATTTATCCCACCGGCAAGGTGAAGTAGAAGGCTGAGCCGTGTCCCAGCTGGCTGGTTACTCCGATGTGGCCACCGTGGGCTTCAACGATGGCTTTGCAGATCGCCAGTCCCATTCCCGTGCCGTGCACGCGGACGCGCTGGTTCTGGCCACGATAGAACTTCTCGAATACCAACGCCTGTTCGAAGTCGTCGATGCCGGGGCCGCGATCGGCCACGCTGGTGGTGAGCGTTCGGCCCTTCACTTCGGCGGTGATACGGATCAAGGTGTCGGGACCAGAATACTTCGCGGCATTCTCCAGCAGATGCACGAGCACTTCCCGGATGCGGCCGGCGTCCATGCGCGCGGGGGCGAGATCGGCGGGAATTCGGATTTCGAGCGGATGCGAGCCGAGCAACTGCTTCAACTCTTCGGCAGCCGATTCAGCCACTTCGCGGATACTGGCCGGCTCCAGCTTGAGTTCAACCTTGCCAGCATCGAGCTGTGCCATCTCGGCGGCTTCCCCGATCAGCCGGTTCAGGCGGTCACTTTCTTCGTTGATGACAGTCAGCAGTTCTTCCTTTTCCGGGGCGGAGAGACTCGGGCTGGCGAGCAGCGAGGTGACCGACGCCTTAATCGCGGTTAGGGGAGTGCGGAATTCATGCGTGACTGAATCGAGCAGAAGAGATCGCATCTGTTCGCTCTCGCGCGCCGCTTCGGCACGGCTCAGTTTTTCGATCGCACCCGCGCGTTCCACGGAAATGGCAATCAGGCTGCTGATCGCGTCCAGAGTCTGGCGGGACAGGAGCGGCCCGGCGATGCCCATGGTTCCGACCGTGCGCATGCCCATTTTTAGCGGCATGAACGCGACCTGATTCGCGTGGTCGATACGAGGTTCGCCGCGCAGGCAGCAGAGCTGGAGATCGTGTGCTTCGAGTCCGTCGATCTCTGGGCCCGACCGGTAAATGTCAGTGCGGTTGGCGAGGAAGATGGCTGCTGAGCGCACGACGAAGGAATCGACGATGTAGCGTGGAATGGCATTCAGCAATTCGGCAGCGTTGTCACTCGACAACAGCAACTGGCTGAAGCCGTAGAGCCGCTCAAGTTCGTGGCGGCGTTCGTTGGCGTTGCGCGCTTCGCGTCCGGCGCGCTCGGAGAGTTCGCTGGCGGTCACGGCGGTAATCAGAAACGCGAACAGCGCGACCCAGTTCTGCGGATCGGCGATGGTGAATGTCCCGACCGGCGGCAAAAAGAAATAGTTGAAGGCCAGCGTGGCGATCACGGCCATGAACACCGCCGGACGGAGCCCCCAGAAGGTAGAGATTGCCAGCACTCCGAGTAGAAAGGCCAGCGCGATGGTGGTGGGGTTCACGCCCCTGAGACCGCGACCGAGCAGAGTGACCCCGACGACGGACAATATCGCCAGGCCATAGCCCAACGGCGATCGGAAGGCGGGTTTCACGACCCGATTGTATCCGACATCGACAAAGACGAAAGTCTCAACGACAATAAACGCGATGCCTGCGGATCCCGGACAGAAGACTCCTGAGCAATGGCTGGAAGAGGCCGCTCCAGCAAAAAAGGGAGGCGTGTTCAAGCTCTTCCTCGGCTATGCGCCGGGCGTCGGCAAGACTTACAGCATGCTGAGCGAAGCCATTCGCCGCTACAGCCGCGGCGAAGATGTGGTGATCGGCGTTGTGGAAACCCACGGCCGCAAAGCCACCGCCGAGCTGATGGGGAACCTGGAAATCGTCCCGCGCAAGGAGATTGAGTACCGGGGCGCGCTGTTTGAAGAAATGGATATCGATGCCATCCTCGCGCGCAAGCCGAAGGTCGTCCTCGTCGACGAACTCGCCCACACCAATATCGAGGGCAGCAAGAATCGCAAGCGTTACGAAGACGTGTTCGAGCTGCTCGATGCCGGGATCGACGTGCTGTCGACGATGAATATTCAACACCTGGAGAGCGTGACGCCGACTGTGCAGGGCGTGACCGGAATCCAGGTTCGCGAGACGGTGCCTGATTGGGTGCTCCAGCGCGTCAATGAAGTCGTGATGACTGACCTGACTCCCGAGGCGCTCCAGAACCGCATGCGGCGTGGGGATGTCTATCCGCAGGAACGCGTGGGCCGCGCGCTCGATAATTTTTTTCGCGAGACCAACCTGATCGCCCTCCGCGAGCTGGCGTTGCGTCAGGTGGCGCACGCGGTTGACCGCAGCCTCGAACAACACCGCGACAAATTGCCGCACGAGCGGGCGGTCGCCATCCGGGAGCGGATTGCCGTGTGCATCAGTTCCAATCCGGCGGCGCAGTACCTGATCGCGCGCGGCGCGCGCATGGCGCAGGCCATCGACGCCGAGCTCTTCGTCGTGTATACCGACATGGGTCAGGACACCAGCGAGGCCAATCAGAAAACGCTGAGCGCGAATTTTAAGTTCGCGGAGAACGTAGGCGCGACGATTGCGCGCGTGCCAGGCAAGTCGGTCGCCGAGGCGGTGGCGGAATATGTCCACGAAAAACACATTACGCACGTGGTGTTTGGGCGGTCCGCCACGCGCGGATGGAAGCGGTATTTCTACCTGTCAGCGATCCATCAATTCCTGCGCGACGCCCCGGAAGTGGACGTTCACATCGTGACGCAGGAGCCCAGTTGAGTCCGGGCATGGGGGAACCGAAGCGCATTCTCGTAGTGGACGACGAACCGCAGATCACGCGGGTGCTGCGCACTTCTCTTACGAGCCACCGCTATGACATCCGCGTCGCCAACGACGGCGAGACCGCTCTCGAGATCATGAAAGATTGGACGCCGGATCTCGTCATCACCGACCTGGCGATGCCGAATATGGATGGCCTCGAACTTTGCCGGCAGATTCGCGCCAAGAGCCAGATTCCGATCCTGGTCCTCTCGGTTCGTGGAGAAGAACGGACCAAAGTCAAAGCGCTGGATGCAGGAGCCGACGATTACATCACCAAACCTTTCGGCATTGAGGAACTGCTGGCGAGGGTTCGCGCTCATCTTCGCCGCGTGCGGCCGGAAGGGTCTGAAGACACGGCCATCGAATTGGGCGATTTTCGGATTGATCCCGGCGCTCGTACAGTTCATGTCAAGGGTCGACTCGTGCATCTGACGCCGAAGGAGTTCGATCTGCTCGTGTTCATGGCGCGTCGCGCGGGCAAAGTCATCACCCATCGTGCGCTTCTCGGCGCAGTGTGGGGCGGAGAGAGCACCGAGCAGGTGGAATATCTGCGCGTGTTCGTCGGCCAGTTGCGTAAGAAGCTCGAACCGACCGCGTCGTCTCCGCGATATATCGTCACTGAGCCCTGGATCGGATACAGATTCCAGCCGGGCGAGTAACTTCCTCTCTCTCCGCTCCGCTTCCTTAACAAACCGCCTACGAAACCTTTATTCAATCCTTATGGCCCCGGCTATCCAATGCAGTGAGGTTGGATAAGAGAGAATCCACCCGAGAGGCTAAACAAAATATGTCGTCCATTCAGAATGTGTCTCCGGAAGAACTGGTGAAGCTTTTCCACCATTATCAGGAAGCACTCGCGAGCGATTTCGACTGTCAACCAGGGGAAGAAGCTGCGCATTCCTGGGAGGAAACTCCCCCGAACCAACGGAAACTGAGGATCGCCGCGGCACGGCTGGCGCTGCTGGATCTGGCAGACACCTCGGCGCAGGACACGGCGAGTCGCGAATATTACGCAACACAGAGAAGCGGAATGGGGTTGCTGAATCTGCTGGAACTGTCGGCCAAGTCTGAACAGGACAGACCGAATCATAAATACTATGCGAAGCCGGGGGAAGCGGAATGGGGTTCGTGAGCTTCCGAGCAGGACCGCTCGGGAAGCCGTGCCTTGCGTGATACGACACTGACGGTCTTCGGCCGGTCAGAAAGCAAGTCGCGGCCGGATTCGGGCCTGCGGCCACCCTCGGCACCCACACACGCAGGCCCGAACCTCCTAGGAGATTTGGATATGGCAACTTCGTTGAGCGTGGGACAACTCACGTCGCGGCTCGGGGGCCCTGCTGCAGGGGCCGCCGGAAAGCCGGGACGAGACCCACAGGGACATTATCGTGAATGGTGATTTTCGTATCGACAATCAGTCTCGCTCGGTCACGGTTCGCGGCCGGGAACTCGTCCTTACTTCAGAAGAGTTTGACTTGCTGGTGTTTTTGGTGGGACATCCCCGGAGGGTGGTCACGTCGAAGACCCTTCTGAGCACGCGCCGTGGTGCTCATGAAGTACGGCAAACGCAATTTCTGCGAGTGCTGACTACCTTGCGAGAGAAACTCGAGGCAGTGGCCGGACGAGAGGGCTACATCCGGACCGAACCTTGGATCGTCTATCGATTTGACCCTGGATAGTAACTTTTTCAGTTTGTCAGCACTTTAAGCCCTTACGAAAACTTTATGAGGCGCTTACGCGATCTTTATCGGCAGGCGTGTGCAATGAAGAGTTAATCCAGACAAGGCCTGATTTGCACAGGGCGCCATCATGGTTTTCCTGCTGGTAGTAGTTCTCCTGGTGTCCGTCGCTTTCTTGCTGTACTTCCTGACAGCCCTGGAAGTGGAAGGCCGACACCGGGACAGTGAAAGGATGAATATGTGTAAGAAAACACGATTTTTCGCAACCGAAAGTGGTGTTGCGGTCTCCAAGCCAGAGACGGGGGGCCTGCCACGAGACGAGCCCCGATTCCGTGGAGAACGAACTATGCGAATCCTAGCAGCAGTAGTTGCGATTAATCTTTGTGCCCTCCCGCTTCGCGCTCAGGGAACGGCCGGCGAATCGAATGCGGCGAGCGCGGATGAAATGCGCGAACTTCGCCAATTGGTGCAAGAACTCAAGGCGAAAGTTGATCGCTTGGAACAGAATGCCCCGCGCCAGCCGGCTACCCAGAACACACCCGGCGAACTGAACGCGGACCCAGTCGTCCCACATGAAGCATTAGTGGCGGAAACGGGCGCCGCTTCCTCACAAGCCACCCTGCCCGAAAAGCCGAAAAAAGCCGAGCCGTTCGCTTTCGCCGACTGGACCTGGCTGACCGGCAACCCGCGGACGAAAACGCCGGCCTTCGACAGCCCATTCTTTACTCCGGAAATCCGCGCCGATGTGGACTATGTCTTTGATTTCCGCCGCCCCAAGGACGACACCATCGGCGGTTCCAGCGAAATCTTCCGCACCCACGAGATCCAGGTCACACAGCTGGGCGTCGGCGGCGACTTCCATTTCGATAACGTGCGCGCGCGCGTGATGACGCAGTTCGGCATGTATTCCTTCACCACGCCGCGCAATGATGCCAGCCCCTCGCGCGGCCAGTGGAACCTTGATGGTGCGTATCGCTATCTTTCCGAGGCCTACGGCGGGTATCACTTCAACGCCATGCACGGCATCAACGTCGATGCCGGCATCTTCATGTCGTATATCGGACTGTTCAGTTACTACAATTTCGACAACTGGTCCTATCAACCGTCCTACGTATCTTCGAATACGCCGTGGTTCTTCAACGGCGTGCGCGTGCAGATGTTCCCCACGGAGAAGCTGAAGATCGAGCCGTGGTTCATCAACGGCTGGCAGTCGTATGGTCGATTCAATGGCAGGTCAGGTGTTGGAGGCCAAATCCTGTGGCGGCCGACCAACTGGATGTCCATCGTCTCGAACAACTACGGCGTGGGAGCGGACGCTCTGGGCATTCCGACTCGGACTCGTATCCACACTGACAACAGCATTCAGATTAAATATCTGGATCGCCCGGGAGCATTCCTGGACAAGGCCGCGTTCTCGTTGACCGGAGACGCCGGCTGCGAATCCGGCGGGGGGGTCGCATGCCTGGGCAACGCCGTGAAAATCATCAACGGTGAGCGGGTTGTCTATCCCAAACAGAGCTTCCTTGGCTTCATGGCTTACAACCGTTTCTGGTTCCACAACGACCGCTACGGCCTAACCATCGGTGGCGGAAAAATCAACAATCCGGGACGATATCTGGTGCTGTTGCCGCCTATTAATGGTGCGACCGCGGCCTCGGGAACTCCTTATTTCACGGAGAATCCAGGCGACAAGTTCAAGGCCTGGGATGCTTCCCTGACTTGGGATTACATGCCCAGCCAGTACATTACGTTCCGCACGGAATATAACTACCGCGCCGCCAATGTCCCTTATTTCTCGGGAAGAGGTGGCATCACGCCTCCGGGCGGCAATCAGGGGCCCCCGGGATCTGTCGTGGACGGATTCACTCCGGACCTGGTCAAGGATGAAGCTCGCGTCATTGGAGCCATCCTGGTCAAGTTCTAACGAAAAGGAAATGCCATGCAGGATCTGATCTTTGTTCTCGTATCGGTCGCATTCTTCGTTGCGTCGATTGGCTACGTGACGTTCTGCGACCGCTTGAAGTGAGGAGACTTCTATGGGCGTGGCATCCGTCATCGTGCTGGTGATCAGCGTTCTCACCATTGTGTACTTGTTTTACGCATTGTTGCGTCCGGAGAAATTCTGACATGACTATCAACGGATGGCTGCAGATCCTGCTGTTCCTGGCATTGATCTTCGCGGTCACAAAGCCACTCGGCCTCTTCATGGCGCGTGTCTTCAATCGGGAAAAGACGTTTATGGACCCGGTGCTGCGCCCGCTGGAGCGGTTGCTCTATCGCGTGAGCCGCGTCGATGAAACGCACGAAATGCGCTGGACGGAATATGCCGTCTCGATGCTGCTGTTCAGCGTGGTGTCGATGCTCGTCCTCTACCTGATCCAGCGCGTGCAGGGATTTCTGCCGTTGAACCCGCAGAAGTTCGGCGCTGTAAATCCGCCGCATCTCGCGTTCAACACCGCCGCGTCGTTCACCACCAACACGAACTGGCAGGCCTACTCGGGCGAGTCGACGATGAGTTACTTCACCCAGATGGCTGGCCTTGCCTATCACAACTTCATTTCGGCGGCGGTGGGCATCGCCCTTGCAATTGCGTTCATCCGCGGGATCGCGCGCCGCCAGATGGAGACCATCGGCAATTTCTGGGTCGACATGGTGCGCGCCTGCCTGTGGGTGCTGCTGCCATTTTGCATAGTGGGAGCGCTCGTGCTGGTTTCACAGGGCGTGGTTCAGAATCTTCGCCCGTACGATCACGCAACACTCGTCGAGCCCCAGCAGGTACAGGTCACCGGTGCCGACGGAAAAACGGTCACAACGACGGTAACGGAACAAGTGATCGCACAGGGTCCAGTGGCGTCGCAGGAAATCATCAAGGAATGGGGCACCAACGGCGGCGGTTTTTTTAATGCCAACAGCGCGCATCCGTTCGAGAATCCGACGCCGCTTTCCAACCTGATTGAGTTGTTCTGCATTTTCTCAATCGGCGCGGGGCTTACCTACACTTTGGGACACATGACTGAGTCGCCGCGACATGGCTGGGCCGTGTGGGCGGCGATGGCGATTCTGTTTCTCGCCGGCGTGACGGTCACATACTGGGCGGAAGCGCACGGCAATCCTCTTCTGCATGGAGTGGACCAGCGCGCTTCGCTCACCCAAGCCGGCGGCAACATGGAGGGCAAGGAAGTCCGTTTCGGCATTGCCAACTCCGCGTTATTCGCGACTGTCACCACCGATGCCAGTTGCGGCGCCATCAACGGCTGGCACGATTCCTATACTCCGCTGGGCGGGATGGTTCCTCTGGTCAATATCATGCTGAGCGAAGTGATCTTCGGCGGCGTGGGTGCGGGCATGTACGGCATGCTGATTTACATCGTGCTCGCGGTATTCATTGCAGGATTGATGGTCGGACGTACTCCGGAATATCTCGGCAAGAAAATCGAAGCCTACGACGTGAAGATGGCAATGCTGGTGGCGCTGGTTTTTCCGTTCGTGATTTTGTCGTTCGCGGCCGTCTCCAGCGTGAAAGGCTTCGGTACATCGAGTATCGCCAATCCCGGCCCCCACGGTCTCAGCGAAATCCTCTATGCATACGTTTCAGGTGCGGGCAACAACGGCTCGGCATTCGGCGGCCTAACCGTCAACACGCTCTGGTATGACGTGACGATTGGCATCACCATGCTGGCTGGGCGTTTTCTGATGATCATCCCCATGCTGGCGATTGCCGGAAATCTCGCGCGCAAGAAATATGTTCCGCCGTCGCTGGGAACGTTCCCAGTGACCACGCCGCTGTTCAGCGTGCTACTGATGGGCGTGATCATCATCGTGGGCGCGCTTACATTTTTCCCGGCACTTAGCCTGGGGCCGATTCTTGAACACCTGCTGCTGAACGCGGGCAGGACTTTCTAAGGACACCAAACATGGCAAAACGAACCGCTGCGATCTGGGAATGGAAGATAGCGCGACGCGCACTCTGGGACGCGGTTGTGAAACTAAATCCCAAAAAGATGATGGGTAATCCCGTCATGTTCGTGGTGGAGATCGGCAGTGTGATCACGACCGCGCTGCTGTTCAAAGGTGGCGCTGATTTCAAGTTCAATCTGCAGATCACGCTCTGGCTGTGGTTCACCGTACTGTTCGCGAACTTCGCCGAGGCGATGGCGGAGGGCCGCGGGAAGGCGCAGGCCGATACTTTGCGCAAGGCGCGGTCCGAGACCACGGCCAATCGCCTGAAGGACAACGACAAGGTTGAAAAGGTCGCGAGCTCGACGTTACGGACTGGCGACCTGGTGCTGGTGTCGGCGGGGGAGTTTATTCCTTCCGACGGCGAGATCATCGCCGGCGTGGCGTCGGTGGATGAATCGGCCATTACGGGTGAATCCGCGCCGGTGATTCGTGAGGCAGGCGGCGATCGCTCGGCGGTAACGGGCGGAACGAGAGTGTTGTCGGATCAGATCCGCGTCCGCATCACCTCGAACCCCGGCGAAACATTCCTCGATCGCATGATCGCGCTCGTGGAAGGTGCGGAAAGGCAGAAGACTCCCAACGAGATCGCGCTCAACATCCTGCTCGCCGGACTGACCATCATTTTTCTGCTCGCTGTCGTCACCTTGCAGCCGTTCGCCATTTACTCCGGATCGCCGCAGACCATATTCGTGCTGGTCTCACTGCTGGTCTGCCTGATCCCGACCACGATCGGCGGGCTACTCTCCGCGATCGGCATTGCCGGGATGGACCGGCTAGTCCAGCACAACGTGCTGGCGATGTCCGGGCGCGCGGTAGAAGCTGCCGGCGACGTGAACACGCTGTTGCTCGACAAGACTGGCACGATCACACTCGGCAACCGGCAGGCGGCGGAGTTTATTCCGGCTCCCGGAATCACTGAGGCCGAAATGGCTGACGTCGCACAGCTCTCCTCGCTGGCCGATGAAACGCCCGAAGGCCGCTCGATCGTCGTGCTGGCGAAAGAACGCTACAGCCTGCGCGGACGCGAACTGTCGGCCCACGAAGCTGTGTTCGTCCCCTTCACCGCCCAGACGCGCATGTCGGGAGTGAACATGGACGGCCGCGAAATCCGCAAAGGCTCGGTTGACGCGATCATTAAGTATCTTGAGCAGCACGGTACGACATTGCCGAAGGAAATTCAGGCCAGCGTGGAACTGATTGCACGCTCGGGCGGCACGCCGCTGGTGGTGGCGGAAAATCAGCGCGCTTTGGGCGTGATTCATCTGAAGGACATCGTAAAAGGCGGAATGAGGGAACGCTTCAAGCACTTACGCGCGATGGGCATCAAGACGGTGATGATTACCGGGGACAATCCGCTGACTGCGGCGGCGATCGCGCGCGAGGCTGGCGTTGATGATTTTCTCGCGCAGGCTACACCGAAAGACAAGATGGACCTGATCAAGCGGGAGCAGAGCGAAGGCAAACTCGTCGCCATGACTGGTGACGGCACCAACGATGCCCCCGCATTGGCGCAGGCCGACGTCGGCGTTGCCATGAACACCGGAACGCAGGCGGCCAAGGAAGCCGGCAACATGGTCGACCTCGATTCCAATCCGACGAAACTCATCGAGATCGTGGAAATCGGCAAGCAGCTGCTGATGACGCGCGGCTCACTGACGACCTTCTCCATCGCCAACGATGTCGCCAAATACTTCGCCATCATCCCGGCGATGTTTGCCGGAACCTTCCCGGTGCTGAACGCGCTGAATATCATGCACCTGCAAACGGCACAATCGGCGGTGCTTTCGGCGGTGATTTTCAACGCGCTGATCATCATTGCGCTGATCCCCCTGGCATTGCGGGGCGTGAAGTACCGGCCGATGGGCGCGGCTGTTTTGCTGCGTAACAACCTGCTGATCTATGGGGCAGGCGGGATAGTGATTCCGTTCATCGGGATCAAGCTGATTGACCTGCTCATTACGCGGGCTGGGCTCGCGTAAGCGGGAAATTGTCTCATTGTGGAGAAAGTTCTCATGAAGAAAAATCTTGTCAGCGCAGTTCTGATGACCGTTGCGACTACCATCCTCCTGGGGATTCTTTACCCCCTCGTCGTCACGGGGCTCGCGCAAGTGTTGTTTCCCGCGAAAGCGAATGGTCAGTTGATTGAGGTCAACGGCAAAATTGTCGGGTCGCGGATCCTTGGACAGGCATTCACCGGGGCCGGATATTTTCACAGCCGCCCTTCGGCAGTGGCGTACGATCCGACAAATACCAATGGTTCACAACTTGGGCCGACGAATCAGAAGCTGATCGACCGCGTGAAAGGCGACGTGACCTCGCTTCAGGCTGAGAATCCGGGCGCGCCGATTCCCGTCGACATGGTGACGACCTCTGCCTCGGGACTCGATCCCGAGATCACCCCCGCCGCGGCTGCGTTTCAGATTCATCGTGTAGCAGCAGCGAGAAGGGTGAGCGACGCAGAAATCTGGCATGTGGTCAGCGAGTATACCCTGGGACGAACGCTGGGAATACTCGGCGAGCCGCGTGTGAATGTGTTGGAACTCAATCTCGCGCTGGATGCGAAGTATCCATCCGCGGCTGGGCACTAGCAGGTTTGCTGAGCCAGGTCACAATTCATGGCGTGATGACCTTCAGCGCGCCGCGCTCGACGCCAATGTCCACTGGCGTTTTGCACACGTATTCGCCGTCCGCATAGATTTCCTGCGGCGCAGACGACTCGACCCTGAGGTGCTCTGTTTTCGAATACGAAACTTCGGAAATCCCGAGGTGACGCCCAAAATACACCGTGGGAAAGAGGCAGAAGAGCCGGAACGGATCCAACGTGCTGATGAGACACACATCCAGTTTCCCGTCGGTTGGGTCCGCTTGCGGCGCGATGCGCATGCCATCGCCGTAGTACTGCGTGTTGGCAAACGCAGCCAGCAACGTCAGTTGTTCGACCTCTTCGTGATTTTCGCCCTTGGAATAAGTGAAACGCATCGGGAGCGCCGGGAGTTTGAATAGCAAAGGCAACAGAGAGAGTGCATACCCGCCGTGGCTGCGCAGCCAACGCGGCATCCGGTTCGCTGATCTGGCGACAGCGGTATCCAGTCCGCACCCAGCAACGCAGGCGAAATAGTGCTTCGTATCCCGATCGCTGGTCTCGGTGATTGTCCCGAGATCAATTGCGCGGACATTGCACGCTCCCGATTCAAATTTCCGCCATGCCTGGACGGAGTCGCGAACGCTTCGCAACTTGAGCGCGCGCGCGAAATCATTCCCACTTCCCGCCGGAACCACCAGCACCGGAAGCCGAAGGCGCACCATGGCGGGAAGATGGCGGTGGATGGTGCCGTCGCCGCCAAAGATGAGAATGGCGTCAGCATCGGCGGACGATGCTGGGACACCTTCGATCCATTGAGTGGCGGAGTCCGCACGGAATGGCTGCAAGTTCGCCGGCGAAGTTCCCAGCCCGAAAATTGTGGCGACGCGCATGGAAAGGCAGGTGTCAGGTGTTAGGTCTCAGGTGTTAGGAATGCAGCCGCATCGCATCGGCTGATCGAACCTAAGACCTAAGATCTGACACCTGCTCTTTTATTTGAGGCACTTCTCCATGAACTCCACCAGGTCTTTTTTCATCTTCGTGTGTTCCGCACGATCGATGTAGACCATGTGTCCGGCATCGTAGGTGGCGTAGGAGATGCTTTGGCGATACTTCGTGCCGAGGTTCAGGTGATTCATGGTCCAGTCGGCGGCGGCGTACGGAGTGGCAAGATCGTAGTGTCCCTCCATCACGAGAATCTTGAGATAAGGATTCTTGATCATGGCCGAGCGCAAGCCTCCGGCGGTGCTGGGAAATCCTTCGGCCGCGTTGCCCCATTCCCACTTGCCGAAAGCCGCTTCGTCAAATGCGAAGGCCTTATAAGGCATATCCGTTCTGTAGCCGAGTTCGGTGCGCACATAGTTGTTGAACGTCGAGTTGTAAGGAGGCAAGATCGCGGCACTGGCGGGATCGTAGAAGCCGCGATCTTCAGGATCCGGACTGGTGAATCGTCCATCCAGTCGCCCCACGACTAACTTCTGGTCGAGCAGTAGTTCGTGCGTGAAGGTGGGCACGTCGATGCGCAGGTTGTTGCTCTCGACGACTTCCGGACGCAGCCCGGTGTAACGTGCCAGTTGGTCCACAATCTTTCGGCGCTCTTCCGGTGTCATCGCGTCGCTCTTGCCGAGCGCCAGCAAATAATCATTCATCGCCCAGTGATCGACTTCCGCGCGCGTCTTCGCCATGTCCTGTGAAAGATCGGCGGGCAGCTTGTGATGGAAGCCGGCGATCATACTGTAGGTCGGCAGCAGCAACACGTAAGGCAGATCGTTGGACTTATTCCATTCGAGCGTTTGGAAATCGATCGCGACCGATAGCAAGGTGATGCCGTTGAACGAAATCCCGTGGTCAGCCAGATAACCGGCGATCCCCGCAGCGCGCGTTGTGCCGTAGCTTTCCCCAAGCAGAAAGAGCGGCGAGGTCCAGCGGTCGTAACGCGAGAGGTAGAGCCGGATGAATTCTCCGAAGGCCTGCACGTCTCCGTGCAGTCCCAGGAATTTCTTGGTGAGTTCGGCAGTCGCCGCGCGCGAATAGCCGGTTCCCATGGCGTCCACCATGACGAGATCGCTGCGGTCGAGGATCGTAGCGGGATTATCCTCCAGGCGATATGGGGCGGCGGGCATGAATCCGTTTTGTTCGAGCACGACGCGCTTCGGCCCGAGCGCGCCCATGTGCAGCCAGATGGTGGCCGATCCGGGGCCGCCGTTGAACGCAAAGGTCAGCGGTCGCTTGCCGGCCTCTTGCCCGTCGAGCGTGTAGGCGACAAAAAACATCTCCGCTTCAACCTTGCCGTCGCCGCGTTTGATGGGAAGGCGCCCGGTGGTAGCGGTATAGCTGAGCGTTTTGCCATTCATCGCGATCTGGTGATGCGTGACGATAGGCGCGACTTCGCTCACGTCATAATGCTCTTCCTTGTCGGTGGCTTCGCCGTCGGTTTTCGCACCCTCGGAGGGCTTCTCGTTTGACTTGTCGGGCGCGGCCATCGGCGACGTCGGTTCCTTCTTGTCTTTCTTTTCCTTTTCCTTGCCCGTCACGGGCTTGGCCTTGTCGGCCGGTTTGTCCGCCGCGGATTGGTCTTGCTGGGCTACGGCGGAGGCCATGAATACGCTTAGGATCAGCGCGCAAACCATTCGCATGTACATTCTCCCTGAAAAAAATTTCGTGTGGAGGCGCGGCAAGCCGCATCTCCACGTTGTTTCTTGTCCGTGGTCGAAGAACTTCTCATTTTCCGAGATGCCTGCTGAAAAATTCGGCAATCGTGTGATCGGCTTCGACCGACTCCGGCATCCTGAACTCGTTCCAGAAAGCGTGATGCAGACCATCGAACACGACCAGTTCCGATTCCACTCCGGCGTTGCGAAAAGCGCGGTGGAGATTTACCGTCCCGCTCAGCAACAGATCGCGCTCGCTGGTGAGAAACAGAGTCGGCGGTAGTCCCTTCAGATTGGCGAAGATGGGTGACAGCACGGGATCGCGAGGATCGGTTGATCCTAAATAGGGATCAGGTTGCGCGGATTTTGTCGGCGGGAAAAGGGGACCAGATAGGCCCCACAATCCGAATATGGCCAACGAGTCACCCTTGCGCGCCAGGTCGCCGCTTCCGGAGAAAATGCCCAGTGCCGCTGGTAGCGGCAATCCCAATTGTTTCAACCGAACGGCTACCTCGCCGGTCAGGACCGCGCCCGCGGATGTGCCGTAGAGCACGATGTTCTGCGGTTTGTGCGTCTTGAGTAATTCTTGGTAGACCGCGATTGTGTCGTCGACCGCGGCGGGAAACGGATGTTCCGGCGCCAGTCGGTAGAGGACCGCGACCACCTTAGTCTGCGTCAGACTTGCGATGGGAACGGTTTCCGCGACCGATCCCCAGTCTGCCTGGAAGCCGCCGCCGTGGACGTTAAGCAGCACACGATCACGTTTCTCCGCTGGTATCGAAGGCGGAGTGATCACGCGAACCGGCACGCCGGCAATTGTGTCGCGGGCGAGCGTCGCGGGATACATGGATTGCATATCGCGGGCAAGCGTCTCCTGCCAATGTTCGGCGTTGCTGCGGTTTTGCTGGAGCGAAATGTGATCGTCCTCGTCCGAGCGCGGAAGGCTCATGAATTTTTGTCCATCCGGGCTGACGGTTTCGGGCACGGGCACAATGCGAGTTACATGCAACGTGCCGTGTTCGTCGACGACGCTGGTATCGGTGGCGGGTATAGGAATGCGATCCTTTGTGCAACCAAATAAAAAACCGAGACCAAACAGCAGGAACGTCAGGATTGGCGGCTGGAATCGAATCATGCGGAGAGTTTTCTCGCTGGTCGAGCATTATACCCGCCGATGGCGTCTCCACAATTATTCGTAACGCAGGCTTTCAATCGGATCGAGCCGAGCAGCCCGGATTGCAGGCACCATCCCGCTGACGATTCCCACCATGCAAAGAATGATCGTAGCCACCATCAGGCTGCCGACGTTAATGTGCAGATGGATGTCGCCCGCGTCAAGATTCTCGCCGAAGGCACTCATCACTGGCAGCGATCCCACGCCCCACGAGATCAGGTACGCGATGCCGATTCCGGCGAGGCCACCCGCGAAAGTGATCGCCATGGCCTCCGCGAGAAACTGGAAAAGGATATGCGCCCGGTGCGCTCCCAGCGCTTTCTCCACGCCGATTTCACGCGTGCGCTGCTGCACCGACACGAGCATGATGTTCATCAGTCCAATGCCGCCGATCCCCAGTGTGAGCGCGCCGATAAAAGCGAGTAGAACCTTCAGAGCGATGGTGACAGTGCGGAATTCATCGAAGTCCTGCTTGAAGTCGGCGATGAACACCGCGCGATGGTCGTCGGAGCGGAAATTGTGGTGGCTTGCCAGCACGGATCTCACAACCCGCGCCAGTTGCTGATGGTCCTCTCCTTCATAGTCCATCAGAATACCGGAGAGATATTGCGTGTCGAACAAGTCGCCCATTGTGCTGAACGGAATCACGACCATGCTGTTGTCGTTGTTGTCGCCGCCCTGGACCTTGTGCTGATACACGCCGACCACTTCAAAGCTCACGCCGTTGATGCGAATATTTTGCCCGAGCGCCTGCTCTCCCGAAAACAGACGGCGCCTGGCTTCATCGCCGATCACGGCCACGCGCGAGCGTTGGAACTGGTCTTCCTCGCTGAGGGCACGGCCGCTGGCGACTGCGAATCCGCGAATACGATCGTAGACCGGGAACACTCCCGTCAGGAAAAGGTTCGTGTAAGTGCGCGTGTCGTGCTGAATCGTCACCCCATTCTGACGATCGAAGATCGGCGAGACACCCTTGATCATCGGGACTTCATTGCGAATGTAGTCGACGTCGGCCAGCTTCAGCCGGACTTCACTTCCCGCTTTCGATCCGCCCGCCTGCAAGGACGTACGCCCGGGAAACGCGCCGATTACGTCGATGCCCCAGGAACTGAAGATCACGCTGATCGCGCGCTCGAATCCGGAGCCGAAAGCCAGCAGGATCACGACCGTGGCGATGCCCCAGGCCATGCCCAGCATCGTCAGCGTCGTGCGGCGGCGGTTGTGTTGCATTGCGCCGTATGCTTCTTTGAGGAGGTCGCGTGTCATACAGATTCCCTCAGGCGCTGAAGCGCCGGTACTGATACGCCGTCCGCGGCACGACTAAAAGTAGTGCGCTTCCCAAGACTTGTCGCCGCAGCTTACTCTTGCCGCAGCGCTTCGACCGGTTCGAGCAGAGCTGCCTTACGTGCCGGATAAAGTCCGGCAATAATTCCCGCCAACGCCAGCGAAAGGACCGCGCCCACCGCGGAAATGGGGATGATTCGCGGCGTATCGAAGCCTTGCGGCAGTTGCACTCCCGAGAGCAACTGGATCACCAGCATTGCGCCGCCAACCCCGATCCCGCCGCTCAAGAGAGTGAGAAACGCGCCCTCCAGGAAAAATTGGAACAGGATGTTTCGATTCGTCGCGCCCAGGGCTTTACGCAATCCGATTTCACGCGTGCGCTCGGTCACGGCCACCAGCATGATGTTCACGATCCCGATTGCACCCAGTGCTAGCGTGACCAATCCCACGCCGCCCAGGAACCAATCCATGGCGGTGAAAATCTTTCCCATGGTTTTCTGATTCTTGATGGTGTCCCACTCTTCCCAGATGTCTTTGCCGGAGGGATCGAAGCCGCCGTGGTTGCGGGCCACGATGCGATGCAGTTCTGCCTTGGCTTCTTCGTTTTCGTCGAAACTTCGCGGCTGGTAGTTGATGAATGAAATGGCGTTTCCTTCCTTGGAGTTGTCGCCGGTCAAGGGAAAGAGTTCGCGCATGGTATTGAAGGGAATAAAAATCCGGATGTTGGTGGCGTTGTGTTCTTCGTGGCCGATCATCGAGAGCATGCCGACGACTTCGAAATGTACTCCGTTCAGCAGGATCGAATTTCCCACCGCCGGACGTCCGGGAAACATGTTGCGCGTCATTTCGCGTCCGAGCACGCAGACGCGCCGGCGCTGATCGTTGTCTTCATCGTTAATCCAGCGGCCCATCTGAAGCGGAATGGTCCGAACCTGGCTGTAAACGGGAGGCACGCCCGAAACCTGGCCGTTGGTGCTGGTGTAGTCGCTGACAGCGCGGATATCGTCACGCGCAATCAGCGGCGAAACGCTCACCGCCAGCTTCGATTTGTTCTTGATGGCGACGTAGTCGTCGTACGTGAGATTGAACCACCGCATCGAATTGAAACTGCCTTCGACGGCGGGCTGGCGTCCGCCAAAAAAGAAGATGATGTTCTTGCCGAAAGTCTCGAGCTGCTTACGGTTGCCGCTGCGGAAGCCCTCGCCCACGCCAACGAGAAGCAGGAGTGAGCCTACACCCCACGCGATCCCAAACATGGTGAGGAACGAACGCAGTTTGTGCGCCCACAACGTCCGCAGTGTCTGGGAAATCGTGTCGAGCAGAGTCCGCATGCACATACCTCGCGGGGAAGTCAGTCAATTGGACTGCCGTGGACGGAAAGGGTTATCGGGATTCAGTCCGCCGAATTGGTATCGGCAGAGCGGCATTGGACGGACGGGGGCATGCTCGCTATCCTCTATAGTTCAACAAATGTTGATTGTCAATGTGTTAGGCAACTTGATCATTTGTAAGAGTTTTGGTCGCGGAAAGTGTTCGCCTGCTCCTCCGCTCCCGTCCCGCTCTTGGAAAAGTCCCAGCGGTGGACTACAATTCGCCTGCTCCCGGGGACAGTTCAACTGAATTCTGTTACCCGGGATTTGTGCGTGCGCGCACAAGATTGTATTTTAAGGAGCGTCTCAACTATGAAGAAGCTGCTCACTTTGATGTTCGCGATTGCCCTCTCCATGTCACTCTCGTCGTTTGCCTACGGCCAGGACAAGATGGACGACAAGAAGATGGACAAAAAAGAAGACAAGGCGGAAAAGAAGGAAAAGAAGGCACACAAGAAAGAGAAAAAAGAAGACAAGAAAGACGATACGAAGAAGGACGACAAGAAGTAAGTCCTGCCTTCTCCGCATGTTCCACCCCGGCCATGGGTCGGGGTTTTTGTTTGCCGCCCGTTCGCGCTGCCGCCAGCGTCTCCGCGAACCGTGTTAAAATCTGATGCGCGGAAAACGAATCCTCTGGCTCGCGGCGCGCGAAATCTCTCCAACCTGTAGACATGGACTGAAAAGTGGCCCAGACTCCCAACGCCCATAACGGTCCGATTACCTACGCCGACGCCGGCGTTGACATCAGCCGTGCCAACAAGACCAAACAGCGCATCAAGTATCTCGCCCATAAGACCTTTACCCGCGGCGTTTTAAGCGAAATCGGCGGGTTCGGAGGCCTCTTTTCCGTCGACAAGAAGTACGTCGACCCGGTACTGGTTTCGAGCGTGGACGGCGTCGGTACCAAGCTGAAAGTCGCTTTTGAAATGAAGATGCATCACACCATCGGCGCCGATCTGGTGAACCATTGTGTCAACGACATCGCCGTGCAGGGCGCCGCACCGATGTTTTTCATGGACTACCTGGCCACCGGCAAGCTCCAGCCCGAGGTGGCCGAAAAAGTCGTCGAAGGCCTGGCCGAAGCCTGCAAGCACAACGGCTGTGCCCTGATCGGGGGCGAGACCGCCGAAATGCCCGGCTTCTACGACGAGGGTGAATACGATCTGGCGGGATTCATCGTCGGCGTCGTGGAACGCGAAAAAATCATCAACGGCAAGACGGTGGAAATCGGCGACATCGTGCTCGGTTTGCCATCCAACGGATTGCACACGAACGGCTACTCGCTGGCGCGCAAGCTACTGTTCGAAGTCGCGGGCTACTCGCCCGATACCTTTGTCAGCGAGATGAAGAACAAAGTCGGCAACGAACTGATGCGAACCCACAAAAGCTACTGGCCAATCATCAAGAAGCTGATTGCAGGCGAGTGCGTGGCGGCGCTGGCACACATCACGGGCGGCGGCATCACGGAAAATCTGCCGCGTGTTCTGCCCCGCGGAACGGCCGCGGTGATCGAACGCGGCACCTGGCCCGTCCTGCCCATCTTCGAACACCTGCAAAGGCTCGGCAACGTCGCGGATGACGAGATGCTGCGTACGTTCAACATGGGTATCGGAATGTTGGTCGTCGTCCCTGCAAAAAAATTCAAAAAGGCCGAAACCCTGCTCGACCGCGCCGGAGAAAAGTTCTACAGCGTCGGCCGGATCGTTAAGGGCGAGCGGAAGGTGATGTACTCGTAGATTGCGTTGAGAGTATTTCAAATTTCTCTTGCGGCAAAATGCTGAGGGGCTTTCCGTGGACAGGTTTCACTGCCTGATCGCCGTGCTGGTTCTAGTTGTCCCGTCCCAGTCCAAGACTTTGGGTAGATCCGACCCTGTGATCGCGAAAGGATCCGTCAGCGCAGACGCTGTGAGTGTCTATCGCGGCTTCTTCCATTGGTACAGTCACGGTAAGCCGGTAGCGCCGGAACTCGCAAACGTCACCTATGCGCATGATGCTGTCAGAGATCTAGAGGGCAGCGACTGTCTGCAAGGAATCACCCTGGAGAGAGGGTCGTCGAATACAGTTCATCGGTTGACTTACAGAGTCGCCAAAGGTACCCAAGTCCGGATGGTCGACGGCAAGCGGCGGCTGGCAACAATCAAACGAGACGCTGCGCCTGATCCAATGCTTCGCGGGAAACTTCCTGATGACGCCTTCAAGACCGCATTCCCCTCCGGTGTGCTTAACATTTCAGAAGTAATTTTCGATCAGATCCATTCGTTTGCGGTGATGAGCTATAGCTTTCATTGCGGATCGCTTTGTGGAGGTGGCGGGACATTGGCATTCAAGAGAGTCGGGACAAGTTGGGTAGTTTCGGGCCTTTGCGAAACGACAATTTACTAGCTTTAGCAACCGAGGCTTTTACTTACTGTCTGTCGCGGACGCGTTACGGAATAATGTTTGGCAATGAAAAACCTTGGCATCCTCCTTTCCGGGCGCGGCTCAAATTTCGTCGCCATTGCCGACAGCATCGACGCGGGGCGGATTCCGGAAGCTCGCATCGCGATCGTGATCTCCAACCGCACCGACGCTCCGGGCATTGCGACAGCGCGCAGCCGGGGATTGAAAGTCCTGGTAACTCCATCCAAGGGCAGAGAGCGGGAAGCGCACGATCGTGAAGTGGTCGACGCGTTGAAGGAGAATAAAGTCGATCTAGTCTGCCTTGCGGGATATATGCGCCTGCTCTCTCCCTGGTTCGTGCAGCAGTTCCCGCAACGGATTCTGAACATTCATCCATCGTTGCTGCCGGCATTTCCTGGACTGGAAGCGCAGCAGCAGGCGTTTGCGTACGGCGTGAAGGTGTCCGGATGCACCGTCCATTTCGTCGATGAAGAACTCGACCATGGCGCGATCATCATTCAAAGGACAGTGCCTGTGCTTGAGACCGACGACGAGCACACGCTGGCAGAACGAATCCTGCAACAGGAGCATGTCGCGTACTCAGAAGCGATCAGGAAGGTTCTGGAAGGAAAGTATAAGGTGGTAGGGCGCAGGCTGGTGGAGAGTCAGAAGTCAGAAGTCGGAATGCAGGGGAAAGAGTCTTGAACTTGCCGGGTCTTTACCTCAACCTCCTGAAATCTGACCTCTCATCTCTGACCTTTCTCACATCAACAGCTCATTAGTTCTCCGCACGATCGGATGCTGCATCTCCTGTAGTTCGTCCTTGACCCGATTCAAGCCGAACACACACTCCTCAAATTTGTTGGACAACTGGGCGAACAGCGGCGCGACTTTCGCGTACTCGAAATATTCGAACTTGGAGACGATGTGGTAGCTCTCTTTTCCCGCTTTCATCCACTCGACAAAACTCTCGAGCCGTTGGCGGCGCAGGCGGTAGTGGTTGATGCTCTCGGGAAACATTCCAGCGAAAAATAGCGTGTAGTCGCCGATGTGCTTGCGCACCTGGCGCTCGCGGTCGAACGAGGGCGCGGGGCCGTATACGGGATCGGATTCGAGCAGCATTTCACCGACATCATTCAGCGGCTTTCCGGCGGAGCTGCGTATCTTGTAGAGCTGCTCGGTATCGCAGAATTCCGCCAGCAGATGCGCGACGTAGCTGATGACCTGCGGGTCGCGGATTCCAATCTCCTCGGCGTAGTGTCGCCCCACCAGGTCCACGAACAACTGCTGTAGCGGATGCGATTCCTCAGTCATAGCCAGGGCCCCCACTTCTGTTCAGCTCACTCTCGAATAGTGTGTACCATCCATCGGACGTATCCTATTTCCGATTAGATATCGTAGATCGAAGTTGAACACAAGTAACTTTTGTTTCTCGACTTATACTTAGTTAGAGACCATTGGCACGCGATAAGTTTCCCGCCGCGCCTATTGGCAGTCGGGCTGAATGGCTGCTAATCCCATCGGAATGAAGCAATCCCCAGTGGAGACGCGGCTTTCCGCTCTTCGTGTGCAACCGGAAACGAGGACGCGGAGCTAGCGCAGCCAGCAATTTATGGACACGAGTTTTTCAAATTCATTGGAGATGCTGATGCAACGAATCAATATTTCGAGTGGCTCGCCATTTTGATCGTGCCGTTGCGAGCATGCTAATCATTAGTGGGCTGGTAGCGCCGGAGATGCTGGTGGGGATTGAGGCCGAAACGATGGTGGCGGAAGAGGAATAAACGTGCGGAGGCCAGCGAGCGCCAGCCTCCGCGATAAAAGCGCCAACCGTTAGCGGCGGCGGCCCTTTTTTGCGGATTTCTTCTTCGATGCTTTCTTAGCCGGCTTCCTGGCCGCCTTCTTCTTCGCGGGCTTTTTCTTGCCTGCTTTTTTCTTCGCCGCTTTCCGGGCAGGCTTTTTCTTCTTCGCGGCCTTCTTTTTGGCGGGGGCTTTTTTCTTAGCCGCAGGTTTTTTCGCGGGCGCTTTCTTGGGAGCGGAACCGCCGCCGCCACCGCCGGCCGGCGTTGGTGGAGCGGGACTAGCGGGCTCCGAAACTCCCGGACGATCCTCCATCACACCGGATTCTTCTTCCTCTTCTTCTTCCTCGTCAAAACTCTCTTCCAGCGATTCGCCGTAGGCACCGCTGTCGCTGTATTCATCCATTTCGTCATCCCGGCCCCAGAGGGTCCGATCATCGAAGCGCATAGTTCCTCCTGCGGATTTTTAGCGGCCACCGGCTGTTCTGCGCGGGGCCTGGAAAAATAACAATCACTCGCGAATCTATACCAGATCGCGCATCGGCGCGCGATTATAGCATGGCAAATTTCTGGGGGAAGTATCGTGCATCGGAGGCGTTTTGGCGAGAGAAATTCTCGCGGCCGGTCCTTTCGTTTGGTGGCGGGAACAATCGTTGCCTGCACGGCCGGCGCGGGAGGCGAAGCGAAGGCGAAGGGATGGAGTCGGGCCGACCTTACTCGTAGGCCAGGGCGTCGATCGGATCTTTCTGTGCCGCCTTGAAAGCGGGATACAGCGCTCCAGCTACAGCTCCCACCAGCGCGATTCCGGTCGCCCTCAGAATCCATTCGCCGGCCACCACCACTTGCACCAGCGGGAACCGGTGCGAGAGCACGGCGCGCGTCGCCAAGCTTACCAGGATGCCCAGGATGATCCCACAAACGGCCAGCAGAAACGTCTCCCTCACGATGGCGTTGATGATGTAGAGCCGGGAAGCTCCCATAGATTTCAGGATTCCGATTTCTCGGGTCCGCTCCATAACCGCCGTGTACATGGCCTGAAAAATCACAATGAATCCGATCACCACGGAAATACCAATGACCACGTTGATAAAAGTCGAAAGTCCGGGATAGTTCGCCGGGGTCATCATGGCGAGGTAGGCGGCCATGGAGGTGGCAACATAACGTTCCAAGCCGGGAACGGCTTTGATTTCGGCGATGACAGCGTCGGCGTTAGCCGGATCATCGAGCTTGAGATAAAAGAACGTGGCCTTGTCCTTCGCTCCCACTAGATCCTGCAACGTGGTGAGAGGAACAAACTTGCGTCCCCCTTTGCCGCGCTCCACAATCCCGCTGATCCGAAACTTGTTGTTCAGTATCTCGATGGTACCTCCGATTTTGGCATGCGTCGACTGCGCCGAGAGGTCGTCGATCAGCGCATCGTACGGCCCCTGAAACGGCCCTCCGCGAAGATAGTGAAAGCCGCCATTCATGCTTTCGTAGGTGGGCAGGTCGATCCCGGCAATCGTCTCCAGCGAGCCGCTGGTAACGACCTGTGTGAGCACCGGCGCGACGCTCTTGACGTGCGGGAGCTTGCCCAGCACCTCCCCTACCTTGACAGGCATGGGGGCTCCGCTGAAGGCACCAATGAACGAAGAGCCAGGCGGGCGTACCAGGATGTCGGCCCCGATCCCGGCGGTGCGCGTTCGGCTATCTTGCAACATGCCCACGCACAATCCCACGATGAGAAGGATCAGGGTCACTTCCAGCGCCACCGCGACAATACTGATCAGCGACCGGATGGGCCGGTGCACCAGATTGCCGACGATCATTCGATTCATCATTAAGATTGGGTTCGGAGCTTTACTGACTATGCCCGTCCGTGCCTTTCACGGACGCGGAAGGCGACTGGCCGAGGTGTACGACCTCAGCGTCCGGCGGCTGCTCGAGCGCGAACTGTTCGTCTTTGAGCGGCTTATTCAGTTCCAATTTTACGATCGACAGGAGGATGTCGTAATCCTCCTGCGGGCGCTCGATCTCTATCGAGTCGGGAAACTCAATGCCCTCGTGATCGACGAACTGGTCGTACTTCGCGTCGGTGACGATGTTCCCCTGCTGGTCGTAAATCAGCTGCCGGTGCGGGCGCAAGTCGGTGCGACTGAACGAAATCTTGCGCGACAGCACCCACCCTTTCGACCCCTTACTGATGATAGCCAATTCGTAGTCGGGCTGGTCGACGCGATGCTTCTTGGCATCCAGAACTGTCTCGTAGCCGTTTTCCATGACCGCGATCTCGTCGGGACCGATTTCGCGCGGCAAAAGGGCATCGTAGATCGCCTGCGGCCGCAGGTTCTCCAGACGCTTCTCAGGCTGGAATCCGCCCTCGCTGTTGGTGCCAATCACGAACTTGTTCTTGGGAGGAATCCAGACTTTGAAGTTCTGCCCGTCGCTCACCATGTCGAACGCGGTGTTGCGCACGACCGGCAGCAGGCCTTTCATACGCAGCATGGCGGGTTTGCGCGCCAGCACGTAGCCTCGGATTTCCTTGTAATCGGTGATTTTGCCATTTTTCTGGTCGCCGACCGAAGTGTTGATGTCAACCGTCGCCTGCATGGACTGAATCCTAGCCGCTTGCGAATTGATGTAGTCGATCAGCTGCTGCTGGGTCGCGCCCTTCAGGGGCGCATTGGACAGCGCACGGTCCCGGATCCGGGTCCGGAACAGGCATCCGCTGAGCGGGAATGCCGCCACCATAACCAGAAAAACGGAAGTCAGACGGAACCGCAGACGGCGGGTTTGACGATCGGGACTGAGGGAGACTTCTGCCACGCTTTATATGATTAGTGCGATGTTCAATGGGTGCAAGAAGTTGCCGGGAGAACTACAGCGCAGGCCAAAACAGACCCAAGAACAAATCGCGCCGATCCAGCCCTTTGTTTTCCTGCGCTTGGAATACTGGGAATCCCGGTACGCTAAAAATCATTAACCTGCTTCTAGTATAAATCAGCGCAAGGTTTGGCGTTTAGTGCATTCCGAGGGCCCGCCGGTAGGCGGCCACGTTGCGGTTGTGTTCGGTGAGGTCGTGCGCGAAACGGTGATGCCCGTTGCCATCGCTGACGAAGTAGAAATACTGCGTTTCCGCCGGATGCATGGCCGCGGCCAGTGCTCCCTTGCCGGGATTGGCGATCGGTCCCGGCGGCAGGCCCGGGAAGCGATACGTGTTGTACGGAGAGTCGACCGCCAGATCGGCATGATGCAGGCTGCCGGAATAATCTCCCGCCAGCAGGTGCGCATAAATCACGCTCGGGTCGGCATCCAGCGCAATTCGATGCACGAGCCGGTTGTAGTAGACGCTCGCCACCATCGGGCGCTCGTCCGGCGAGGCCGTTTCCTTTTCGATAATCGCCGCCATGGTGACAATCCGCTGCACGTCAGAGTTGAGTCCGATCTGCTGCGCTACCTGCCGGAACTGATGGACCATCGCCCCCAGCATTTCTTCGCGGCTCTGCGTGCGCGTGAACTGATAGGTATTGGGAAAGAGATAGCCTTCCAGCGACTTCGCTTCCGGCGCAAGATCGGCGATCAAGTCAGTGCGCGTTTGCGCGATCTTAAGAAACTGATCGGCGGAACCTAAACCCGCGTCCTCCATCGCTTTGGCGATGTCGAACATGGTGTAGCCTTCCGGGATCGTCACCTCGTGAAAATAGATGTCGCCGCGCGCGATCCGATCGTAGACCTCGGGAACGCTGGCGGACTTCTCAAATAGATATTCTCCCGCCTTCAGCGAGAGCTTGGGATGCAGTTGATGCCACACTCGAAACGCAAACACGCTGTGGATGACGCCGGCTTTCTTGAGTTCAACTCCGATGCGATGCGTGGAAAATCCGGACCGTAACAGCACGAACTGGTTGGCCGGCGGCGCCGTTGGCATATAGACGGCCCACGCCCACCAGCCGCCGACGGCGAGCGCGACCAGCACGAACAATGTGACTAGAACCCTCAAGGTTCAAGTGTAGAGGTTTCGTAGCATCGTAGGAAGATGACGGTCGTGTGGGTCCGGACACTCTTGTCCGACGCCGTTGGTTTTGATTTTGGGGTTGATTTTGATTTGACAACTGGAGCCAAATCAAATCAAAGTCAACGCCAACAGCAACAGCGTCGGACAAGAGTGTCCCGACCCACACAGGTCTACAGCAATCACTGTAAATACAAATAAATACAAAAAATAACGCGGCTCAGGCGTAGCTCGACGTTCTATGATCAGAACAATACCTTCCCTAGGGGGGACAACCCTAACCCATAACCGCTGTAACGGAGACTGGAGGAAGTCCCCATGAAGTTGAACGAAAGCATTACGACCTACGACATTGCCGAGGCTCTTCAGGGCGAGACCGGCAAGTTTGAAGTTACCAGCCCCACAGGAGAACGCTACTTCGTGACGTGCCAGCCTGGCCACTCCATTGTTAGCCTGGAGTGGGCTGGCAGCGAACCGAACCTTCAGCCCTTCCTTGTCCGCAAGGTGGCGCAGCCTGTCGCCATGGAAGGACGTTCCAAGAGATCCGCGGCCGCCTAGTGCGGAGACCCGCAAAACAAAGCCCGGCTGCTCTGGCCGGGCTTTTCTTGTGCTCGATGAAATCCCGCTCATTCTCCAAGCCACGCCGCGAACGCCTTCATCGATTCCACGTGGTCGAAGATGATTTTCAGCGCGCCTGTGATTGGAATGGCGAGAACCAGCCCAATCGCGCCCCAGATCCATCCCCAAAAGAGCAGTGCAATTGTGACCGCGAGAGGATTCAGCTTCAACCGGCTGCCAAGCATCTTCGGATAGAGCACGTTGAGCGCAAACAAGTGCAGCAGAACTACCACGAAAGCGACGGCAAACAAGTCGCTGGCTTCGAGTTGTCCCAGGCCAACCAGGAGCGGCGGCAGCATCGCGAGGACCAGTCCCAGATATGGCACCAGGCTGAGGAAGCCACTCGCGAATCCGATGAAATAGAAGAACGGAACGCCCAGGACCCAGAAAATCGCCACGCTGATTCCGGAGATAATCATCCCGATCAGCAGATTTCCCACGATGAAACTCTGGAGCATTTTCCCGATCAGGCCCAGTGTTACGTAGGCGGTATGGCGGTGCTCCAGGGGGAACAACATGACAGTCGCCGAGCGGGCGTGGTGTTTCCAGGTGAGCAGAAAATACGCCAGGAACGGGATAAACGACGCTGCGAGAAAAACTTCGGTCAAAGTACTAACGCCGTGTGTCAACACGTCGGACCAATTCGTCACGGTCCGGACGGCAATCACATTGGTGGGCGGCGGTTCTCCGACTGCTTCCTGTGTCTTCTCAAATTTTTCAGCCTGCTGCCGGAAAGGTTGCAGCATCGACCGGATTTTCAGGGAATATTTGGGTACTGTATCCACAAAAGAGATGGCCCGGCTGTAAGAGGCATACGAAATGCCGTACAGCATGGCCAGCAGTATGATCACGGCGATCAGAGCGCCCATCGGCCGCGGCAGCCGCAAATGGATGGCGAACAGTTCCACCAGAGGGTCGAGGACGAAGGTCAGCAGGACGGAGAAGAACAGCACCGAGAGCACGGATTCGCCGTAATACGCAAACCCAATGATCAGGCCGACGCCCAGCAGCGTCAGCGACCAGTGATGCTTGCGGGCTGAATCGACGGTAGCCAAAGGGTTGTAGTCCGGCCCATCATTCTGCCTGAGCCGACGACGTTTTGCACGAACCTATTGCGGGAATGCCGGAAGGTAGAAGTCTGGTTGCCGAACTAAAATCGCCCACCTAGCGACAGGGTTCAATTCTTCGATTTCACTTCTTGGGGCTCACTTCTGACTTCAGCAATCTACAATGGCCCATGTCCGATCCCGCCCTGCGCACCCGCATCATGGCCCTCGACGTGGGTGCCCGGCGCATCGGAGTTGCCGTCACGGATCCGCTGGGAATTACCGCCCAGGGCATCGACACCATCCAACGCAAGAACAAACGCACCGACCTGGAGGTCCTCAGGCGGCTGCTCGCCCAGTATCAGATTCAGGAGGTTGTGGTTGGACTGCCGCTGCGACTGAGTGGCGCCGAAGGGACGCAGTCCGAGAAGATGCGCGTGTTCGCGGACGATCTGCACCGCCACCTCGGAGTCACCGTCCACTTATGGGATGAGCGCTGGACTTCGACCGAAGCCAACCGCCTGCTCCGCGAGACTGACCTGTCCATCGAAAAGCGAGCTAAAGCCGTGGACCGGATGGCCGCGACCTTGATCCTGCAATCTTGGCTGGAAGCAAATCCGCGCTGAAAACGGTTTTTTACCGCGGAGACATGGAGGTACAGAGAAATCTCTTGCAACTTCATGAAGAAGATATTTTGGTCTCTCGGTGGCTCCGTGACTCTGCGGTGAAAAGGTTTACGAAGCCAGTTCGGCTAGTTCCGGGAAGCGCAGGTTGCACTTCGTGAGCGCCTTGGCGAGAACCTGCTCGACTTCGATTTCTTCGCAGTTTCGGGAAATCGCCAGCTCGCTGACCAGCAGATAACGCGCCCGTTCCAGCATCTTCTTTTCCCGAAATGAAAGGGACTTGGTCTGCCCGAGCATGAGAAGGCTCTTAAGCACGGCCGCTACGTCCAAAAGGAACCCGGTACGCATGCGTTCGGAGTTCTCTTTGAAGCGGTCTTTCCAGTCGAGAGCGTTGTTACATTCGCCAACGGAGAGATAGTCCACGATCTTTTGGACCTCGCCGTTACGAATCACAGGACGCAAGCCAACGCTGGTGACGTTGTGAAAGGGCACCATCACCTTGAGACTGCTGGCTTTAATCTTCAGGAGGTAGAACTTCTCAACCGAGACGCCGATCGTCCGACTGCTGATCTGCTCGATAATGCCGACACCGTGGTTGGGATAAACAACCCGATCACCGATGTGGAAAACGCGGTCGCCATTCATGGAGGGAAACCTCACCGAGGGGCGTGCGGGAACTTCATCAGTCTAGCCGACCCGCCTCGTAAAGGCAATGCGGATAAGGGGTTCCTGCCGACAGGCTGTCGCCCTGCCTGCCAATTTTCGGCAATCGCAGGCGTAAGTCATTCCTTCTGATGGGTTTGCCCAAGGCAAGTGGCAGTTGGCTCGCTCCGGATACGGCCCCCGTTGCCCGAAGCCGAGAGTTATAATGCTCGGTAACATGACGGAACTGATCAAGAAGAAGCTCCAGGACGAGCTGTCCATTCTGGAGCACGAACTTGCCCACGATATCCCTAAAGAGCTGAAGAAGGCTGTGGCCATGGGCGATCTCAGCGAGAACGCCGAGTATCACATGGCCAAGCAACGCCAGGAATATCTGAAGGCGCGCATTCGGCAACTGGGGCAGCGGCTGGCTGACCTGTCGATGATTAACATGAGCAACATCCCGCGCGACCGGGTGGGCCTGGGGTCGACCGTGACCGTATTTGACGGCACGAAGAACGAAGAGATGGTCTATTCACTTGTGACCAGCGAGGAGTCCGACGTAGCGGCGGGCAAGATCTCGACCACTTCGCCCATTGGGCGCTGCCTGCTCAACAAGAAAGTCGGCGACACCGCGCAGGTCGTCTCCCCGAACGGCAATCGCGAACTGGAAATCCTGAAGCTCAGCACCGTTCACGACCTGGCCGAAGCCGAGGCAGATTCGAAATGAGTTGGACAAACGGAGTCGGCCGGGTCTGCGGGCTGTTGCTGGATGGCATCGTGCGCATGCTCGCGCTGACTCGCATCAATCCCAACCTGCTGACGCTGATGGGACTGGCGGTCAATACCTACGCCGCGTTTCTGTTTGGATACGCCAACGGCGAAAACCAGCGCCGCATGTTTTTTTATGCCGGACTGGTCATCATCGGCTCCGGTTTTTTTGACCTGGTCGACGGCCGCGTCGCGCGTGCCTCGAACCAAGTCACCCGCTTCGGCGGATTCTTTGATTCAGTCGTAGACCGCTACAGTGACGCCTCACTATTCTTCGGGCTGCTGGTCTTCTACGCTCGCGGGAACCGCTTCTTTTATGTCGTGCTTACCGCGCTGGTAATGATCAGCGCGATTATGGTCAGCTACGCGCGGGCCCGCGCGGAGTCGCTTATCGGAACGTGCCGCGTGGGATTTCTGGAACGTCCGGAACGCCTGGTGCTGCTCATCATCGGAGCGCTCTTCAACGTGATGGCACCGGTGCTCTGGGTGATTGCCGTGTTGTCGACCATCACTGTCATTCACCGCATCCTCTATACCTGGCAGCGGACTCGAGAGATGGAAGCCTCCCCAGCCGGTAGAGCTGCGTAGCACCCACTGCCCCAAAACCGACTGCCTGAATCCATCATCAATCCTCCAACTACCTTGTCAGCGCGCCCTGCTAGACTATTTCCGCAACTTCTCGCAAGGACAACGACCTGATCGTGTCATTGAACCCCGTTCTCGTTGTGCACGGCGGCGCCTGGGCAATGCCCGACGATGTCGTCGACGCTCACCTTAACGGCGTTCGCAATGCCACCGCCGCTGGATGGAGTGTCCTCGAACGCGGCGGCTCTTCGCTCGATGCCGTCGAAGCCGCCGTGGTCGTGATGGAAGACGACGAAACATTCGACGCCGGGCGTGGCAGTTTCCTCAACCGCGACGGACGAGTTCAACTCGACGCCCTCATCATGGATGGCGGCACTCTGCGCACCGGCGGCGTCGGCTGCGTGGAGCGCATTGCCAACCCCGTCCGCGCCGCACGCAAAATTCTCAGCGAGAGTCCGCACGTGTACTTCGTGGGCGAAGGCGCAGAACGATTTGCGGCAGAGCACGGAATAGCGCTTTGCAGAAATGAAGATTTGATTATTCCCCGTGAAGTCGAGCGGCTTAAGGAATATCTGGCACAGGGCGACAACTACGGCGGCGACCTTTTCGCTCCGGCGATTTCGCATGACACCGTGGGCGCCGTTGCGCTCGACCGGGAGGGCAACATCGCGGCCGCGACCTCGACCGGCGGCATCCTTGCGAAAGCTCCTGGCCGCCTCGGTGATTCCTCCCTTATCGGTTGCGGCTGCTACGCCAACAATGAAAGCGCCGCCGCGTCCACCACCGGATGGGGCGAGCCCATCATGAAGCTGGTGTTGGCCAAGTGGGCCGCCGACCGCGTTGAATCCGGCAGCCTGCCGGAATGGGTCGCGCAGGAGGCGATGAACTATCTCAAACAGCGCGTCAACGGCCACGGCGGGATGATCCTGCTCGATTCCCAGGGGCGCTTTGGCATCGCCCACAACACTCCGAGGATGGCCTGGGCGGTGCGGACCGCTCAGAAAGAAGAATCTGGAATCGAAAGGCCGTCTAGGTAAACGTGGCGCGTGGTCGACATCACACCAACCACATCCAGCCTGCGGCGGTGAGACCTTGCGACGCTCACAACACGCCGCGACACGATCCACGTCCTCGGTCGCCTGTCACTTCGTCGGGACTACGATACAATCCGCGCCAAGAGCTCTGCATACAGAAGCCCTCTATGACGAAACACTTCGCTCTTGTTTTCCTGTTCGCCTGTCTCACTGTGTCCGCTAGCGCCGCGATCACCGCCGATTCCAGGAAGGTCGCCGAGGCCGAAACCATCTATGCTGACCTCAATGACGCCTACACCGTAATTGAAACCATCGACTCCGGCCTGTTCCCCAGTTATCGAGGCAAGGATCGTGGGGCATGGCAGCAGGAGTACACAAAGAAACGCCAGGAATTCGCGAAGCTTCTTTCGAAATTGCCTGCGACCGGACTCTCAGCGAGCGACGCCAAAGCCGTGGCCGCAATGCGCGTGCGTTTCAAGTCTCTGCCGGGAACCGTCTCGGCTCTCTTCAGTCCCAAGGGCAACTGCCAGGACGCCAACAACAAAACCTCGGACTACTCGTCGTTGCGGGCCACGATGGTCGTCTGCTTTACCGACATCGGCAACAACCTGAGCTTCGAGGGTGGAAAGATCAATCGAGTGTCGGGCCTCGATTTGCTCCATCAGATCGACGAGCCGGATCGCCGCAAGGCAGTGTTCATGGCGTTCGTCCCTCTGTGGCAGGCGATCAACGGAAACGACGCGCCAGATAGTCCCTACCGACGCATGATTGCGATGGCCGCGACCGACGCCAAAGAGCATGGCTCCGAAATTGACGCCGCCGCCAAAACCGCCGGAGTGGACACTGCCGAGGTCGAACATTGGCTGGAACAGATTCTCGATACCTGGCGCCAGTCCACCAGCGATCAGCCGGTTGAGCCCTGGGACTTTCGTTATCAGGGAGGAGAGGCCGACCGTCTGCTCGGGAGCGTAATTCCCCGCGGAGCGCTACTGCCGATCAGCCTGCGCTATTTCAATGACCTCGGGGCCGACCTCAAGCAGTTGGGTACCGTGTTTGACCTCGATCCCAGGCCGGGCAAAGCGGCTCTCGCTTACACCGATTGGATTGTCGCCGGCAGGATGGTTCGCGGCGAGTGGCAACCGACAATCCCTCGCGTCTCCGCGCCATATGCGCACGGAGGATTATTTGTGCTGAATGAACTCATTCACGAGGAAGGTCACGTTGTGAACTTTACCGCCATGCAAAACCGGCCCGCGTATATGGACTGGCCGGGCGGTCTAGTGGGCGAGGCGTTCGCCGATGTACCAGCCTGGAGCACCTACGAACCAGTTTGGCAGCGCAAGTATCTGGGACGTGAAGCCTCCGAACAGGCTTCTCTGCGTGCGCTCTACACCGTTGTCCTGCTGGATGTTGCCTGGGCCCTGTTCGAACTTCGCATGCTGCGCGCTCCCGCCACGGATCCCAATGCGCTGTGGACCGAGATCACCCATCACTATCTGCACATCGTGCCGCACCCTGAGTTTTCGTGGTGGGCGTTACGTGTGCAACTGGCGGATTCACCCGGCTACATGATCAACTACGGATTCGGCGCCATACTCACGGCTGACATGCGGCAACACATCCGTGAACAACTCGGGCCATTTGATGCGGGCGATCCGCGCTGGTACCCGTGGCTGGCGGAGCATCTTTTGCGCTACGGATCGGAGAAGGACAGTCAAACTCTGTTAAGAGACTTTCTGGGACGGCCGACGTCGCCCGAAGCGTTGCTCAAACAGATCCGCCGGCTGGCTGCCACTCCGTAGTACCAAAATCTCCTGCCAAGAAAAAACCGCCTCCGTTCTCCGAAGGCGGCTTTTGGCGTTGCGGCGCAACAACTTCTACTGCGGAGTGCAATCCACCACCGGCGGTCCGGCCTGAGTCAGCGGCGTGTTCAGGGACGGCGAGTTGGTAAAGTCGAACATGTCGGTCAGATCGTTAGCCTTCTGGTCGCGCAGCGTGAGATGCAACTCGCCACTAGCGGTCTTCAGGAAACGCCTTTCGATCAGCGCCAGCACGGACGTGTGATCGCCCACCAGATGAGAAACGTACTGTGGCTTGGAGAACGGGGAGATCGCGATGAAGGGAACGCGAATCCCGAGTTGCTCGAAAGCCGCACAGTGTGCGGGGAACGGTCCGGTCGGGTCGGCGGCAAGATCCGGACACAGGTTCTCGGCATCCTGCACGCTATTGTCGGCTGGGTTGATGAAGTTGGTAGAGCACTCCGCGCCGCCGCCCGGCTGCAGGCTAGCGGGAGGATTGGAGAGGTCCGCGCATTGTCCGGGGAAAATTCCATCGGGAGTGCGGATGCCGTCTTGCGCCTTTGGAGGCTTCACGTGATCGTAGGAGCCGCCATGCTCGTCGTAGGTGATGAGGATGATCGAGTCCTTCCAGTACGGGCCGTTGCGGACCGCATTCACGACCTGCGAAACATAAGCCTGACCGCGTTGGATGTCGGTGGGCGGGTGTTCGTCGTTCTCACCGCTGATTCCGAACAAGCCGAAGTTCGGATCGACGAAGGAAACCTGCGCCAGCGGAGGCACTCCGGGTGCTCCAGCAACCTGCGCTAGAAAGAGCGGCAGAGGAAAGAAATGCGGATCGACTTTCTTGGAACTGAAGGGGCGGAAGATGGCACCCTGAGGCGCGTCCTGAAAGTAGTCGGCCCAGGTGACGCCGTTCTGGTCGAACAAGTCCAGGATGGTTCCCGTAATCGGCTGGTAGCCGTCGCCGGGCGCGAACGTGTCGCTGGTGGTGAGGTGTCCGAACGACGTGGCCGCCAGCAGGTACGAACGGTTGGGGAACGTCGGCCCGAGAACCGAAGCAAAATAGCGGTCGCTCACCGCGAACTTCGACGCCAGATCGTAGTAGAACGGAATCTCGTTCTGGTTGTAGAAATTCATGGTCTGGTCGCGATTGCCTTCCGTGACTTCATTCACGCGCACAAAGCCATCCGCCAGATACTTATTCAGACTCTTGTTGGGATTCAGGAAGTTGGCTTCCTTGTGCGTGCTCACCCAGCCATGATCCAGATCGGGCAGCACACAGCGGCGCGAATCATGAAACGAGAAGACCGTTCCGCCTTCGTTATCAACATTGGAGTTGGAGCAAGTGAAATTGCCCGCCCCATCGACCGTGCACGACAAGCCGTCGACGCATGTGTGGTCGCCTCTGCCGCACGCGCCGTTGCCATTGTGATACGGACTGCCCGGAGCAAATGCCAGGGCTCCAAAATAGTTGTCGAAGGAATGGTTCTCCTGCATGATGACGATAATGTGATTGACGTTATGCAATGGCCCGTCAGCCAGAACAATAGGTGGTCCCGACAGGAACGCCACAAGAAAAGCCGCTCCCAGAGCAGCACTCAGTATTCGTGACACGATACGACCTCCTTTAAGTTTTTGTCTTCGGGATAAGCGGGGGTCAGCCAAGTAAGGCGAGTACACACGAGGAATAAAAACCCAAAGCAAAAATATTGTTAATCTTCGGTTACAAGAGGAGTGTTCTGTCTTAGGGCAAGCCTCTAACGGTTTGCGATCGACTCTGCTTTTGGGTGGCGCAGCGGTTCACCGCTGCGATTAGGCCTTTGTTGTTGATTTGGGCTTCAGCCCCGAGGCGCACGCCGCAGAGTTTTTTCCGCTAAAACTCCAGATGAATCCGGAGACTTGGTACCACCACCGGCCCGCGGTCGCGGTTGTATCCGGGATTGTTGATGTGCTGGAGATCGAATGCGCTAAAGATTCCCCGCCAGACGTGTAGGTTGTAATACGTCTCGAAGATGTTCTCCCGACCGTAGTTCAGGTTGCCGTCGCCTAGCAAGAATCCCTGCCCGCCGAGGCGAAGATATTCCTGATGATCTTTCTTAATTGCGTTCGACACAACGACCGCCCCGACTTTGTCCAGCTTGCGATGCCATCGTTCGCCGGCGAGGTCACCTCCGAGTTGGAAAGTCTGGTCGACTTCGGTATAGGCGTAGGATTCGTGCTGGCCTTCGTTCCATCCGAAGCGTCCAAAGGCGCGCGCGTTCCGGGTGACCAGCTCTTCCACGTTGACGCCAAATCCGTATTTCACCGTGGTGCGTTCGGGATGCGCCGTGATGATCGGCCGCTCCGTTTTTCCGGCCAAAAAGTCGGCGTTGGCATCGCGATACACACCCATGTTGGCGTGATTAGCGAAACTCAGCAGCCGGATCGTAGTCGCGCGTTGCCCATGCAACGAGGGATGCAGCTCCAGTTCGAAATTGTCAGCTCGCGCCTTGCGCAGATTCCATTGCAGGTCGATGCCGTTTGCCACCTGCGGCATGAGCGCTTCTTCAAAACGGAATGCCCAGTTGCGGTCGTGGTATTCCGCGAGCAGGCCGACGGTGTATCCGCGAGTGTCGGCGGCATAGTCGTAGGCGCCGTTGTTATCGACCGTCCAGTTCATGAATTGCAGATGGCTGTCGGTGCCGACGTTGTTAGCGTCGAAAAAATCGTTGACGCCCATCTTCCCGAACCGCAGCTCGATCCTCCGCACAGGAACTTTCGTCGCGAGGTACCATGGGTTCCGTTCCGCCTCAACCATTTCGCTGTTTAAGGGAATAATTTGCCGGATCATCCCGCGCGCAATGTACGGCGTGGTGCCGAGAGTCGGATTGCGCACCACGTCCAGATCGGTGAACCCTCCGAGACCGAGCGCATCGCTCAAGCCGCCTCCAGCCGCCGCTTCGAAATGCATGAAGATTTCCGTGTTGCTGGTCAGCTGCACTCCCGTGAACAGGGTCGCGACGTTGGAAGTGGCATGTTCGGCGTGAGCACGAAAGCTGTTCGGCCCGCTGTAGGGCGAGTCAAATGACGAGTGCCACTGCGAAATAATGTTGTCCTGTCCGGAGACCCACCAGTGCGTCGTCTGCGAATGGGGGAACATCGTGACCGGCGGATCAGCGGTTGTGTCGTCGACGGAAGTCGGTTCCCCGCCATCAGACTGCTGGGCCATTGCGCAAAGGGAGGCAGTCAGAAAGAGTACTGCCATGGCGCCGATCCAAAGCGCAGCCCTCCACGGCTGTAACCTTGATATTCGAAGCATGGGAACTGGGAAGTCGTGCGCGTCTATTAGACAACAACGCGGAGATCCTAACACTGGATGGTGATCAGGGCGCCTGCGAAACCGAGGACGGACACATCCGTCTCCCAAAAACAAACGGACAGCCTGGAGCCCCCCAAGGCTGTCCTGAACTACCCTCCCGGTTAGAAGGGCGATCTGAAGTGAAGCTACCGGACGAACATTGCCGCATCGTTGCGATTTGATGAAAATCACGTGAATCTGGAGGCGTTTCCACTGCACTGTTGCGTCGAAACGCCGGTTGCGAGGCACTTCCCGAGAGCAGAAGAAAATAAGGGCGCTGCTAAGATTGAGCAGCCCCGGTTATCCGGTACCGATCATGAGGTTGCGATGCCCCGCAAAGTGAAAGAGTCTCGCAAGTTACAGAAGCGCGCCGAACGCCTCATCCCCGGAGGCGTTAATTCTCCAGTGCGAGCGTTTCGCGCGGTGGGAGGGGAGCCTCCTTTCATCGTTCGGGGCGAGGGCTCGCACCTCTGGGACGCAGACGGCAACGACTACGTCGACTACATCGGCTCCTGGGGACCGCTCATCCTTGGCCACGCGGCTCCGAGGGTCGTCGAGGCGGTCATTGCAGCCACACGCAATGGCACCAGTTTCGGTGCGTCCACGCCCGCCGAGGCCGATCTGGCCGAGTTAGTCATCTCTGCTTTCCCGCACCTGCAGAAAGTTCGCTTCGTCAGCTCCGGCACGGAAGCGACCATGACGGCGATCCGCCTGGCACGCGCGTATACCGGGCGTAAATATATTGTGAAGTTCGAAGGCTGCTATCACGGTCACGCCGACGCGCTGCTGGTCAAGGCCGGATCAGGCGTGGCGACGCTCGGTATCCCCGGTTCGGCCGGCGTTCCCGAGGAATTCACACAGTTCACACTGGCGCTGCCCTTCAACGATATCTGCGCGCTCGACGTGGCGTTTGAAAAATTCAAGCACCAGATCGCCTGTGTGATCGTCGAGCCGGTAGTCGGCAACATGGGATGTGTTCCTCCCGCTCGGGGATATCTCGAAGCCCTGCGCGCAATCACCAGTCACGACAAATCGCTCTTGATCTTCGACGAAGTCATGACCGGCTTCCGCCTTGCCTTTGGCGGAGCGCAGGAGTTATACGGAATTCGTCCCGACATCACGACGATGGGCAAGATTATCGGGGGCGGACTACCCGTCGGCGCTTACGGCGGCCCCGACGAGATCATGAATCAGGTCGCCCCGCTCGGCCCCATGTACCAGGCCGGAACACTCTCAGGAAATCCCTTGGCGATGGCTGCGGGTTACGCCACCGTGAGTTACCTGCGCGATCACAAAGAAATCTACGCCAAGCTCGACAAGATCTCGGGAGAAGTGGTAGCCGGAGTAGCCGCAGCCGCAACAGACGCGGGTGTAACGCTATGCCACAACCGCGTCGGATCGATGTTCACCTGGTTCTTCGCGGAGGGGCCTGTTACGGACTGGACGTCTGCAGCCAGATGCGACACCGAAGCCTTTGGGCGCTTCTTCCTAGCCATGCTGGAGAACGGAATTTATCTTCCACCGTCGCAGTTCGAAGCGGCGTTCATGAGTGCAGCGCACACAGAGGACGATGTACAACAAACCATTGCGACCGCTAAGAAAGCGTTCGCGATGGCGCATGCATAGGCTGTGTAAAGCGGACACTCTTGTCCGCCCTACACGATCATCGCTCGATCATCATCTCCGGCACAGTTACAAACTCATACCCGCGATCCTTGTACCTCCGGATCAGATTGTCGGTCGCGATCACCGTCTGCGAGCGATCCGCGCCCATGGCGCGATGTCCACCGTCATGCAGCAGGATCACATCGCCGCCGCGCATCTGCTTCATAACTTTCTTCTCGATTTGGGCGGCAGGGGGCGCGTTCCAGTCGTAGCCAGTCACATTCCACATCACCGGTTCCAGCCCGAGGTCGCGCGCAATCCGCAACGTCGCAGGCCGTCGTCCTCCAAACGGCGGGCGGAACAGATTCGAATGTTCCCCTAGGGCGTCGGTTAACGCCGTTCGGCACTCGACCAACTCGTCCCGCGTCTGCGAACCCGACTCGAAAATCAGCTGCGGATGTTTCATCGTATGATTCCCAATCACGTGCCCCGCGCTCGCAACCGCGCGTCCGATGTCCGGCCGCTCACGCAAGAAGCGCCCGATCATGAAGAAGGTCGCCCGGACGTCGTGGCGCGCCAGCACGTCCAGTAAACGCAGAGTATGCGGATCGTTCGGCCCGTCGTCGTAAGTGAGCCCAATCTGTTTGCTTTCAAGTCCCAACCCGGTAAATGTCCGCCCAAACCATTGCCCGGTCGGCGCCATCGACTGATAGCCGGTGGCTCCGGCTGCCACTGCCGCGCCCAAGCCGATGAGATAGGGAAGCACGCACAGAGTATAGCGACTGCGACGTGAGAAGGCAGATTGCAGTGGGAACCCTTTAGCAGTGTCAGGATGACATTTCTCAGGCTTCACCCCTTCAAACTGACCTCTAACCTCTGTCCTTCTTCCCAATTGCGTCGCGCGGCGAAGCCATATATTCTGACTCACGTCTCCCATGGCCAAGCTCTTCGAACTCCCCCGTTACATTGCAGTGGAAGGTCCGATTCGCGTCGGCAAGAGCACGCTCGCGCAAGTTCTGGGAGAGCGCCTGGCCGCTCAGCGCGTCACCGAACCGGAAGACAATCCGTTTCTCAAGCCATTTTATGAAGGTGAGCCGGGAGCCGCATTCCAAACGCAGTTTGCTTTCCTCATTCGGCGATTCGAGCAGCTACGCGCGCTGGATCTGGGCGCGCACTCGAACAAAACTATCGTCGCCGATTACATTTTCGAAAAAGACAAGCTCTTCGCCTGCCTCAACCTCAACGATCAGGAACTCGATACCTACAACCGCTATTTCAATTATTTCCGCGAGCAGTTGCCGACGCCCGATCTTGTA
>DATMNN010000077.1:0-48120 GCA_035569025.1 Terriglobales bacterium
GGCCCGGTCGCGGGTGAGGGGATAAAGACGTTCGCCCGCGCCTCCGGCGAGCAGGACTCCGAGTGTGTCTTTCATCGGTGCACCGTAGGGACGGGTCTCCCGTTCGGAAACCACGATCAACCGCCGAATACTAGCACAGGGTAAGGCTGTTCTGCGCCCGGACCGCAACAGAAGAAAAAAGGCTACAGGATTGACCTGAGCCTTTTGTTTTCAGGTTGGGAAAAACGCGGGCGAGGGCACCCGCGCCACACCTGCATTAGCAGTGAACGATTTTCTTGCTCTGGATGCCGCGCGTGGCGTAGCGCGAGTCGACCACCAACTGCGCATCGTTCACAATCTTCTTGTAATCGTAGTCGGTGTGGTCGGTGACGATCAGCACACAATCGTATTGTCCGAGGTTATCGAGCGGCGTCCGTTTCATCTGCAGATCGTATTTGCGGCCGCGGCCCACGAACGGGAAATACGGATCGTTGTAGCTGACTTCCGCGCCTTCTTTTTGCAGCAGTTCGATGATCGTCAGCGCCGGAGACTCCCGAAGATCGTCGATGTCTTTCTTGTACGCAACGCCCAGTACGAGAATCTTCGATCCGTTGATCGCCTTTTTGTGCTGGTTCAGAGCGCCGATGGTGGCGGCGATCACGTTGTAAGGCATCGCCGAATTCACTTCGCCGGCGAGTTCGATGAAGCGCGTATGGAAATCGAACTCCTTCGCCTTCCAGGACAGGTAGAACGGGTCCACGGGAATGCAGTGTCCGCCGAGGCCAGGTCCAGGGTAAAACGGATGGAAGCCGAAGGGCTTGGTGGCGGCGGCTTCGATAATTTCCCAGATGTTCAGGTCCATGCGCAGGCACAGCATCTTCAGTTCATTGACCAGCGCGATGTTTACGCAGCGATAGATGTTTTCCAGCAACTTGGTCATCTCTGCCGCGGCGGGAGATGACACGGGAACGGTGCGGCGGAAGATCGAGCCGTACAGAGCGGCCGCAATTTCGCTGGCTTGCTGGTCGAGACCGCCGATCACTTTCGGAATGTCGTGCCGGGCCACCTGCGTGTTGCCAGGATCCTCCCGCTCCGGCGAGAACGCGACCCAGAATTCCTGATCGCTCGCCGCGCCAGTGCGCGACGCCTTCAGTCCGGCACGATTCTCCTTTTCGAGAATCGGAATCATGACTTCTTCGGTCGTGCCCGGATAGGTTGTGCTCTCGAGAATCACAATCTGGCCGGCGCGCAGGTGCGGCGCGACCGCATGCGTGGTGTTCGTGATGTAGCTGAGGTCGGGTTCGTGATACTCGTTCAGCGGAGTCGGTACGCAGATGATGATGGCGTCCATCTCGGTGATGCGAGCATAGTCAGAGGTGGCATTGAAGCCGCTGCCCTTGGCCGCCTGAATCTCTTCGGGCGAAATCCGAAAAATGTAGGAACCACCCTGGGCCAGCGTATCGACTTTTTTCTGGTCGATGTCGAAGCCGGTCACGGGAAATTTCTGTTCGCTGTAGAGCAATGCGAGGGGCAATCCAACATAGCCGAGGCCGATGATTCCTACACGCGCCTTGCGGGCTTCGATGCGGGCTTTCAGGTCAGTCAGGAGGGAAGAAGAGGTCAATTGAGTCGTCATAAGGCCATCAGAATTCTAGCATCGAACATGCCTCTCCTCGTGGTGGAAGCAGCCATTTTCACTGGATTTTTACAGCATGGCACAAAGGTGTGATTACTCGCGTAATCGAATTCACATGAATTGTGATTTCCTTAGTAACATTTTGTTATCGCATGCGCATCCGAGTCGTGATTGTTCTCCTTCTCGTTTTCGTCGTCCTCGCTACCCAGGCGGGACGCCTTCTGGTGGCCGACGCCCCGCAGACCTCCGACGCCATGGTGGTGTTGGCTGGAGAAACGGCGGTGCGTCCAGCGCGTGCGGTCGAACTTCTCCGCCAGGGACTCGCGCCGCGAATCTTTCTCGACGTGGAATCCGACGATGTGCTGTACGGTCAACCGCTCACGGAACTGGCAGAGCGATACGCGAAGTCGCTGCCCGAGAAAGACCGCATCGAAGTGTGTCCGATCACGGGACTCTCCACTTTTGCCGAGACCGACGATGCCAACCGCTGCCTGCAGCGCATCGGGGCGCATCGTGTGCTGATCGTTACATCGGCCTCGCATACGGGGCGTGCGCTGCGCATCTTTCGCCTTCGCCTTCCACAATACCAATTCTCCGCCGCCGCGGCGCCAGACCCCAGCCACTTTGGCCTTCATTGGTGGACCAACCGCGAATGGGCCAAGACCACCTTCGACGAATGTGTCAAGCGGTTGTGGTTCGAGGCGGTGGATCGCTGGCGCTGAGACGCGTTGCCCGCAGGCTGTGCTAGCCTTACATCTCTAATCTCATTTGGAGGCTCCATGTCGCAAGTGAAGATCACGGTTCGTCCCAACGGCCCATATCGGGTAGAAGATCCCGATGGACTGATTGAACTAGTGGATGCCAATGGCAACAAGTACGATCTGACCGGCAAACCGGCGTTCTCCCTCTGCCGCTGCGGCGGATCGGTGAATAAACCCTTTTGCGACGGTACCCACAGCAAGATCGGATTCCTGGCGGCCGAGGCGGCAGTCAAGACCGAAGGCTAGTCTCCGATGATCCGCTCGATAGGGATCGCCGCTGAGATCAAGTAGCCACGTTTCCTGCGCACGTACCTAACTGTCAACCGGCACCGCCGAAATGCTTTACACGGCGGTTTTCCGGTGTTCTAGCATGGAGGGTTACAGGTTGGCAGTTCGGGCTCGCGTGACCAATGAACGCCTCGCCGAAACAACACGCCATTCGACGCAGTACGAGACTGCCACTGGAAATTCCCATCGTCATAAAAAGTCTCGATCCCGCGAAAGAGTTTTCCGAGGAATGTAAGACCACGCTGGTCAATGCTCACGGATGCGGACTGATCACGGAGCATGCCCTGCCGCGCGATCTTCCGGTGCAACTGGAGATTGTCGCCTCGAAACGCCAAGTTACCGCGCGCGTGGCCGACGTCGTTTCTCTGGGCGGAGAGCCGGAAACATGGCTGCTGGGACTGGAGCTCGACACGCCTGGAAATTTCTGGGGAATCGAGTATGCGCCTTCTGATTGGAACATTGAAGAGACCCCTGCTCCGATCGCGAGCAGCCCGGCGTCTCCGGAGCCTGCGCCCGTGGCGCAGCCGGCTCCCGCCACCCGGCGCTGGCGCCTGACCGACATCAGTGCGGGCGCCTGTTACCTGGAAGCAGCCGAACTGTTCGCCGTCGGCACGACCGTTCTGATCAGTATTCGAGCCGCGAACACCGAATGTCTTCTCGAGGGAGTGGTGCGCGCTTCCCACCCAAATTCGGGAATGGGAATCGAGTTCACCTCGGCAAAGCAGGATCATCGTACGCGTGCCGAGGAACTGATCACGCGCCTGACGACGCACCACGAAGTGCCCCGTGTTTTTGTGGGACGCAAGGAAGGCGAAGGCCCGCAGGCGGTCCAAGCGGAGAGGTTTACAGCCGTTGAGACTAAGGACGACGAGCCTTTCGATGCTTTGCTAACCCTTGTCCGGATGGGTGATTCGATGCCCGTCGAAAAATTTATTGACGACTTGAAGGCCCAGAGACTAGGCGACCGCGCTGAGCCTCGTATCGACGTTACGCTATCGATTGAGATCTGGGGAACCGACATCCACGGGAAGCGCTTTATGGAAACGGTCCGGACCAGTAACGTCAGCCGCCGGGGAGCGCAACTCGAAGGCGTGCAGGCGAAAGTGAAGGTCCATGACACCGTCACCATCAAGTGCGACGACAGGCAGGAAGACTTTCGGGTCGCGTGGGTGGGCGCGTCCCTTACGCCGTTGGCGGGACAGATCGGCGTGATCGTGATCGAACAAAACACAGCACTCTGGGACCCTGCAATTCAGCACGCCGCCCGGCAAGAACAACAAGCGGCTGCCGTCCGAACCGCTGGGCACAAAAACGCAGGACACAAAAAATAGTTACAGCATGCCACTTGCCGCTGCGGCCCTGCATCGCACAAGTACCCCATCGCGGTGATACACTCCCTCGCCGGAGGCACTTTTGTCAGAGCAACGGGATCGAGAACTTGGCATGGGCGCGCGCATCACGCGCCGCGACTTTCTGAATGGCGTCGCGCTGACCGCAGGAGCAGCGCTGATTCCCCCGGAAATGTGGGCGGCCGCAGCCGCCGACCTGGAACCGCAAGACGCCACCGGGTACTATCCTCCTGCGAAGACTGGACTGCGCGGCTCGCACGCGGGCTCGTTCGAGAACATGCACAAGGTGCGCGACGGAGCATTTTGGGAGGACGCTCCCAAACCCGTCGACACGGGCGAGTCCTACGATCTGGTGGTTGTAGGCGGCGGAATCAGTGGGCTCTCGGCCGCGCATTTTTTCCGCAAAGCTGCCGGGCCCAAGGCTCGCGTTCTGATTCTCGAAAATCACGACGACTTCGGCGGACACGCCAAGCGCAACGAATTTCGTTCGGGCGATGCGTTCCGCCTTGGTTTTGGGGGGACGTTTTCGATCGAGAGCCCCGCTCCATACAGCCCAGTTGCCAAAGGGCTCATCGAGGAACTGGGTATCGATGTTCCGTCGTATCACCGGCACGTGAACAAGAGCGTCTATCGTTCTCGCGGGCTGAAGCCGCACATTTTCTTCGATAAGGAAACCTTTGGAGCGGACAAACTCGTTCCAAATCCGAAGACATCGGGCTTCGACGAAAGCGGAATCAACGAGCCCGCTGGAGAGAGTGCGTTCGAGTCATTTCTCAAGAATGCTCCGCTCTCCGCGCAGGCGAAACGGGATTTCGAGCGGCTGAGCACGGAGAAGAAGGATTATTTTCCGGGTCTGAGCTCGGACGAGAAGAAGGCGCGCCTGGTGCGCATCAGCTATTCGAAGTACCTCACCGAGATCGTCGGCGTGAATGACGAGATCGTGAAGTTGTATCAGGCCCTCCCGCATCCGCTGTTCGGTGCCGGTATCGACGTGGTCTCCGCGCTCGATGCCTGGGGCCTCGGCATGGTCGGCTTCGACGGACTTAATCTCGACCCTTCACCGGGAAAGGGAATGAACCGCGATGCGATCCGCAACGACGAGGCGGACAAGTACTTTTTTCATTTTCCCGATGGCAATGCCAGCATTGCCCGGTTGCTGGTTCGCAGCCTGATTCCGGCAGCGATTCCGGGAACATCGTCTGCGGACGTCACTCTTGCCAAGGCGGATTATTCCAGGCTCGACTCATCGTCATCACCCGTGCGGATCCGGCTGAACAGCACGGTGGTGAAAGTGGCGCACAAGGGAGATCCCGCGACTGCGAAAGAAGTCGAAGTCACCTACATCATGGGGAAGTCGGTCAAGACGGTACGCGCCGCAAAATGCGTGCTGGCCTGCTGGCACGTGGTGATTCCTTACATCGCGCAGGAACTTCCCGCTCCGCAGAAGGAAGCGCTTGCTTTCGCGCAGAAGGTCCCGTTGCTTTATTCCAACGTCCTTATCCGCAATTGGAAGGCTTTCGAGAAGCTGTCAGTAAATACCGTATATTGTCCCGGGATGTATCACAGCAGCGTCAACCTCGACCTGCCCGTCTCGATCGGAGGCTACGAGTGCGCTAAGAATCCGGAAGATCCGATCGTCGTGCACATGTCGAAATCGGCGTGCAAGCCGGGACATCCCATCCGCGAACAGCACAAACTGGGACGCATCCAGCTCTACTCCATGACGTTCGAAACTTACGAACGCACCATTCGCGAGCAGTTGGCGCGCATGGTGGGTCCCGGGGGTTTCGAGCCGGCCCGCGACATCGTCGAGATCACCGTCAATCGATGGCCGCACGGATACGCTTATCAGTACAACTCGCTGTTCGATGACTTCTGGCTGAACGGAGGCGAAACTCCCTGCCAAATTGCCCGCAAGCCGTTCGGGCGAATTGCCATCGCCAACGCCGACGCGGACGCCTATGCCTATACCGACTGCGCGATTGATCAGGGATACCGGGCCGTGCAGGAACTGATGAGCAAATAAACTTCCCGACGGATCATGAATTTTGTGTGCAAGACTGGGAAAGTGACTATCGATTCCGGTGGCCTTTCAAAGGTACTGCTGCGAAGACCTTGCGGTGCTACACTCCGCATAGACCAGCCAAATGAAAACCTCTGAATTCTGCCGTTTCACCCTCTCCGTATTGATGATTGCTCTACTCTCTGGATGTGGCGGCCTGGATGTAATCTGCGGCAGCGCCCGTCCGAAGCCAATCATCTCTTCGATTTCGCCGGCCACCATCCCCCTCGCTCAGGTAGCCCCGAGCTTTGACTTGACGGTGAATGGCACGAAGTTTGTCGGTGCTTCGGTTGTGATTTTCAATGGAGTGGCTGTGCCTACCGTCGTCAACAGCACCATCAAACTGACCGCCACGATTACCGCTGCGATGATCGGTGCGACGGGAAACTACAATGTATCCGTTCACACTCCTGGTGGCACGACTGGCGACATCGGATGCTCCAGCGGAGGCGATAGCGCGGCGTTGGTTCTCAACGTCACGTAATCATTTGCCGTCTACAGGTAGCTCAGCCACCAGTCGCGCCGCCGCGACTTGACTCCGGCAAACCACCGGCACGCAGGATACAGGCCCACGACGATCACCACCCACGCTGCGTACACCACCCATAAACCGAATCCGAAGTCTGGCGGAAATGCAGCCGCCGGGCCTCCTGCTGACGGCATGGGGATGAACATGAAGCTACGAACGGCGCTTCCGTAACGAAACCATGCGAGCACTAGGCCGACGATGTGGGCGGCGTAAAAGTGCACGATGAAGTAAAAAAGGGGCACGCGTCCCAGGACGATGAGCGGGTTGGTCGTCTTGAGAGGCCATCGATCGAAACAGGCCAGGACGACGAGCGCGGGTCCGAGCGTCATGAGAAGAAAACTGAGCGACGGCGGATACTTCGTACAGTTCAAGAATGAAAGGGCCGTATAGATCCCATTTTTTTGCGCCGACCATCGCACCGGATCGCCGTACACGTTCAACGCACGGACGACCAAAAATGCCAAAGTCAAAGCCACTCCCATTCTGATCAAGACCCGTTGCCGGGTCGGGGCGTCCGTCAGGAAGAGTTGTCCCAGGCAGAAGCCCGCGCCCATCACGCCGATCCAAGGCACGAGTGGATATCCGACAAATACCACCGCACCCATGACGCCGAACGCACCGACCTGGTGAATCACGGCCCAGATTCCTGGAACGGCTCCGGCGCGCGCCGCCTGCAACGGATCGAGCAGGTTGTGCAACACGATCATGGCAATGCTCAGCCCCGCGAGCCATGGGATCGGAAGCCAGACCATAGCCGCCAGCACCATCATGCAGGCGCCGAGCGCCCATAGGACCAGAAGGAAAACGGGATACCGGAAAGAGAAATTGAAGTAGTACGCCAGACGCATCACCGTCACTTCGAGCAGCACCAGCCAGACACCGCGCGTCAGCAGGAATACAGACAACTCTTTCCGGGAATGATTGTGCTGCCACCAGAGGAAGGCGCCTAGTCCGGCGGTGAGCATGAACGTCGGAGCGCAGAAGTGCGTGATCCAGCGTGTCAAGAAAAGTATGGGAGTTGTGCGGTCAAGGTCGGTGGGCGAGAACGACATGGCGCCGCGATGAACGAAATCGCGGATGTGGTCCAACGCCATCACCACCATCACCGCGCCGCGGAGCGCGTCGATCGCCCCCAGCCGGCCTGTCGACGATGGCCTCATTTCCATCGGAGCACCATTATCCACGGATGGGCGGGTACGTCCAACAAGAACCGAAGACGGTTGCGGGAGTGGTGAAGTTGTGGCTGGCTTGTTATGTCTGCCAGGGGCGGCCGGAGTTAGAATCGCTCGTATGCCGAGACCTGCCAAACCTCGCCGTGCTGTTCCCGCCACCACCAAGTCGAAATCCGGCCCGCGCGCTGACCGTCCCTTTGCACCCGGATACGGATTAGCCACTGACCAAAAAGGATTGCTGGCGTGGAGTTGGGTCGTGAAACAAGCCGAGAAGTGCCACACTTTCTGGGTCGCCACCGTTCATCCTGAGAACCGGCCGCACGTGATGCCGGTGTGGGGAGTCTGGATGGAGGACGCATTCTACTTTTCCACCGGACGAAAATCGCGCAAAGGCCAGAACCTGGCGGCCAATCCAGCTTGCACGATCACCAATGATAACGGCGAAGAAGCCGTCGTCATCGAGGGCACGGCCGAGGAAGTCACAGAGGCCGGTGAACTGGACCGCATGGCGGCAGCGTACGTCAAGAAATACAAGATGGACCCACGCAGCATGAAGGAGCCAATCTTCGTCGTGCGCCCGAGAATCGTGTTTGGATTCATCGAGAAATCATTTCCGAAGTCGGCGACGCGCTGGAGATTTTAACCTATCTAACCATGAAGGTTGGGTGGTCACAATTCCCAAATCTGATACCGCGATCCATTAGATACTGCCGTATAGTCCTCGGCCATGGAAGTTAGCTATCAACTTACCCCTGAAGATTTTCGTCAAGGGATAATCGCCCATCGCAATAAGAATTGGCGTTCACGCTGGGGTTTCCGAATTCTATTCGGTGTCGTAACGGTCATGCTGGGAATGGGATTGATCATGCTGGCCTTGCGTCCCGACCAATCCACCTTTCAAACCGTGAGGCCATTGTTCGCCGTCTGTGCGATATGGCTCGCTATACTCTTGTTGGCGCCGCGACTGTCCGCGCGGAACCAGTTTCGCGGCACGCCGTCAGCACAAAATCAAATGACTCTAGGAATCTCGGAGGAGGGTGTTCGTCTTCGTTCTGTACACAGTGATTCGATTCTCCAATGGTCAGCGTTGACGGCGTGGGTGGAAGGGAAAAAAATATTCGCGCTCTTCACTAACCCGAGAATATTTGTTCCGATACCAAAACGTGCATTCACAGTCGGCCAGTTAGAAGAATTCCGCGAGCTTTTGCGCAGCAACATAAAAAAACCCAGGGGTCTGGACAACGCCGTCTGACCGACCGAACTTACAAATCCCGCAACCTACGCGCTGAAAGGTGCGCGCCCGTCAGCAGCAGCATTCCCGACAAAAACGCCCAGAACATCAGGCTGACCGAAATCGCGAATGGTCCGTAGACCTCGCTGAAATTCAGCCAGGGCAGCGCAAAAATGTAGATGTACTTGAGCGCCTCGGAGAGCAGTCCCATCAGAACGGCGGTCGGCAGTACGGCTCGCGCCGGGACCTTACCGTTGGGAAGCAACCAGTAGATCAGGAAGAAGATGGCGATGCTGGCGACCATGGCAAAGGCCTTCATGCTGATAAAGCTCACCAGGTCGACGAACCAGACCCCGTGGCTGTGCAATACGCTCCTGAGCAAGGTGACATTACCCGCCGTCGCCCACACTGAAAGCAACGCCAACGACCCGGATGCGAAGGTCAGGCCCAGCGAGATGAGTTGATTGCCGAGGTAGGAGCGGTTATTGCGGAATCCCCAGATCCGGTTTAGCGCCACTTCGAGCGGCATGAAGATCCCATTCGACGTGATCAGCAACATGACCAGCGAAAACACTTGCGCGCGCTGCCGTGCATCCACGAGCGCGTTCAGGTTGCGGATCACAAAATCCTGTCCTGCCGGAACATAGTCGCGCAGCAGGCTGACGACGACGTCATACATCACGCGCGAATGAAAAACGCGCCGGATGAGCGTCAGCAACACCAATACGAACGGGAAAAAAGACAGAATTGCATTGGCCGCTACCGAAAACGCGAAGGTGTGGACTTCGGTCCGTAGCAGGTATTGCAAGGTGGAACGAACCAGGCTGTCGCTGGGCCCCTTAACCATGCCGGGTCTGCTGTCAGCCCCGGTTTTGGCGGAAATTTCGATGGGAGTGATGGACATCACGGGATGTTCAAATCCTACCAGACGCTCTTTTCGCCGCCAGGCACCTCAGTACCAGGTAGTAACGTTCGGTTTTTCAGGCCCGCTGGATCCCAGAATAAGCCCCGGGGTCACAGTTGCTTTCGACAAGTTACCTCTTGCCAAGAACACGCTTCCTGCTATTATCTTGGGCTTCGCCAGCCGTGAACGGTTGGCGAGAGTGCAGTCCAAGGTTGAGTTCTGTGTCAGGCAGTCCGATATCGCGCCTTCGTCTCGCGGCTCCACGCCGTTTCGCCGCTTCCTAGTTAAGCGCCGGAACTTCGGGAGCCGTTCGTGTTGGAGCGTACGCCCGCACCCGGTTCGCAACCGAATTCTGACCGTCCTTTGAGGGGGTGTCCTGCTTGGGCATACAGATAAGAGACGGAAGAATAATTCAGCGGCACAGGCGAAAGGAGTACTTTTGTGAGAGAGAAGGGTACTGTGAAGTGGTTTAACGGGGCGAAGGGGTACGGGTTTATCCAGCGCTCCACGGGAGAGGACGTGTTCGTGCATTTCTCCGCCATTCAGGAGAACGGCTATCGCTCATTGAATGAGGGAGAGACCGTCGAGTTCGACCTGCTTAAAGGCCCCAAGGGATTTCAGGCGGCCAACGTAGTCCGTGCCTAAGGCCTCTCCAGCAAGTTCATGAACCCTCTCGGCTGGAGCGAGAGGGTTTTTTGTTGGTGGAACTTTCGAAGGCCTGTTGCATGGGCGGGCCCCGCCCGATGTAAGATTCTCGCAGCTTCCCGGACACCCAAGTCCGTCCCCAGGAGTTAGTCGCATGAAGTATCCCACCTTCCGCTGTGCCGTCATTTTCGCTCTCACCTGTTTTCTGTCGCTTGGCGTCGTGCCCGCCTCCATGGCGGCCGCGCCGAAGCGTCTGCTGGCTTACTACACGTTCTGGTCGAAATGGAATACTCCCGCGTACGCGGCTGACAATATTCCGTATCAGAAACTGACGCACATCGCGCACGCGTTTCTCCTGCTCGACAAGAAGAACTTTGGCAACATTGTCGTTCCGGACGGACTGCTGGAGCCATCGCTCATCGCGAACGCGCACGCGGCCGGAGTGAAAGTGCAGATCTCGATCGGCGGCGGCGATCCCGCGCAGGCTCACGCCTTCCGCAAGATTTCAGCAGACCCCGCCCTCCGCGCCGCCTTCGTACAGAACGTTTACAAGTTTGTAGTGGCGAACGGGTATGACGGCGTTGACATCGACTGGGAAATCCCGGTGAAGCCTCGCGACACCGAGAACTGCATCATGTTGATGCAGGACCTGCGCGATCAATTTCCGGGGCCGCAATACCTGCTTTCGATGGCGATTCCCTCTGATCCGCGGTCGTGGGGCAGCGGCTTCGATGTGCCGACGCTGGCGCCTCTGCTCGATTTCATCAACGTCATGACCTACGACTTCTACGGTCCGTGGAGCGCGCACGCAGGACTCAACTCGCCTCTTTATCAGGACCCGGCCGACCCAGAACAGGTTGGCAGCATTGAAACGTCCATGGATCTGTTCGCCCAGATCTATGGCGTTCCACCCGACAAGCTGAACATGGGAACCGCGTTCTACGGATACGAATTCGACAGCGCCCAGCGTCTTTGGGACGCGTGCACTGATTGCGGCAATACGACGTTCACTGTGAACTACGGCACAGATATCAAACCCCGCATCGACCAGATGGGATGGGTGCGACATCGTGACTCGGTTGCCCGGTCGCCGTTCCTTCTCTACCAGGGTGCGGGCGGACAACCCGGCTTCATCTCGTACGACGACGCTCAGTCCACGAGGGCGAAGGCGAACTACGTTCTGGGAGAACGCGGGTTCGGAGGAGTCTTTATGTGGAGCCTCGACGCCGATTACGACGGATCAAGCCAGGATCTGCTGGATGCGCTGTATAGCGTGGTCCAGCACCAAAAACGCTGAACGCTCGCCCTGCCTACGCCGTGATTGCGACTCATGCTGCCGCTCCAGCCCGGCGAAGAAGCTCAGGCGCGTTCAGTCGCTCGCAATACTGCGCGAAGTCCGATCGCGGCCCGGACCAGTGAAGATCCTTGATCGTATCGAAGACCGGCACGTCGAGGCGCAGGGTCGCGAGAGTGCGAAAGAGCACTGCCTCATTCCAATTGCCGAACAGTGACTCGGACAGCGCTCGCGCTCTCCGAATAGTCGGGGGCCACTGCTGCCAATCTTTTGGAATATCTTCCAGATGAGGATATTGAGACAGCACAAGCGCCGCGGCCTTCTCTCCCCACCCCTTGATCCCCGGAAAACCGTCGGCAGTGTCGCCGACCACAGCAAGATAGTCTGGAATAGATCCGGGCTTCACGCCGAACTTGGCGACGACTCCAGCTTCATCGCGCACCACGTCGCGCCTGCGGTCGAGTTGCACAACTCGTGTCCCGACCACACATTGACCAAGGTCTTTGTCCGGAGTGCAAATGAACACTTGCTTCACCTGGTCATCGCCGCCGGACTTGGCTGCCGCGGAAGCGAGCGCGTCGTCGGCTTCAAAGTGGACCATCGGCCACACCACGACTCCCATGGCTTCCAGCGCTTCCTCGAGGATGGGAAATTGCGAGAGCAGTTCCGGAGCTACGCCTTCGCTCGTTTTATAGCCGGGATAAAGGTCGTTGCGGAACGACTCCACCACATGATCGGTGGCAACTCCAAGATGCGTGGCGCCGCGTTCGATCATGGACAGAACAGAAGCCATGACGCCGCGCACCGCGCCGATTTCCTGGCCGTTGGCATCGGTTGAAGAGGGCACCGCGAAAAAGTGGCGGAACAATTCGTAGGTCCCGTCGATCAGGTGGACATCCATGGATTGCAAACCAGCCTACAGCGTCTTCATGTCCAGACTTCTCCAAAGATACCAGCAGGCAATCGAGCGGTAGGGAACCCAGGGCTTCGCAATCTTTTCTATCACCGCGGGCTTGGGCCACTTTCGTTTCTTGTAGTGCTTCTTGATCGCGGCCTGGATACCGTAATCGCCTGTGGGAAGGATGTCCGGACGGCGCAGGGCGAACATCAGGAACATGTGCGCCGTCCAGACGCCGACGCCCTTGACCTGCGTGAGGTGCGCGATCACGTCCTGGTCGGAGAGCTCCGGCATACGTTCGAATTCCATCAGTCCGGCCTTGGTCTTTTCGGAGAGATCGCGCAGATAGGATGTTTTCTGTCTCGACAAGCCGATGGCCCGCATCTCGGCGTCGGAAAGTTTCAGGATTCCTTTCGGAGTGAGCGGATCACCGGCCGCAGCGGTGAATCGACCGAAGATCGTTGCTGCCGCCTTCCCATTCAGTTGCTGATACAGGATGGCCTCCGCCAGATGGTGAAACGTCGGCTCGGAATACTGCATCCGGTACGGACCGACCTTTTCAATAATTGCTGCCAGCACCGGGTCGGACTTTTTGAGATGGTTGATGGCCTTGCGCATAATGAATGATCGATTTTACGAAGCTTATCACAGAGGCGAACAATCGGCGAATATTAATCGGCTACGTCAGCAATCGAAGGGTAGTCTCAATGAGCTGCTTCGTGCCCGCATACGGGTCGCCGGCGTCGTCATACTCCATCGAAAGGTATCCACGGTAGCCGCTCTTTTTCAGGATGCCGAAGGCATAGGCCATATCCACCGAAACCACCGCGCCTTTGTCGGTCGACTCCGATCCCTTGATATGCGAGATGCCATAGGCGCGCTGGAACATCTCTTCGAGGCCGGTGTATGCGTTCTCCGGTGGCAGGTGCATCAGGGAGTTTCCAAAGTCGGGCAAGCCGCGAAGCCAGGGACTGTTTACCTTGTCGATGAGCTTTGCGATGAAAAAAGGGTCTTCGGTTATGCCGTCGTCGTTTTCAAGATGAACGACTACATTCCTTGTCGCACCGTACTCGGCAATTCGCTTCAACGTGTCGGCGCAGCGTTCCGGGTCGGGCGGCTGGTTGTCGGGTCCGGCAATGTGGGTACGGATACTGGGCGACCCAAGCACAATGGCGGCATCGATCCATTGTTTATTGACCACTACGGCGCGCTCGCGTTCGGCTGGGTCGGGCGCATAGAAGCTGTGTTCGCCGTCGACTGCGATATCCACTACGGAGGCCTTTGCGCGGTCGAGAGCACGGCGGAAGTCCGCCAGGTACTTGGGTTCGAGCGAACGGAAGTGATGGCTCCATGGCTCGATTTTGTTTATCTGAAAGCGCTCGATCACGTGCGCGGCGAATTCGGTGATCTCCATTTTTGGGGTGTTCTTCGCGGTGGGTGTCACGTTTTCAGTGGGCAGGATGAAATCGCGAAACGGATAAGAAGCCACCGCTAGCCGATCGCGGACGGCGGCGGGAAACGTGACATTCGGCTGTGATGAGGAAGCATTGGCGAGCGCCGGAAATAAAACGGCCCCGGCGGCGAGCGCTGCGGAATCAGAAAGGAATTTCCTGCGAGTCTTCATGCGGAAAGATAGTACCTGATGAGTCCGCTTCGGAGGCCGAGGGAAAACTCAATTCGCCGAACAGAAACGACCACCGGGGCTGAAGCCCGAACTCATTTCTAACAACTTACGCGGCCCTGAAGGGCCGCTCTTCCACCGTAGTACATGCATTTTCTGAGTTTTCCACAGCCGCTTACGAGGGAAAATGAAAGTGAACGTCCTGCTTCGAGGCGACTGGCACGCCATCCAGAGTGGCGGGCTGATAACGCCGCTGCCGCAGTGCAGCCACAATCTTCTCGTCGATTCCGTGCCCGATCGCCTGCACCAATTTTGTCTCGACCACATTGCCTTGCGCATCGATGGTGACTTCGACGATTACGTCACCTTTCAAGTCGCGCGGCAGTTCCGAGCGAACCACTTGCGGATCCGGAAACACGACCGGTAACGCCACATGCACTTCGTGGCCTTCGATCGGACCGTCAATCACGGTGCCGAGGGCAGATCCGGCACGAGTGTTCTGATCGGACGCCAGAGCGTCGGCGGGGAGTTCAAGATGCTCCTGTGGACGCTTCAGCGAAGAGGGTTTCGGCCGCCGATGCGGTGCCGGCTTGGAATGGGCGAGTATCACTTTTTGTTCGTCCGGTGAATCCTGACCGTCGGGCGCCGAATAGATGATGCGGTACGATTGTGTTCCGATGCCGTTCTGAAGCGACAAGGGAATGAGCGCGATCGGCGCGGGACGATAGATCAGGATCCCAGCGAGAAGCAGGAGATGCGCGAGCACTGACGCCGCAACCGTGCGATGATCGCGAAAGCGTCCACCGGCTGGATGTACTTCTCCGAACATACTGTCTCTACCTTACCCTGATCTGACGTTTCGGGACAGAAAAGGTTGTGGGCAGGGCGTTTCCGCCGGTTACCTGCGTTGCCGATTTGCCGGAAATTCCATCTCGCCGCTATGATTCCAAATGTGATTCCAAAGAGGGGCGGCGGCTGCGCCCCTTATTTATTTCTGAAGGGTAAGACGAAAGCATGATCACGATCGTCTCCGGGTTGCCGCGGTCTGGCACTTCGCTCATGATGCAAATGCTGGTCGCAGGAGGCATGACCCCGCTTTCCGACGGCGAGCGCAAAGCCGACACCGACAACCCGCGTGGCTACCTGGAATGGGAGCGGATCAAGCAGCTCCCCAAAGAACCTTCTTTGATCGCAGAAGCCGAGGGCAAGGTTGTCAAAGTGATCTCGCAATTGCTGCTGTCGTTGCCGGACGACCATGAGTATCGTGTGGTGTTCATGCAACGTCCGTTGCCGGAAGTGCTGAAGTCGCAGGACGAAATGCTACGCCGCCGCGGGACGTCTGAAGGCGGCGGCGATACGTCAGCGATCGAAGACGCCTTCCAGCGGCATCTGATCGAAGTGAATCGCTGGTTGAACGGCAAGGGAAACGTGCGGACGCTGCGTGTGCATTATCATCGGACGCTGCGCGAGCCGAAAGCAACCGCCGAGGCCGTCGCCGCCTTTTTGGAAATTCCGATGGACATAGAAGCCATGACTCGCGAAGTAGACCAGAGTCTCTATCGCAATCGCATGAAGTAGAGGACCAACCATGGGAGTTGCGCATCGTCGTTTGGAACCGGCCAGGGTCGTTGCGTGGCCGCGATGACGGGATCGACGGCAATCCGCCTGGTTTTGTGGATTGCCGTCATCGTCGCATCGTGTGCGCCTGCGCTCCGGCCGATTGCCGCAGGGAACCGCGTTCCCGTGCCCACTTTCAGCAGAGAAGTTGCGCCGATTCTATTCAAGCATTGCGCCAGTTGCCATCAACCGGGGGAGATCGCGTCGGCGGTCTCGTTTCTGTCGTACGAGAGTTCGCGGCCCTGGGCGGAATCAATCAGGGACAAGATCTCGCGTCGCGAGATGCCGCCCTGGCCGGCCGATCCTACGGGAAGCGTGAAGTTCCGCAACGCGCCGACGCTCACCCAGACGGATATCGATACCATCGTCGCCTGGGTCAACGGCGGCGCCCCCAAAGGCAACGACGCCGATCTGCCGCCAGCGCCGAGCGTTCCGCAAGGCTGGCTGCAGCCGCAGGGGCGGGCTCCAGATCTGGTTATTCCGCTGCGAGAGATTCAGATCCCAGCGACGGGTGAAATTCCATATGTCAGATATCTGGTCAAGGTCCCGTATCTGGACGACAAGTGGGTGACGGCGATCCAGTTGCGCCCTGGCAATCGCGCCGTCGTACACCACATGGCGATCACCGAATTGGCTCTTGCCGACGGCGTGACCCCCGCCGATCTGAACCGCATCACGGCGATTGCCGGCAAGCTAGGCCTGACCGGCGGTTCGATCTCTGCGCAACCCGCAGTCGTGGCCCCGGGAAATCCTGCCTTGCACGACATGCTGGGCGTCTATACACCGGGCACGACTTTCGAGGCGTACGGTCCTGACAGCGCCAAACTGCTGCGTGGCGGCAAGAACATGTACCTCAATTTCAATATCCACTACCAAACCACGGGGCAACCGGAAAAAGATGCGTCCACGCTGGGCTTCTGGTTCCAACCCGATCCGCCGAAACATCAGCTCTTTCGCGTACCGGCCTCGGGGGAGACGATCCTCGCGGGCGGTAAAGAGTTGCTCACAGATGCTTCCGGGCCGAAGGCGGAGGGCACCTCAGTGGCAATTCCTCCGATTCCGGCGTATGCGGAAAACTACGAAGTGGTCGGAATCACGGCCTACACAGAACCGGTGACGATTTACCAGTTCCAGCCCCACGCTCACTTGCGCGGGAAGGACTTCCGGTACGCGGTCGTTTACCCCGACGGGCGCGAAGAGAGTGTCCTCAACGTGCCCCATTACGATTTCCACTGGCAACTGGCCTACGAACTCGACACGCCGCTCCAGTTGCCCGCCGGCAGCAAACTGGTGGTCACCGCCCACTATGACAATTCGGCGAAGAACGTCCATCTGTTGCACCGTGGAGGACACGCCTCTTCGGACTCTCCACATCCTCCTGGCCCGGAAAAGGAAGTCCACTTTCGCGAGGAAAATCAGAGCTGGGATGAAATGTTCACGCCGTTTGTCCAGTACACGATCGACAACCAGGATTTAACCAAGCGGACCCAGCCTCAACCCGCAGAGAATGGGCAACCCTCTGCCGCGCGAGACGCATTGCGGGAACACACCGTCGTGCCCATAGCCGAAACCGTCGGCTGTCTGGAGCAACGCCCCTCTCGCGATTGGACGCTCACCAGGGCCGGCGAGCCCATCCTGTCCAAGACTCAGTCGACATCGTCGGCGGCATTGCAGAAAGCGGCTGGCCGCGCGTTGGGTAAGCAAGAATACAGGCTGCTGGGTGTAGACGCGTTCAAGCCCGAGACACAGAAAGGGCACAAGCTAGCAGTCAAGGGCGTCCTGATCGAGGGCGCGGACGATCGTCGTCTAGAAGATCGTCGTCTGAACGTCACCTCGTTACAGACGGTCGCCGCTACCTGCGACTAGATCGATTCACCGTCGCCAAAGTTAGTCTACCTGAATCGTGAAGTTTACCGACCCGATTCCGGCAACCGACGCCGTCACTGTCACCGTTCCGGTACTGGCGGGAGCAGTGTAGCGCGAGGTGGCGCTGCCTTTTGCGGTGGTCACTGCCGGATCAGGCGTTAAACTGCCTCCCGCGCCATTGTCGGTGTAGCTCACCGAGATTCCTTTCACCGGATTCCCATACTGGTCGGTGACGACGACGCCAAGCAGCTTGGCTGCAGGCTTGCCTGCCTTCACGATCTGGTTGTTGCCTGAAAGAACGTTGATCGCGGTGGCTGGTCCAGGCAGCACGGTCTCGTTGAAAACCGCGGAGGATGCTCCTGTCGCCGAGGCCGTGATCTTGACCACGCCCGCCTTGGTGCCGGCGGTGTAGGTAGTGGTGGCGACACCGGAACTATCGGTGGTGGCAGTGGTCGAAGAGAAGGAACCGCCCGCACCGCCGTCATTGAAACTAACCACAACACCGCTCACTCCTTTTCCGCTGGCATCTTTCGCTTTGACTTTCACCGGAGCGAGTTGCGTGAGCACTGGTACTTTCTGGGCGTTCCCAGAGCTGATTGCGAGCGCAGTCGCGGTACCGCCGGTGGCCGTTACGGTGAAAATCGCGCTCGCGTAGCCGGGACTGGCAGCGGTGATGGTATACGTGCCCGGCTTGGACGGCAGCGTGAAGTTTGTGCTGGCCGTGCCCGAGTTGTCGGTGGTGGAGTTGGGATTCGAAAAGACTCCGAGTTTCGGGTTGGCGGTGAAAGTGACTGGAATGCCGGGGGTGGCAATGGGCTGTCCGCTGTAGGAGTCGTGCAACGCGGCCTGGAGAGGGAGAGGCAGTTGCGTGCCCTCGATTCCGCTCTGCTGGTTACCTCCCACCGGACTGAACACATTCAACAAACCGAACACGGTCAGTGCGCTCTGTCCGTTCACGTACAAGCGCCCATTGGCGACGATGGGCATTCCGAAATGGACAAGCGGACCCAGGGTGTCGCGCGATCCGGCCTGGCCATTGTCGTAGAGTTCGGTCGCCAGATTGGTGGCGTCAAAGGCAAACAGCCTTTTCGTGGAGAACGTCACGTACCAGAAGATACCGTCCTGCGTGCCGTTGGCGGAGACGATGCCCCCCTTGGGAGTCGAGGTGGCCACCGGCGTCTGTGAAATCGGCTGCGGCGACAGCTGTCCATTCGTGAAAGAGTACGCCAGGATCGGGGTCTGTTCGGCCTCGAGATAAACTGTGTTGTTCCAATAAGTGAGTCCAGCGTGCACTTCGCCCAGCACTGGAGCCGCGACTTCCTGTGGGATCTGGATGTCGCCCGCCGGATTGTACTGACCCATGTTGTCCTGATCTAAGACATATATCGTCCCGTCCTTGCCGGCCTGCAGCGTGTAATTGCCATTGGGCTGTTCGGGAAGTAGGAGAATCTGTCCAGACGAAACATCGAGGTCGCGTTCATTCAGGAATTGTTGGTTGTAGGGCGTGAAGAAATCCACCAGGTTAAGGACCCCATCACCCTGGTGAAATTTCAGGACCGAATCGCCATAGTGGTTCCCCCCAGTGTCAGCATCGAACAGGCCGTCCCCGGTATTGGCGTAGACGTTCCCAGCTCCGTCTCCGGCCAAACCTGCTCCCGACAGCCAGACGGCGGAAGCGGTGATGCCGGGCGAAGTGTTGAATGCGCCGACCTGTTGTAGCGTGTCGGCGTTGTAGGCCATCACCCATCCCATCTCCGTGGCGATGTTGCAACCTGGGCCGCCAAAACCGATGTACACCGTGCCATCCTGCAGCAACAGTGCTGGACGCACCTGCTGGTATTTGGGCACGAACGAATAGACCTGGCCGTCAATTGTCACCGATGCGGTAATCGTAGCCGGGCCGCCGAACAGTTCTTCGCCGGTGCCCAGATCCAGAGCATGAAGCTTGTGGACGTAGTTGCCGTTCTCTTTGGTTACCGCCTCCAGGTAAATGGCATTTCGCCCAACATCGATCACTGGTGTGTCCTGGATTCCAAACTCCGTGTAACCCGTTACAAAGCATTTCTCATCCGCCACCGGAACAGAGGTGATGCCGTGGGCCAGATCCAGAAAACTTACCTGCCACAATGGCGAAGCATTGCTGCCCTGGTTGTTATCGGCGTCGAAGGCATACACGCTGTCATGCATCGTCGCGACGTAGACCACATTGTGCGTCGCATTGAGTGCCGGGATATAAACATTCGGAACATAAAGCGGCTGGCCGGTTTGGAAACCGTCGATGCTCTGAGTAAACAGTTTTCCAAACTGGAACTGGTTTACGTTTGCGTGAGTCAGGATCGTTTCCTGCGTATTCTGGCCGGTGCGGGCATTATCGTAATGTTGCGTCAGGACGCTGATCTGGCCGTGAGCCAGCGATACTCCGCAAATGAGGGTCAGTAGAACGGCGCAAAGTTTTCCCCGGTGAGGAGTTGTGGCAAAACGAGGGTTCGCTTCAATGAGCGTGTAGGATTTCATGTGCCCTGAGGCCTCAACTAAATGGGGAAATTGCGAGCCAAACTAGGGGGATTTACGGCGTTTGACAGCTCGCTCGTGGTAAGACTACATCGGAAGCGGGTCGAATACAACCGGAAAGGCCAGTTCCAGAGGTTGACGCCAGTCTCCAGACCATTGAAAACAAAACATTCCATCGTGAAACAGCGGCCTATTTCGAGACCTCATTGTGATTCGGCGGCGGCCCAAGCGACTTCAGATAAGTCACAATCTGCCAGCGCTGAGGTTCCGGCAACTTCGACCAGACCGGCATGCCGCGCCGGACGACTCCGTTGGTCAATACCCAGAAAATAGCGCCGGGCGTAGCCTGCTGCACTTCCTGAGCACGCAGGCTCGGACCTTTCTTTCCGCCCGCGGCTGTCTCTCCGTGGCACTCGGCGCAGTGAGCTTCGAAGAGCTTCCGGCCCGCAGCCACGGCATCGGGATCGGTTGCCAGCGGATTTTCCTTGATACGCCATTTCTCGGGAGCCTTCGCGAGTTCTGCGTAATCATGACCACTGCGCTCTCTCTTCGTTGCGGCGGATTCCTCAGTTTGAGCGAAGGCCAGCGAAACGCCGAGCACACACAGGCCTGCCAATAACGTCTTGGACAATGTGTCTCGACGACAAGAAGAATTAAATTTCGTCACCGCCGCCCTCCAAATAAACGTCCGATCATTTCACCAAAGCCTGAAAATTCGTGGGAGAGTCCCCATCGCAGCAGCAGGCGATGACTGTTGTCGTTCAAGCCGAACCCAGGCGAGAGGCGCACCGTCCAGTCTGACGGCAGATTCCAGGCCACGACCGGCGCAAGATAGTGAGAGGTCTCGTGCAGTCCGGGACTCTTCGCATCGCCCAGGCCGCCGTACATCTCGACTCCGGCAACAAAATTCTCGCGACAGAAAGTGCAGCGCTTCGACGACGCCTTCAGCGCCAGCGGACGACTGGCCCCGAGAGCGTATCCGAATTCCCACGGCTCACTGGGAGACAGGTTCTTGGTGAACAGCGGATTCAAGGCAACATTCCAGCCGTTGAATGTCTTGGAGAGAAGCAGTTTCAGCTCTAATTCGTGCTTGTGTTCCTGGCGCGCGAGGCCATTGGGATCCAAATGATCGGATTCCACGTCATGGCCTTCGATCTCTTTCATGATCTTGTCCGCCCCGCTGATTTGTTCGTATTCGACATAAAGCACGGGATTGATGAAGTGCTCGTGCTGCAGCAAGCGAAACCGGTTCTCCAAACGAAAGCCGGTGAAAATCGTGCTGTCGTCAAAAGTAGTCTGACCGTCAAGGTAGAGTTCCGTGGTCCACCATGCGGTGGCGCCGTACTCAAACTCGAGCCAGAAAGCGTGGAAATCGTTCCCTCCGCGCTGGGTGGCAAAGGCGGAATAGTACTCAACCTCCAGATTGCCCGGCTCTTCGAGGTAGTGATCGTAAGTCACAATATAGGGACTCTCCTGGGCGCGGGAGACGCAGGCGGCCAGCACTGCGAAGAGCAAGAGGGCGATCGTTCGAAGTGCCGTCGTCAGCTTCACGGCCGGGGAAGACAAATCCATTCACGGCTCCTAATTGAAAATGAAATTGAATTTCAATTTCAATTAGGATTGTACGACAGCGCCGCGAAAGGCCAGTGTCACAGTTTTGTATTACTGCTGGCGGTCGTTGACGGCCGGCGGTCACGAGCCCACTACGACCGGAGGGAAAGAAGTTTGTGACGGCGAAGGGTTTCGATAGTGATGAAAAAACTACGTGATGCTCACTTCCGTATACGTCCCATACACCTGCCGTAGCGCCTCACAGATCTCGCCCACAGTAGCATAGGCGCGGACGGCGTCGACGATATACGGCATAGTGTTCGCATCGGAGATATTGCCGTTGGTTCCGGCGGAAGGTGTTTTCGCAGCGGCCTGTTTCAGAGCATCCAGACGCCGCTGGACTTCTTCATTCGATCGGCGGGCGCGAAGCGCTTTCAGTTTCTTTTCCTGGGCGCGCGCCACGGATTCATCGATATAAAGCGTGTGCGGCGACTCTTCTTCGATCACAAAGTCATTCACGCCCACCGTAATCTTTTCGTTTGCCTCGGCGGCGCGCTGGTACTGATAGCTCGCATCGGCGATTTCTTTTTGCGGGTATCCACGCTCAATGGCTTTCACCATGCCGCCCATCTGGTCGAGCTTTTCGAAGTAGTCGAAGGCGCCCTTCTCCATGTCGAGGGTCTGCTTTTCGACGAAGTAAGATCCGCCGAGCGGATCGACGGTCTGTGCAACTCCGGATTCGAACGCGATGATCTGTTGCGTACGTAGGGCGATGCGCGCCGCTTCTTCCGTGGGCAGCGCGAGTGCTTCATCGTACGCATCGGTGTGCAGCGACTGCGTGCCGCCGAGCACGGCGGCAAGCGCCTGGAGTGCCACTCGCGCGATGTTGTTCATCGGCTGCTGCGCGGGCAGCGAGACTCCGGCGGTCTGGGTGTGAAAGCGCATCAGGCGAGTCCGGTCGTTTTTTGCGCCAAAGCGGTCCCGCATCAAGCGGTACCAGATTTTGCGGGCGGCGCGATACTTGGCGATCTCTTCGAAGAAATCGTTGTGCGCGTTGAAGAAGAAACTGAGCCGGGGGCCGAAATCATCGACATCGAGGCCGCGACGGCGTGCCCACTCGACGTATTCCACGCCATCGTAGATCGTGAACGCCAGTTCCTGAAGGGCGGTCGATCCCGCTTCGCGAATGTGGTATCCGGAGATGGAAATGGTGTTGAAGCGCGGCGTGAACTTCGATCCGAACTCAAACGTGTCAATCACCAGCCGCATCGATGGCGCTGGAGGATAGATGTATTCCTTCTGTGCGATGTATTCCTTCAGGATGTCGTTCTGCACAGTGCCGGAAATTTTCTTCCAGTCCGCGCCTTGTTTCTCCGCGACCACGAGATACATCGCCCACAAAATACTGGCAGGGGAATTGATGGTCATCGAGGTGGTGATCTTTTCGAGATCGATGCCGTCGAACAGGATTTCCATGTCTTCGAGCGAATCGATCGCTACGCCGCATTTGCCGACTTCGCCCTCGCTGGCCGGATGGTCGGAGTCGTAGCCCATCAACGTGGGCAGATCGAAAGCCACCGAGAGTCCACCGCCGCCGTGTTCGAGCAAATACTTGTAGCGCTGGTTGGTTTCTTCCGGCGAGGCAAAGCCGGAGAACATGCGCATCGTCCAGAGTTTGCCGCGATAGCCGCTGGCGTGAATGCCCCGCGTGTACGGTGGCTGGCCGGGATAGCCCAGATATTTTTCGTGACTCCAGTCGGCAGGCAAATCAGCGGGAGTGTAAAGGCGGCGAATCGGTTCGTTCGAAATTGTGCTGAAGCGGGCGTGACCGCGCTCGTCGAGGTTGGTACCGGTCGGAGCGCCGATCGGTTTCTCCGGATTCTTCTCTAGCGTAGGGGCGAGCGTTTTCTCCGCCCAGTCTTTTTCCGCTGCGGATGGCTGGCGGCCTTCAAACACATCCGCGACTGGGTTCTCCGCCACCGCCGGCTTGCTGACGGTCGTATTCGACGTCTTTTCGGACATTCGACTCCCCGTGTTGAGTTTGATGATAGAGGAGCCTCGTGGGTGGAACAAGGCTACTCACCGACCGAGCGGTTGGTAAGCGCGGACAGAATTGGTCACGGATCGGCGGACTTTACGATCCCTTGGCGGACCGCAATTCAGTAACTGCGCGATAGGCTTGATCGATGGCCGCGTCGGTGTAGGCCGAAGCTCCGGCGTCGGAGTTGGCAATCGCGATCTGTCCAAATGGCTTGCGGCCGACTACCCAGGGCTTATCTTCTTCCGCCCAGTCGGGATCGAACAAGGGGTTGTAGCCGTATGCATATCCATGCGCCCAACGGTTTACCGTGATGCCTTCGATGTCGCGGGAAGGGTCAAAGCCGCCGGTCCCGAGCATACGCCCGAGCTGGTCGCGGATGTTGCGCTCGAAAGTGGAGAAGGGCGTGCGCAGCAATTCGGCTCGTCCGGCGCGGTGCTGGTCGCGCATCGGCAGCCCTGCCTTGCAAGGCGTGCGGAGCATGAACAACACCATCGGCTCTTCTGGCTTGTTTGGGAACGAATACTCGCCCAGGCTTACGGGGAAATCGAGTGCGGTGTAGACGTGATAACTGCCGGGTGACTCGATCTGCCGCACTCCCAGCTTGTCGAACGAAGTCCAGTTGCGGATCGCGACATGCGTGTACACGAGAGGGGCCTTCACCAGATAGGAGAGCGCCGTCTTCTGTTTCTCCGGTAATTCGGGGCATAGATACGGAATCATCATGTTGTAGCACGCCAGCACACACTGTTTCGCGCGCACTGACTGCAGCTTCTTGTCGCGGACGTAGGTAACGCCAACTTCCTTCGCCGCGCCTGTTCCCGTGTGCTTCACGTTGACGACTGTGCTGTTCAGGCGGACTCGTGTCGGCGAATCTGCGAGGTCCAGTCGGCTGTAATCGGCGCGCGCCGTGACCACGTCTTCCATGGTGTGTCCGGGCATGGCGGAGGGAATCAGTTTGCGCACGAGAAGGCGCGCGATCGAAGCGTTGCCATCCGGGAAATGATAGATGTAAGGCTCCTCGCGCTCGTCCTCGCCGAGGTCCATCCCCTGAAAGCCGGGGAAAGTGACGCCGCCGTAGTCGTCCCCGGCCATATAGGGTCCGATCGCCGGAACAGCGTCGATTCCCACGGTCCACAAGTCGTTCGTGTAGCTCTGGAAGAATTTCAGCGCTTCGGGATGAAGCTTGCACAGCTTGGTCAGGAAGTCCCCGTAACTGATCTTCGACAGCCGGGCAATTTTTTCTTCCCGCGAGAGTCCGGGAAGATAGTCAACCTTCTCCGTGTACACGCGCGCGATGTCGTGTTTCACCTGATCATTCAACGGGGTTCTTGCCAGCCACTCTGGCCACGGAGTTTTCCCGAGTCCCGGAACGATCCGGTCTTCGCCGAACGTTTCCTTGTCAAAGAAGACGCCGGTGCCCAGGTTGCAGGAGTCATAGAGTTTCTGATCGTAGGCCTTGAGGAACTTAGAAGTATCGATTCCCAGATCGACCAGAAGTTGTTTGGCTTCCGCGCTGTACTTTCCCGGACTCTCGATCGATTGCGTGCCGCCGTAGCCGAGGAGGAGGCGTCCGCCGGCATGGAACTCGTTGCGTTTGGCGTGGCCGCCGAAGTCGTCGTGATTGTCGAGGACGAGGACGCGGGCTTTATCCCCCGCGAATTTACGAAAGAAATAGGCTGCGGAGAGTCCGCTGATCCCGCCGCCGACTACGACCAGGTCGTAGGTTTCGCCGGTCGCGAGTCCCGGACCATCGGCATCCCACGGTTCTCCATCGCGTAACCGGTGTGCGGCGGTGAACGATCCATCGTGGTTGCCGCGCATTCCGGTCAACGCAGGAGGATAGTAGTCCTGCGGTTTTTTGGGAGATGAGGCCCCTCCGTCACTCGATCCACCAGCGAACTCATCGGGGGCGAGTGCGGCAAGCAATTGCTGGCTGGCGAGCGCGCCACCGATTCCAACGGCCGCGCCGTTGAGAAAGTCGCGGCGCGTAATGGGGCAGCCCATGCCGAGTTCGCGATCGCGCCTTTCGTCCGCCATGAGGAAAGCCTCCCGCTCGCGGCGCCGATTATAGCAGCGGCCTGGCGGCGAAACGACGGCAGCAGCAGACTCTACAGACTGTTCGCGGGCCAGGCTGGCAGTTGCAAATCAGCTCACCGGTGTGGACTCGGGAATTTTCGGCACCGCCGATCCCCCTGCCACGTCCTGCACGAAGTCGCGGCGGCGTTCCGCGCCTTCACGATTGGTCAGGACACGCACGCGCCGAGCTGGAATATTGCTCGGGTCGATGCGAGTGATCCGTCCTCGCTCAACTTGAATGTGGAAGCGGAACCAGTCGGTGCGGAACATGCGTCCGGAGGCAAAGAAGGTCATGGAAGCGGCGATCTGGCCGTCAAAGTCGTTGCCGGTACAGGTGATCAGCCGCCTGCCGATTTCCTGAGTCCAGGTCATGCCTCCGACCAGCGGTTCATTCAGCACGCAGCGTTCAAAGGGCACCAGGAACGTGATTTTCCGGATCTGCAACAGTTGCAGCAGGACTGAGAGCTTGGCCAGATTCGTCACGACAATGCGGGCTTCGGTGCTGGAGATGCGCTCGAGTTTCAGGTGAAGCTCAGGCGACCATTCGCGCTCGAATTCTTCGCGCGCCAGGGCGAGTCCTTTGTCGGTGGCGGCCACGTAGCGCAACGTCGCCCGCGCCAGAATCACGCTGAAATAGCACGTGACCACGGTCGCCAGCACCGGGATGTAGGCCAACAGGGCGCTGAACGGGAAGCTGTAAAGGCTTTCCATGACATTCATGGTGACGAGTGGCTCCTCATCCCTCGCGGAGTAACTGGATTCGAGGTTGGGTGTTGCCAAGGAGTGTAGCGAGCGGCGGCAAAAGGCTCCAGATGCGCTTCGGGCAGAGTCAGAAACGGTCCGAGGGCAGAGCCTTTCGTAATCGTGACACAGGGTGTTGTGGATATTCCCTGGCGCAGCGATAAACCGCCGCGCCATCAAAACCAGCGGACTCCCGCCTTACTTACTTTTCCAGACTCTTGACCGCTTTCCTGGCGGTGGCGTGCTCATTTCTCAGCAGGCGCGCCACATCGCCGAGGGGTACCTCTGCGGGCGGTTTGGCGCCAGCTTCCCAAAGCGGGCGTTCTCCACGCGCGGATGTATCACTGTACGACGTGATCAGGAGGCTCTGTTCGGACTCAATCGCGTGCTGCGAAGCATGCTGCTGATGGCTCGGGATTGAAATCGGCTGGGGCTCGCTGCTGACGCCAAGGCCGGCGGCTTGTCCGAATGCGGCGGTTGCACAAAGAACAAGCAACGAAAAAAGGGTCGTTTTCATTTTCGATCTCCAGGTTTCTGGAACCCCCGTGTTGCGGGGCTCTCGGGCCGGTCGGTATGAGCCGGACCAGGCGTACTTTCCTACCCCATGGTGAAAGCATGCCCGGTGCCAAAAGCCGCGCTCTAAGCGGTGTTTTCAGGCAGGTTACTTCGGTGACCGGAGTAATTGTTTGCACAATTGTGGAATACGGGACTGATTCTTGAGGCAGATGGCTCACGCAAACGTTGTCTCGAGGATCAGTCGCCTAGTAGTTTTGTGTTACTGACACCCGCGTGTGGTTGTGTGAGAAAATGGCCGTCGGTTAACGACTTCGACATGTCCACGAATCCTGCCCCAGTCCAGGCTCCACTGTTATCCAGGAAGCGACGCTGGAAGCCGATCCTGCTAAAGACTGCTCTCGTTCTCTTCGTTCTTTGGCTCGGATTTGTGGCCTTCATGTGGCACACCATGAAGCAGCCTCCGGAGAAATTCGGGGCCGTCATGATGCACATGCCGATCCCCGCAGTGTTTCTGGCGGCGCCGTTCGAGACCATGTGGGTGCGGGCGCGTGCGGGCGACTTACGTGCCGGAGACGCTGCTCCGGAATTTGATCTGCAAACGCTCGACAAGACTTCGCGCGTTGCGCTCTCTTCTTTGCTTGCCAAGGGACCCGTGGTCCTGGTCTTCGGCAGCTACACTTGACCGCCTTTCCGGCGGGAGGTTCCCGCCCTTAACAAACTCTTCGACGAGTATGGAAACCGCGTCAGTTTTCTGGCGGTGTACATTCTCGAAGCCCATCCCAGCGACGTGTGGCAGATGGAGAGCAACCTCAAAGACAAGGTTGTCTTCGCTTCTCCTAAGAATGAAGAAGAGCGTGCATTCGTGGCCGGAGCCTGTGTCCGCAAGCTGGGAATCAAGTTTCCCGCGGTTCTGGATGGCTTCGATAACACCACCGAAAAGGCGTATACAGGATGGCCAGACCGGCTGTATCTGATCGACCGCAACGGTCGAGTAGCCTATAAGAGCGCGCCCGGACCGTTTGGATTCCATCCCGACGACTTGAAGGCCGCGCTGGTAAAGGTGGCTCCCGCGAACGCGGTGACGGAATTAAGGAAGTAAGAACTCACACCCCCGCAGTACAATCTAACGACGAGTTCGTCAGGTCAAAGGCAAATCCCAAACTGCAGAGCGCGCGGAGAGCGCCCGTGGTTCGCACGTTGCTCACGGAGAAGAGTAAATCCATGAAAAAGATTTTTGTTTTATGCGTCGCGCTGGCCGGAGTGGCAGCGCTGTCGTTGAGTGCCAAGGCGCAGTCCGCCCCCGGATACAAAGTGACGAAGACCTGGAAGCTGGGCGGTGAAGGGGGATGGGATTACCTTACTGCGGATGCCGACGGGCACCGTCTTTTCATCGCCCGCTCCACGCGCGTCATGGTCGTCGATCAGGACTCCGGCAAGCTGATCACCGAGATTCCCGACACGCCGGGCGTTCACGGCGTCGCGCTGGCCCCGGAGTTTGGCCGTGGCTTTATCAGCGCCGGCGGTGAAGATATGGTCACGATTTTCGATCTCAAGTCACTCAAGCCGCTGAACAAAATAAAAGTGGGTTCGCGACCCGACGCTATTGTCTACGATCCATTTACCAAGCGTGTCTTTACGTTTAACGCGAACAGCAAAGACACCACTGCCGTGGATGCAGCCAAAGGCGAAGTTGTCGGAAAGATCGACCTCGGTGGCAAGCCGGAATTTGCCGCCAGTGACGAGAAAGGCACGATGTTCGTCAACGTCGAGGACACGTCCGAGATCGTAGCCTTCGATCCACAGAAGCTGGTCGTGAAATCGCGCTGGAAAATGGCCGGCTGCGAAGAGCCGACCGGACTCGCGATGGATCGCAAGAACCGCCGACTGTTTGCCGGGTGCGGGGGCAACAAGAAGATGGCAATCGTGAACGCCGACACAGGCAAAGTTCTGGCGATGCCGGATATCGGAGAGGGCTGTGACGCAACCGCGTTTGATCCTGATCAGGGCCTGGCATTCGCGTCGGCGGGTGACGGCACGATCACGGTGATCCGCGAAGACTCTCCCGACAAGTTCACCGTCGCGGAGACAGTAAAAACGCAGGATCGCGCCCGAACGATGACGCTCGATCCAAAAACGCACCAGCTGTTCACGGTGACGGCGAAGGTGCTCCCCGGAAGAAAGGTCGAGCCCGATACCTTCGTAGTGCTTGCGCTCGAAAAATCGCACTAAGGGATCAGGCCAGAATGGAGTCGTCGAGTTTCTTGCGGGACCAGTTTTCAGCGGCCTGGACAAAAGCCATCACCAGCGGGTGCGGCTTCTTGGCAGTCGAGGACAATTGCGGCTGGAAGAGTGTCGCGATAAAAAATTGATGCGCGGGCGATTCGATCGCGCGAGGCTCCTCATCGGCACCGCGGGCGACGATCGGAAAGCCCGCTTCCATGGCAGTCCATTCAAATTCCGGGTTGACTTCGAAATTGCAGAAGTATTCCTCTTCGACAACTTCCTTCCCGTAGTAGCCCGCCAGGTACGAACCCGGACGCAAGCGAATCCTGATCGCCGCTCCCGAAAGTTTGGGTGCGCCCTCGCCACGCTTGGGGACGGCACAGGCCACGGGGTAAATGATGATGTTCTTCGCGTTGGGATCTTCTTCGGCTGTGGTCGCGTCGGCTATCCCGACAACGTTGCGGGCGCACTCGATCAGCGTGTATTGAAATCCGCCGCACGTGGCAAGAAACGGCCAGTCATGCACGCGCGCGAACTGAATGCCTTTCAGCATGCCGTCGAAGCTCTTATAAGGACTGCCCGGCGCAGCCCACAGGCCGTCGTAAGTCTCAAGAACCTTGGGCCCATCGGGAGCTAGTAGAGACGGGGTCGGAAGCCAGACCGACTCGAGTTCGACCTCCAGCTTCTTGGCGCAATGCTGGAGCGCGTCGTTGGTCGCGTGATGGGAGCGAAATTCGGGGTTGAAGTCACCGAGAATTCCGATCCGGACGGGGTCAGGCACAGACATATTTTAGCAGGCGGGGCATGAGCACTTATCCGTTGGCATTTAGCAATTAGCTACTGGCCTTCGGGACCAGGGATATCTCGTGGATTAGAATTCACAAACCTACAGCAAGCCAAGCTGCTGTAGCACGACATAAACCCCGAGCAAGGTCATTGCGCTGCCTCCCCAGATCATCACGGAGCATTGCCAGCCCATCGAGCCGACGATTTCCTGCTGGCTTCGCCATGAGATCAGGAAAGCGGGATTGTTGGCGCCCTTCATCAGGACCACGGGCGGCCTCAGGTCAAAGGAAGAGTCGACTGCGGTCGAATCCCGCCCGCTGTCCGTGTGGACCGACATTTCGCTGACCTGCGTGCCGTTTCCCATTTCCCTGGGGACTCCGGCCGCTTGCCATGCTACCTGACTGGTGATTCCAGCCTTGTCCAGTGCGGCGGCGATTTTCGATTGCTGGGTCATGTCGCCCATCGGAACAGAGGGCGATAGCCGCACAATTTCCGGAGGCGGTGGGGTTCGTGACCGCGTCACACCGGTTCCAAACGATCCCGCTTGCCGGGCATTCGATGGGGCCGGTGGCCGCACCTCGATGCCAGGATTCTCAGCCAGCGTGCCGACGATAAACAGCGGGGTGTTCGGATGAATCGAGCACTCCTCGATGCGAATCTTGTTCGAAGGCTCGACGCCGTGCCGTGCCAGAAAGCTCAGCACGGGCTGCGTGGCGTGCGGCGAAAAAATCGTGTCGCTGAAGTTTTGAACGAAGTCGCGATGCAGATCGAGATCGGCGCCCATCGGCTCTATCAGGAGCCGGCCGGTGCCGTCATCGAGGAAAAAGGGAACGTGCAGGGTTTCCTCCGCGACCTTTTTCCACTCACCGGATTTGCTCTCGTCGCTCTTCTGCCAGGCGGTCGTGCGATACAGAAAGCACGGTGCGCCGGAGATCGGAGCCGGCAGTGTGTACGGCCCCGCAGCCATACCGTTGACCTCCACCAGGCCCATGGACGCGCTGCGAATTTTCGATGTTGGCGTGTTGATCAGCAGGCGCTTCCGCGCCAGCATGCGGAATCCGCGGACGAATAAGTAAAGCCCCCCGGCAAAGCCCACTGCAGCCAGCAGAGTGAGTTGGTTGAATGCGAAGAGCGGATCGGCGACGGTCACGGTCATGGCGGCTGGGGGCCTGTCATGAGGATAAAAAAGGAACGAGCGGAGCACATCGAGAAAGGCAACCGCGCTGCTTACTGAGGTAACTAAGGAAAAAGAGCCGAAGACATAGCTGAGGGGGCCGAGCACGAGCGAAGGATCTGCATTGTTTTGCTTTGCCGGGACAGCAGGTCCTTCGCTTCGCTCAGGATGACAGGAGGAAACGTTAGGGGGTTAGTACCTGTTTTGCTTTCAGGATTTCCTCCACTGCGGCGATAGCGAGCTCAATTTCCTCGTCGGTATTGTAAAAGTGTGGCGAGAACCGCACCCCGGCCCTCGGACGCCAGTCTACTATTACGTCCCGTGCCAGCAAGTCGCGGCAGACTTGTTGCGAGTCGGGCATATCGATGGAGATCGTGCCGCCACGTTTTTCCGGATCGCGCGGGCTATTGATGCGCCATCCATGCTGGTCGGCGAGCTCGACCAGACGCGCCGTCTGGCGCTTTGATTTTTCGCGTATGTTTTTCACGCCGGCTTCGCGAATAATCTTCAGCCCAGGACGGCACGCTTCGAGCGACGGGATGTGCGTCGTGCCATTCATGAAGCGAAACGGTGGATCGGTGTAGCGGATCGGGCCCGTTTCAAACGCCATCGATTCCTGGTGGGCGAACCATCCAGTGAGTTTCGGTTCGAGTTTCGCGCCGAGGTCGGGGCGTGTGTACAGGTATGCGACGCCCGGTCCTCCACAGAGCCACTTCAGAACGCCTCCGCAGGCGAAGTCGACATTGAGGGCGGTGACGTCGACGGGCACAGTGCCCAGCGATTGGAAGGTGTCCAGCACAACGTGCGCGCCTACTCTATGCGCTTTCTCAATGATCGCCCGCGCGTCGTTGATGTAAGCGCTGCGGAAGATCACGTGCGAAATGGGGACGAACAGCGTTTGCTCGTCGATAGCGTCGAGCAAGCGTTCGGTCGGGACGTGGATACCGTCGTCGGTCTTGACCATATGCACGCGGGCACCGTACGCCTGCTGCGCTTCCCAGAAATACATGACCGATGGAAAGTTCAGATCGCTGTAAACGATCTTGTTGCGCTTGCCGGAGAGATCAAAGCACGACGCGACGACGGCCTGACACGTCGTGACGTTCTGGTGCACCGAGACGGAATTGGCGGGTGCGTTCATCAGCGCGCCCAGTTCGTTGCCGACTTCCAGCGCCAGCATCCACCAGCGCTCTTCCCAGGCGCGCACGCCACGTGTTGCCCAGGTATCGGCGTAAGAGTGCAGGGCGTCGTAAACGCCGCGCGGCATCGCTCCGAGCGAATTCGAGATCATGTAGTTAGTGCGCTCGAGGATGGGGAACTCGGGACGGTAGCGCAGCAGCGGGTCGGACACGGACATGGAGTCATTGTAATGCGAGAGCGGGCGAGCGCGAATGTCGACTCGCTACGATGCTGCCGAAATCGCTGTGACGAAAATCGTCTCGAATCAGGCATTCCGGGGCCGCAGCAGAAAATAGAGGATTGTGAGTCCAATCAGAAAAGCCACGCCGCTGATCAGGTTAATACGCGAGTCGTACCAGGTCTTGCCGACCGATCCAAGAACAACCGTCAGACCGATCACGGAGCCCCAGCCATTCAGCGGCGACGGAGCCGGAATCGCGGCAGCCTCCTCGGGAGTGATCCTCCGGCGAAATGAAATATGCGCCGCCAGGGAAACGATCCAGGACAACATCATGCCGAAGAATGCACCCCGCAGAATGTAGACGAAGGCGTCTGACGCAGCCCAGTGTTCCAGCGCAAGTGCGACGACGATCCCGTAGGACGATACGAGCAGAGCGAGAGTCGGCGAGCCTTTCGAACTCAGGCGCCCCAGCACCGACGGAGCCCAGCCCGAGCGGGCGAGCGAAAACAGCATCCGGCTGGAGATGTATAACGCCGCGTTCGCTCCGGAGAGCGCGGCGGTGAGCACGACGAAGTTCATGATGTGAGCCGCGCCCGGCAACTTCACCGAGCGAAAAACCGTGACGAACGGACTCTCGGTCACGCCCGCGTGATTCCACGGCATGATTCCGACCAGAATGACGATCGCGCCGAGATAGAGAAAAGTCAGCGTAAGAAACGTCATCCGCACAGCGCGGGCCACTTCCTTTGCCGACGTGGACTCGCCCGATGTCACTGCTACGAACTCAACTCCGCCGAAGGTATAAATCGCAAAGGTGATGGCCAGCAGGGGAGCGGCGGCACCGAGCGGGAAGAATCCGCCGTGACCGGTGTATTGCGGTTGCGCGCGCCCGGTCAGGAGCAAAGCGGCCCCGAGCACGATGAAGGCTGCGATCACGGCCACCTTGATCATCGCAAACCAGAATTCGAAGCGTCCGAAGGCATGGACGCTCAGCAGATTGGTCGAGAGCAGGAAAACCGAGAAAATCACCACCCACACAACCGCCGGGACCGTTGGGAACCAGAGTTGCATGTAGGTCGCCGAGGCGACCATCTCGGCGCCAATCGAAACGGCGATGGCAAGCCAGTATCCGGCGCGCGAAATGAATCCGGCATAGTCGTTGAGATACAGATCGCCGTACACGCCGAACGAACCGGCGGCAGGATGTGTGCTGGCGAGTTCCCCGAGCGCAAGAGCGACAGTCCAGCTGATGAAAGCCGCCAAAATAAAGCTTAGGATGACTGCGGGCCCGGCGAGTTCAATGGCCGCCGCAGTTCCGAGCAGCAGGCCAGTCCCGATCGAGCCGCCGACCGCCACCATCGTCATCTGGCCGGCGCTGAGTTGGTGGCGAAGACCGAATTCGGAAGTCGACGCTGGTGAGGGCATGAATGGTTGGTTGTATCAGAAGCGGAGAAAAACTTCCCGCAAAAATGAACCGCGGCGCTGATTAGCGAGATACTTACGTGTCGATCGCAGGAAACGAGCCCCGGGTGTTTGCGAGCGCATCGTCTTTGGGCTGGAAGGAAAGACCGCGACTGCTCTCTGATCGAGCGGCCACCACCCGGTCCCGACCTTCGTGCTTGGCTTCGTAGAGAGCTTCGTCGACCAATTTGAGCAGCAGATCCAGTTCCTCAGTCGTTTCCTTGAAGGCTGCGACGCCGATTGAGGCCGTGATGACCTCAGGTAATTCGCCCGGCCGCTCGGCGTAAAGCCCTCGCAAGCTCGTGCGAATCTGTTCGGCCCGTGTGACGGCCTGCGACAAAGAGCACTGCGGGAGAATGACAATGAATTCTTCTCCCCCGTAGCGGCAGGCCAGGTCTTCGGCTCGTATTGCATTGAGTAGACAATCACCAACCAGGCGCAGAGCGTTGTCTCCGGCGGCGTGTCCGAAGGTGTCGTTGTAGCGCTTGAAATGGTCGATATCCAGCATCATCACGGACAAGGGATGCATGTGCCGGCGGGCGCGATGGATCTCGCGTTCGAGGGTTTCACGCATGTAGCGGCGGTTGAAAAGGCCGGTAAGGGGATCACGGATAGCCTGGGTGTGCAACGCCTCCCGAAGGTCGAGATTGGCTACAGTGAGAGCGATCTGTTCGGCGAGCGCGGAAGCTAATTGCTGACGTCGGTGGAAGTCGCTGGATCGCGCGCCCGGCGACGCTTCGCAGAAAGGCAGATCATGCTGCAGGGCGAAAACTCCGATCAACTCATCATCGGCAACCATGGGAGCGCTGATGGAGTTCCCCTGCGATGGGATCGAGCCCCAGGCGAGAGCAAGGTCAACGGGCGGCAGCGGACCCCATTCGGCGGCGATCTCGTGCCCGGTGCGCGGAACATTCAACACAGCAATCGCGCCTGAGCATCCCGGAAACAGTTGAACCATGTGATCCGGAATGAGTCCGAACACATCCTTTCGCGACCTGCAAGTCTGAAAAAGGTTTCCCAGTTGGTTGATCTGCGTGATCTCCGCTGTCTGGCGCTGCGAACCTTCGAGCAACCCAGCGACTTTCTGGTGGGAGATGGCCAACTGTTCCTGCGCCGCTCTGCGCTGCGCGATTTCCCGATGCTGGTGGAACTGGGTGAGCGCCAACCGCACTGTGAGGGATAAAAGAGACGCTGCGATCGCGATGTGAGTGAGCGTCTCCCCGTAAGCCCGTTTCCAGTCCTCCATCAGCAATGCGGTACTGGAGAGCATCGTTACCAGCACAAGATTGGCTCCCAGAAAGCTGAGGAAATTGGCGGGGGAAGGAGCGGACTGCGGCACTGGAGATGGCTCCCAAGTGATAGCGATGAGTGCGGCGACAACAATCGGAATCGACCAGCCCAGATCGAACCAGGGCGAGTAGAGATGAAAGTGCACGTCGACCCAATCCCCGATGTAGGTTGCGACTGCGCATGTTGCCAGGAAAATGGTCAGGCGCAGGAGGAGGTTGCGAGAGCCCGGAGCGTGAGAAAACTGCAGGCGCACGAAGCCTGCAAGCACGAGCAGCAGGCTTTGTAAGTCACTGACAGTGACGCTGTGGAGAAGCGCCTCAGAGGCAACCATGTGACGATCGGGAAGAAAAAAGAAGGTGGAATAGATCAGGGTTACAACGATTGTGACCTGGAAGAGATCAAGGAAGATCTCGGACCGGAAGCGGTCACGCCCGTGCGCCTCAGGAAGGAAGAGCATCATCAGAATCGGGGCGCCATAGAGGCAGTAGATCAAGCCTCGCGTCGACTCCGATAACGTAACCTGCTGAAACACGGTGTCGTACGCCTGGATTGCGGTTGGGACCATCAAAACAACGATCACGACCATGAACAAGAACCAGAAAAGGGCTGTGATTCCGTGCGTGCGGCGGAGTGCAAGCCATGCGCAAGCGAAGGCCAGAGCATTTTCGATGACCAGGATGCACTCGGAAACACCCTGGCCCGCCCTTCCGATCCCTAAGACTCCGAACCCCAGGGCTTGCATGGTCACAAGCGCGGCGAATAGCCCGGCCACGCCCCAGGACTGTTTACTGAAGAGCTGACGCAGCCGGAGGTCGCCGCCGAGATCGAGAGTGATCGCGTCGTCCGGCGATGGTGGGGAGGCACTCTGCATCGACGTGAACATCGTCAAAAAAGCGGCAAACATTAAGTCCTTCAACGCGACTCCCGCCATTGTCGGGCGAGGCCATGTCACCTGGTGCGATCCGAGATTCGGAGGTAAGCCGGGTAGATTCACATGACTTTCGTAATCCCCGAGCGGTGTATGCGCGTTGCTGGGTTGCGGAGCCAAACCTAGAATCAAAACGGGTCTCTCCGCCCCCACATTGACGATGCCGGATAACCCCAATCGTGTCGAAATCGCCCGCCGGGTTGATAAGGCGGAAAAGCTCTTGCAAAAAGGCAAGACGGCCGAGGCATTGGCGGAATATCTGCTGGTGCTGCAAGACGATCCGCAAAATGACAACGTCCGGCAAATGGCGGCCGACCTGTGCCTGTCTCTCAACAAAGGGGCGCAGGCGGTCACCCTTCTCGGCGAACTCTTCGATCGTCAGGTCGCGGCCCAGGAGGCAACGCGGGCAAGTCTTACGTACAAGAAACTGGCGCGTTACACCAACCCGAGCTGGGAACAGAAAGTGCGATTCGGGCAGCTTCTGGAGCAATCCAATAAAAAACTGGCAGTCGGAACTTTTGAAAATGCACTGGAAGACCTGGCCAAGCAGGGACGCAAGGAAGAATCTCTGCTCGTGCTGCGGCGGATCGTCGACCTCGAACCGACTCAGCAAAATCATCTGCGGGTCGGAGAGGCATCGGCCGATCTGGGCGAGCACGTCTTGGCGGCACAATTCTTTCTGAAACTCGCGGACATCGCCGCCGCGGCCGGTGGCAACGCAGCGCAGTGGTTCGAGCGCGCCTATGCGGAAAATCCGTCCGACTCAAAGATTGCCATCGCGTACGGCAAGAGTCTGCTGACGCAGGGCGAGGCCGGTGCGGCGATCTTTATTTTCGAGCCGCTCGTACATTCTGGAAATACATCACTGGATCTGCGCGACCTATACGCCCAGGCCCTTCTGGCCGCCGGACGCTGCCTGGACTGCGAGCCGCTGATCTGGCAGATGTTCGAACAGAATCCCGCGCGCATGCATCAGGTCGTCAACCTGATTGGCAAGATGCTGGATTCGGAGTTGGACGTGGAAGCCGTCGCTCTGGCGAACAAACTCGAAGTCTTCCAGCGGCGCCGCGGAGAGCGAAGATCGTTTCTCAACACAATTCAGGAAGTGGTGGCGACGCACCGTCCTTCCACCGAAATGCTGGAATTTCTTGCTGGCCTGTACAACGCCGCCAACCGCGAATCCGATTACGCGCAAGCGCTGCTGAAGCTTTTCGATCTTTATTGCGCCAAACACGATTATCAGAAGGCCGGTGAATGTCTGGATCGCGGCGCGGAAGTGGATCCCTATGAACCCGGACATCAGAAACGGCTGGAAGCGCTGCGCGGCAAGATCGACGACCAGCGCTTCAATGTGATCGCTTCCCGCTTCAGCGCCGTGAAGAAGGCGGAACAAGCGGCCGTTAAGGTGGAAGAGCCGACGCTGGGTGCCGCCGCCCTGCAGGACTTGATGCTGCAAGCCGAAATCCTCGTGCAATATGGCATGCGCGCCAAGGCCGTCGAGCGCCTGCAAAGAATCAAGGAACTGTTTCCCGGAGAAGAAACGCGCAATCAGGAATTGCAGCGGCTTTATATTGCAGCGGGAATGGAGCCGCAATATTCAGGAACAGCGCCCGCGCCGAACACCGGGAGTACGGCTCCCATGCCTGTGGCAACGGCTCCGGCCGCATCCGCCACATCCCTGACACACGAAGCCGGCGAAGTGAGCAGCCTGACCAAAGTGGCCGAGATCACACGCAAGCTTTATCACCAGGGCAACGCCGAAGGCGTTCTGAAAACTTCGGTCAGCGAAATTGGCGGACACTGGCGGGCAGCACGCTGTATTGCAGCGCTGCGAAAGCCCGGCCTGTCGCCTTCGAGTGTGCAAGAGTTTCACATCGAAGGCATGATCCCGGGAAGTTCCGCGGCCCTGGTCAGCCTGGTCGAAACCTTGCAGGATCTCGCCGTGGCGCGAGGCACCGTCACCATCAGCGATGCGGGCCACGCCCCTGAGTTGCTGGGTGTGCGCGGGGCGATTGAGGAATTGCAGATCCATTCGCTGCTGGCTCTACCGCTGGTGGAGGGAAACGATCATCTCGGAGTGCTGATTCTGGCGCAGAACACGCCGCGTGCGTGGGGAGCGGGCGAGATCGTGGTCATCAAGACGTTGAGTGATCAGGTGATGATCGCCCTGAACAACGCCGGCCTGCGGCGGTTGGTCAAGAACCTCTCTGTCACTGACGAGAAGTCAGGCTTGCTCAAACGTGCATCCTATCTCGACTTACTCCAGGCAGAGACGCGCCGCGGATTGCAGCAGGGAACCGTTGTCTCCGTGCTTCTGATGCAGTTTGGCCGCCGCAGCGCGCTCATCAAAGAACACGGTGAGCAGGCGATCGAGACGGTCATGGATCAGATCGGGCAGTTGTTCTCCGCCAACATCCGCACCAACGATCTGGCATTCCGTTACGAAGCCACCACGGTCGCGTTGATCCTCGGCGATACAGGCGAGAAGGAAGCGTTGCTGGCGGTCGAGAAACTACGGCGGCTGTTAGGAGAAGTAAAGTATCCCGGCAAGAATCAGAAAGTCGAATTCAGCGCCGGACTGGCCCAGGCGGTGATGCGGCAGCATTTCGATCCAGTGGACATCGTCACGGAAGTCGTAAACCGCGCCGAGCAGGCTCTCGAACAGGCCGGGGCGGAGGGAGTCGGGAAGATTGTCAGCATGGCTCCGCAGTTTGCGGCTTCGGCGGCCGTAGCCTAGACTGACGCTTTTCACCGCGGAGACGCCGAGAAGTTCCCCAACATCCGAAATTACAAATCACAAATTACAGATTACAAACTCACGCTGTTCCCATCCAGACTGTTAAACTAAAAAGTTGGCTTCTGGCCAGCCATCTCATCTATCTAGCGGGATTCATGTTGAAACCAGGCGACATTGCGATTGTCAGCGGGGCGCGCACGCCCTTCGGACGTTACTGCGGAAAAATCAAGGACTACACGGCGCAGGAACTTGGCGCCATCGCCTCGAAAGCTGCGATCGAGCGCTCCGGCGTCGATCCCAAAGACTTCGACCATGTCGTATTCGGCAACGCGCAGCAGACTTCCGGCGACGCCATCTACGGAGCGCGTCACGTTGGCCTGCGCGCGGGCATTCCGATTGAGACCCCGGCGCTCACCGTCAACCGCCTGTGCGGTTCGGGCATGCAGTCGATTGTCAGCGCCGCGCAGATGATCCAGACTGACGAAGCGAAAGTTGTCCTGGCGGGCGGCATGGAGGCGATGTCGCAGGCTCCATTTACTCTCCGCGGACGTGATGGCTTCACGCTCGCGCCCGGCGGCAAGCTCGAAGACTCCCTCATGGTCGCGCTGCTCGACAGCTATTGCGGCCTCTACATGGCAAACACCGCCGAATTGTATGGCGAGCAACAGGGCATCACGCGCCAGGCGCAGGATGAATTCGCATTGCGTTCGCAACAGGCTGCGGACGCGGCGTACAAGGCAGGCCGCTTGCAGGATGAGTTGACTCCCGTCCCGCTGCGGAACTCCAAAGGCGAAGCGAACGGCGAGACGTTGACCGAAGACGATCATCGGCGTCCACAGACCACGATGGAAGGCCTGGCGAAGTTGCGTCCGGCATTCGGCAAGAATGGAACGGTGACCGCTGGAAACGCCAGTGGCATCGTCGATGGCGCAGCGGCGGTAGTAGTGATGTCGCTCGAAATGGCGCAGAAGCGGAATATCAATCCGCTGGGACGGATTGTGAACTGGGGAATTGCAGGCGTAGAGCCCAAACTGATGGGCCGCGGCCCAGTACCAGCAACGAAGTTGGCGTTGCAGCGCGCTGGACTGACTTTGGATTACATCGACCTGATCGAAGTAAACGAAGCGTTTGCGGCGCAGTATCTGTCGGTCGAAAAAGAGCTGGGATTGGATCGCGAGAAAGTCAACGTCAACGGCGGTGCAATAGCGCTCGGGCATCCGCTGGGGGCTACGGGAGCGCGGCTGGTGATTACGCTGCTCTATGAACTGCGCCGACGAAAGAAAAAGTACGGACTAGCAACGGCGTGCATTGGCGGCGGGCAGGGGATCGCTATGGTGGTGGAGAGCTTTCAGTGACAAGGACGTTAGGTTTGCGTGCCTTGATGATGAGCGTCTTGCTTTGCGGTCTGATTGGAGGGCATGAGTTGAAGTTCCTGTCTACGTACGTTCTGTTTTCGAATATTCGAGTCGCGAGGATTGCATGAAATGGATCGGACTTCTAGCAGGTGTACTCATAGTGTTGCCATGCTCTGGACAGGCATCGATCAGCGGTCGAGTACTTGGCCCCGACGGCTTAGTCCAGAATGTGAAGGTTGTTGTTTTTAATGTTGGCTCACACAGGAAGGTGAAGGTGATTAAGACGCCCACTGGCGAGTTCGGCCCCGTGCCATTGGCCCTTGGCCGCTACAAAGTCGAGGTCAGGAAGCGGTGTTTCAAGCAATATTCTGAGGAAGTGACCCTGTCAGAAGATAAGCCTCTATGGCTTCCGATAGGGCTTTATAAGACATGTGGGCCACCATCGCTCTTTGAATGATTGCTGTTAACTGCAATGGCGCCACAGGCTGTTGTGAGGTCCCGCTCCCGCCCTTCTTCGTAAGGCAGGTTTCGGGATGACAAGGCGATCTTTACGAGGAAGCAATTATGGAAATCAAGAAAGTTGGAGTTCTCGGTTGTGGTCTGATGGGTTCTGGCATCGCGCAGGTCGCGGCGATGGCTGGGTTCGACGTCACCGTCCTCGAAGTCGAGCAGAAATATCTCGATAAAGGTTTTGTAGGCATTGAGAAGTCGCTGGCGAAGTTTGCCGAGCGTCCGGCTGACAAGGGTGGAATTACGACGCAACAAAAAGATGCTGCCTGGGCGAGACTAAAGGGCACGACCAAGCGCGAAGACCTCGCTAATAGCGACATCATCATCGAGGCCATCATCGAGAACGTCGAGGAAAAAAAGAAGATGTACGCGTCCCTCGACGGCATCGTCAAGAAAGACGCAATCTTCGCTTCGAATACCTCCTCTATTTCCGTGACTGAGCTCCTGACGGCGGTGAAGAGCCCGGAAAGATTCATCGGACTGCACTTTTTCAATCCTGTGCCGCTCATGAAGCTGGTGGAAGTCGTCCGCACCATCGCCACCGCGCCGGACGTTTACGATGCCGCTTACGAGTTCGCGAAGAAGCTCGGCAAGGTTCCCGTGCGAACCTCCGATAAGACCGGATTCATCGTGAACCGGCTGCTGGTGCCGTATCTGCTGGATGCGATTCGCGCTTACGAAGAAGGTGTGGGGTCGATCGAAGACATCGACAACGCGATGAAGCTTGGCTGTGGCTACCCAATGGGACCGTTCACGCTGCTGGATTTTGTCGGACTCGATACGACCTACTACATCACGCACGTGATGTATGACGAATTCAAGGAACGGCGGTTCGCGTCGCCTCCTCTGCTGAAACGATTGGTGATGGCAGGATGGTACGGGCGCAAAACCGGCCGCGGGTTCTATGATTACGCGAATCCGGAGAAGCCGGTGGCCGGGAATTTCTGAAATTGTGGACGTCAGAAGTCAGATTGAAGAACTAAAAGCGCTGCGCAAGATAATGGAGGCAGCATGAAACGTCCGATGTTGATCGCGGTCGTGAATGTGTTGCAGTTCTTGCTCGGCTTGTCACTGGCTGGGCTGACGGTGTATCTGCTCACGCTGACGCGTTCGCACGAGACGCTGGCGGATCCCGATGCCGCCGATACAGTCCACGGGCTACTGATCGGGGCCGCAGTCCTGGGAGTGCCGGCAGTCATCACCCTGATCGCCGTCTGGGGCCTGTGGAAGCAGCGGTTCTGGGGTTGGGTCTTATCGCTTGCCACTGACGTGGGGATGCTGGCCGTGTTTCTTTACAGCATCTTTGACGAAAATAGTCGGGACGCCGACGAGATGGCGATGGCGGTTGCCTTCTTCGTTCCGCTAATTTTTTTGTTGCTGCCGGCAGTGAGAAGGTTCTACTGGAGCGCGACAACATCGAGCGCAGTTTGAGGTCAGGAATATTTTGATCCTAGAATTCGCAATGGAAGTCATATGAGCTACGAAAACATACTCGTCGAAAAGAAGAACTCCATCGCCCACGTCACGGTGAACCGACCCAAAGTTCTCAACGCCCTCAATATGGCGACGATGGAAGAACTGCGCGCGGCGTTTCATGACATCAAGTCCGATGCCACGGTGCGCGTTGTGATCTTTACCGGAGCGGGCGAAAAAGCGTTCATCGCAGGAGCCGACATTTCCGAACTCGCCAAACAAGATGCGGTTACCGGAAAGGAATACACGCATCGCGGACAGTCGGTCCTGAATCTGATCGAGAATCTGGGCAAGCCGGTAATCGCGTGTATCAACGGATTCGCGCTAGGCGGCGGATGCGAACTGGCGCTGGCGTGCACCATGCGTCTGGCGAGCGACAACGCCAAACTCGGGCAGCCGGAAGTGAAACTGGGAATTATTCCGGGATACGGCGGCTCGCAGCGCCTGCCGCGGCTCGTCGGTAAGGGCCTGGCGATGCAGATGGTTCTCGCCGGCGAGATGATCACCGCGCAGGAAGCGCATCGGATCGGATTGGTAAACGAAGTAACCGCGCCGGCGGATTTGATTCCGCGCGCCGAAGCAATCGCCGCGAAGATCATCGCGAACGCGCCGCTAGCCGTGCAGTATGCGATGGAGGCCGTCAATAAAGGAATGGAAATGACGCTGGCCGAAGGACTGTATCTGGAAGCGGTGCTCTTCGCGGTGGCGTGCTCGTCCGAAGACAAGAAAGAAGGTACGACGGCGTTTCTGGAAAAGCGGCCGGCGCAGTTTAAAGGAAAGTGACTAATGTGACGCAGGAAGATCAAAACCCAGCTTGGAGTCGCCGAGTCACGGAGAAAAACAAGATCAAGAAGAAGCCCATCAAGTTGGAGCGCGTGCCAGAACCTTCGATTCCCGCAATGGAAGGTGGTCTGAACGCAGCCGGTTTACGGTTCGCGATCGTGGTTTCGCGCTTCAACTCTTTCATCACCGAGCGGCTCTTTCAAAGCGCCAATGACGGGCTGGTCCGCTCGGGTGCGAAGAAGAAGGACATTGCGCTCGTGCGTGTTCCGGGCGCCTTTGAGATTCCCATTGCGGCGCGCACTCTTGCCGAAACGAAGAGGTACGATGCGATTCTCTGTATCGGTTGTCTGCTTCGCGGAGACACCGCGCACTACGACGTAATCGTGAACGAGGTGACGCGCGGCATCGGCCAATCAGCACAAGAGACGGGCGTGCCCCACGCCTTCGGCGTTCTGACCTGCGACACTCTCGAACAGGCGATCGACCGCGCCGGATTGAAAATGGGTAACAAGGGATTTGAAGCGGCACAGGCGGCGGTGGAGATGGCGAATCTGAAGAGTGCAGTTCTCAGTTCCCAGTTCCCAGTTCTCAGTAAGAGCCCTCAATCTCGCGCCATCAAGCCTTTCAGAAAGAAGTCCCGCCGCTAGTTGTGTATTCTTCAAATAGGCAATAAGACTGGGAACCGAGAACTGAGAACTGGGAACTGACTTTGGGTACTCGACGCAAATCCCGCGAACTCGCATTGCAGATGCTGTTTCAGGCCGACATGGGGAAGCAGGAGCCGGAGGCCGTCCGGAAATCGTTTTGGGGCGAGCGGACGAATGTGGAAGAAGATGTGCGCGGCTTTGCCGAAGACCTATTTCGCGTGGCCAGTGACCGCGCCGTCGAGATTAATGTTTTGATCGAGAAAAACACGCAGCACTGGCGCATGGAACGCATGGCGGCGGTCGATCGCAATATCCTTCGCGAGGCGGTGGCGGAGTTTCTGAGCTATCCCGAAACACCCAAGGCAGTGATCATCAACGAGGCGCTTGAAATCGCCCGCAAATTTTCGACGCCCGAGTCGGTCCAGTTTATCAACGGCGTGCTCGACAGCATCGGCAAAGAGCTACCGTAGGAAACTCACGCGAATCAATTCCCACAACCGGAAGAATCATTGTGCGGAGACGCGGACAGAGACGCGGTAAGCCCGCGTCTCTACGCGTGAAGTGTTTCCTACTGCGGCCGTACCGCAATCAGGTTCGGAAGGCAGGGGGGGCCGGGCAGGTTGTTACACATGCTGTCGTTGGTATTGACGTTCGTGAAAATCGCCTGCTGTATGTCGCCCCCGTTCAGCGTGTTCACGATGTGAATGGAACCGCAGGTGTTCGGATTCTGGGGATCACCGTCACAAGAAGTGACGAATACCTGGGAGCCGTCCTGTGTTGCGGAGGCTGCCAAAGGAGAAGCATTGTTCGCCAGCGGAATGGCGGTGGTCGTGCCGCCGTTGACGTTGAAGGTCAGCACCGCCGGGATGTTTTGCGCGACGATGATCACCTGCGAGCCGTCGCCGGTAACGTGCATGAGAAGCGGCGTAAAAGCGCCCTGTCCAAGGTTGAACGATGATCCGGGTGTGAACGTCAAACCCAGATTTGGACAGGTCAACTGCCCGACCTGCAGATCTGCGTGCGAGAAGTTTGCGGTCAGGAACTGGATGTCCGGCGGCACAATCGCAAGTAGGTTTTGGGTGACGAGCGATTGATTCTCTGTCACGCCCGGCAAGGCGACAACACTGGGCGGGTTCGACGGCAGCGCCGGCGAAGCACCCAGATCGTGAGCATTGCAAGTCGCGAATCCTGAAATTGCGGAACCGGGCTCACCGGAGACGTAAGCAAGGCTGCCATCGGCCGCAAAAGACAGACCCGTGGCGCCGGGCGCAATATTGGTGAAAGTGAGCGCGTCCACGGTCGAGGACACAAACAACTTGCCACTGCTGGTCAGAATGAAGAGTTTCATCTGGTCCGGCGAGAAAGCGGCGGCGACAGCCCCATCGATCAGCAAGTTGGTAGGAGGTGTGGTGGCGTGCGTGGCGTCAAAAATATAGACCTGATTGGGTATGGTCGTCGTATCCGATACGACCACCCGATTGCTGTCCGGGGAAATGGTCAGCACTTTGCCGCAAACGGCCGCATTGCAAGGGGTCGTCGCGGTGGAAACGGTGCTCACCGTGGGCGTCGAAGCGCTCACATCCACGAACATCAGCCCCTGGTCACTGCCCATATAGATGCGAGTTCCGGTCGGAGTAAACACCATGGAGTTCGGCGTAAACGGCACACCGGCCGCGTTGCCGACCGGGGTGGTCCCTGTGGTCACGGGGAACATGACGCTGGTGCAATTAAAGTTTGTCTTGCAGTCCTGGGTGGCGACCCACGCGGTGGCGGTCGGAGGCTTGGACTGCGTTACCTGCGCAACGATGACTCCGAAGGCCGGTTGACCGTTCGGGAGAGTGCCACCAGAGGAGTAGATCGGAAGTCCCGGCAGAACCCCGATGTTACAAGATGGCGGAGTGCAGGATGCCGAAATGTCAGCCGTGCCAGCGTTCTGACGCGCCGTAACCACTCCCGACGTGGTGACCGTGGCGATTTCCGGGTTCGACGTGCTCCAGGTCAGCGGCGGTTGCTTCAGAGTGAAGTCGAGCGTGTCAACGACGGTCGCTTCGATTGTTTTGGCGCCCCCGGCATTCAGTGTAGTCGAGTTTCCCGATCCGCCCTGGACTTGCAGCTTGATCGATTTCACCAGGCAAGCGGTGTAGGTCAAGGGGTCGCCGGTTGTTCCGGAGACGCTTGGAAAGAGTTGTGTGATGCCCGGAGTTCTGGCGGTGACCTGGACCTGATTATTGGGCTCGTCCACGACGGCGTCGACTGTCAGCACAGTTGGATTCGACGAAGACCAGTTGATGGGCCCGACGGAATTGGTGATGTCCGTCTTATTAACGCCGAAAGCGGTGGCCTGAAACTGCCACGCAGTGCCCTGCGAAAAGCAGCTGCAGGTGGTTTGCAAGCACGTTTGCCCGGCGACGGGTGTCACCTGCATGCTCTGAATGTGCTCATGAACGTAGATTTTGACCGGGGCGCTGCTTACGCCTTCGGCTTCAGCCGTGACGTTGGCGATCCCCTCGACTCCGGGATTGCAACGGACCGGGCTACTCAGCGAATCCCAACGTCCGGCGCAGGCCTGACCGTTGTTGGCAATCGTCAGAGCGGCGTTATTGTCGGAATTGAAATGGATCGTTGTGAAAACGGTTCGCCCAGCGGAATCGCGCGCCGTGGCGGTGAAATTCGCACTTTTCCCAAATTCCAGGGAAAGCGTGTTCGTAGGGTTCAAGGTCACGTTCTGGACGTTTCCGCTTTCCGGATTACTAGTGCTTTTACCGACGCAACCCGAAAGAACCAAAAGAGCGACAAGAGCCGGTAGGAGTAGTAGGCGACGACAACAATGTTCCATACAGCAACGATCCATGAACCCTCCTCGCGTCCGTCTACCAGACGCGAGCGTAGTGTGTTGCGGAAAGCAGTCAGTGTAGAAGGTCACTGTCAGTTTGGGCAAGGAGCTAAGGAACAGCTCTCAGCTGTCAGGAATGTCTCATGAACACCGTGCTTCGATTTCATTGACACTGGTTCCTGCCAGATCGATATTCCTGAGAGCTGAGAGCTGAGAGCTGACGCCTGAGACCTGACCCCTGCTTTTCTATGATGCGTCCCACAGTGGTTGACGATGTGCAAGTCCCTTGCTATTATCAAAAGGTTCCGCGAGTTACATCTGGCTTGCCTGCAGTCGGTGGTCTGATGGGATGGATGGTTTCCGCCCGCAGATGCCGGGAAATTCCTGGCTGAGCTTTGAAGAAATACGGATTCGGTCGGCACGCGAGACCGAAGACGCCCTCGCTGAAATGTCCTGCGAAAACCTTGGCGCCCGGTTCCGACACGAAGAACCGGAAGACACGCGAGGCTATGCAGGAGAAGCAGACGAAACGGAGCGCCTCCGAACCGGAAATGTTCGGTCAGGCGTGGCGCCACCGTCGTCGGCAACAGTCTGAAACGGGATAGTAATTTCTCACCGGCCGGCTCGAATCGGAAAAGCCGCGCGGGAGAGTATGGCTGGGCTTGTGGCCTGTGCCAGACCGGAGATGAGGGAATCCTTGTCTCGAAGGAAAAGCTTGAGAGACGCGGCTTGCCGCGTTGGGAGTGGCGAGAGTGCCAACTTTTAATCAGCTCGTAAAGCAGGGCCGCGAACGGACGAAGTACAAGACGGCGAGTCCGGCGCTGCAGTCCTGTCCGCAGAAGCGCGGCGTTTGTACGCGCGTGTACACCCAGACTCCCAAGAAGCCGAACTCGGCGCTGCGTAAAGTGGCCCGCGTGCGGTTGACCAACGGGATTGAGGTGACGACCTACATTCCAGGCGTCGGCCACAACCTGCAGGAGCACTCAATCGTGCTTATCCGCGGCGGCCGTGTGAAGGATCTGCCGGGTGTGCGGTATCACGTGGTGCGCGGAACGCTGGATGCAACCGGCGTCGCCAATCGGCAGCAGGGACGTTCGAAGTACGGCGCCAAGCGCGCGAAAAAGAGTTAACAGTAGCGACGCGGCGAGCCGCGTCTGAGGCTCTAGCAAGAAGCTAGAAGCCAGGAGCTAGAAGCTGAAATGCCTCGTAAAGGACACACTCCGAAGCGGACGGTAGAAGCGGATCCGGTCTATGGATCGGACCTGGTGACGA